>JBLMYT010000092.1:0-83121 GCA_050258455.1 Candidatus Omnitrophota bacterium | reverse complement strand
AACTTTTGATCGGAACCCCCCAACAAGGCGCAGGGATAAAATAATAATACAAGAATCGCAGCAAAAAATCCAGCGAAAATATGTAAATCTGATGAAAAAATTCAAAAGAAGAATTGCTGGGGTAAAAGTTATAAAGGTTGAAATCGAAATATCCCGATGGTATAATACTATTATTCATGATGAATAATAAAATGAATGACGAACAAACATTAAAGCGTATTCCATACGGAAAATCAGACTTCAACGAGTTTATTCAACGAAATCTCTATTACGTTGACAAAACAAAATACATCAGAACTATCGAAGAGAAAGGCGACTTTCTCTTCCTGATCCGCCCTCGCCGTTTCGGAAAATCGCTTTTCCTGTCTTTACTGGAATCTTATTACGATATTATTCATAAAGATCGATTCGATTCCCTGTTTAAGGGAACCGATATCCACCGGAATCCCACCCCGGATCGAAACCGTTACATGATCTTAACGCTCGATTTTTCAATTGTGGACTCCAATATCGATCAGGTCCATAATGCATTTGTGACTCGAGTACGAAACGCAGCCATTGCATTTATTACAAAGTATCAAAACTATCTGGATATAGACGTTGAAAAAGTTGAAAAATTGCTCAACGCAACACAAAGCGCTTCCGAAGTGATGGATACGCTTCTAACGTATTGTTCGAATAAAGAATTCAAGATTTATACAATTATCGATGAATACGATAATTTTGCCAACGTCATTTTATCGGATCATGGTCAGGAAAAATTTCAAGCCATCACCCATGGCGGAGGCTTCCTCCGTTCCTTCTTTAACGCCCTGAAGGCCGGAACGTCCCGAACGGACGCCCCGATATCCCGGATATTTATGACAGGCGTTTCTCCGATTACGATGGACGATGTTACATCCGGTTTTAATATCGCTTCCAATATTTCCCTGGATGCGGATATTAATGAAATTCTCGGATTTACCCATCATGATGTCGAAACCATGATCGAGTACTACAGGCAAACGGGTAAAATCCGACATTTGACCCCGGAATTAATGGAAATCATGAGCAAATGGTATAACCATTACCGCTTTTCGATGGACGCCGAAACGGAAGTATTCAATACGGTTCATACCCTCTATTTTCTAAGAGAATACCTGAAATATTCCAAAATTCCCCGTATCCTGGTCGATGAAAATGCACTGACCGATTATGGTAAACTCCACCACTTAATTGTAATCGATAAAAAAGAAGCCCCAAAGATTAACGGAAATTTTTCAACGTTTCAACAAATCCTTGAAGTCGGTATAGTTCATTCGAAAATTACCCGAAGTTTCCCGGTCAAAGATTTGATTGAACCGGATAACTTTATTTCTCTCCTCTATTACTTTGGACTTTTAACCATTTGTGGTATCGATGAAGAAAACAAGGCCATTCTCAGAATTCCCAACGAATCCGTAAAACGACTCTATTACGACTTTATCAAGAAGGCTTACGAAGAAACCGGCATATTCACGTTCAAATTAAAAGAATATGAAACCCATATGAAAGAGATGGCATTTGACGGAAATTGGAAACCGCTCATCGAATATCTCGCCGAAGAACTCGATCGATCGACTGGAATCAGAGATTTAATTGCCGGGGAAAAATCAATCCAGGCCTTTCTAAATGTGTACCTCGGATTATCGGACCTCTACCTGGTCCATTCCGAAAAAGAAATGAAAAAGGGGTATGCGGATCTTTTATTGGAACCTTTCCTGGCCCAATACCCGTCCCTTAATTATGCTTATTTGATAGAAATCAAATATATCAAACCTTCCAGTGTTAAGAAATCAAAGACTCTGCAAAAACAGATTCAAAACCTGCAGGAAGAAGCCCAAACTCAATTAATGCAATACAGCATGGATGAAAAATTCTTAAAAGCTATTGGGAAAACCGCATTGAAGAAACTGGTTTTAATTTTTGCGGGAAGCCGAATGGTGGATCATCACGAATTGTAGTATTATTTGACTTATAAAATAAACTATGCTATTGTTGACGCTTGTTGCAGAATTCTTTTACCAACAGGAGGCAAAATGTCCGGCATCACCAACGAGATGGACCAGTTATTCCAAATAAGACCTCAAATGAAAAATATATTCGACTTCAACGGGACACTGAGAGACTACCTTCACGGTATTCAAACGTCCATCCCCCATAATTCAGAGAAAGAAACCAATCCATTGACCTCGACAATCATTCATACCATCAATAAAGAAACCCAACGGCTGCTTCCCAATGTTTCCGCCCCCATATCACTTGAAAACCAATTATCGACATTCCCCATCGTTTCTTATGCCGACCATCACAGTCTATTAAATTACGCCCTCCTCTATAATTCAAACCTCCTCTACACCGAGGTGATTAAAAATCTGAAACTCCCCTATGCCGTCGTCTTTGCTTCCGGCAGCATTCCCATGGTCAATAAATGCCATCCCCGAGGCTTTTATTTTAAAAAAGAAAAATTCAACTTCTTCGGCGAAAAACAATCCAAACTCCCTGTCTTCCTCTTCGAAGGCAAACTAAACTCGGGAAATTCCAAAGATATCACAACGCTATTGACCCACTCGGAAAATTCATTGACTCTCGAAGAGAAAAAATTTCTGGAATACTTATTTTTTGACTGTCTCGAAATCGAAAAAGTTTCGAAAAATTACGAATCCTTCTCCGATCAACTCTCCTACCTCAATTACAACCTTTGGAAACATTATTTCGATTCATCCATTCGAGACTCCCTCCCCCACTTGATCTACCTTCAATCCAATCCAATCATTTCAGAACTCCTCATCGATCAAATCAATGACCCGAATTCATTGATATCCCTGATCCTCTTCGATCCCAAAATCCGACGCAAGATTCTGGACAACTTTTCCGAAATCCCTTGCTGCTGGGGAGAAAATATGGGCTCCCACTTGTTCTGGGGAATCATCGAACGAAGAGGTAAAACCAGAGTCATTGCCCTCACGGTCAATGAGTCATCCAACGCCCTGATCGCGGACGATTTCCACGTCCCCCTCGAAAAAGAATCGATCATCGATGCCTTACAAACAAAAAAAATATATCAAACCAGTTTCTTCGACCTATTACTGATGACCTTTATGGGCGGCTACCTGACTCTCGGCGGATTTAACCAATTGGAATACCTTCCATCCATGCAGCAAACCCATGTCCAAACCCTCCGACAAATCGGCCTGAATGACACGGCAGATCGATTCGCCACACGAGTGACCAATCAATTGATTTGCGGGCTTTTTCCTTATTCCTTTGACAGCGGTATCGATTTAATCTGGCATTACAACTCCAGAAATGGGGAATTTAACGGAAACCTCGACCGCGGCCTCACTCAGGAAGACATCGATCAAACACTGAATATGAAACTGAAGGATATGATTGCCGCAGCCATCGATATCATCATGCAAAACACATAGACTCACTCGGATTCATAAGATAATACGAAATAATACGAAACAATAATACGGAGAAATCAAATGAAGTATGTCATGGAAAGCGAAATAGGAGCCAGGGCGATTATCAACCATCGCCTGGTGGATTATTACGGCGGATGCGGTTATTTCTGTTTCCAAACTCACCCGGATGTCGTTCAAGCCGCATGCGACGCCTCCCGAAAATTTGGTATCTCCAGCGCGACCACCCCCAATGTTTATGGCACCAATCCGATACTGGTGGAGTTTCAGGAAAAATGCGCCCAATTCTTTGAAAAACCCAATGTCTTCTTTTATGCATCCGGCTGTTTCGGGACTTCCTTGCTATTGGAAGGATTAACCGATGAATACGAGATCATCTTTATCGACAACGAATCCCATTATTCGTCCCGACTCGGCACTGCCCTGGCCAATAAACCCGTCGTCTTATTCGAGCATCGAAACCCCGATGATTTAAGGCTCCAAATCCACCACCACTTAAAACCCTCTCATCGCCCCATGATCGTTTGCGATGGCATCTTTCCCATATCCGGCGAAATCTCCCCCATTCCCCAATACCTTGACGTGTTGGACGGAATCCCAGACGCGCTGTTCTGTATCGATGATGCGCATGCCACCGGCGTGATCGGTGAAAAAGGATTCGGAACCTATGAATACTTCGGGCTAAGCGGGGAACGACTTTACGCGTCGGGTACGCTGAGCAAAGCACTGGGCGGTCACGGCGGCATCATCTGCGGAAATGACGCACTCATTACGAAAATAAAACAAAAATCCATCTTGGCCAATGCGTGCAGTACGGTTCCGATCCCGGCCGCAGCCGCCACTTCAAAAGCGCTGGAAATCCTGCATCAACATCCCGAACTCCGAAAACAACTCTGGGATAATGTCGGGTATGCCAAAGAGGGATTCCGAAAACTCGGTTTTGTCGTTAACCATACCCCGGTTCCGATTATCTGCCTGAATACGAACCAAAAAAGTTTCAACGCGGAACGAATCCAGCAGGAATTGTTCGAGAATAACATTGCCGTGGCCCATGTTCCCGAAGGCGTTTACACAAGCGTTCCCAAAGGCGGCGCCCTGCGCATTTCCATTTTTTCCGCTCATACCCACGAGCAAATCGACCATTTGATCGATGCAGTCAATCACCTCATTTAACATGGATATCACAATGAACAACCACTACCTATAAATGGAGGATAAACAATATGAGTCAACAAAGCCGTCGAAATTTTATAAAAAAGGGTGTCATGGGACTTGCCGGAGCAACGGTTCTACCTTCGGTCCTGACTGCGGAAGGGACGCCCTCACCCACTCCCCCGAGTACGCCTCCCAGTCGGAAACCCAAACTCATTTACCGGACTATGGGAAAAACCGGTTTAAAAGTCCCCATTGTCAGCATGGGGGTGATGAACGCCAATAACCCCAACCTGGTTCAAGCGGCCCTGGACGCCGGAATCAAGCTGCTCGATACCGCCTGGTACTACCAACGCGGCTTGAACGAAGAGATGATCGGTAAGGTGATCAAAGGTCGCGACAGAGATTCTTTTTATATTTCGACCAAGGTATTTGAACCCAGAGACGAAGAAACCGATCTGTTTCCCCCGGATGCTAAGCCCGATACCTTCATCGCCAAATTCGAAACCAGTCTGAAACGGTTGGGAACAGACCACGTGGAGATCCTTTATCTTCATAGCATTAGCCGCAAAGAATCCGTTACCTTCGAACCGTATCTCAATGCGATGAAAAAACTGAAGAAAGAAGGGAAAGTGCGTTTTATTGGGGTCTCAACCCATACCAATGAAGCGGAAGTGATTCGCGCCACCGTGGACTGTAAAGAGTACGATATGATTCTAACCAGTTATAATTTTAAACAAAAGAATCTCACGGAAGTCCAAAATGCGATTGCTTATGCCGCCAAAGCCGGATTGGGAATCATGGGCATGAAAACGCAAGCGGGCGTCTACTGGGATGGGAAAGAAAAGAAATACCCCATTAACATGAAAGCCGCCTTAAAATGGGCGCTCCAGAATGAGAACATTCATACGGCCATTCCGGGATTTATCACCTTTGATCAAATGGAACTCGATTTATCGGTCATGGAAGATTTGACCCTGACGCCGCAAGAGAAAGCCGACCTCAACCCTCCGAAAATGGGCGAACCGGTGGCCGGTCTCTATTGTCAACAATGCGAAAAATGTATTCCTCAGTGTCCGAAAAGACTGAATATCCCGACACTGATGCGAAGCTATATGTATGCCTATGGGTATAAAAACCCGGGTCTTGCCAAAGAAACGCTGGAAACCATCACGATTCCGTCTGCTGTTTGTACCCGGTGCCCGGTATGTTCCGTATCATGCACCATGGGATTTGATATTAAAAACCGCGTACAGGATATTGCCCGGCTCAGTGATGTGCCCGCGGATTTTCTGGCTTAGCTGGTTTTGCTAAGGGCGACTCGCGAGTCGCCCTTAACATAACGATTTGAATTCGATTGACCGGTATGGTATACTGTAAAATGGTAAATGACCATGACGATGAAGAAAATTGCTGTCGGCGAATCCGATTTTAAGAATATAATAAGCGGTGACTTTTATTATGTCGATAAATCTCTTTTTATCAAGGAGATCATCGATCGGGGGAATCGGGTTATCCTGATCCCCCGTCCCCGACGGTTCGGGAAAACCCTTAATATTTCCATGTTGAAATACTTTTACGACTGCTGCCCGGAAAATTTGCCGCAATCGTTGAATACTCCGGACGCCGACAGGAAACCGGTTATCCCCGGTAATAACTATAAGAGCTTATTCTCTTCCCTGGCCATCGCTGGCGCAGGCCCTCAATACCTGGAAAAAATGGGCCAACACCCGGTTATTTTTCTCTCTTTTCGTGATGTGAAAGAAATCGAATGGGAAACCTGTCTGGATAAAATCAAATTGCTGATCCAGGATGAATATACCCGGCATTATTACCTGTTAAAATCCAAAGAGCTGCTTCCCCATGAAAAAGATTATTTTCAACGGATCATCGATCTGAAAGGAAGCCTGGGTGACTATGAAAAAAGCCTGGAGAAATTGCTTATATTTTTAAGCCGTTATTATGGTCGAAAGGCCGTTATTTTGATCGATGAGTATGACGCTTCGGTACATTCGGGGTTTACCAACCAATATTATAAAGAAGTCATCACGTTTACACGAAATTTTCTTTGCGGGGGATTAAAAGACACCGGCCAATATCTGGAAAAAGGTGTAATTACCGGGACCATGAGAATCGCCCAGGAATCGATTTTCTCCGGGTTGAACAACCTGGGCGTCTTTACGCTGTTGTCGGAGGAGTTCAATGATCAATTCGGGTTCACCGAAAAAGAAGTCGAAGCCATACTCACGGATTTCGACGCCCGCGACCGGTATGACGACGTGCAGCAGTGGTATAACGGTTATAATTTCGGCGGCTGCACCATCTATAATCCCTGGTCCCTCACCAGTTTCCTCGACAGCAAGGCGAAAAAATTAAAACCGTATTGGGTCAATACCGCGGACAATGAAATCATTGAGAACTTATTATCCGATGAAGGAAAAGAGTTGAAGGTCGAGCTGGAACAACTCCTCCGGGGCGAAAGCATTGAAAAAATCATCGAAGAAAATATCGTTTTTAAAGATATTTACCTTCGTGACAATTTGTTTTGGAGTTTCCTGTTAATGGGCGGGTACTTGAAGCAAGCCGCCAAAGGACCGGATAGTGACGGGGAAAGAGCCTATTATCGTCTGACCATCCCCAATAAAGAAGTAAGGGGTACGTATCAGGCGATCGTGGAGAATTACTTTTCATCCAAAATCGAAAACAGGAAACTCGAGACCATGCTCAGGGCGCTGGTCGAGGGTGATATCGCGGTGTTTGAAGAACTGCTGCAAGAGGTCGTGGCCGCAGTGTTCAGTTACCATGATATCAGCAGCGAGCCGGAGAAAGTGTATCATGCACTGGTGGCCGGCCTGTTGATCTGGATAACCGACACTCATGAGATCAAATCCAACCGGGAATCGGGTTACGGCCGGTACGACATCATGATCATACCCGCAGATGTTTCACAATGGGGTTATGTCATGGAGTTCAAAAAAACCGGAAAAAACGAAACAGTGGAATCAGCCGTTAAATCCGCTTTAAAACAGATCGACGAAAAAAAATATGAAATGGAATTAGTGAACAGGGGGATAAAAAGGATTAAGAAATTGGCCGTGGTCTTTAATGGAAAGGAAGTCACCGTCAAAGAGGTTGGTGACAGGTAAAACTGTTGATAAACAGTATTGGGCATTGGTCAATCTCTCTTAACTTCGGCTAAAAAAGCCAGAGGGGAAGTGCGTTTATTCCTGGTAACCAATGCCCATGACAAAGCAGGTGACGCTCTTTCCCTCCCGGGTATGAACCGTTGGTTCGACGGTGGCACCCGCTGCGGTTCCGGCATCGAAAATGACCAGGAACCCTTCATTGGCTGTTTCGGTAATCAGATATTTTTGGGTGATCTGCAGGATTCCCTGCTCGATCAGTCGCCCCATGTCCCCCCGATGATTCACTTTGGTTTCAATGATGTATTTCCGGTTTTTATAATTCAGAAGAATATCCATCCGCCCCAAACCGGTAATGGATTCATAACGCAAATCCCCCCACCCTCCTCGGGCAAATTGGTAAAGCCAGGCGGTCAAGAAAAATTGGCCGGTTTTCTCATAGGGTTTCTTATTCTCATAAAACGCCCGAACACCAATTTGTGCAATGTACCGATCAAAGTCCAAGAGAATGCTTTTCATGTCCAGAAGACCGCCCGGTAATTCGTAAAATTGGGGTGAAACATAAGCATGCTCCGTGACCTCATCAAAAAACATCTTCAAATATCTCATCTTATAGATATTATTGGCCACAACCGCTTTGCCATCCCTGTTCCGGATCAGGCCGAATTGCTCCAACCAGGTTTGGTCGTCTTTACCCGGATTGTATTCCACCCCATCAAACACGATTTCGATAAACGTCTCTTTGAACTGTTTGGCTTTTTCATCCAGATTGTCGAAATGCGAATTTCGTTCTTTGATCAGAATTTGAATTGCTCTGTCCACATCGGGTTCATCGATGGGTTCCACGGTTTCCGGTTTGATGTTCACCGTAAGGATCGTGGCCAGACGGTTCACCAGCCAGGGTTGGCCTTCGGTTTCGGCGTGAATTCGTTTGACCGCGGCTTCGGTAAACGGCTGATTGGTTTCTGTTGTGTATTGGCTGTAGAGATCGCGGATGTTGTTCAATGAGAAAGGAGGGAGTTGGACCTGATCGGCAATATTAAACGGAGACACGCCGCCCACCACCAATTTGGTAATATTGCGGATGCCCACCAGGGCAATGGAGTAGAGGGCTTTTTGTTTGACTTCTTTGTATTTCTGATATAAATCCCGCAAACTGGCCAGGAAATTTCCCAGCTCGCTCCGAGGAATGCCGTCAAACTCATCGATGAAAATAACGATCTTTTTGAATTGAAGGATGCGGTTTAATTGCGTGAAGAGTTCCCCGAACGAGAGATGATCGGTGAGATGAAAATGTTCCAGAAATTGAGTCACCGTATCACACTTATCGCAGCCGACTGCTGTTAATCGGTTGGTGAGTTGTTCATAGAGTTCTTCTTCAATTTTTGCGTAGAATTCACTTTTCTCCAGTCCTTCATATTGCTGAAAACTTAAAACAATACCGATATAAGTCCGATCCTGGTGAAGGCGATCACACAGTCTTTTAAAAAAGGTGGTTTTGCCACTCTGACGGGGGGCAAAGATGGAAAAATAGCGACCGGTATCGATCAGGGTTTGGATGTCCTGGTTCTTGGTGTCGGTCACATGGTCCAGAAAAATGAAATAGGCCTCGGCTGGGTTTACGGCCCCGGAGTTTTCGAATATTCGCTTTGGTTTTCGAAAGGTCGTGTTATCTTGATCGTCTTGTTTTTCCTTCATGGTTTCATTTTAGGATACAGACCGGGATTTGTCAAGCAATGAAAAGCAGAAGTTAAGAAGATGAGATGGTAAGAAGATGAGAACGGCGCTTCGCGCCGTGATTCGGATATTTTCGTAGGGGCAATTCGCGAATTGCCCCATTTGAATTGCCACAATTTTGAAAAATGGGCGGTTCGCGAACCGCCCCTACGATAGCGCTAACTGGATTTCTTGGTCCGTTTCTCTTCGATCAGTTTTTCTTCGATAAACTTCGGAAGCGGTTCGTATTGAAGAAATTCCATCGAATAACTGGAGCGCCCACTCGACAACGTTCGCAACGTGGACGCATACCCGAACATTTCCATTAAGGGGACTTTGCCGTTTAATTTCTGGGACCCTTTCCGGTGACGACGCATGTTATCGATCCGGCCCCGTCTGCGATTGATATCGCCGATAATTTCACCCATATATTCGTCCGGTGTATTGATCTCAATCTTCATGATCGGTTCCAGCAGTTGGGAACTGTCCTTCTTGATGCCTTCCTTTAACGCCAATTCCGTACAGGTTCGGAATGCCATTTCACTCGAATCCACTTCATGATAACTGCCATCCACCAGGGTGAACTTGACATCCACCATCGGGAAATCGGCTAAAATACCTTTCTCCATGGTGGCACGGAACCCTTTCTCAATCGCCGGAATGTACTCTTTGGGAATGCTTCCGCCTTTGATGTGATTCACAAACTCCAGACCATTTCCGGAATTGGGCTCCACATGAAAGTAAATATGCGCATATTGTCCATGTCCACCGGTTTGTTTTTTATATTTATATTCATGAATGATTTCGCGGGTAATGGTTTCTCGAAAAGCAACCGCCGGTTTTCCGACTTCCACTTCCACATTATGCTCGGTTTTTAAGCGATCGACGATGACTTCCAAATGCAGTTCGCCCATCCCGGAAATAACGGTTTCTTCCGTTTCTTTATCAAACCGGACTCTAAAAGAAGGATCTTCCAATGCCAATTTGTTCAACGCGATTCCCAGCTTATCCCGATCTTTCAGCGACAGGGGGATAATCTTCATATCGATGACCGTATCCGGGTAATGGATATTCTCGAGAAAAATCGGATGGCTATCATCGCACAGCGAATCGCCGGTGGTGGTGTACCGAAGCCCGATCAAGGCACCGATATCTCCTGCCTTCAATACCTCCAGGTCCTGACGATCATCGGCATGGATGCGCATGACCCGGCCGATACGTTCCCGTTTCTCCTTGGTCGAATTATAGACATAGGTCCCGGAATGAAGTTCACCGGAATAAACCCGGATAAAGGTTTGCTGCCCCACGTAGTTATCATTGATGATCTTAAAGGCCAGTGCGGCTAACGGTTCTTTCCATGACGGTTTTCTCGAAATAGCGATTTCAGGATCGTTAATGTCGTATCCGACGATAATTCCCCGGTCAACCGGCGACGGCAGATAATCGATGACCGCATCGAGCAATTTACGCACCCCTTTGTTTTTAAAGGAGGAACCGCAAAAGACCGGAGTGATCAACAACCGCATGACCGCATCGCGGGCAGCATGACGAATCTCTTCGGGCGTCACCTCTTTGCCTTCCAGGTATTTTTCCATGATATTTTCATCAAAATCCGCGAGTTTTTCGATGATCTGTTCCCGGTATTTCAAGGCCTGGCCTTTCATGTCCGCCGGAATATCGGAGGTGACGATCGACAAATCATCGTAGGTCACGGCAGTCATATCGACCAGATCGATCACTCCGCTGAAATTTTCCTCGCTACCGATGGGCAATTGAAAGATCACCGCATTGGCGCCCAACATCGCATTCATCATCTCCACGGTTTGGAAGATATCGGCACCCGGGCGGTCCATCTTATTGATAAACGAAATTCGGGGAACCTTGTAACGGTCGGCCTGATGCCACACGGTCTCACTCTGCGGCTCCACCCCGCCCACGGCGCAAAAAATCATGACGATGCCGTCCAGAACCCGAAGCGAGCGTTCCACTTCCAGGGTAAAATCAATATGCCCCGGCGTATCGATAATATTGATTTGATGATGTTTCCATTCCGTTGTAATCGCAGCCGAAGTAATGGTAATCCCCCGCTCCTGTTCCTGTTTCATGAAATCCATGACCGCTTTCCCGTCATGAACCTCCCCCATTTTATGGGTGACACCGGTAAAGAATAAAATCCGTTCCGTGGTGGTTGTTTTTCCTGCATCAATATGGGCAACGATACCGATGTTTCTAATTTTTTGTATTACAGACTGTTCCATCTTTTCTTTATCACTCCTTTCATTTTTTTACATTTTTCCTCATCCGGTAATTTGTAGATATATTCCACAGCGCACGCCACCAGTCTTCGAGGAAAGAAACGGACGAAGAAGACAGCGACTTTGTTGAGAAAGCCGGGAACAACGATAAATTTTTTCCTCTTGAACGCCTGGATCGCCAGTCGGGCTGTTTTGTCCACATTCATATTAAACGGACTATCAAAACTATATTTTTTATCCAACCCTGATTTGGCCAGCATTTCGGTGGCAATGCCGCCGGGTGCAAATGAGCAAATCGTCATGCCATTTTTTTTGTTTTCCATGCAAAGCGCTTCGGTAAATACCTGGGCCGCATGTTTGGACGCCGAATAAATGGCCTGATACGGCGTTGGAATCAACCCTGCTTCGCTGGTGATATTCAGGATGGCACCTTCGCCTTTCTTCTTAAAAAAGGAGAGAAACCGCAACGTTAAAATCATCAAGGCCCGCATGTTCACGTCGATGATTTGTTCAAAGGTCTCAATATGTTCCATATTCGTCCGACCATAAAACGTCAGGCCGGCATTGTTAATCACCGCGTAAATATCGGCGATTTCAACGGCTTTTTGGAACAGATTCTCGACATCTTCTTTACGGCTCAAATCCGTGGGGACAATTTTAACCAACGAATCCGAAGACGCTTCAATTTCTTTTTTCAGTTCTTCCAGTTGCGGTTTGCGCCGTGCGGCCAGCACCAGGTTGGCGTTTTCGTTCCTGGCCAGGTGAATGGCAATGGCCTTTCCCAGTCCGCTGGAAGCACCTGTGATCAGTATCCATTTGTTTTTAAAGCTTAATTGAGTCATACATCAATTATAACTTAGGTTCTCGGAAAAAGAAAGATAGTAAACGGCCATTCCTTATGGACGCGGGAAAAAAATGTGACGGATGTTACGTTTAACGTTTGATCACCTGGAACGAAACCGAAGCGATTTCCTTCCCATTATTATCCGTATCGTGCATTCTGAAGTCATAGTTTCCGGGCTGGGCCGGGGCTTGAAAGATCAGTGTACCGCTTTGTTTTCCGTTCAGGTATTGATAGGTCAGATCATACTTATCGTTTTCCGTTTCACTGCCATGCGCCACGCTCGAAGGGATCATTCCGATCCAGGCATTGTCGGCAAACCCGGGGCCGGCCGTAAAAGAAACCCTGATTTCTTCGTTGACGCCCACTCTGGACTTACTCAACGATAAATTCCCGGTGGATCCGCCCACCTGGAATGAAACCGAAGCGATTTCCCTACCATTATTATCCGTATCGTGCATCCTGAAATCATAGCTTCCGGGCTGGGCCGGGGCTTTAAAGGTCAGCGTACCGCTTTGTTTTCCATTCAGGTATTGATAGGTAATATCATATTTATCGTTTTCCATTTCACTGCCATGCGCCACGCTCGAAGGGATAATTCCGATCCAGGCATTGTCGGCAAACCCGGGGCCGGCCGTAAAATGAACGGAGATTCTTTCGCCGGGGGCAAATGTTGTCTTATCCAATTTGAGTGATGAATATAAATGAGCGTCCATCAAAACAAATCCCATAATAAAAAGGGAAATGAACATACCGGAAGTAAAAACTTTGTATCGTTTGAATGTCATGAGAAACCTCCTTCTAAAACGAATAATAGCAGAAAATTAAAACCAAATCAATCATGACAATCATGATTATCATGATTATCATGATTATCATGATTATCATGATTTGGGTTTTATGTTTAAAATAAGGTTCTTCCGAATCCACCGGCCCCGGTCATCGGTTCCAATAAATACAAACCGATAGCGACCGACAAAACCCGGGCCCGGCTGCCAATAAAAAATCCCCCGTTCTCTGTCAAGTGTCGAACCCACGGGTAAGTCTTTGAATCGATCACCAATGACCGAATACCCGTTCATTCTTGCACCCGGGAGTATTTCCCCGTTATCAAAGAGGGCGATCTCCAGTCGTTCAAGCTCTTTGATTTCAACGGATTCGACGTCATTCCCATCCCCTTCATCCGGGGAAAGGGCTCCGGGATCCAGGCACTCGTCGCCCTGGGATGAATCAGCACTGGTTTCCGTGTTCATGACTGTAAAATACCGGCTCCCAATCCCATCGCTATTTCCCGCGTCGTCGGTCACATTCCAGGCAATCGTATGAACACCGTTGGTCAAATCCGTGGTATCGAAACAAAAATATCCGCCCGCTCCGTCGGTATTGACGTACCCGGGAAATAATTGCGCGATATCGGAACGAAGATTATTGTAACCCGGATGTCCTTTAATCACGCCATCGATCACCACGTCAATGGTGGAGCCGTCCACGGGAATCCCATGGGGTTGCGGCGTCAACGCCCACCCGAAACTCACAAACTCTTTTCCCGAAATGCTTTCACCCTGAAACGGGGTATCGATCGCGCCAAAGGGTTTAACGGCATGCGCATTATCGACCGTAAACGTCTTTGTGCCTAAGGTCACTTCGTTCCCTTCCCTATCGGTTGCTTTCGCGGTCAAGGTGTAGGTTCCGTTTCCGCCTCCGGGTAAGAAATCGGTGAGCAGCATATACCCCCATCCGGCCTTATCGTTATGCGGAAAGGAAGGATACAACGTTTCCACATCGGGGCGGGCGCCATCCACCCAAACAGCATCACCGATTAACAGGTTGCCATTGTATAGTTTAACGGTTTCAACCCCGATATCATCCAGCGCCCATCCGGTAAGCGGGATGCTATGGGATAAGGAGGCGCCATCCTCGGGAGTCGAAAACTCGCCAAATGGCGCCGATGTGTTCTCGCTTCCGTAGACATGCAACGCGACCGTAATCGTCTGCGGAGAATTGGCCGCATCCGGTTCGCTGACCACAATGGATCCCGTGTAATCACCCTCGGTTAAACCCGAGGGATCGACACCCACCGAAAGCGTTGCATTCCCGGTCCCTGAAGAGGGCGAAACCGAAAGCCAGGGTTCGCCGCCAGAAGCCGACCAATTCAACGTACCCGCTCCCCCATTGCGAATCCAAACGGTTTGAGGGGCGGTGATATTCTGACTGACGCGTGCGCCGAAATTCAGGGTATTTTTGCTTAAGGCGATAATGGGAGTCTCCTGGGTTGTAAAACGCACGCTGGCGCCATAGGCAATCCCCACACTATTGGTTGCATATGCCCGGACATAATACACGTTCCCCTTTTTTAACCCGGAAATCAGGCTCGTGAAGTTTCCCGTACCGGTTCCGTCAGTCGTCTTTGACTCCGTGATGGTCGGACTGGGTGAAATCCCCCAGCAAACTCCCCGTTTTTTGACAGGAACGCCGCCATCGGACGTGATATTCCCCCCGCATGTGGCGCCGGTCGCGGTAATCGACGACACCGGGGCTGTTGTTACGGTCGGTACGGTTGCAATCATACCGCATTGGGTTTGATCCCAATCCCAGTCGACTCTGTAAAGCCAGTCCCGAAGTTCTGGGCCTGTTGCAGTCAAACAATTGTAACCGATTTCCAGGTCCGAAATCGCTAAATTTAAAAAACCAGGCGGGACTTCGCCTTTCAATTGGTTATTATTCAGAAAAAGGGAAAACAAATTATTAAGATTTTCCAATTCAGGAGGTATGCCTCCACTTAATTTATTATGTTGAAGCCAGAGCTTCACCAGACTGCTGAGATTACCCAATTGCGGCGGGATACTACCGGTTAGCTGGTTATCGTTCAGCCAAAGAGTGCACAGATTTTCAAGATGACCCAATTCCTCGGGGATGGTGCCGCTCAACTGGTTTTCGCACAGACTCAGCCCGGCCAGGTTACTGAGGCTCCCCAATGCCGGAGGGATACTCCCACTCAGGTCATTGTAGCTCAGTTCAGCTACGATCAATTGACTCAAGTTACCCAATTGAGGTGGAATCGTTCCGCTGAGATGATTCCTCAAAAGATGCATATAATTTAAATTGGTAAGATTTCCTATTTCAGGGGGTATGCTCCCACTCAGGTTATTGAAATTCAAAATCAGAGTCTTCAAGTTATGGAGATTACCGAGTTCCGGCGGAATCGCGCCCGTTAGTTGATTGATCTCCATGTCCAGGTACTTTAAATTGGTAAGATTCCCCAATTGCGATGGAATTGTGCCGGTTAATTTATTACCGTTGAGATAAACGATCTCCAAATTTTCGAGGCCTCCCAATTCGGGAGGGATGCTGCCGCTGAACTGGTTGGCTCCCAGATTGAGTGTTTTCAAATGGCTCAGCTTGCTCAATTCGGAGGGAATGTCGCCACTGAGTTTGTTGCCGTTCAAGGCGAGAACCTCCAGATTAGCCAGGTTTCCCAATTCCGGTGGGATGAGACCGGTCAATTGGTTCCAGTACAGTTCCAGTTTTTTCAAATTCGTCAGTTTGCTCAGTTCGGTGGGAATGGTGCCGCCAATCGGGGTATAATTCAGACAAAGTGTTTGCAATTGTCCGAGGTTTCCCAATTCCGGGGGAAGCGTGCCGCTAAATTGATTCCAGCTCAGATCAAGCGTTTGCAAATTTTCCAGGTTTCCCAATTGGGAAGGAATCCCACCATGCAAGGGAATGCAGCTCAAATCCAATGTTTGCAAATTACCGAGGTTGCCCAACTCGGGGGGAATGCCGCCGCTCAGAGGGATGTTATTTAATGCAAGATATTCCAATTTACTAAGATTTCCTAATTCAGGGGGAATAGGGCCATTCAATCCGTTCCAGCAGAGTATCAATTCTTTCAATTGGCTCAGGTTGGCCAATTGAAGAGGGATGCTTCCGTTCAGTAAGTTATGACTTAAATTAAGCACCTGCAAATTCCCTAGATTTTCCAATTGAGACGGGATGGTCCCGGTCAGTTTATTTCCCGGCAACTCCAATTGGGTTACATGATCGCTTGAAACGGTCACCCCTTTCCAATTTCCTTCGGTTCCGGGCATGGCAAACCCATCCGGATGTAAGGGGGGAGTTTTCCACCCGCCTCTCCGGGCCCATTTATCCCCGTTCGTGCTTGTGTACAATGCAATTAATGCGGTTCGTTCTTCGACAGGTATGACGCCAAAGATAAAATTCGGTAATTGAATGAAAACAATGATATAAATGATATAAAGATAAAAAGCCTTCTTCTTCATAATGGCCTCCTGATCACAAATTAATTTTACAAGATCAGGGTTTTAAATTCAAGTATGGAAGCGTTTAAATCTCGAATAAGAGGAACGGTGATGCGGGAAGAAACGTTATAAAAAAGTTATTGATGTTACTGGATAACCAATAAGATCATACTGGTTAAATGAAAAGATGATTAGGGGGTTTCATTTCATACCAGTAAATTTCAAACCATGGGTTAGAAATTTACTGGTGTCAATATTTCTTCTGAAATATTGAACGTTTCATGGAGCGATCACCTCAACCCGGTTTCGTCCCTTTTCTTTGGCGATGTAAAGCGCCCGGTCGGCCAGGGAAATCAACTCTTCCATCCGCTCACCCTGACGGGGTACCCGAACGGCCACCCCCAAACTAATGGTCACCGAACCCATCGGGGAACGGCTGTGGGGAATATGGAGGGCCTCGATTTCACTCCGGATTTCTTCCGCGGCTCGATAGGCCCCTTCTTCGGATGTATCGGAAAGAATCACCACAAATTCTTCCCCACCGTAACGCGCCGCCAAATCTCCCGGACGCCGGGCGGCCGCGGCGATAACTTCCGCGGTTTGTTTCAAACATGCGTCGCCCGCCTGATGACCATACGTATCATTGTATTTTTTGAAGAAATCGACATCGATCATCATCAAGGCCATGGTCCCGGCATACCTTATCTGCCGCTGCCATTCAAGTGTTAAATATTCCATAAAACGACGCCGGTTGGCAATGCCGGTCAACGGATCCAGGTTGGATAACAGTAATAATTCCTCGTTTTTCTCAGCCAATTGCTGCGTTCGCTCCGCCACCATCCATTCCAACTCCCTGGCCCGGGCTTTTAAACGCCGAACGCGAAACCAATAAAAGAAAAGAACCAACAGGAAAAGAGACATCACGACCAATCCACGAAACGCCGGACGCTGATAAAAATAAGGCCGTAAATAGAAGGAGAGCGAACACCCGGTTTTATTCCACACCCCATCGCCGTTGCAGGCCATCACCTTAAAGGCATAATAACCCGGTGACAGATTGGTGTAGGTGATATTTCGTAACTGTTCCCGCTCGACCCAATCGCTGTCGTAACCTTCCAGGATCAATTTATATTTTATTTTTTGGGGATTGATAAAGCTCAACGCTTTATAATAAAATTCAAAACGCTTTTTCCCCGGCCTCAGTGTCAGGAAGGCTCGTTTCGAGGCGACCGCTCCCCCTTCCCCACCGAAAACGCGTTGGATCGGAACCGGATCGCCATCCGCCACGAATCTCTCAATCACCAACGCCGGTGGAATGTTATGAAGCGTGATCCGATTGGGATCGATCATCGATAAACCCAACGGCGTCGGAAACCACAAATTACCGTCATTGCTTTTATAGGAAGCCACCGTGCACCACCGCGATTTCATTCCATCATTCTCCGTATACCGGTTGGGATGAATCGCCCCCATCTTTCCCAGGGAAAAATCCATCAATTCCTTTTTCCTGACTCGGGAAATCCCATTCTTACCCGAAATCCAAAAATATCCCTGATCATCTTGAAGAATCGTGTATATCCCGTTTTCAACGAGCCCGCTCCGGGTCGTGTATCGGTACGGTTTGGCCCCGTTTTTTTTATCCGGCAACGTCAGTCGTAAAAGCCCATTGTCGGTTCCAAACCAAAGGGTCCCGTCCGCATCCTCATACGCGCATTGAAACAAATAGTTTCTGAACATGGACCCGGATTCATACACCGAAATCTTTCCATCTTTTAGGATGTTGAGGCCACGGATTGTCCCGATCCAGAGCCACCCGTCCCTGTCTTCAAATACAAACCGAATGATATTACTCGAAAGACCGTCACGGATCGTGTACGTCTCCCATTTTCTGTTCCCCGGATGATACCGGCTTAATCCGCCCTGTGTCCCGATCCACATATTTCCGTGCCGATCCCCACCGATACAAGTTATCCGATTGTCACACAAACCCTCTTTTTGGGATAGCATGGAAAATTTTCCGTCTTTGAAACGGTACAACCCTTTGCCCCACGTACCGCCCCACATATTTCCCATTGAATCGTGATACAAACAAACCACCGAACCGTTCCACGGATATCTCTCCACTGAAACCATATCGCTTCGCTTTTTTAACTTTAATCGGTCCAATCCTTTTTTGGTCCCGACCCATACGGTTTCCTCCCGGTCCTGGTTAATACATTGAATATAATCGTGGGATAATCCTTCCCGGGATGTGTAATTGGTGAAATTGGTGTCTCGGAGTTGATGCAATCCTCCATCCAATGTTCCGACCCATAGGATCCCTTCCCGATCTTCGTATATGCAGGAGATATAATCCGAATTCAGGCCAAAGCCAACGGATAGCCTTTCAAAATCCCCGTTGGTCATCCGGATCAATCCGCCGCCATCGGTTCCGATCCATAAATTGTTCCGTTTATCTTCATAAAGACAGGTAATGGTGGCATTCAAAATACCGTTTTGGGTGCCGTAAGAACTCAATTGGTGATGTTTCAACCGGAACAGGTAACTGCCCACGGTTCCGATCCACAATTCTTTCTCTTTTGCTCGATAAAACGAGGTAAGGAGATTCGCCCTGGGATTGACGGATCGCTCGTAAACCTGAAACTCTCCCGGCCGGAGAACCCGGACCACCCCGCGAGCGGTGGTCACCCAAAGATCCCCATTTCCATCTTTTGATATGGCGTTGACCTCGTTATGAGGTAAACCTTGTTTGGTCGTATAAACCATGAATTGATCGAATTTATCGTCGTTTAAACACGTGAGCCCTTCGGTGTAACTCCCGATCCATAAATTACCCCACCGATCGCCGCCAATGGCTTTGATCTTAAACAGACTTTTGTATTTTTCAACCGGATAAAGCATGAATTCTCCGTCTTTGTAACGGGTCAGCCCACCCGAAGAGGTTCCGATCCATAGATACCCATGGTCATCTTCGTAAAGCGCACGAATTTGATTGTCCTTTAATTGAGCCACATTCTCTTTGGTGTATAACTGAAAACTCAACCCATCAAAACGAACCAATCCATCCTGGGTGCCGATCCATAAATAGCCGTCCCGGGTTTGCACCAGGGCAAGTACATCGTTATCCGGTAACCCGCTCTCCATGTTCCATACGTGAAAGCGGTATTGGGTAATTTTCCTTCCCGGATCCAATGCCTTTAAAAGCGATTCATGACCGACCCATAACACATAAATAACAAAAACGATAATTACTCTGTAACGCAGCGAACTCATGCCGACTTTATTCTAACCGATTAAAACGATGAAATCAATCGGTATGCGCTCGGTTTATCAACTATTTTTCATTTTATCGGTAAAACGAATGTGTAAAAATTATAGGGTATTTTATCGGCTGGCAGAGACGTCGCACGCGACGTCTCTACCATATCGCCATTGACGCCGAATTCCCGACACGCTCTCTGATCGATTAAGGTATGGGATCATAATCGATTCTCGCCACTCCGTTACAAACACCATTTGTGGGGGCGATGATTGAGGAATTTCCACTCCCCTCGCCTTCCTGGGGCAAACTTCCCTGATACACGTTTCCCGCCGTGATCCGTTTCAATTGATCCAGGGCAAGTAAGGCAACATGTTGACGTTCAACGCCTGACCCCTTGTCGGTTACGAATTCCTGTAACAACGCCAAGCATTTTTTTATGTTTTGATCTTTTAAATAACTCATCGGTTTCCTCCTGTGTTATTTTTCATTTGAAGCTAAATTATGCCTCAAATTTGAAGGGATGGGTATGACTGAGAGATCAAAATCATATAAAAATGAGTTCAAATGAGTTCAAATCTGTTCAAATTTTCAACAACCAGGTGTTTAGGAATCACTTTCGTTCAGATACGAGGACGGTAACCGGTGAAACTTCTCCTTGAAACAGTGGGTAAAATAAGCGGTACTGGAAAACCCGACCCCAAATGCGATGTCTTTGATGGTCAAGGGTTTACTCCGTTTCATTTTCAAGCGTTCGGCAGCTCGCTTAAGCCGGTACGAACGGATGAACTCAGTGGGCGATTCTCCGGTTAAGGCCATCACCTTGCGGTACAGGGTGGCATGACTCATGTAGAGCAATCGGCCTAATTCCTCCACATTAAAATCAAAATCATCCAAATGCGTTTCAATGGCCTTCTGCAATTCCTTCATAAATTCGATATCGATCCCGCCCAATTCCATTTTCGTGGGTTGCAGGACCATTTGGTTTTTAATTTTTTCCTGTAATCCCAGACGCAAATCGATCAGGTTTTTGATCCGGGCATTCAACATCCGGGTATTGAAGGGCTTGGTGATATAATCATCGGCCCCGGTCTCCAAACCCTGAATGATGTTTTCATCCTGGGCTTTGGCGGTGAGTAAGATAATCGGGATATGGCTGGTATGAAGATCGTTTTTTAAAACCCGGCAAACCTCATACCCATCCATCCCGGGCATCATGATATCGCAAATCACGAGGTCCGGGATACTGTCCCTGGCTTTGGCGACGCCGTCCTCGCCATCTTTCGCCCCGATGACCATATAAAGCGGTTCGATCGCACTGCGAATGTAAGCGCGTACATCCGCATTGTCTTCGATGACCAGGACAATCGGCCTGTGATCATGTTCCTTGGGATGATTTTCGGTTTCTCCGCCCCCGGTTTCGTTCTCGGCATATCCTTCAATCATGACCGAGGAATCGATCGGAGCGCTGACGTCCACGCCTTTACCCGGGTCCGGTTCCACGATGTCTTCGTCGGCCAGGTGACTGCGTCCAAAAGGGAGCCGCAATTCGAATACCGTTCCTTTGCCCTGACCCGGGCTGGTCACGCGAGTGGTTCCCCGATGAAGCCCGATGATCTCTTTGACAATGGCCAGACCGATCCCGGATCCTTTCCGGTGATGCTCGTAGGTATTATCGACCTGATAAAACCGGTCGAAGATGTAACCGAGACATTCGGGGGGAATCCCGGGCCCCGTATCCCGAACCGAAATGACCAGGACGTCCTCTTCTTTTCTGACTGCCAGCGTAATCTGTCCGCCCGCCGGGGTAAATTTTACGGCATTGGAAACCAGATTAAAGACCGCTTCTTCCAGTTTCTCCCGATCGAAATAAAGTTCAATGTTTTCCTCGGCTGCCTCGAATTTTAATTCCAATTTATTTTGCGTCCCGAGTGTTTCGAACGTGTATAGAATACCTTTTAAGAAGGGGATGATATTTTGCCGGGCGGCATGCAACGTGATTTTACCGCTGTCAAAGCGGGATAGTTCCAACAATTGGTTGATCAGACCCAGTAAACGCTGGGAATTACGTAACATCAAACTTAATTTCTTATGGAGTTCTGCGTCCTGTTCACGGGGCTCGGTCAGCAATTGTTCCAGTGGTCCCATGATCAGCGTTAACGGTGTGCGAAACTCATGCGAAATATTGGCAAAAAAACGCGATTTGGCTTTATCCATTTCTTCCAATTGACGGGTGCGTTCCCTGACTTTTTGTTCCAGTCTCTCATTTAACTCTCGAAGGTCATGGTATATTTTGGCGTTTTCCATGGAAATCGCGATCTGGGCGGACAGGATATTGAGGATCTCCACCCGAGAGGGAGTGAAAACACCTTCCACCAGATTGTTTTCCAGGTAGATGATGCCCACCAACTGCTCCTTTCGGATAATTGGAAAGCATAGCAGGGACCTGGGACGATGGGTTTGAACATAGGGATCCTGGGCGTAAACGTCGTCTTTGGTGGCATTTTCAAGAACCAACACTTGCCCGCTCCGGGCGACATAATGGATCACGGACCGGGGAACTTTTCCCGATTCTTCAAATGGCTGCCGTTGCAAAATCCCGGTAACGCCATCGCCCGCACTTTCAGCCTGGATCAACAACTGCTCTCCAAAATTTTCGATAAACACGGCTTTCTTGGCACCGGCATTTTCAATCAGGATATGCATCATTTTTTCCAGCAGATGCCCCAGGCTCACTTCGCCGGACAATGTTTGCGATGCTTTGATGATGCTCTTGCCATCCAAAAATTCACCGGTGCTCTCGGTTGAAGGCAGTGAAACGGTTGAGGGAGCAACTTCGGATTTATCACCGGTCACCCGGTTTTTTTCCGCCCACAACAAACAATACTTATGGAGCAAATTTCCCACTTCATTATCGGTAATGTCTTGACTTTCGATTTTATCGATATCCCATTGCCATCGCGCCTGGTTGAAATCAAAGGTGAGCAAATTTTTCTTAAACAGATTTTCCAGAAATCGGATGGTAAAAAAAGCATTTCCGGATGTTTTCTTATAGACCAGATCCGTCAGGATCGTTAAATCTTTTGATGCCGTATGGTGACCGGTGTGGAGGATATCGGTCAACAATTCCCGCGTGTGTTCAAGGGAAAGGCAGGGAAGCGGAATGTGTCGCACATCGAGCTTGAGGTGGCGGCGGATATCTTCGATGGTTTTGATCAGCGGATGATCCGGGGACATGTCGTTATCCCTGTAAGCACCGATAAATAACACATAGCGGCTCTGCCTATCCTCCGCCAATACATGCAGTAATTCCAGGGAATCCGGGTCCGCCCACTGCATATCATCGATAAATATCACCAAGGGATGTTCCTGGCTTCCCATGTCCCGTAAAAAGCATTGAAAACCATCATTGAAATATGTTTTGGTTTCTTCGTTACCCATTTCAGGACCTTCCGGCTGTTTACCGATGACGGCTTCCAACTGGGGGATGAGATCGGTCAATCGTTTTCCGAATTGACCCACGGATTGCAGCAACCGTGTCCGCCATTGGGCCAGGATTTCCTCCGGTTCGGTCAACAGGTACTGGCAGAATTGATTTATCGCCCGGGCAAATGCGACATAGGGTTTTGAGTACTCGATTCGATCGAATGTTCCACTGATGAAAACCCCCCGGGTTTGGACGACCGATTGATGGAGTGCGTTAACCAGCGATGTTTTACCTGCCCCCGACCCTCCGGTCACAAAAATCAATCGTTTCTTCCCTGCGCACGTCTCGTGGTAAGCGTTCCGCAGTTGTTCGATTTCTTTATCGCGGCCGTGGAGCTTTTCCGGGGCATGCAATTTCCCGGGGAAATCGTTTTCTCCCAACGGAAAATCGTTAAAATCGCATTGAATCGCGCGTTCAAGGTCACGGATCAAACCGACGGCCGATTGGTAACGTTCTTCGGGATTTTTCGCCATGAGTTTCAATATGATCCTGGACAATACCGAGGGTACCTTTTCATTGACCGTATGGGGAGGATCGGGGGCCTGGGCCAGGTGAGCATAGACGATTTCCATGGAATTATCGTTATCGAAAGGGAGTTTACCCGTGAGCAACTCATAGAACGCAACCCCCAGTGAATACAGGTCGGTTCGATGATCGATCGGTCGATTCATCCGCCCGGTTTGCTCCGGTGAAATATAGGGAAAGGTACCCTGGAGTTTTTCGGAGCTGCCATTCGGGGAAATATCGATATCGCATTTGCAAGCGATATTAAAATCAATGATCTTGAGATCCCCGGTCCGGGAATTCCAAACGATATTGGTCGGATTAATATCTTTATGGATGAAGTTTTGACTGTGAATAGCCGCCAGTCCCCTGGCGATACCAATGGCTAAGGGAATGAAGGTTTCCGGATCGAAGGGGGTCCGGTTTTCTCTGATGTATTCTTTCAATGATTTCCCATCGATATCTTCCAACACCATAGCGGTGTACTCTTGATCTTCAATCCAGTCGATGGCTTTGATCACATATTCGGAATCGATGAGTCGGAGGTAGTGATACTCCTGTCTTAATGCATTGGAGATATCCAAATCACGCCCCGCTTTTTGATCCGATATTTTTAATATATATGGTTTATCATCTTTTTCGTTTATGGTTCGATAGACGCTGAACTTTTTTGCCGAGAACAATTTTTCCCGGATTGTGTAATCTGCAATTTTCATATTATTGCCTCCTTTCGGTTTCTTGTTTCTTACCGTAAAAACAAGGGGTACCTCGGGCTGAAAGGTTTTAATCGTTATTCCAAAATGAACGTCTGAACTTCCGGGAAACAACACGATGAAGAGAATATACCCCTTTGCTGATAACAGAAAGATTTCGCTTACTCAAGAATTAGCGATTCATGTAAAATTATAATATATTCACTGATAATTAGCAAGGAAACCTTGAAGATAAACGAAAGGCTCTCATTTGGAAAGGCGTTTGCCGGCATAAGTTTGAGCCACCCTGCCGGAAGTTGAGCGTTTCAGCTCACTCGTTCGCGATTCAAGGTCACCGGGTTGGCGGTTACAGGTCGCTCGTTCGCGGTTTCAGGTCACAGGGTTGAGCGTTTCAGCTCACGCGTTGACGGTTTCGGGTCACAGGGGTGAGCGTTTCAGCTCACGCGTTGACGGTTTCGGGTCACAGGGTTAAGCGTTTCAGCTCACGCGTTCGCGGTTTCGGGTCACAGGGGTGAGCGTTTCACGTCACTCGTTGGCGATTCAAGGTCACCGGATTGGTGGTTTCAGGTCACTCGTTCGCGGTTTCGGGTCACTGGGTTGGCGGTTACAGGTCGCTCGTTAGCGGTTTCGGGTCACTGGGTTGGCGGTTACAGGTCGCTCGTTAGCGATTCAAGGTCACAGGATTGGTGGTTTCACGTCACTCGTTAACGTTTTCAGGTGACATGGTTGGTGGTTCAAGGTCAGAAGTTTGAGGTTCAAGGTCACAGGGTTGGCGGTTACAGGTCACTCGTTGGCGATTCAAGGTCACAGGATTGGGGTTTCAGGTCACTCGTTGGCGATTCAAGGTCACAGAATTGGGGTTTCAGGTCAAAACACGTGGGTCTGCGCCTACCTTTTCTATAACTCGAATCTTGTGAGGGGAAGTGAAAGAATTAATCATGGACTTAATATTCCCTTGACTCTATAAGCCGAAATGCTATAAAATTATCATATGATAGAACAAAATAATGATAACAAGATTCTGACTGCGGTTAGAGAAGGATATAACTTACCCAATGTTTATTTCGAATTGGATATTAATAAAGCCTTGAATAAAGAAAATATAAGAACGGTATTAAACCTTAATCAATTAACCGGAAACCGTTTTGAGAACTTTTATGTCGAAACGAAAAAAATAAGAGACGGCAATACCGTTTCGGCATTGAAAAAACAACTCGAAGACCCACTAAATCCATATGAAAAACGCTTATTCACCGGGTTTACAGGGTCAGGTAAAACCACAGAACTCATTAATTTATGTTTTCAATTGGAGAATGAATTCAATGTCATTATATTTTCTGTGTGGAGTCGCCTTCGAATCGATGAACTCACTATCGAATCCTTGCTTTTTGAAATTGTGGGCGATTTGCTGAATTTCCTCCGAACAGCTAACCTGTTGGTCGAAAATAAACCCGACACTAACCTTCAGAAAATCATCGATAAAATTATTGAGTGGTGCTTTGAAACCAAAATAATCAAAGAAAAAAGTAAAGAGCAGTCTAAGTCATTGGCAGCCGGAATCGATTTATTGAAAAGCGTTTTTTTCAGCGCTAAAACAGAATTACGGTCTTGCGGAACAGATAAAACCGAATCCACACGAATTGAAGAACGTAAAATCAAAGACTTGATTTTTGAGTGCAATAAATTATTCGATTACCTGGAGGATGCAACAGGGAAAAGTACCATTCTAATTATCGATGATATTGAGAAAATGTCTTTTTTTAAAGCAAGAGATTTTTATGTTGGGAATTCTTCCTTCATCCGGGATTTACATTGCAAGATGGTATTGACAATTCCTGTCGAATTAATTTACCATTCGGATTTTGCGATAATCCAAAATGTGTTCGGTGATGCGGAAGTCCTTCCCATGATCAAAATAAAAGATATGAATGGATCCGAATTTAAACCGGGTATCGATTGTTTAACTGAGATTCTTGAACGCCGGATTGATCTATCCTTGTTTGAAAATCAAAGTTATAAGGAAGCGATTCGATATTCAGGCGGTTCAATCAGGGAATTATTTAACATCATCCAACGGGCAGCCCTCTTAGAGGAATCGGAAAAAATCACCGAAGCGTTTATTCAAAAATCCATTGATTATTATAAAGATATTTTTGCTTCCCGGGTTCAGGAAAGAAGGGACGAAATTAAGATTACATTCGAAGAGTACCTGGACGTATTGTTTGATATTTATAACGGAAACAAAAAGTCTCCAAAAAGAAACCTTGCTCTGCTGGATTTACTCAGGACCAGGGCTGTGATGAAATACAACGGTCAAAGGTTCTATGATACCCACCCGCTACTGGACACCTTTATCGAAAATTATCAAGAAACACTTAAAAAAAATGAAAGATAATACAGAGACAAGCGGCAATATCCAATGAAAGAGAAGAGATAGCAGAGTCAATTCGGTTAAACGTGAGGCCCCGAAATACTCTGACCCCCAGGGAAAAATAGAC
The DNA here is from genome assembly GCA_050258455.1 of Candidatus Omnitrophota bacterium. Taxonomy (GTDB): domain Bacteria; phylum Acidobacteriota; class Aminicenantia; order UBA2199; family UBA2199; genus JAKAGC01. The sequence continues at coordinate 55,848 of JBLMYT010000092.1, read as the reverse complement.
TATCTGGAAAATAGATTGGAAAAGACAAATGATATCGGTAAAAAAATCCCGATATTAATCGAGCTGGGAAAACTTTATACCCAGACCGCCAGATATGATTTTGCACTGAAATATAGTATTGAAGCTGCTCAATTATATGAAAAAACCGGGAACCGCATTGCATTGGGTCAAACCTACCAACAAATCGGAGAAATTTACGAAGAACAGCGTCAATGGGAAGCCGCATTGAAAAATTATCAAAAGGCGTTGGAATGGGATGAAAAAACCGGGAACTATTTTGAAATGGGAGGAACTTATCACCAGGCAGGAAGGATCTATGAAGCTCGAGACGATATTGCCTCCGCTTTCTCCACGTATAACAACGGACTCCGCATTTCGATACAGGCCGGGAACCAGGATGCCGCTGATTTTAATTTGCGAAGCCTGGCCCGCATCTTCCCCAAACTCTCCCCGGAACAGATCGAAACCCTGGAAAAGGAGTTTGGAAAAGAAACCGTTCAAAAGCTGAAAGGAAGCATCAGTCAATAAAACAGAATGCCGATTTGGAATCCTTGAACGGATAGTCGTTTTTTGTTATACTATCCTGAAAACAGGTGAAATATGAACCGATTGAATACAACAATTATTGCGGCTGGGTATAGGAAAAATGGATATTTGGTCTGAAGGCAAGCTCATTCTTTTCATCGCTTTTGTCATCCCCGGTTTTATTTCGATTAAGGTTTACGAAATGTTGTATCCGGGGGAATTCAAAGATGTGGGGCACTATCTTCTCAATGCAGTGACTTATAGTTGCCTCAATTATGCCCTATTATCGCCGGTATTAATTCTGATAGATATCAATGAATTATATGACAATCATCCCATTGAATTTGGTTTAATGGCTCTTTCGCTTCTTTTTATTTTTCCTATTCTATGGGTAATTATTTTGGGATGGTTACGGTCCCGTAAATTATTTAAGAGTAAATTAAAATTACCGGATCCCACAGCCTGGGATTATATTTTTCGAAAGCGAGAATCTTACTGGATTATTATCCATCTCTCAGATGGAAATAAAATTGGGGGAATTTACGATTCCCAGTCTTATACTTCCGGGTATCCGGAAGAAGAGCAAATTTATCTGGAGGAAGTTTGGGAGCTTGGAGAGAACGATGAATTTCTTAATGCCAAAGAAAGGTCGAAAGGAATTCTGGTGTCGATGAAAGATATTAAAGCGATTGAATTTTTGAAATAACGGTGAGGGCAGCATGGAAAAAAAGAAGAATGACGATCAATACGTTGAAAGCGAGAGGGATGATAGTGATGATGAATGCTTTCAATCATTAACGCGAGGTTACCAGCCGACCGAAAAAAAGATTGATCGCAATGATCCTCCGGGTGGAAGGAAGTCTGATATTCAAAGTCAAAATAAATCGAACTCATATTCGAAGAAGTAGGTTCAATCAGGAAACAATTGAAAAAATTCCTTGATTATGTTATATTGTGTATGTACATTTATTGTACAAAATAAAAGGAAACGAAATGGAAACTATTTCTTATAGTATGGTGCGGGAAAATCTAGCCAAAACAATGGAAAAGGTCTGTGAGGATCACGACCCGGTTGTGATTGTCCGGCGGAAGGCAGAACCCGTGGTCTTACTTTCTTTGGATGACTACCAGTCATTAGAGGAAACGGCTTACTTGTTACGCAGTCCCAAAAATGCCAAGCGTCTTATTGAGGCAGTCGAAGAAATCGAAGCTGGAAGTGCCCCGGAAAGGCAGCTTATGGAATGAAAATACTTTTTGCTGCTAATGCCTGGGAAGATTATCTTTATTGGCAGCAAACGGATAAAAAAATCCTCAAACGAATCAATCTACTCATTCGAGATATTCAACGACAACCTTTTGAGGGAATAGGGAAGCCGGAGCCCTTAAAATTTAATTTGGCTGGATATTGGTCGCGTAGAATCGATGAAGAACATCGTTTAGTTTATAAAATACAAGGGGATACGATATCTATTGCCCAATGTCGTTACCATTATTAGCACCCGGAAACGGTTCATCGTTTTTTAATAAGATCACGGTAAAAATTTGTCAACTTATAAGGTTTCCGAAAAGCAATTCGCATTTTGTCCCCAACACGAAAAACCACATCGAACACGCGGGCAGACACGCAGGTCTGCCCCTACAGAAGTTAGACCCAATTATTGGCGTTATATAGCGCGGATCGTTCAGAACTTTTCCGTAGGGGCGCACCCATGTGTGCGCCCGCATTCTGTTCATGTACCTCTACCTTTTCCAAAATGCGAATTGCTGTTCATTCCGCCTAGACCTGAAGGGGACGGTGAGTCAAAACGTCAAAGTATATGCGTATGGATACGTGAATCAAAATGTGATTTTTCTACATTTTGACCTTTTGGCGCACCGTCCCCTTTTTTCCTGGAGCGCATTTGGGGAAATGGGTAATGGTTGAGCGTTTTCGACGCGTTTATGATATAATATATAATAAGTAACGAACATGCAAAAAACAATGTTTCAAATCTCCAAAATGGATTGCCCATCCGAAGAAAACCTGATCCGGATGAAACTCGACGGCATTCCTTCGATTCATCAGCTTTTCTTTGATATTCCCAATCGAAAACTCACGGTATTTCATCATGGCAAACTTGGCTTGATCGAGCAATCGCTTTCTGAGTTGAACCTGGGGAGCCAACGACTTCTAACCGAAGAATCCGATTTCCCAATCGAAGGATCCGAACAGTTAAACCAGCGAAAATTACTTTGGGCGGTTTTAGCGATAAATTTTGCCTTCTTTCTGATTGAAATCGCCGCAGGTTTACTCTCCAGGTCAATGGGATTAATGGCCGATAGCCTGGATATGCTGGCGGATGCCTTTGTCTATGGGTTGAGTCTTTTCGCCGTAGGCGGCGCGCTGGCCAGGAAGAAGAAAATTGCCCGAATCGCCGGATATTCTCAAATTATCCTTGCAATGTCGGGTTTTTTTGAAGTTCTTCGCCGATTTATCGGAAGGGAAAAATTACCCGATTTTTCCACGATGATCGTTGTGTCTATTTTGGCGCTGGTGGCCAATGGCGTCAGTTTGTATTTACTTCAACAATCAAAGAGTCAAGAAGCCCATATTCAGGCGATTATGATTTGTACATCCAATGATGTCATTATCAATCTGGGCGTGATTACTGCCGGAATTCTGGTCCATGTGTTACACTCCAATAAGCCGGACCTGATTGTCGGGGCCATTGTCTTTATTTTGGTTATTCAAGGCGCTATACGAATGCTCAAACTCGGAAAAAAGGGGGACGGAGCTTGACAATTTGACAGTTTACCTGTCATTCTCCGCTAATCTTATTTTTCGTACGCTTATAGAGTGGTATTTCTCACTTCTATTGTCAAAATGTCAAGAACCGTCCCCATGAACCCGGTTGCGCCCTCCTTTTTTGGCCATATAGAGCGCCTGGTCAGCAAGGGAAATCAAATCTTCCATTCGCTCGCCCTGACGCGGCACGGCTACTGCCAACCCCAAGCTGATGGTCACAACCCCCCCGGTTGAACTGCTGTGGGGAATTTGAAGCGCCTCAACCCCGACCCGGATATTTTCGGCGACTTGAGACGCACCTTCCTGAGAGGCATCGGATAGGACCACGACAAATTCTTCCCCACCGTAACGGGCAGCCAAATCACCCGGACGCCGCGCCGCCGAAGCAATGACTTCCGCTGTCTTTTTCAAACAGTCGTCACCCGCCTGATGCCCATAAGTGTCATTGTATTTTTTAAAGAAATCCACATCGATCATCATCATGGCAATGGTCCCGGCTCGCCTCATCTGCCGCTGCCATTCTTCGGTCAGGTATTCCATGAAACGGCGCCGGTTGGCTATGCCGGTTAACGGATCCAGATTGGATAAACGAGACAATTCCTCGTTCTTGGCCGCCAATTCGATGGTCCGTTCCTCAACCATGAGTTCCAACTCCCTGGCCCTTACCCGCAACAACTGAACCCGGAACCGATAGAAAAAGAAAGCCGAGAAAAAGACCATGAAGACGACCAAAACATAAAACCAGGGTGTTTGATAAAAATAAGGCCGTAAATAAAACGAGAGAGGAAGTCCTGCTCGATTCCATACGCCATCACTGTTACACGCAATCACTTTAAAGATATAATTCCCGGGTGAAAGACTCGTGTACGTGGTATTTCGTAAACTTCCCATTTCCACCCAATCTTTATCATAACCTTCCAGTTTCACTTTAAATCTTATTTTTTTGGGGTTGATGAAACTAATCCCTGTATAATAAAATTCAAATCGCTTTTTTCCCGGAGATAGTTCCAGTGGGGCTCTTTTCGAGAAAACCGCCCCCCGTTGCCCCCCGCAAAAGCGTTGGATATTGACCGGCGCACCATCGACGATAAACTTTTCAATCGCCAATGAGGGGGGAATGCGATTGATTTTAATATGATTGGGATCAATCATGGTGACCCCCAAAGAGGTCGAAAACCATAACCGACCATCCGGGGTTTTACACGAACTACCGGTACACCACCGCGACTTCATCCCGTCCTTCTCGTTAAAGCGGTCGGGATGCAATACCCGGATTTTTCCCATGGAAAAATCCTCCAACTCGTTTTTACTGATCCGCGAAATCCCATTTTTACCCGCCAGCCATAAATAACCGCAATCATCTTCAAGAATCGCATGGATCCCGTTTTCGATCAATCCGTGTTGAATATGATACATACACGTTTTTTTTTGCGTTGTTAAACGTAAAAGACCTTTATCCGTTCCAAACCATAGGGTCCCTTGCTTATCCTCATAAGCACAATGAAAAGAATAACTCCCCATACTGGTTTTGGCCCACCGATAAGTCCTTCCATCTTTTAGCACACTGAGGCCCCGGTTGGTTCCGACCCAGAGATTTCCCTGCCTGTCTTCAAAGATAAACTGGATAAAATTACTCGAAAGCCCATCCAGGGTCGTATACGTATCACATTTTCCGGTGGGGGTATACCGGATCAAGACTTCCTGAGTTCCAATCCAGGTATTTCCTTCACGATCTCCGTAAATACAATTGATCTTGAGATCCGATAACCCATTTTTTTGAGTTAAAGAGGTAAGTTTTCCATTCTTGTACCGGTATAAACCTCCCCAGGTGCCGATCCACAGGTAACCGGCAGGGTCCTCGTACAGGCATTTCAAATCCTTTAAAAGTCCTTCACATAAAGGGGAGATCGTATCATCCGGACTTGATGATTCCTGGCCTTTTAACTTGAACCGGTTCAGCCCTACTTTGGTCCCAATCCACAGATGCCCTTCTCGGTCCGGGTAAACGCATTCGATATAATCATCCGATAACCCTTCCCGCGATGTGTAAATGGTAAAATTGCTGTCCCGCAATTGATGCAATCCCCCATCCAGGGTTCCCACCCATAAACTTCCTTCACGATCTTCGTATACGCATGACACATAATCGGCAGCCAGCCCATTTCGAACAGATAATGAACTGAAAACCCCATTCTCCATCCGGATCAATCCTCCCCCATCGGTACCGATCCATAAATCCCGGGTTCGATCTTCAAAAAGACAGGGAATCGTGGCATACGGAATCCCTGCTTTTTCCTGGTAAGACTCCAATTGCCCGTTTTGAAACCGAAACAAAAAATTGTCTGCGGTTCCGATCCAAAATTCTTTTCGGTCCTCTTTATAAAGAGAGGCAAGCATATTGAACGTTGCATGTTGCGACTTCACACAGATCTGAAACGTGCCCGGTCCGATCAGTTTGACAATCCCTCCGGCGGTGGTGATCCATAAATCATTATGGCTATCTTTGGTTATCGCGTTAATTTGATTGTGAGGTAAACCCTGTCTCGTTGTATAGGTGGTCAATGTGTTGCCCTTCAGGCAACTCAGTCCGTCGGTATAGCTCCCGACCCACAGGTTCCCCCACCGATCCCCGGAAATAGCCTTTATCTTATAAAGGCTTTTATATTTTTCAATCGGATAAGCCGTAAATTCACCATCGTTATAACAGACCAGACCTCCCGAAGAGGTCCCGATCCACAAAGCCCCATGTTTATCTTCGTAGAGCGCACGGATTTGATTATCCTTTAATTGGACCACATTTTCTTTGTTAAATAACTGGAAATTAAAGCCATCAAATCGAACCAGACCATCCTGGGTTCCGATCCATAAGTAACCATCTCGAGTCTGTCGGATGGCAAGGACATTGTTGTCCGGCAGCCCGCTTTCCATATTCCATACCTGTAACCGGTATTGGGTAAGTTTTTTACCCGGGGTTAACGCGTTCAAGAGAGACGGACTTCCTATGGATATTAAGAAAAAAAGCAAAAAGAATACAGTCAATGTGCGGTTTAACGGATCCATACCCAATATATTAACCGATTAGTAGAAAGAAATCAATGAGTAATTCTCTAAGGACGATTGTTTTTGAGGAAATTTCCCGTAGGGTTGCGCCCCCAATCTTCTATGAGTTGGCGTAATCGCGCGGCGTCTGATGGAACTTGTCTTTAAAGCATTTTGCAAAGTAGGCCGCATCGGAGAAGCCCACAGCAAAAGCCACTTCGGTGACATTTCCGAAATTCCCTTTCAACAGTTGAGCCGCGCGCGTCAATCGATACGAACGGATCAAGCTGCCGGCGGTTTCTCCGGTTAATGCCTCCAACTTCCGGCGTAGTGTCGAAAGACTCAGATACAGTTTATTGGCCAATTGCTCCACATTGAATTCGGGATCGGCTAAATTTTTTTCGATAATGGTTCGCAACTCTTTTAAAAACGTATGATCCATCGATGAAACGGAGACTTCCGAAGGCTGGAGAAGCATGTCTTGTCGAATCTTTTGCTGCAACTGCCGACGCAAACGGATGAGATTCCGGACTCGAACTTCCAATAAATCGGCACTAAAGGGTTTGACGATGTAATCGTCCGCCCCGGTCTCCAACCCATCCCTCATACTCGCCTCAGACGCTTTGGCGGTTAAAAGGATCACCGGAATGTGACAGGTTTTGAACTCTTTTTTTAAATGGGAACACAGTTCATACCCATCCATCTCAGGCATCATCACATCACTGAGGACCAGATCAGGGATCATGGCTTCGGCCGTCATCATTCCCTCTTTACCGTTTACCGCTTCGGAAATCGTGTAATTCGATTCCAGAATGCCTCTGATATAAGTGCGCATATCGGCGTTATCTTCGACGATTAATACATTCGGTTTTTGATTTTGATTGCAGGGCTCCCCATTGATTTTTTCCTTTTCCTCCGGAGCGGAAGGATGATCCCATACCGGAACACGGATCGCTGCGGTCTTGTCTTTTTTAGAATCGGATTTATAATCGGAAATGTGAATCATCTCATCCGGCTGGAGATGGGCATTTCCCAGAGGTAAGCGGATGACGAATATCGTTCCCCCGGCCTGATTGGGGAGATAGTTACTTTGCACGTCAATTTGACCGCGGTGAAGCTCCACGAGATCTTTAACCAAAGCAAGACCAATACCCGTACCTTTGCGCCGATTCTCATAACTGCCCTTTCCCCGATAAAAACGATCGAAGATATACGGAAGTTCATCGGATGGAATACCGGAGCCGGTATCGCGAACGACGATTTCAATCGACCCCTCCGGATAGGCGGTTCCGATGATATGTCGAACCGAAACCGCAATAGTTCCGCCGGAAGGGGTATAATTAAACGCATTGGATACGATATTAATGACGACGCGCTCCAGTTTATCCGGGTCAAAATAGAGGGGAATATCCTCCGAGTCGCTTTGAAAGGTCAGATCGATCTTGCTTTGAGAGGCCAGGGATTCGAAGCATAAAATCACGCTTCGTAAAAAAGGGGTGATGTTTTGGAGCGTGGCCCGCAATTTCATTTTCCCACTGTCAAATTTTGCCAATTCCAACAATTGATCCACGAGGTTGAGGAGGTGCCGAGAATTTCGCAGCATCAGGGTGGCCTGGGCTTCCAGATCTTTATCGGGGTTTCCGGCGAGAATCTGTTCCAGAGGGCCGTTGATCAGGGTGAGCGGCGTACGGAATTCATGCGAAATGTTGGCAAAAAAAGAAGATTTGGCTTTATCCAGTTCTTTGAGTTTCTCGGATTGGTCTTCCAGTTGCCTGTTTTTTTCCTCGATGAGCGATTTGTTTTGCTGGAGTTCTTGATGGGCGTTTTCCAATTCGAGGGTTCGTTTTTGGAGGTCCCGGGTGCGTATGTCAACCAATGTCCCCAGTTCTTCTTTTCGCGCCCGCAATTGTCTTAACCTGAAATGATGAAAGAAAAACACGGCCAGAAAGATAACCATCACAACTGCCAGATAAAACCAGGGAGTTTGGTAAAAATAAGGCCGTAAATAAAAGGAAAGAGAGGCCCCGGTTTGATTCCAAACGCCATCGCTGTTGCACGCGATGACCTTAAAGGTATAAAGACCGGGTGAAAGACTCGTGTACGTGGTATTTCGAAGGTTATCCATGTCGACCCACCCCTTGTCATAACCGTCGAGTTTGATTTTGAACCGTATTTTTTTGGGGTTGATAAAACTAAGCGCGGTGTAATAAAATTCGAATCGTTTTTTTCCCGGAGCGAGTTCCAGGGGGGCTCGTTTCGAGAAAGCCGCCCTCCTTTCCCTTCCGAAAAAGCGTTGGGTTTGTTGGATATGGACCGGATCCCCATCGACGATCATTTTTTCAATAAGCAATGACGGAGGGGTTTTATTGGTTTTGATGTGATTGGGATCGATCATCGTTAACCCCAGAGACGTTGGAAACCAAAGGCGTCCGTCCCGGCTTTTGCATGAAATGCCTTCGCACCACCGCGAGTTCATGCCATCCTTTTCATTGAAACGGTCCGGATGAAGCTTCCGAATGCGGCCCAGAGCTAAATCCGTCAACTCGCGTTTCCGGATCCGCGAAATCCCATTTTTACCTGCCAGCCATAAATAACCGCAATCATCTTCAAGAATGGTATGAACGCCATTTTCAATAAGTCCACTCTGAATATTGTATAGGTAAATGTCATCTTTCGGTGTGTAACGCAACAGACCGCTATCGGTTCCAAACCACAGCGTTCCCTCTTGATCCTCATAAGCAGTATGGAAAAAATAATTTCCATTGCCGAAAATACCGAAGCTGGACGGGTTCGGAGTGATTTTCTCATCGTTTAAGACATTGAGTCCATGGTTGGTACCGATCCGGATTGACCCATGCCTGTCTTCGAACACAAACCGGATGATATTGCTCGAAAGCCCGTCTCTTGTGGTATAGGTCCAAAATTTCCCGGTTGCGGGATTATACCGGCTCAACCCTCCCTGGGTTCCAACCCAGATATCCCCGTTCCGGTCTCCCCCGATACAATTGATTCGATTGTCGCATAATCCGTCTTTTGGAGTCCATACGGTCAACCGTCCATTGTTGAACCGGTACAAGCCGCCCCAGGTGCCGATCCAAAGGGATCCGCCGGGATCTTCATGCAAGCATACGACCGAGTTATTGGTTAAAGGGCCCTGGTTCATGGCCGAAATCGAAGCCACTGAACCCGTGCCTCTGGTTTCCCCGTTTAATTTTAAGCGGTTTAATCCGTTCATGGTGCCGATCCACAGATTGCCGATGCGATCCTGAAGCACGCATTGAATGAAATTATCCGATAATCCTTCCCGGGACGTATAAATGGTAAAATTGCTGTTCCTCAATTGATGCAATCCCCCATCCAGCGTGCCCACCCATAAGCTTCCTTCGCGGTCTTCGCAAATACACGACACATAACCGGCAGCCAACCCATCTCGGACGGATAGGGTGCTGAAAACCCCGTTCTCCATTCGGGTCAATCCTCCCCCATCGGTACCGATCCATAAATTTCGTGACCGGTCTTCAAAGAGACAGGGAATGGTGGGACAAGGGATGCCTGCGTTTTCGCCGTAAGCGTCCGATTTTCCATTCCGGGAACAGAACAGAAAGCGATCCGCTGTTCCGATCCACAACTCTTTTTTCTCCTCTTTATAAAGAGCGGCAAGCATATTGACTTTGGTGCTCTCCGGTTTCACCCAGAGTCGGAAGGTTCCGGGTTTGACGAGTTTGACGATACCGCCGGCAGTCGTCATCCACAGGTCCCCCTGTTGATCCCTGGATATCGCATTGACCTGATTATGGGGTAGCCCGTGTTTGGTGGTATAGGTCGTGAGTTTGCCACGACTGAAACAACTCAGCCCCTCGGTATAGCTTCCGATCCACACGTTTCCCCAGCGGTCCCCGGCAATCGCCTTGATCTTAAACAGACTTTTAAATGTTTCGACCGGGTAATTTTCAAATGCACCGTCGTTGTAACGGGTCAGACCTCCCGAAGAGGTACCGATCCACAAGCATCCGTTTTCATCTTCATAAAGCGCACGGATTTGATTATCCTTGAGTTGAGCCACATTTTCTTTGGTATACAACTGGAAATTAAAGCCGTCAAAACGAACCAGGCCATCTTGAGTGCCGATCCAGAGATAACCATCCCGAGTTTGCCGGACCGCAAGAACATTGTTGTCCGGTAATCCGCTTTCCATATTCCAGACTTGCAATCGGTATTGGGTGAGCTTCTTTCCCGACTCCAACGCATTTAATGGAGAAAATTCCCCGATAAATAAACCGATAAATAATAATAAAATAGAGAATAAAATTGAGATGCGCCTTCTATTCGGTAAATTCATACAATATATTAGCTGATTAAAGGGGAGAAATCAATTCTCCAATGGCCAAATTAAATTATTGGGAAAAAATGACGTTTGAAAAAAAAGGTTTTAATGCTATAATATAAATGTTATTTTAAAAAGGAGGCCCATAAATGCACAAATTGAACAAAATCCTTGTAGCTGGGTTTCGACGACTCCGGGATATTGAAATTGAAATGCGACCCTTAATGGTCCTAATCGGCGCTAACGGCGTTGGTAAAACATCGATTCTGGATACTTTATCTCTTCTTTCCGCATCGGCGGTTGGAAAATTGAATATGACATTAAATAATATGGGGGGCTTGGCCGATATTTGTACTCGCGGACAAAGTAAGAAGATAACGTTTGAAGCTGAAATGGATTCCCATAACCCTTTCAAACCGTTGCATTATCGATTGGAAATCGAAGCAAAGGGACAAGGATACGCCATACCTACGGAGAAACTTTCACAAGCAAGAGAGGGTTACCCGGAGCCTTTCAAACACATTGACTCCCATTTCGATGACATCAAATATTTTGATCTGAATCTCAGTAAGATTGTCAGACCGAATTGGGAACATAATCCTATGGAAACCTCTCTTGCCCAGGTCCCGAGAATGTTCGAACAGCCGGAAGAACTTCGGCGCACATTGAGTTCAGTCACTCAATATCACGCGCTTGACGTTGGACCACGAGCTCCGGTAAAGCTCCCCCAGCAAATGAAGCCGTCCTTGTTGCCTGGAGAAAATGGTGAAGATCTGGTTTCTTTTCTCTATAACCTGCGAGAAAGCGACCATGACCGTTATGAAGCCATCGAAGATACATTACGCGCTGCCTTTCCCGGTTTTGAGTACCTTAATTTCCCTCCGGTGGCAGCAGGAATGCTCTCGTTGACATGGAAAGAAAAACAATTCCGAGATTCGATTTATGCCCATCAGCTTTCCGAAGGAATTTTGCGGTTCTTATGGTTAATATCGCTGTTGCAAAGTCCGAAACTGGGTACCATCACAATGATCGATGAGCCGGAGGTTAGCCTTCATCCCGAATTATTGAGTCTTCTATCCGATTTGCTGAGAGAAGCCTCTAAGAGTAGCCAAATTATTGTGGCCACCCATTCAGATCGATTGATTCGTTTTCTTGAACCGCGGGAAGTTGTTGTCATGGATATCGATGAAAGCGGTTTTGCTCTTCCCCAATGGGCAGATTCACTGGACCTGGAAGAATGGCTTAAGGAATACAGTCTGGATGAGGTTTGGCGAATGGGACGGATGGGGGGACGCGCATGAAGATAACCCTCATTGTTGAAGGCAAAACCGAGACAGCATTTTTACCTTATCTTAAACGTTTTCTTCAAACCCGTCTGGCTGGGAACATGCCAAAGCTTGATCCTTCTCCTTACGATGGTCGTATACCCACCGGGGACAAATTAAAGCGCGTGGTTCAGAATTTATTGAGAGGTTCATCGGATCATGTCATTGCCTTGACCGATGTTTATACAGGAAAACGCCCACCGGATTTCATTGATGCGAAAGATGCCAAAGAAAAAATGCGGCAATGGGTGGGAGAAGAGCCGCGATTTCATCCGCATGCGGCGCAATATGATTTTGAAGCCTGGCTTCTTCCTTATTGGAAGACGATTCAGGAGTTGGCCAAGCACAAAGAAACAGCACCGGGAGTGAACCCTGAAAAAGTCAACCATGATTGTCCGCCCGCATATCGGATAAAGAATATATTTGAAAAGGGGCAATGCCGAAAGAGCTATAACAAACCGCGTGATGCAGGGCGTATCTTAAGGGATAATGATCTTCTTGTTTCCATAATGCAATGCACCGAATTAAAAGCATTTGTGAATACGATCCTGACAATATGTGGGGGAGTGGCGATTCAGTAGTTGATTTAGGCTCGGGCATGGATAAATTTTTTGCGGGCATTGCGTTGAATCTTGACCAGCCGGCACATCTGGCAGGAAATCTTACCCACGGTTCCCGTACGGTAAGCCGCGACAACCGGACAAACCGAACATTCGGCCATCTCTTCGCACAGAAAACAAAAACGCCCTTCCCCTTCGTCCACCTGGAAAAAATCCTGTCTCAAATCGAGATAATTATTCTTAATTTCAGAGTAATGGGTGTCATAATTGGTAATAAAATTCGTAACATCCGTGAGTGTTCCCAGGTGGTAATCCTGATATTGGGGATCGTCTGTCCGGGTTTTAAAGTAGTCATGGAAGTGAAAGCATCCCCATACGTCCCCTTCGGGTGTAAGGGCCATATGGTCGTTTCCGGCATTGCAATGGAATATCCCTTCGGAGACTTTTTTTTGTTTTTGATCTCCCCGAAAGTTTTTTACCGGCATCTTGCCTTTCTCGTTATAATACGTGATCATGAAATCGGTGAAGCGAGCCATTTCTTTTTCCAGTACATCCAGCGCTTCAGATCCCCATTCGTCCAGGGCGTCAATATTAAAGGTGACCTCCGGGCCTTCCAAATCGATCAAAAAGCGCATGGATTCCGTAAATGTGCCAATCGTTCGGGGTGAAAATACACTGTTAATTTCAAAGGAAATATCCGGATAATCCCGGATTCCGTTAATGATCCCCAGCATTTTTTCAAAGCTGCCCTTTTTTCTTCCTTCATCCTGTGCCAATCCATCAAAGCTCAAGAGCATTCTGAATCGATGACGATTGAAAAAATTCAGCATTTCGTGGTTAAGCAGGCTCCCGTTGGTGGTCATGGCGAATACTATTTTCTTATGACCGGTTTTATTTTTTTCCTCAATTAACCGAACGGCATGTCGGATTTGTTCAAAAGCCAGGGTGGGTTCTCCGCCGTAAAAGTTGATCAGCACCGAATCGTGCTCTTTTAACAGAGGATAGAAGACATCGACTGCCGTTTCAATCATTTGATGGTTCATGGTCTTTTTTTCCTTTTTTTGGGGGCAATAGGAACAATTGAAATTACAATCATCGGTAACAATAAACGTTAAGTTTGTTAAATTGGAAACCATGTTTCCTCCTGGAGGGCTACTTTAAATTAAAAAAAACGTAAGGGCAAGCATTGATTCTTGCCCTTACAAAAATTTTTTGTTCTATTTATTTTATTCTTCACGTTATCGCTCAGCGTCTTAATAGTCAATTCTTGCGATACCATTACAACCGGTTGAAGCGACAATCATTTGGAGACCGGGATCGCTTCCGGCTGCGATCTTTTTTAATTGGTCCAGAGCCAGGGCGGCAACCATTTTTTGATTATTCCCGGCTTCCGCATTATTTACGAATTCCTGTAAGAGGGACAAGCATTTATTCATATTTTGTTTTTTTAAGTTACTCATCGTTATTCTCCTTTATTTTTTATTTTTATTTTATCTTACGCATATATTATGGACTAAATTTCAACTGGGTGGTATTAATGCAAGATCAAAATGATATAACAATGCGATCAAATTCGGATCCGAGTATAACGGAGAGATCAGGAATATAAATTTCAGATCAAAATGGAATGATTTGGAAAAAATAAACTCCTGGCATATATGTTGCTTGTTTATTTTTCGTTTCTATAAAACGAATTGGGGGGCGATTCGCGAATCGCCCCTACAAAAAATCTTAATAAACACCCACCGATTAAGAATCGCTGCTCATGTATGTGGACGGAAGCTGGTTAAATTTCTCTTTGAAACAGCGGGTAAAATAAGCGGTACTCGAGAATCCGACGCCAAAGGCAATATCTTTGATGGTACCGGGCTTACTTTTTTTCAGTAATTCGGCTGCCCGTTTGAGTCTGTAGGATCGGATGAAGTCGGTCGGCGTTTCGCCGGTTAACGCATTGATTTTTCGATACAGGGTGGCGTGGCTCATGTAAAGCGTTTGGCACAGCTCTTCCACGCCAAAATCAAATTCCGACAGATTTTTTTCGATGGCAGCCTGCAATTCATTTAAAAATTCGGTATCGATTTTGGACAACTCAATTTTCGACGGCTGCAACACCATCTGATTTTTAACCCGAACCTGAAGCCCCTGGCGCAATTCGATCAGGTTTTTGATCCGGGCCGTTAGCATCCGCGTATTGAACGGCTTGGTAATATAATCGTCGGCCCCGGTTTCCAAACCCTGAATGATGTTTTCATCCTGGGCTTTGGCGGTCAGTAAAATGATTGGAATATGACTGGTCGCAACGTCGGTCTTTAAAATCTTGCACACCTCATACCCATCCATTCCGGGCATCATGATGTCGCTGATGATGAGATCCGGGATACGTTCCCTGGCCTGTTTAACGCCTTCTTCCCCGTCTCTTGCCCCGATAACCGTATATAGCGAATCGATCGAACCGCGGATATAGGATCGCACATCCGCATTATCCTCAATGACCAGGATGAGTTGCTGTTTCTCTTTACCTTTATTATTTTTATCTTTACCTTTTTCAACCGTTATTTCGGTTTCTTCCTCGTCATTTTCCACGATCATGAATGAGGTTCCGGAAACGTCGCCGATGGTTGCCGGAGCCTGTTCAACCATCTCTTCGGCAGAAAGGTGGCTGTTTCCTAACGGCATTCGCAATTGAAAGTCGGTTCCACCCTCCCGGGGGCTGTCTACCCGAATGGTGCCATGGTGAAGCCCGATGACTTCCTTGACAATGGCCAGCCCGATCCCCGATCCTTTGCGGTGATGTTCGTGGGTACTGTCGGCCTGGTAAAACCGGTCGAAGATGTAGTCGAGATGTTCCGCCGGTATTCCGGGCCCTGTATCTTTGACCGAAATCAAGGCCGTATGGTCTTCTTTTCTTACCTCCAGGGTAATTTGACCTCCGGCCGGGGTGAATTTCACCGCATTGGAAAGCAGGTTGGAGATGGCTTCTTCCAGTCTCTGATGATCAACATAAACATCCATATTTTCGGTTTCTGTCCGGAAGACTAATTCCAATTCATTTTGGGTGGCTAACGCATCAAATGAGTACAAGATACCTCTTAAAAAAGGAATCATGTTTTGACAGGAGGCTTGTAATTTAATTTTGCCGCTGTCAAACCGGGCCAGTTCCAGCAACTGGTTGATCAGGCCGAGTAAGCGTTGGGAATTGCGAAGCATCAGGCGGATTTTCTTTTTTTGCTCGGCTTCGCCTTCGAGCGGACCCGTCAACCACTGTTCCAGCGGGCCCATGATCAACGTTAACGGCGTCCGAAACTCATGAGAGATATTGGCAAAGAACCGGGATTTAATTTTATCCATCTCTTCCAATTGCAGGGTGCGTTCCCTGACTTTTTGTTCCAAACTCTCATTCAATTCTTTCAGGTCCCGGTATATCCGGGCGTTTTCCATGGAAATGGCAATCTGAGCCGACAAGGTATTGAGCACTTCGATCCGGGACGGCGTAAAGGCGCCCTCGACCAGGTTATTTTCCAGGTAAATAATGGCGGATAATTTTTCTTTTCGAATAATTGGAAAACACAAGATGGATTTGGTGCCATGCGCCTGGATATAAGGATCGGAAGAATAAACCGCGTCTTTGGTGGCATTCTCAAGAGCCAAAACCTGGCTACTGCGGCCCACATAATGGATGGCCGACAGGGGAACTTTATTGGATTCTTCCACCGGCTCCCGCTGCAAAATACCGGTAACACCGTCGCCGTCGCCTTCGGCCTGAACCAGCAACCGCTCCCCCATATTCTCGATAAACACGCCTTTTTTGGCTCCGGCATTTTCAATCAATATTCCCATCATTTTTTCCAATAGATGCTTCAGGCTCACTTCACCGGACAATGTTTGCGAGGCTTTGATGATGCTTTTGATATCTAAAAATTCATCCATCGTATCCGTGGAAGACGAAGAGACCGTGGAGTCGGACGTTAATTTTGCGGCATGAATCATACTTAAAAACGCGGGATAATTCGCTTCCAGATGCTTGACTTTGGCCAGAGCGCCCCACTTTCGGTAACATTCCCGGGCTTCCAGAAAGTAAGCGGCGGCCAATGGGCGCCGGTTTTGGTGCATGTAAAATTTGGCAGCCAGCTCATTGGCCAGAGCCGCTTCATTCACATACTCGTTTTCCAACGCGGTTTCAATGGCTTTATCATAATATTCGGCGGCCTCGTGTTTATGGCCCTGCACCCGGTTCCATTCCGCGCATAATAAATAATATTTATGGAGAAAATTGACCGGTCCGAATTCGGCCCATTCCTTCATCTTATCGATTCGTTCCCTGGCTTTTTTAAGATACGTTTCTTTCTCATCGTCTGCCCCGATTCCGGACGCGTATAACTGCAGATACGCCAGAGGAATATAGAAGTGGCAATCGCTGAGAATATACGTGATCGGGACGGTTAATAATTTTAAGCTTTCTTCCACGGATTTTAAATATCCTAAAATTGACGGATAGTCCTCGAATAAATACAAAAAAAGGATGCGCTTGATATTGAGTTGCCATCGATAAAGAATTTCGGTTCCCGCGTCCATGCCCCGGAACATCTCTTCTAAATCGAAACCCGTCGGATTCGGCGTTTGTCCCAGCAGGTTCTCACTGGATGCAATTTCGATGAGAAGCGGGGGCAGAGTCGCCAACTGTTGGAGTTGAATGGCCGAATCCCGATTGGCCCGTGCTTTTTCATTCAGTATCCCGAGTTCGGTATCGGTTCGGCTCAGGCACATCGTATAATTGGTTAAACTATAGACGGCATACTCGAAATCCCCGACATTGAGGGCATAGGGGTAGGACTCCATCATGAGTTTACAGACCGTTTTAAAATGTTGTTTGTGTCCGTAGATATAGAAACAGATCAGGGGAACCGATCGGACTTTGATGGCTTCGTTTCCAATTCCTCGATCCAATAAATCGATCGCCATTTCCCCTAACCGGTAAGCACCGGAAATATCCCCCATCAGGACCTTTATAATCCCATAGCAAGCAAGGATGTAGGGGGTCTCCGCTATCAGGCCAAATTCCAGGATTAAGCCGGTCATGGTGCCGATGATGAACGGCCAACACGCGTTGGCAGATAAAAGGAAGGCGACGGCACCGACATAGAAGAGTCTTAATACCAATTTTTTCTCCGGGTCTGTCATCATCGGCAGATTCCGCAAAGAGACCTTTTCATTTTGTTCCAGAAGGGCCTGAGTCTTCGTTAATATGTGATTGGTTTGGGAGGCATCGGGCGTTCGGGGAATCGCCACGCCAAAGAGCTTAAATATCTCCAGCATGGTCTCCACGGCGGTGAGCGGTTGATTTTGGGACAGTAAGCTCAAGACGCGATATTCGTAACCGATGGAGGTGTCGATGGTATCTCGCGCATGCGCCAATACCTCACCGATAAGGTTTTCCATCACATCGAATTCGCCGCATAAATGATAGATTTGGACGGCTTCGTTATAAACCGCCAGGGTTAACGCATAGAGTCTTTCCCAACTATCGGCAGGCAACAACCGGATGGCGGTTTGAATATAGTCGGCACCGGATTTGTACGCGGCCGATTCCCGGGCAATTTGTCCGGCGTTGAGGTTCAGCCGTGCCAGTTCGATTTTCTCCTCTTCATTTTCAAGTAAATCAAGACCGATATTCAAGTGATGAACGATGTCGAAAATATGTTGGGCCGCCTCTTTCGAGAGGGTTAAATTGTCCGATTTTCCAAAGGTCCCCAGGAGCAATTGTCCAATTTTCAAATGGAGGGATTTTCGATCATCTTCGGCAATCAAGGTATATGCGGCCTGGTGAACCCGATCATGAACAAATTTATAGTCTTCATCTCCAAAAATCGAAACCAGTTGGTGGATGAGTGCCACTTCTAAAATGGTCTCATTTTCGTTTTTTTCTTTCTTCGAAATCACGGATAAGATACTCAGATCGAAAGTATTACCGATACAAGCCGCCAGTTTTAGTACCTCCTGAACCTCCGGGGGAAGAGTTTGGATTTTATGAACCAGCAATTCTACGACGTTGTCGGTGATCTTTTGATTTTCGATTGCCCGGATGTTCCACGTCCATTGGGCAGTGGCGAAATCAAAGCGCAGCCAATTTTCCCGGTAGAGATTTTCCAGAAATTGGATGGTAAAAAACGCATTCCCCTGCGTTTTTTGGTAAATCAGATCGGAGAGTTCGGAGACTTCTTTCAGGTTGGAACCGCTTCGGTTCTTTAAAATATCCAGAAGCCATCCACACACATCTTCCGGGGTGAGGTTTCGGACGGGAATGGTCCGTATATCGATCTCCTGCCTTTGAAGTTCGTCCAGGGTCATCATCAAGGGATGGAGGGGAGAGGTTTCGTTATCCCGATAGGCGCCGATGAATAATAAATAGCGATTTTTCTTGTCTTCCATCAATACTTGTAACAGGTTTAAAGAGGCGAGATCGGCCCATTGCAGATCATCGATAAACATCACCAGTGGATGCTCTTCCCGACACACGGCCTGTAGAAAGCATTGAAAAATGTAATTGAATCGTTTCTTGGCTTCATCTCCTCCCACTTCGGGTACATCCGGCTGTTTTCCGATCACCGATTCGAGCAGCGGAATCCGATCGGTGAGGATTTTTCCCAATTTTCCCAGGGAGTGAAGAATGTGTTCCTTCCATTGGGCCAGTATCTCTTCGGGTTCGGTCAGCAACAGACGGCACAATTGGTTCAGGGCCTGGATAAATGCCGAATAAGGAACCATTCGTTGCAGTTGGTCGAATTTACCGCTACAAAAATACCCCTGAGTTTTGGCAATGGATTGATGAATTTCATTCACCAGGGCCGTTTTACCGGTACCCGAATATCCGGCGACCAGGACCATGCGTTTGGTCCCGGCACAAACCTCCCGGTAAATCCCCAACAATTGATCGATTTCGTTTTCCCGTCCATAGAGTCGTTCCGGGATCTGGAGTTTTCCGGGGAAATCGTTTTCTCCCAGGGGAAAGTCGGTAAAATTGCATTTGGCGGCTTTTTCCAGGTCATGGATCAACCCGACAGCAGACTGATACCGTTGTTCAGGATTCTTGGCCATCAGTTTCAGAATGATATGGGATAAAATGGGGGGAATGGTCCCCTTCACGGCATGAGGGAATTCGGGGTCCCTTGCCAGATGGGCATAAACAGTCTCGATGGGGCTGCCGGCCCCGAAAGGGAGCTTTCCGGTCAGCAGTTCATAGAAGGTTGCCCCCAGGGAATAAAAGTCGGTGCGATGATCCGTGCGACGATTCATCCGCCCGGTCTGTTCGGGCGATATATAAGGAAGGGTACCCTGGAGTTTTTCGGGATTGCCCAGGTAAGATACTCTAATGTCGAATGTTGACGCGATATTAAAATCGATGATTTTCAGGTCGCCGGTTTGGGAATTCCAGATGATATTGGTCGGGTTGATATCCTTATGAATGATGTTTTGCCGATATATGGCTGCCAGTCCGTTGGCGATCCTCAGCGCCAATGGCATAAACACGGCCGGTTCAAAGGGCCCGCGGTTTTCTTTGAGATACTCTTTTAAGGATTTCCCATGGATGTCTTCCAATACCACTGCTGTATAGTCTTTATCCTCTATTCGGTCAAAGGCTTTAATGACATAATCGGAATCGATCCGTTGAAGATAGTGGAATTCCTGGTTGAGCGAATTGGCTAACTTTAAATCGCGATTTTTTTTCTTATCCAGGATTTTCAAGATATAAAGCTGATTATCGGTCTCGTGAAGAGCACGATAAACGGTAAATTTTTTACCCTCGGATAATTTTTCCCAGATCACATAATCGGCAATTTTCATCTTTCACCTCCTCGGGCTATATAAATAATTCCAGGGGATTGAGTTCTTCTTCGCTTAACGGTTTCCCTAACCATCCCATTTTAACGGGAACGTCATACAGCCGTCCGGGGGCCAGGCGTCTCCAAAAATGCCGCAAACCCGGGGCCATCACTTTCACCGCATGGAGTCCGATATCCGGGCGGGTCACATCGAGCACCAGGATCTCCAGGCCATGTTGGGCGGCCGTATTCTGGCAAAACAAAATGCTTTCATAAATCGTGGGTTCACACAACCGCGAGTAATCCGATGCTTTTTTCATGGGAAGGTTCCGGGGAACCAGGTACGGTTGATTGGCCGTCGAGGCGGTATTTAACCAACGAATAAAGGTCGAATCCCGGGTCAGGTATTGGCCCTTTTCTCGGTTCACGCCGGGGCCTTGGGCGATGGGAAGAATCTGGTTTAATTCCAGTATGGCCCGTTCAATGGCAATATGGGGATCCACATGGGCCCCGAAACCAAAAATAATTTCCTGTTTTTGATCCTCCAGTCGGTGGGAGATGGCCCCAAAAACCGGAATGCGTAAGTCCGCGGTTAAATCAAGGACATAGAGATTGCGCCCCAGGGACCGATAGTAGTCCATTACTTTGAGAAAATACGGGTCGTTAAAGCTGGCGACATCAACGGCAACTTTCGGTAACCGGTTGTACCACCACAGGGCCACGCTATCCCGCTCGACCAATTCCAGGAAGCCTTGTAAAATGGCTTCTTCCAGGGAATTTCCCGCGGCGGCGCCATTACTATCCGGGTACGCCAATAGGTTTAATTCATCCTCGGCCGGGTATTGGGTAAAGCAAAAACAGGAGGGTAGGTATTTGAATCGCTGATGGGTTAAGGAGTAAACAGGCGTCCAGTCCAGTTCCATCGTCGGATCGAAGGGCACCGGGACCAGGTTGTAGAATTTGGTGTAATCCCGGTTAATTTGATCGCGGTTTCGGTATTGGGCATCGCTGTAATTCATGCAACGGTTGGGATGAATCCCATCGCTGCCCAGTGCGTTTAACGTGGAAACGATAGAGGGTTCATCGCCCTGGTAGGTCATGCTGTACCGTTCGATGGCCTCGCATAAGGCGCCGGTTTTGGCCTGGCTCCATTCCCGCCCCTTTCCGCCGTTGCTGCCGCGTAAATGATGATTCATCCAGAACATCGTTTTACTTCGAAGGGCGGTATTTCGACCCGATGAATAATTGTATATCGGGGTTCCTTTGATGTGTTGATAGGGCCTCAATACCGGCACCACACCGGTGATCGGGCTTACATGGTGACCATATGTGTCCAGGGTTTCTTCGGCGGAAACCTCGCGATATCCCCCCCGCGAGATCTCGCAAATGGCCGATTCGTTGCGCAGGATAATGGGACGGGATTCCATTGGATACCCGGATTTCCCGCAGGTTTTACACTGGGGGCGTTTCACCAGGGGGTGCGATTCGGATTTAAACGATTGGGTATCGATGGTGACAATGTTGCCTTCCAGGCGTTGATTTTCTCTAAAGTAAAGCCATTTCACGACTTCCAGGGCCGTATGACCGGCGGCAATTTGCAAGGTATGGGGGATATAGCCGGCCGGGGCACGAAGGTTTTCATCGGTTTTTTTCTGACTTTGATAAAACGTAGCCATGGGGCGATTGATCTCCAGTCTCTGGTTTAAACAGTCCCAGCATCCGGTTTTTCCCGGGAGAAAAATCGGTCCCAGCCACAATTCCACGCCCACGGGTTTCACGAGCATCCAGGGTTGACGGTTTGCCAGGGCTTCCTGGTTTACTTGCCGAAGCTCACGTCGTTGATAATCATCGGTTACAATGATTCTCAATTCTCCGGTTTGACTTTTTTTTTCTGATCTTTCTGTTTTTTCTGTTTTTATCCCCATGGAGTCGAAGGCCTGAAAAAAAGCGTCGGAAGGAACACCGAGCGTTTCGATCGAGACGGTCTTTTCCTGCAGCCGTTGCAGGAGGGAATGGACCGCGATTCCCTGGCTTTGCCAATAGGTGCATACCTCTGGGCTCAGCGGCGCTGCCTCGGTCAGATACCCTCTTTTTTCCAAATCCATGATCACATAATCAATTTCAATGGCCGATAACTCCGTCTCCAATTTTTGAACCAGTTCCGGCAAAGAGACGTCATTCCGACTTATTTCCGACAACACCCGGTGGTACCGTTTACCGGTTAAGAGTGCGCTATCCTTTTCTGAAATCAACACGACTTGATCATCGTCCAAAAATTCGGCATGGTAACAATAGTTCAGTCTCGGATGGGTGAGCATTTTTCCTTCTCTCGTTCTTCAAATTGGACCAGCAATTCGGGCGAAGCGGTGACCAGCGGTACATACCAGGAATCGACGATCACCCCGAGTTTTTCGCCCACCGCCCATTTCTGATACTCCGAATGATTGTATTTTTCGTAAGCCATGATTTCCCGGGCACATGTTTTATCCACCACGTGTTTTTGGGGAGACTTGGGATCTCTTCCGTCGTAGATGATATAATAATCGAATAAGGGCATCATGAAGAGTGAGACGTCTTTCCATGTTTTTTGCCATAGCTTTACTTCATTGGTAATTTCACGAATCAATGCCGGATCGTCGTAGGCAGCAGATGGGTATTCCCCGGCAAAATAATAGGCCAATTGGTCAATATTCGCCCATTCGGGGTAGATCATGTTGTAAACCGCCCAGGGTCGAAAATTTTGGATGCCGTAATCTTGCGGCGCTTTCACATAGCACGAAAAGCGCTCCAGAAGAATACAAAAAAATTTTATCGGAGGATACAGATGACGAATCAGCGGTAATAGGTCAATTATCGCTTCATAATCGCTGATCGTATCTCCCGGAATCCCCCAGAGTAAAAACCAATGAATGGCCAAGCCCGCGGAGTGGGCATTGCGGAGCAAG
Source organism: Candidatus Omnitrophota bacterium (assembly GCA_050258455.1). GTDB lineage: Bacteria > Acidobacteriota > Aminicenantia > UBA2199 > UBA2199 > JAKAGC01. The sequence continues at coordinate 32,528 of JBLMYT010000092.1, read as the reverse complement.
AACAGGTTTTCTCGTGCGGTTATTCCTTTTTTCAATAATTTGAGTGCCCCGGTGGAAAGAGATTCGATGCCGGGATTTATTTTTTCTACTTTTGCCGCTTTTAATCTCAATATATCGTTCAGGTCCAAATTGGCTTTGACACAATAAAAAAAGATCGGGGGGTAATTGTCTCCCTGGGCCAGAAGGGGAAGCAGTTCTTCTTGGAAAGATGCCGGCATAATATAATCGGACATGACGACCCCGGCCCCCGGATAGCGTTTACCCAGGGTTTGCAAATCCGCGGTGATTCTTGAGACGGATTTTTGGCGGTACGTTAAGAGGTCATCGTTGATACCGCAAAACGAACATTTGGTTTTCCGTCCCCACCAACATCCCCGGCTGGTTTCATACCATAGCCCGATTTGTTTCGGCGCTTCATCGCCGAGAAAATATCGAAGCTGGGTGACGTAAGTCTCATACTGGACCAATGGGAGGGAATCAAAATCGACGAACGGTTTTCCGAAAATGATTCGGTCCGGAGGAAATTGGCCTTTAGAAGATCCATCCAGAAAATGGCCGAATGTCACTTCGCTTTCCCCGGAAAAGACATAATCGATGGCATCGCTTAAGGAGGCGATCCCTTTGGCCATTTCCCCCTGGCAGTTCGTGCCTCCCACGATGGTGATCATATCCGGCCGCAGGCGTTTGATGCCATTGATGAGGGCAATGGCGCAATTGGTTTGGCCCATCCGCATCGTCGCCCCGACAATCTTATAATCCAGCGAGGCAAGGGTTGAAATGACTTCTTCGACAAATAATTGGCACGTTTCTTCCAATTTATACAGCGTATCCAGATCCAGATCATAGGCTTCATAGTCTCGGATATTCAATTGATTCCCTTCCCCTCCGATGGCGAGGTGTTGGTCCAAACACGATTCCGGTGATTTTCCCAAGGGGGGTAAGCCATACGCACTACGGCAGAAGAGCCGTTCCTGGATCAAGCTCCAGTATTGAAGCGTTTTCTGAACATTTAAATCCTCGGTTATGTCAACACCTAATATCGAAGCCAGAAGGATATTTAAATATAAAATATTTGTTTTCACTCCTTTCTCTTGCGAAACGATTTGCAAAATATGGGGACCAAATGCAGGACTCAGGATGCTCGTAAATGGAGGGACAATCAACAGAATGTCTCCGGGTTCCAAAGCCGATTGAATAAGGTTCTTTATATCCTCTATTTTATTCATGATTCTAATTCCTCCAGGAGTTCGGGCGAAGCCGTGATAAGCGGGACATACCAGGAGTCGATGCGAACCCCCAATTTTTGGTCGATGGCCCATTTCTGAGTCGGAGATTCATGATACACGCCATATTTCATGACGCTTTTAGCGGTAGACGCATCCAGGGTATGCGTTTGAGGCGTTCCGGGGATATTGCGGCTGTCAACAATCACATAAGACCCCGCAAAATAGAGCATCATCAGCGATGATGTCTTCCATACCATCCGCCACGTTTGGATCTCTGCGGCGATTTGTTTGATCAACGGAAGGGCCTCATCGGCTCCGCTCGGGTACGTTCCGGTAAATTCGAAGGCCAGTTTGGCGATATCTGCCCATTCCGGGTATATCAGCTTGTAGACCTCCCAGGGTCGCAAATTCTCGATCCGATATTGGGATGGGTTGTCGAAGTAGGCGGAGAATCGTTCGATATGGATTCGGAACAACTTGGTGGGGGGTTGCAGATGGCGGATCAGGGGAAGAAGGGTTAATATCTCTTCATAACACTCGGCGCGATCGCCGGGTGCTCCCCAGAGCATAAACCAGGCCAGATCCAATCCAATGGAGCTGGCGTATCGGAGTAGCTGAAGGTTATCCCGGGCGGTGACGCCTTTATTGAATAATTTTAATAAGCCGGTGGATAAGGATTCGATACCTGGGAAGATTTTCGATACTCGGGCTTTTTTTAAATGGATCAAATCCTTCAGTTTCAAATTGGCTTTCATATAATAAAGGCATATGGGGGGATAATCCTCGCTTTGGGCAAGAGCGGGTAGCAGATCGCGGTAATAGGAAAAGGGCATGATGTTATCCGACATGGCCACCGGAACATTCGGGAGGGTGTCGTGGATGTGTTTTAATTCCGCCAGTGCTTTGGCCGTGGATTTGGATCGAAACCGAATCCCCTGATTGTTCCGACCGCAAAATGTACATTTCTTTTTCTCTCCCCACCAGCAGCCCCGGCTGGTTTCGCTCCACACGTAGGTGGATTTTGGGGCATCTTCACCCAGAAAAAGGTCAAGTTGTCGAAAATAACTCTCATAATCCAGGGAGGGCAGCGAATCCAGGTCTTCGACCAGGGGACCCGAAAGTACCCGTTGGGAAGGGAGTTGGCCGTTGGAAAAGCCGTTTAAAAAGTCAATGAAAGCGTTTTCGCTTTCCCCGCAAAAAACATAATCGATGGATGGGCTTAAGGATGCGATCCCTTCGGCCATTTCGCCGTAGCAATTGGCGCCACCGATGAGGGTGATCACATCCGGCCGAATTTTTTTGATTTCATTGATCAGAGCGATGCTGCAATTGGTTTCGCCCATGCGGGACGAGCAGCCGATAATTTTATAAGACAATGAAGCAATGATCCTGGAAACGTCATTGACAAATGAATAGCAGATTTCTTCCATTTCCCTGTATTTATTCAGGTCGATCGGTTCGATGGCGTCAAAATCCGTTGGTCTGTGGTCATTGCTCCCGCTGATGGATAGGGCTTCGCTGCTGCACCGCTCCGGCGATTTTCCCAGGGGGGGTAAATTGTAAGCGCTTCGGGCAAAAAGGCGTTCATTCATCATGATCCAATATTGGAACAATTCCGAAGTGGCTAATTTTTCCGAGGATTTAAAACCAATGGTCGAGGATAACAGAAGATTCAGATATAAAATATCCGCCTTGTATCCGTGTTGCCGGGCAACGGCCTGGAGGATATGGGGCCCGAGTTCGGGGCTCCCGGATGTAAACGGGGGAACGATAAAAAGGATATCTCCGCCACCGATGGCAGAGCGGATGCGTTCGTTGGAATTATGGAATGGATTCAACATCCCCCCTTTCCCCAGGTGGTAATAAAAATTCAGAGAGAATCACGCCCAAAAATTCGGTGATAAACAACGTCAATAAGAGGTAAATTCTTTTAGCGGGAATATTCGATATCACTCTTTATAATCCTTTAGCGTTATCGGGTACGCTATAGAAGAAAATTAATTATAGTACATTAACAAAAGAATAGCAAGCCGATACAATAAAATCCAGTAATTCTTGTAGGGGCGCACCCGCGTATGCGCCCTCTATTCGTTGGAGTTGTTTTAAGACATGCGGGCAGACACATGGGTCTGCCCTACAAAATAAATGATGTTAGAAGAAGTTGGAACTACTACTTAACAGGAAGACAGGATTACTTCATGGTCTTTATCCAGAGCATATCTAAAGATCTTATCATAACTGAAATCAAAGAAGGGAAGGCATACCAGGACTTTGAATCCCTTTATCTCCTCAGAGTGATTTTCGATTATTTCCAGTTGTTCAGAAGTAAATACTTCAGAAACATCGAGCTTTTTCTCTTCTACGGATTGCACCCACTCTTTTTCAACAAACGATGCGATAATTTCACCAAATTTATCGCGCACCGCAGATTCCATTATATCCTCAATCCAAACTCTTCTATCATAGTCCCCTTTTTTGAGCAATTTAACGCGTACTTCTTTGACCTCCACTTTTTCCTGACCCATAGATAAGGGTTTCCCGGAGAAAATTAATGTACTGAATTGTTCAGAGAAATTAAATGCAATCTCCCCTTTAATTAACCAGACCGATGGGTTAATCGGCTTTTCACTAAAATAATAAGCAACTTCCTTGGGTATTGTAACTCCGATATCTTTCAATACCTCTTTCACTTCAGCCTGATGCAAATTCAGAAATGTAGCACTTTTCTTGTTACGAATCATAAATTCCATATAGCGGCTTGCAATCTCAGGCCCTTCTAAAGGCATTTTCCATGGATCAAATAATTCTTTTTGACATCTTGACGAATCTTGAGGGGTTGGTTTCCATATTTCTAGATCCATCCACTCTGCGTCTAATTTGTTTTTTTCGCGCACTTCGATGAATTTCATGAGATTCCTCCTTCTTCTATCTTTATTTTAATTCGATTTTTTGGAATAATCGTAAAAACCCTTACCCGATTTGCGTCCCAGCAGACCGGCATCCACCATTTTCTTCAACAACGGGCAGCACCGAAACTTGGAGTCCTGATAACTTTCATAAAGAACTTCCAGCGATTTCATGACCGTGTCCAAACCGATCAGATCAGCGGTCTCCAGCGGCCCCATCTTGTGTCCGAAACATTTTTTAAAGATATTATCCACCTGCTCGGGGGTTGCCACCTGGTCCTGCACCACAAATGCGGCTTCATTCATGAAGAGATGCGAGATGCGGTTGGTCACAAAACCGGGATAATCGTTGACCACAATGGCTTTCTTGCTCAACTGGGCAAGGAACGCTTCCGCCATCCGAACCGTTTCATCGGACGTATGAAATCCACGCATGACTTCGAGAACCGGCTTGGCATAAACCGGGTTCATAAAGTGCATGCCGATCACTTTATCCGGGCGCGTGGTGGCCGCAGCCACTTTGGTGATGGAGATACAGGAGGTATCCACGCCGAAAATCGCTTCGGGTTGACATATCCGGTCCAAATCCTTATATACCTTCTCTTTGATTTTCCAATCTTCGGTGACATTCTCAACAATGAATTCACAATCCGCCAACGCATGCATATCGGTGGTGAACGTGATCTTTTCGAGCGCTTCCCCTACCGGGACTTTCGGAATTCCTTTCTGAATCAGCGGCGCAAAACGCACACTTTTACTGATCTCTTCCTTTGCGCTTTCCAAAATCGTTTCCGAAATATCCACAAGTACGGTATCAATGCCATGCAACACCAGATCGACCGTAACGCCTGCGCCCATTGTACCGGCGCCGATAACACCTACTTTTTTGAATTCCATCGTTTCTGTTCTCCTTTTGATATTTTCTCAATGATTGATGTATTCCCGATACCTTCCGGGAGGTGTACCATAAAACCGTTTAAAAATCTTTATGAAGTAATTGGTATTGGCAAAACCCATTTTGGTTGATAATTCTCGAATGGTGATATCCCGGTCTTCCTGAAGGACTCCGACCGAACGCGATAATTTTTCCCGGATAATAAACTCGCAGAGAGTAAAATCCTTATCGACTTTAAATTTCCTGGAAAGATAACACCGATTGACCTGAAAAAAAGCGGCTATTTTAGCCACTGTCAAATTTTGAAATTCATTATTGGAACAATTCAGAACATATTCAACTACCCGGTCCGATAGGCTGTTTTTTTTCATTTTATTAACCTGCTCCGAGAGACGCTAGACGTTTAAATGAATAATGAACGTTGAGGTAACAATATTGTATATCATATTTTCCGGGCGCTGTAAATATCCAAAAAAGTTACCTGATTCCCAAAGTATTGCGGCGGCGCAAAGGCATCCGATGCAACGTCTTTACGAAGTTTTAAAATTACTGCGGCTGCCAAAACGTCCTTGAAGTTTTTCATCCCATATGGTAATATTAGCCTTATTACTGAGGCGGATTTCCGACATTGAAACGCATGAAATCGTTAACATTCCAAACGCTTTGCTTAAGATTATCAGCAGCGGTGACTGATTTACATTTTAATAGAAACAACAGGAGGACCGAGTGGATATAGTGGATATCAAACCCAAATTTCTTGCTACAGGCATTGGTTCGATGCCTTTCACGGACCCGGCGCATGCGGCCCGCATTTCAATTTCAAGATTGGTCGAAGCCCCGATATGGCCCCAATTACCGAAGTTGGGTCTTCATGAGCAAATGGAAATCCAATACTCGGAAGGCATGCCTTGCACGGTCATCGACCGTGAAAAAGGTCGCATGTTCATCGATACATCCGGGGATTATTCCGAAGCGTTTGCCGCTTTTTACGAAGCCTACATGACGGCCATGGATCCGGAAACCGGAACGGGCGACTGTTCCGCTCTGGCCATTACTCCCGAATTTTCCAAAGGTCTGTATGCGGTTGAAAACGAGTTGCAGTCACTCGGTAAACAGTTACCGTTTGTCAAAGTTCAAACCACGGGTCCGTGCAGTTTCGCTCTGACCATCGTGGATGAGAACAAGCGAGCGATATATTATAATGAAGAATTCCGTGATATGATTATTAAAGCGCTTGCCATGAAATGCCGGTGGCAGATTCAAAAATTCCAGCCGTATGCCGAACGCGTGATTTGCTTCATCGATGAACCGATTCTTTCTGCTTTCGGTAGTTCGACTTATATCTCCGTGAAACGGAGCGATGTGGTTTCTCATCTGGCCGAAGTGATCGACGCGGTTCATCAGGACAACGGCATCGCGGGAATCCATTGTTGCGGGAATACGGAATGGAGTATTCTGATCGATGCGGGGGTGGATATCGTCAATTTTGATGCGTTTGGTTACGGAGAGACCATTGCCATGTACCCGGACGCGGTGAAAACTCATCTAAAACGCGGCGGTATGCTGGCATGGGGAATTGTTCCGACGTCCAAAGCGATCCGTGAACAAACGGTTGAAAGCATGGTCATTCAACTCGAAAAAATGATGGATAACCTGGCGTCCAAAGGTATCGACAAACAATTGATTGTCGAACAGGCCATCCTTACCCCGTCATGCGGAACCGGTTCCATGGAACCGGAAGACGCTGAAAGCGTTTTCGATATGGTCGCATCCTTATCAAAGGCCATGCGGGAAAAATACAAATTCTAAAATACTAAAAACAAAAAATTTTGGGAGGTGTCGGAACCTTTTTTTAAAAAGGTTCTGACCCGCCGGAGGCAGATAAAAAATGAAACTTGCAATATCGGGTAAAGGAGGCGTGGGCAAGTCAACGCTCGCCGCAGTCATGGCACTGCTGATGGCCAGACGCGGTCAGCGCGTTCTTGCTGTGGATGCCGACCCGGACGCCAACCTGGCTTCGGCCCTCGGAATTCCGGAAGAAAACCAACAAACGATTATTCCGATTTCTCAACACGTGGCATTGATTGAAGAGCGTACGGGTGCCAAGGTCAAACAGTATGGCCAGATTTTCAAACTCAACCCGGAGGTTTCCGACATTGCCGATAAATACGCCTTCATTCATGAAGGCGTTGCCTTACTCGTATTGGGCGCCATCGAACAAGGGGGAACCGGATGCGCATGCCCGGAAAACGTCTTGATCCGTGCCCTGGTCACGGATCTGGTCCTATTCAATAACGACGCCCTGGTGATGGACATGGAAGCCGGTATCGAACATCTGGGCCGCGGCACAGCCCGCGGGGTGGATCAGATGATCGTGGTCATCGAACCGGGCCAACGCTCGATCGACTGCGCCCGACGCGTGTTCAAGATGTCCCATGAAATCGGCCTGAAACATATCTGCTTTGTCGCGAATAAAATCACGGGTCCTCAGGATGAAGAGTTTATCCGGGACGCGTTTCCGGATCATGACCTGCTGGGCAGCATTCCTTATTCCGAGGAAATACGCCGGAATGACCGGAACGGGCATTCGATCCTGGATGGTCTGGATCCGTCATTAATGAAAATCTTTGAACAGATTTTGGATAAGGTAAATAATTAAAAAAATAATGCCTCCGGCGGCCAGAAACCTTTTTTGAAAAAAGGTTTCTGGACTTCCAAAAACTTTTGGTTTTGAGGGTTATGTTATGGTTTTGTTATATATGTTATATATATATATGTTATGAAGGTTTAATTCGTTATGGTTGATCGATTATGAGTTATTTAATAGCAATAACAGGTAAAGGGGGTGTGGGAAAAACAACGACCGCCGCTCTTTTGATTGCGGGTTTGATTAAACGCAATCGTTGTCCGGTGTTAGCGGTGGATGCGGATCCCAATACGTGTCTGGATACGACATTAGGGGTAAACGCAGAGAAAACCGTGGGGGGCATTCGCGAAGAAACTCGCGAAATTGCCGGCAAAGGAATGTTAGGAGGGATGGCCAAACAACAATTATTGGAGTTGAAAATCGGCGAGTGTCTGGTTGAGTCGGAAAATTTCGATCTGATTGCCATGGGCCGGCCCGAAGGGCCGGGATGTTACTGTTACGCCAACAGTGTTCTTAAATCCGTGTTAACCGAAATTTCATCTCAGTATCCGTATGTTGTTCTGGATAATGAAGCGGGTCTGGAAAACTTATCGCGACGCATTGTTCAAACCGTCAATCTCTTAATCATGGTCACAGACCCATCCATGCGCGGCCTGGAAACCGTCAAACGTCTTCATTTATTGACACAAGAAATGAACTTGCACTATGATCGCCTGGCGATTATAGTGAATCGTCTGAGACGCAACGAATTACCGGCCTACGTTTCGCAATTAAAGGAAACAACCGGGGCGGACATGATCATCGGGCTTCCCGATGATGGGGAACTGGCAGAACTGGCTGAAAACGGACGAAGCATTTTCTCCCTGTCTCCAAACAATGCGATCATCGATCATTTGGATAAGTTCCTGGATCGTATAGTTGTCCCCACTCAATAAAAAAATGAAAAAAAATCCAATTCCCATTTCAATTCACCCCCTAACAAGCAACCTCCAAATAAAAGTTTTTGGCCCACCTTTTTTCAAAAAGGTGGGAGGAGAAATACAATGAAAAAAATTTATTGTAAAATCGAAAAATGTTTAGCGTGCCGGTCGTGCGAGATTGCGTGCGCAGCGCAGCATTCGGAGTCGAAGAATCTTGTTGGGGCATTGAATGAAGCAGAGATGCCGAAGCCGCGTATTCATGTTCAGCACATCGATGAAAAAGGAACACTCCGGCCGGTGCGGGCCATGGCCATTCAGTGTCGGCATTGTGAAGAGCCTGCATGTGCGCAGGCGTGTATTTCAGGGGGCATTTGTAAAGACGAGCAAACAGGGGCCATTCTTTTTAATCTGGAGAAATGTGTCGGATGCTGGTCATGCATCATGGTTTGCCCGGTTGGGGCGATTGTCAAAAGTGACAGCATGCATCAGGCATTAAAATGTGACCAGTGTCCCGGTCTCGACCAGCCCGCATGTTTCCAGGCATGTCCCACGGGGGCCCTGTTCCTTTGGGAAGAAGAAGAAGTCGAGAAGGAGGGAAAATGAATATCATTATAATTGGAAATAGTGCAGCCGGTACTGCGGCCATTGAAGCCATTCGCATGCATGACCGGCAGAGTACCATCCTTCAATTATCGGATGAAGAACCGTTTCTTTATTCCCGGTGTCTGTTATCTTATTATATTGCAGACACCATTTCCAACCCATCCTTGCTTTATCGCCAAAATGATTTTCACCATAAAATGGATGTCACGCTACATGCCGGAAAGGGTTTTCATGTTTCCGATATTCATCCGAACGAACAGACCGTCACCTGCGCGAACGGTGACACGTTCTCATATGACCGGTTATTAATCGCCACCGGCTCTTCAGCCAAAATCCCGTCCTTAATTCCCAAAGACGTTGAAGGCATTCATGTCTTACGAAACCTCGCGGACGCTGAACAGATCAGAAAGAAAATCCAAAACGTGAATCACGCGGTTGTGTTGGGCGGGGGACTGATCGGAATGAAAGCAGCCGACGCGTTAAGCAAACGCGGTTTAAAAACAACGGTTATGGTGGGTTCGGACCGAGTATTGTCCCAGATGATCGACCCGGCTGCGGCCCGAATCATCTTCAAACAGGCTCAGGATAAAGACATCGATATTTTACTTTATACGGATATTTCCGAAATCCTGAGTCAAGACGGGAAATTAACCGGCATTAAAACCAACCGCGGAAAAGTAATTGACTGCGAATTGTTAATCATTGCCAAAGGCGTTGCTCCCAACACGGATATAATCGAATCATCCGGAATCATCAAAAACCGGGGAATTAAAACCAATGCATTCATGCAGACCAATGATCCCAATATTTTTGCAGCCGGGGACGTGGCCGAAGCCTGGGATATGGTTCTGGACGATGTCGCGGTTAACGCGCTCTGGACTTGCGCCGTCCAACAGGGACGGATTGCCGGTTTAAACATGATCGGTAAACAAATTCCTTACAACGGCGCGGTTGGAATGAACGCCTTAAATATATGTGATATTTCATTGATCTCTTTCGGTATCACAACTCCGGACGATGAATCGGCATATCGTGTCCACGTTTATAACCAGGCAGACCGGAATATTTATAAAAAAATCATTGTCGGCAGCGATAACCGCATCAAAGGGATTATTCTTTTGGGTAAAATAACGAATGCAGGAGTTTTACTCTCCCTGATTCAACGAAAGACCGATGTGTCGCCTTTTGAGGATGAATTGTTGAATGATCGTTTTAATTATGGAAAACTTCTCAAATACGGCGGAGAAGAGTTTAAAAAATTATATGATGCAAGGGGGGCTTTTTTCGAGAAAACCGCCCCCCTTGCCCCCCCGAAAAAGCTTTTGTTAACGGATGAGGAAAAATAAGGTAGGGATATGACTATGGATAATATGAAATTTAATATGAAATTAAAAAGTGTTGATAACTCGGTAAATGAGATGATTGAAACGTTTTCCCGCAATGGTACGGAATCCGCATGGGACCGGTCCGTGCAACAGGAGCCACGGTGCGGGTTCGGTGAACTGGGCATCTGCTGTCGTCACTGTTTCATGGGCCCTTGCCGCATCGACCCTTTTGGCGACGGCCCCCAACGCGGTGTGTGTGGCGCCACAGCCGAAATCATCGCCGCCCGAAACTTCGGACGCATGATCGCTGCCGGTGCTGCCGCACACTCCGACCACGGACGCGATGTGGCCAAAACCCTGCTTTTGGCCGCCCAACACCCCGAGTCCGGATACGCGATTCGAGATGTGAATAAATTAATGAAACTGGCGACCTTTCTCAATGTGCCGACCCAAAACCGGTCAACGGAAGCCATTGCCATGGATGTAGCCCAAAAGGCACTCGAAAACTTCGGGCGCCAGGAAGGCGCGATTCCGTTCATCGAACTGGCCCCCGAACCGCGACGAAACCTCTGGCAGCACCTGGATGTCGTTCCCCGGGGCATCGACCGCGAAGTGGTTGAAATGATGCACCGCACCACCATGGGCGTGGACCAGGACTATCGCAATATTATCCTTCACGGGGCACGCACCGCATTGGCCGACGGCTGGGGCGGATCCATGATCGCGACCCAACTCCAGGACATCCTCTTCGGTACCCCCTCCCCGATCCGCGGTCAGGTCAACCTCGGTGTGTTGTCGGAAAAGAATGTCAACATCGTTGTCCACGGTCACGAACCCGTCCTCTCCGAAATGCTCGTGCTGGCATCCAAAGATAAGGAACTTCTGGAGCTTGCCAAATCCAAAGGCGCGGAAGGAATTAATCTATCCGGTATTTGCTGCACCGCCAATGAAATCTTGCTGCGTCACGGGCTGCCCATTGCCGGAAATATCCTTCAGCAGGAATTGGCCATTGGTACCGGCGCGGTCGAAGCCATGATCGTGGACGTTCAATGCGTGATGGCTTCCCTCCCCGAACTGTGCAAATGTTATCACACGCACCTCATCACCACTTCCCCCAAGGGAAAAATACCCGGCGCCAGGCACATGGCATTTTCCGAAGAAACCGCGCTGCAAACCGCCAAAGCGATCATCCGCGAAGCGGTCCTGAACTTCCCCAACCGCGGGAAGGTGTCAATTCCCAAAGAAAAGGTGGATTTGATCGCCGGGTTCAGTCATGAAGCCATTATGTACATGCTGGGCGGGAACTTCCGGGGCTCTTACGCACCCCTGAACGACAACATCATCAATGGTCGCATCAAAGGCGTTGCCGGTGTGGTCGGATGCGGAAACCCCAAAGTTCCCCATGACCGCGTGCACGTGGACCTGGTTCGGGAATTAATCGCCAACGATATCCTGGTCGTTCAAACCGGATGCTCGGCCATTGCGTGTGCCAAAGCCGGACTCTTGGTTCCCGAAGCCGCGGACCAATACGCGGGAAAAGGCCTGGCCGAAGTCTGCAAAACCGTGGGCATTCCCCCGGTGCTTCATTCCGGTTCATGCGTGGATAATAGCCGCATCCTGGTCGCTTTATCCGAAATGGTGAAAACCGGTGGCCTGGGAAAAGATATTTCCGATCTTCCGGTGGCAGGTGCCGCCCCCGAATGGATGAGCGAAAAAGCCATTGCCATCGGTCACTATTTCGTGGCCTCCGGTGTTTATACGGTGTTTGGCGTGGGCCTCCCGGTTCAGGGAAGCAAAGTATTCAGTGATTACCTGTTCAAGGAACTGGAAACGGTTTTCGGCGGCATGTGGGACGTGGAACCCGATCCGGGAAAAATGGCTGCCAAAATCATCGACCATATTAATAAAAAACGTCAAAAACTGGGGATCGAAAAAGGAAAAGAACGCGTTCTTTACGATATGGACATGCGACGCGAGTTAGAGATATAGAGAGGGTATAGAATTATAACGATGGAAGACAAACCGAATCAGGCGGAACGCAACCATTTTTACAAAAGCCGAATCGATACGCTGGATACCGAACTCGGTGAGATCAAGAAGAAATCCGTTATCTTATCGACGATCAAACTGTCCCTGATTGCCGTGATCATTATTCTATTGATCTTGAAGTTATTGTCATGGACGGCTTTAGCGGTGTTAATGGCGGGTATTATTATCACCTTCATCATCCACGAGCCGATCATCAAAAAGCAGGAACGAAACAGGCTTCTTCACAAAATCAATGAAAACGAGATCAAATACCTGGATTACCGATTCCCTTCACCGGACTTCGGCGAAGCCTTCACCATTCCCGATCATCACTATACCTGGGATCTCGACATATTTGTCGAACGCGGGTTGTTTCATTTTATCAATCGCGCGACCACGATGCCGGGTAAAATGAAGATGGCCGAATGCTTAAATGCGCCCTTTTCCACGGATCGCGACGCACTCTACCAACGACAGGAAGCCGTCACGGAACTGGCCGGAAAAGTCGATTTCAGGCAGGAGATTCAGTACCTGGGAACGCGGATCGAAAATAAATCGAAAAGTATGGACTCGCTTTACAATTTGTTTAGCGACTCGCCGTATTTGTTTAACCATCGCATCCAGGTCTTCTTCATTTACCTTCTTCCCGTCCTTTCCGTGCTCGTTGCCGCGTCTTGCCTGATCTTTCACCTCACCTGCTGGGCATTCTTCGGGAGTGTTTGTCTCCAATTTATAGTGAATAAGTTTACTGCCAGGAAGGCTCACAGCGCCTTTAAATCCACATCACGGAATTTTCGTACTTTGAAAGGTTATGCCGATATCCTGACCGAAATCGAAAACCAATCCTTTACCGCAACGGTGCTCCAACAACTCCAGCACGCGTTGGTGGCAAAAGATCAATCGGCCTCGGTTCACATCAAAAAACTGGCGTCTCTTCTGGGATGGTTTGAATTACGCATCGGTTATTCCGCGCTTCATTTTGTGCTGAACAATCTCGTGCTTTGGGATCTCCAATGTATCTATCGCATTGAAAAATGGCTGCGGGAAACGCGAACGGAAATCCCCAAATGGATGGATGTCCTGGGACATGTGGAAGCCCTGAGTTCGCTGGGAACGCTTGCGTTTAACCATCCCCATTGGACCATGCCGCAGTTCGAACCCGAGTTTCACTTTGAAGCGAAGGCGTTGGGGCACCCCTTGATTCCGGAAAAGGAACTGGTCCGAAACGATATGAAACTGAACAAAAAAGGAGATATCCTTATTATCACCGGTCCCAACATGGCCGGAAAGAGTACGTTTCTTCGAACAGTCGGTGTCAATATTGTTCTGGCCTTTGCCGGTGCGCCGGTTTTTGCCGAACACTTTAAATTATCGCCCTTAAATTTATACACGTGCATGAAAGCCAGCGATTCGCTGGATAAGGGGTTATCCCTCTTTTATGCCGAACTCCTTCGTTTAAAAAAAATCATGGATGCGGTGTTAAACAACGAACCGGTTTTCTTTATTACCGATGAAATGCTAAAAGGGACCAACGTACTGGACCGGCAGAAAGGCTCGATTGCTCTTATCAAGCAATTTATTTCGAGTCGGACCAATGGGATTGTGGCCACTCATGATCTGGAGCTGGCCGATCTGGAAAAAGCGTATCCCCACAATATCATCAATCATCATTTCGACAGCTATGTGGAAGCGGATAAGCTCTTTTTCACGTATAAACTAAAACCCGGTCTTTGCAACAGTTTTAACGCGTTAATACTGATGAAAAAAATTGGAATTATTCTGGATTAAGAGTCAGATAACCATTCGCTTCTATCATAAATTATCTGAATTATCTGCGGGGATATTGAAAATAAACATTTTTTTTTGTACAATATCAATTCATTATAAAAAAAAAGGAGTTTTAAATAAATGATAACGGTGTTAGAGAATAGCAAGGACTCATGGAAATATAAAAAGGGTAAAACGACGATGATCACATTCCCACAAAACTTTTTTATGTCTTGATAAAGAAGATACCGAAAAGAAAATATAAATGAACGAAACGATACCTCTCTACCACAATCATATCTTGGAATTTAATAATAAATGAAAAAGGAGAAAAATTGAAAAAGGCAAAAGAAATAAAAGTTAATTTCTACAATAAAAGAATCGAAGGAATCGATATAAAACTTGGTTCTTTCAAAAAGAAATCCATGGTGATCTCAATCATAAAGTTGGCACTGATATTAGCCATTGCGATTTTATTGATAATGAAAACATTGTCACCGGTAATGTTTGCTGTCCTGGGAGTCGGTTTTATTGTTGCGCTTGTGATTCATGAACGCATCGTCAAAAGACAGGAAAAACAGAAACTCCTTCGAAAGATCAATGAACATGAAGTGAAATACCTGGATTACCAATTTCCCTTGTCAGATTTCGGGAATGCATTCAATAATCCCGATCATAATTATACATGGGATATCGATATCTTTTCTGAGCATGGATTGTTCCATTTCATTAACCGGACCACAACCATCCCCGGCAAAATGAAGATGGCCGAATGCCTGAGCGCCCCGGTTTCCACCGATCCCGAAAAACTACGCAACAGGCAAGAAGCCGTCAACGAGCTGGCCGACAAGGTTGATTTTAGACAAGAAATTCAAACGACGGGGATGCGGATCGAGGATAAATCGAAAACCATTGACACGCTTTATAATTTATTCAGTGATTCGTTGTATTTGTTTAAAGATCGAAAACGGGTATTTTTCATTCACCTTCTTCCCATTTTCACCATTATGGCCGCTGCGTTCTGCCAGGTCTTCAAAATATCATGGTGGCTATTCATCGGGTTCATTTTGATCCAGTTTGTCCTGAATAAGCTCACAGAAAAGAACGTTTCGCGAGTTTATATGTATACTTCACGCAATTTTCGCATTTTAAAAAGCTATTCGAATATATTCAATGAAATCGAAAAACAGGACTTCACCTGTGAGGTCCTGAACGACTTGCAACGCGAATTATTTGTAAAAGATAGAGCAGCGTCTTACCATATCAAAAAATTGGCGACCCTGCTGGAATGGTTTGATGTACGACTAAATCCCATGTTCCATTTTATGTTGAACAATATTTTTTTGTGGGACCTTCAATGTATCTATCGCATTGAGAAATGGCGACAGAAAACACAAACGGAAATTCCCAAATGGATCGATGTCCTGGGCCACCTTGAAGCCCTGAGTTCTCTTGGGAACCTGGCGTTTAACCATCCCCATTGGACCATGCCGCAGTTCGAACCCGAATTCCATTTTGAAGCGAGGGAATTGGGTCACCCTTTAATCCCGGAAAGCGAACTGGTCAAAAACGATATCAAACTGGAAAAAAAAGGAGACATTCTTATTGTCACCGGCCCGAATATGGCCGGGAAAAGTACGTTTCTTCGAACCGTCGGCGTCAATATCGTCCTTGCCCTGTCCGGAGCGCCGGTTTTTGCCGAATATTTTAAATTATCGCCCTTAAACTTATACACCAGCATGAAAGCCACCGATTCGCTGGATAAGGGGTTATCCCTCTTTTATGCCGAACTGCTTCGCTTAAAAAAAATCATGGATGCGGTGTTAAACAACGAGTCTGTCTTCTTTATTACCGATGAAATGCTAAAAGGGACCAACGTACTGGACCGGCAGAAAGGCTCGATTGCTCTTATCAAACAAATGATCACAAGCCAGGCCAATGGGATTGTGGCGACCCATGACCTGGAATTGGCCGATCTGGAAAAGGCGTATCCCCAAAACATCAGCAATCATCACTTTGACAGCTATGTCGAATCGGATAAACTTTTCTTTACCTATAAGTTAAAATCGGGGCGTTGCAATAGTTTTAACGCGTTAGTATTGATGAAAAAAATTGGAATCATTTTAGATAAAATTTAAGGATAAAACAAACAAATGAATCGCGTAAATAACGAAAAATATACCACACCTATACATACTGAAATTTACAAAGAATTGTATACGACTTATAACCAAAATACCCGTATCAAAGGGGCCAATATTCATGATGCTGCCGCAAAATTAACCAATGTGGTGGATAAATTGATAATAGAAGATCAATATAATTACGATCTGGAAGTGCTGGAAAAAACCGGCCATTATACCAAAGTCAAAAATGTACGAGGGGAAGTTAGTAAATATGCTGACTTTACATCAAATTCCTATAATGATCTTGATTTCATTGAAGAAAACAGGGAGAACCTGCTGGATTATACCCGAACTCAACCGCTTGGAAGTTGCCTCTCACGAAAGATTGCCGGACGCTTGAGTGTCCATGACCAACTCGAAGAAGAAATAAAAGATTTTTTGGGTTATGAAAAATGTGTTATTGGGACCTGCGGGTATATTTCACAGGTATCCACT
Organism: Candidatus Omnitrophota bacterium; assembly: GCA_050258455.1. Classification (GTDB taxonomy): domain Bacteria; phylum Acidobacteriota; class Aminicenantia; order UBA2199; family UBA2199; genus JAKAGC01. Next base: position 15,590 of record JBLMYT010000092.1, on the reverse strand, counting down.
CTCTTTTCTCTGTTTAACCCCGGAGACGTCATCTTTTCCGATATGCATAACCATTCATCGTTGATCGATGGGTGCCGTTTATCACGAGCAAAATTGTTTTTCTATCGCCATCTGGATTATGATCATCTTGAAACATTATTGAAACGGAACAGGTATAATTTCAATGCTGCCGGAATTGTATCGGATGGCATATTCAGTACCAAAGGGTCAAGGTGCGCCATCGACCGAATTAATGAATTAAGTAAAACATATGATTGTCTCTCCGTTATCGATGATACGCACGGCGTGTGTGTCGTCGGAGAAAAAGGACGTGGATTGTTGGATTTTTCAAACACCCAACCGGATGTACTGACCGGCGGTTTTAGTAAAGCATTTGGCGCTTTCGGCGGGTTTGCCGTCGCCAAACGAAATATCGGGTGGGTGATCGATATCTTCGGACGCCAAAATGTTAACACCTCCCATCTCTCGCCTTTGGCTGCCGCCCAGTCACTAATCAATTTAAAATATTACCGGAAACACCACGACGAATTAGCCACCGAGCTTTTCGGTAAATTACACTTATTTAATTCAACGCTTGCCCAGGGGGGCATTAACTGCTATGACGATGAAGGAGAGGGGAATAAGGGTTATATCCATCCGATATTCTGTTTTTACCGAAAGTCAGAAATAAAAACGCTGGAATGTATGAGAACGCTTCTTAAACAAGAGATATTATCATCTTTTTTTCCACCACCGGTTGCCCCTTATCCCTCACTTCGTTTCAGCCTCCACCGCATGCTTCTTGAAGAAGATATCTTAAGAGCCGCCAATTGCCTTAAAACCCTGAAATTGTTTGTAGAAAAAGGTATATGATTTTCGATTCTTGAAAAGAAATATGGAATGTAATAACATGAAAAAAACCAATCGACTGCTTATCAATTGTTTTGGATTATTTCCATCTCACGCTCCCGTGTCACCCTCCCTCACGCAAGGCATCCTCAAGCGAAGGGGCGTCGAAACCTCTCAACTAGATATCAATTACCTTCTCTGGAATTATTTATTAAGCCCCGAATCACTGAGTAAGCGGAAATACCATCCCGAATTCCTGGGGAATCCGGGATGCCCGTTTTCGCCCACATTTTCCAGACACGAATTTGAAATCACTAAAAAATTAATCATCGATAACATCGAAATAGCAAAATCAATTCTTAAAGACAAGAAAAAATTTTACGCTATTCAAAAACAAAATTGGGCATTATATACGGTATATCAGGCGCAACAGATTATATATCACGATACGGGAACGTTTATCACCAACCATAATATCCATTGGCCGTTTATGGGGTCTGATATTCATAACCTGGATCATATCGATCAATTATCGGAAATGGAAGACCGAAATCCCTTGTATAGCCCCGTCAACGAATTCATTATTCCCATTATTGTATCAATGGCCCCCAAATGGATAGGGATGGATATTGTGTTTCCCTGGGAAATAGTGGGCGCATTGACTGTGAATAAATTACTAAAAAAACACTTGCCCCATACCCATCTCACCTATACGGGACATGGATTCGATGAGTTCACTTTTTCACGTATACGAGATCGGGTCTCAAAAGATGAACGATTCTTTTTCGGATTCGATTCCATATTTTTATCAAGGCATGACGAAGGTCTGGTGCAACTGGGCCTGTTGGATGATTTTAACGGGAAGACATTGTCAAAAATACCAAATCTTGCGTATAGAGAAGGAAGCCAAATTATTGTCCCGGAAAGAATCGAGTGTCACATCATCGAGGCCCTTCCGGATTTCAGTGACCTTGAACTTTCGCAATATTATGCGCCTTATCCTGTCCTTATCAATCGATTCTCTTATAAATGTTTTTGGAGCTCATGCAGTTATTGTTCCATTAACAATGTCTACAAAGAGAGACAACATATGCCTGTTAAAAACGATAAAGAGCGCTTGATCCATTATGCCCAAACACTTAACATCAGACATCTATGGATACTTGACGAAGCGGCCACCCCCGATTTCGCACGCCAATTTTCTAATTTTCTTCTTGAAAAGAAACTGGACTTTTGTTGGTCTTTACGCACTCGGATCGATTCCGGCTATGATAAAGAGCTTCTTTCTCTCATGCATCAGGCAGGCTGCCATGAACTCTGGATTGGCCTTGAAGCGGTAACCCCCAAGGTTCTGAAAATAATGAATAAAACCGATGATCCTTCCCATTATGCCGCCATTGCTTCTCAAATCATGAAGTCCTGCCATGAAACCGGTATAGGGATCCATTTCTGCCTGATGTTCGGTGTTCCCGGAGAAGATGATTCGGACAGGGATTCGTTGGTAAAATTTTTTGAAGATACTAAAAATTATTATCGGAATTCGCCACTATATGCCACGTTTAATTATTTCAGTTTAATGCCCGGAAGCTATATTCATCGTCACCCGGACCAATTCGGAATCCAAAATATCGAGCCTCCCGAAAACGGTTTCTATATGATCGATCTGCCTTATACCACCGTGACCGGCATTCCCTGGAATGCCAGAGAAAAGCTTGATAGATTGGATAAAACGGTCGAAAAATTAATTCAATTATTCACTCCCAATGAATCGCTCGCCATCTCCTGGTTTTATTCCAGAGACAGCGTTTATGAATTATTATTAAAAGAACATTTTGCCAAATATCCGGGAAACCCTTATTTAAAAAATCCCAATAAAATAGAAACGTTTTTTTTGAAATTGATAAAACTTTCAGGAAAATCCGTATTCGCTACAGCGGTTCTAAACAAATTAATTCGGTACATGATGAAGCGTTAAAACATCCATATACGATAAGGAGAACGGAGATTGAAATTAAATAATATAGACCTTAAACGATTGAAATACCGTTGGATATCCAAAATCGATGAAATTAAAAAGGAAGATTGGGAACGTTGTTTTGCGGGAGGGAGTATTCTCCAATCCTATAATTTTGCCAAAGCGGTCGAATATTCCCAATTGGATCGAATCGACCACTATTACCTGACGGCATTCAGCGGTCAAACCGCAGTTGCAATCATTCCTTGTTTCAGGTATCGGGTATCCATTACGGTCTTATCCGGTCCCTTCTTGCAATGGATCGCGAATGGACTAAGAAAAATCAACAAAAATTTATTGTATTTTAACACGTTCATTGTGGGAAGCCCAACCGCTATTTGCACCCATCTTCTTGGAATTCCGGGCTTGGGCCAGGATCATCTTTCCGGAGAAATATTAGAAAAATGTGATGATGAAATTAAGATAAAGGCAAAGGAATTGAAGTCCAAATTAATCATTCTTAAAGAAATCCCTTACCCGCTGAATAAAACCATTGAAAAGGTCCTGAATTTGCGTTACGTTTTCACCGATAGCCTGCCCACGACCTATTTATCCTTAACGGTTAATTCGACAAATCCGGTTCCTTATATCCACCGATTGAGAAAAAAATACCGGGTGTTGATGAAAAAAAGGCAAAGGATTTTTTCCGATGCCGGGCTAACCTGGGAAAAATGTCGAAACGCCGCACCGTACGCGTCTAAATTTGAAGAATTATACACCCAGGTATTGAATCATTCGGCCCATAAATTCGAAAAATTATCTCCGAATTTCTTTATAAAGGTACTCGATTTTCTTGGAGACGATGCTTACATCCTGATGTGTAAAAGAGGTAGCCAAATTGTTGCCTTCGAATTGTTTCTAAAAGACGACCATGTTCTGCATCCCATATATCTGGGACTGGATTACAACATGAAAGACGAGACAGAACTTTATTTTAATTGTATATATAAAATTATAGAAGAGGGCGAAAACCGGAATTGCGCCGTTGTCCAATTCGGACAAACATCTTACGAAGTGAAAAGTTCACTCGGTGCAGTACCAAACCCACTTTTCGTGGGCCTTTATCATAGTAACAAGTTCTGGAACCGATGCCTGGGGAAATTTGCCCATATTCTCTTCCCCCACACAACGTTTCCGGTACGCCATGTATTTAACAAAAATACAGAGAATATTGAAATTTTAAAGAAGTACGGAATTCCGTTTAATGATGCTGTAGATATAGGAGAAAATAATAGTGAAAAAGAAGAAAAGTGAAATACCTCATACGGATTTAACATTTCTGGCATATAAAACTGCAAGCGATGTCCCACTCGATATCTGGGAAAGATATAATGCCAGGAAGCATCCGTTCCGCTCGATGAATTTTTATATGGCATTGGAAAGGGCATTCCCTGAACGGAAATATTCCTATATAGTAGGAAAAATCAAAGATACGATCAAGATGTTTTTAATCGTCTCCTGTGAGCCTTTGGATTTAAACGCGTTTTTACCTGGCTTTATGAAACGGTTTATCCTCTTTGTGCGAAAATGGAAACCGGAATTTTTCACTTTGGTGACGGGGATGAGTGGTTGTTTAGAGACGTCGATGGAGCATTGGTGGTTTGAAGAGGAATTTGAGTTATCCCACATAATAGTACAAAAAATCCATGACAAAATCAGGTCGATTTTTCCCGCCATAAGAATAATGGTCTTTAGAGATTTTACCTGTCTTGATAACAAAGGCCAAATTTTGAAGAAGTACCTCTTAACCCACGAGTTTATTGACGTGCTTAATTTTCCAAACTGCATTATCGCCAGAGATAATTTCACGTTAGACGAACATTACAATCGTCTTAATAAAAAAGCGAGAGCGAACGTAAGAAATTCGGATAGATTAAAAAATCAGCACGAATTGAGCATAGAAAAAGTTAAAATCGATGAAAATATCCTCGAAAAAGTTTACCCGCTTTATCTCCAGGTGCATGAAAGAGCAGAAACATTTCAGCGGCCACCTTTTCCCAAAGAATTTTTCAAAGAAATCATGAAACACATGGGCAATGAAGTTCACTTTCTTTTGGTAATTGATAAAGAAGCCCAGATTCAAGGGTTTATTCTTGGCGGGCTGAGTGATCGAATCTATTGCCCTTATATGATAGGGCTCAATTATCAGGTGGCGTATCAGTATTCACTTTACCGGATTTTGTTATGGGAGGCAATTAAGGTGGCATTTAATGAGGAGGTCCAGGAAATCGATTTGGGGATCACGAGTTATTTTATCAAGCAGGATTACGGTTCCGAGCTGGTCGAAATGAAAATGCTCATCCGATTTTATCCGACTTTTGTCCACAAAATGATAAAGCCTCTCATAAAGAAGATATTTGATTCGCCTCAACCAACCAAACGAAGACCGTATAAAATTAGTGCCCAATAAGTAGTTTACTGCGACAATGTTTTGGGACCAGGGTCAAGTTTTGCAGGTTGCTCGATAATTGATTTTTTGGCCTTTTACGATTTTGAACCATCGATGATCAGCGTTAAAAAATATTCCAAAGATATTGAAAAAAAACATTTTTTTTTGTACAATTTATTCACCATGACGATAACAAAACCCAAACACATTCGTTTCGACTGGGCAGCCAAAAAGATGCTCAGAAGCAAGGCCAATTTCGGGATATTGGAAGGTTTTCTCAGCGAACTAATCAAAGAAGATATTAAAATTCTCGATGTCCTGGAAAGTGAAGGTAACCAGGAATATCCCATCGATAAATTCAACCGGGTGGATATCCTGGTCAGGGATTCGAAAGAGCAATTGATTATTGTTGAAATCCAGAATACAAGTTTATTGGATTATTTTTATAAAATCTTTTACAAATCCGCCAAAGGTCTAACCGAATATATCCATGTCAGAGAATCCTATCGAAATGTGAAAAAAGTGATCACCGGTAATGTGGTATATTTCGACCTGGGACAGGGGAAGGATTACGTTTATTACGGGGGAACTCATTTTAAGGGAATCCATCAAAACGATACGCTGGGGCTATCCGAAAAACAAAAAGAGATATTCAAGCGCCCCAGTGTTACTCCGATGGACACGGAACATTATATCATTAAGGTCAATGACTTCAATGATATCGCCAAAGACAGTCTGGACGAATGGATATACTTTCTAAAAAACAGCGAAATTAAAGACGAGTTCAAAGCCAAGGGCATGGCCGAAGCCCGGGAGAAACTCAAAGAGATCAACCTGCCGGATGAGGAGTTACCCGCTTACCGGAGGTACCTGGATTTGTTGCACGATGAAGCCAGTATTGCTGAAACCATTCGCTTTGAGGCAGAATACGATAAACGGAAAGCCAGAGAAGAAGGAAGAGAAGAGGGAAGAGAAGAAGAAAGAAAAGAAACAGCGAGACGAATGTTAAAAGATGGGCTCATGATCGAAATCATTTCGAAATATACAGGACTTTCAATTGAGGAAATCAAACCCATTGACTGAATAACTTATCTCGAATCGGATAAACTCTTTTTTATATACAAGCTGAAAACCGGCATTTGCAACCGTTTTAACGCGTTAATCCGGATTAAAAAAATTGGAATTATTTTGGATTAGTATTGCGTCAATTCAAAGTCGTCGGTCTTTCTTAGGATGGTTTTCTTTCCAATGAAGGTATATCGATATCAAAATCTTTATTTTGAAATGCCTTAAGCAAGGGCTCCAATTTCTCAACTAATTCCGGAACATTTAAAGAAGCGACAGTCCAGATGCGTTCCTGTTTTATTTCTCCATATTCGTGGGCAATCACGTTCCTCTGGCTGATAATTTTTCGCCAAGGAATATCTGGGTAACATTGTTGATATTCCGTTGAAATATTTTTTGCCGCCTCCCCAATTATTTCAAGTGAGCGCTCGATTGCAAGTTGAAGTTTTCGATCTTTTAAATATTCATCAATACCAATACCGGAAATAAATTGCGTAATATTTCTGGCAGACTCAAACATATCCCACACGTAAGCGGCGTTTCTGTCCTCAGGCGGCTGCGGCATAAATAACCTTTCGATTTTGAAGAATAGCGTTCATTCGGAAAGGATTCTTCATTCCTTCTTTCTCCACGATATCCACTTCCCGGCCAAAAATCGATTCAAGTTCTTCTTTCATGTCAACCAATTCAAATAATCCCCATTTCGAATCCTTTGAGAAACTTAATAAAACATCGACATCGCTTTGGGGACCAAAATCATCTCTCAATATCGAACCGAAAATAGAAAATTCCTTCACTTCCCATCGATTACAAAAATCGATAATGGCTTCTCTCGGCAAATCCAAATCGTCTTTTCTTTTCATCATAATAAATATATTATTAAAAAGAAAAAGTGTCAACTCTTTTATACTCCCCAATTACCCAGCATCTGAAATTTGAATCGGAAAACTTTGAAAGGATCGACAAGCTGTGCTATAATTACCTTTTTAATTTCGGCCCGATGAGGGCGTTTATCAAACGCCCTTACTGCTTATCGCCAGGACAAAAAATACAAATTTTCGAAACGAGGTCAAGTCATGTCAAAATTAATTGCAACACGAGCCATTCGGGGTGCCCACAAAATCGTCGAGCGTGCGGAACGCGAACTCTTCCGGGCATTGGCGGAAAAGCCGGGAAACACACCGGTTCAATTCCCCAATACCGCGTATTATCTCCCCATTTCCTACGGGATGCTGGGAATGAAAATCGAAACTCTCGACGGGTTGAAGGAATTATTACAGGAAGCCAAACGGTTACTTCCCCCCATTCCCGGCGAAAACATCTGGCTTCCGTTTCTCGGAAACACTCTGGACGCCGGAATGGCGACGTTGTTTGCCGATGAAATCATCGAAGCCATCAAATATACGCAGGATCCGCTCCCCTATTTAACCGACGCCAACCCTTCGGAAGGACGTTTGTGGTTGGGTGCGGCCAATGATGTGATCATGCGGGAACGCGGCGTGGAGTTTGTGGACGGAACCGCTCCGGGTTTTGCCGCGTGCGTGGGTTATTGCCCTACCAATGAAATCGCGGTCAAAATCGCCCGCGAATTGCAGGAAAAAAACCTCTATGTGTTTCTGGCTGCGGGTACCGATGGCAAATCCATGGCCCAACAACTCCAGGAAGAAGGCGTTCAACTCGGATGGGAAACGCGGCTCGTTCCTTTTGGCGATGATGTCACGGCCTGCATTCATGCTCTGGGTTTTGCGACCCGCGCGGCTCTTTCCTTCGGCGGTGCCAAACCCGGCGATTATCGAAAAATATTAAGCTATAATAAAAACAGGGTTTTTGCTTTTGTGCTGGCCCTGGGTCCCATCGATGATGAGAAACATGCTCAGGCGGCCGGTGCCATTAATTTCGGTTTTCCGACCATTGCCGAAACCGACATCGATCAAATTTTACCCACCGGGATTTGCACGTATGAACACGTGGTTTCCGGTGTTCCTTACGAAAAAATGGTGGAAAAAGCCCTGGAAGTGCGCGGGTGTAAAATCAATATCACCCATGTGCCCATTCCCGTTTCCTATGGCGCCGCGTTTGAAGGCGAACGCATTCGTAAACAGGATATGCAAGCCGAATTCGGCGGAAACAAAACATTGGCCTTCGAGTTTGTGACCTCTGTCAACATGGATCAAATCAATGACGGTGAGATCGACATTATCGGTTCCGATATTGACGCCATGGAAGAAGGCGGCGCTTACCCGTTGGGAATCTGGGTGGAAGTAGCCGGCCGCAAGATGCAGCCGGACTTTGAACCGATCCTGGAACGGCAGGTTCATCATCTCCTCAATGGTGCCGAAGGCATCTGGCACATGGGGCAGCGCGATATCGTGTGGACGCGGATTTCCAAAAGCGGATTCGCCCGCGGACTGCGTCTCAAACATTACGGCGAAATCATTCACGCCAAGTTCCTTTCCGATTACCCGGCAATCGTGGATAAAGTCAAAGTCACGATCGTTACCGATAAAGACGAAGTCGATAAACGCGTGGCCATTGCCCGACGGATTTATGATGAACGCAACCGGCGGTTGGAGTCCATGACCGATGAATCCGTGGAAACATTTTATTCCTGTTTACTGTGTCAATCGTTTGCACCCAACCATGTGTGCATTATTACCCCCGAACGATTGGGGTTGTGCGGCGCTTACAACTGGCTGGACGGGAAAGCCGCGTTTGAAATCAAAGAAACCGGTCCGAATCAACCGGTCAAAAAGGGTCAGTGTCTGGATCCGGTGAATGGCGTATGGAAAGGGGTCAACGATTACGTGTATACCAACAGTCACAAAGCCATCCACAGTTTCAGTGCGTATGCCATCATGAACAACCCCATGACGAGCTGCGGATGTTTCGAAGCCATATTGGCGTATGTCCCGGAATGCAACGGCGTGATGATGGTGAACCGCGAATACCAGGGAAACACACCCGTGGGTATGACCTTTTCGACGTTAGCCGGCAGCGTGGGCGGCGGACAGCAGACCCCCGGTTTTATGGGATGTGGGAAAATCTTTGTCACGTCCCGCAAATTCCTGTTCTCCGAAGGCGGACACAAACGGTTGGTCTGGATGCCCAAAGAACTCAAAGATCTTCTGGCCGAGGATTTGAAGAAACGGTTCCATGAACAGGGCGTTCCCGGTTTATTGGATCAAATCGCCGATGAAACCATTGCCGTGGATTCGCATGGGGTTCGAACATTCATGGAGAAAGTCGGTCATCCCGCATTAACCATGGAAGATATGGCCAATTACGCGGAAACCGAATCCCCTACCCCGACTCAAGCTGTCACGGCGAATGAAAAACTGATTGAGAAAAAAGAAGAAATCGTGGTTCCTGAAAAAGCCGTGGAACCCGCGAGTCAGACCTTAACGCCGGAATTCATCGCGCAGATCAAAGAACAGGTGACCCGTGAGATCGTTCAGGATTTAAAATCATCCTTAACCAAAGAAATTGTGGGTGAAATCATTCACACGCTCAGCAAAACGTTTTTGGGCATTACTCCGCAAGAAAAAACGGTTGAACCAATTGAAGATATAAAAGACGTGAAGAATGTCACAGTCAATGAAATTAAAATAAAAGCCGCGGAGCGCATCGGTCAGATCACATCCTTTCAAGTCCGTAAAGAGCCATGCGATGTTCCGGTTTGGACGGTGAAACTCGGTGCGGATAAAAAAGACGGCGGCACGCGTGGTAAAACCTATACCATCGGCGGTGAAACGTGTATGCCGTTTCATTTTTGGGAAGGCGAGATGCCGCATCGTCCGCTGGTTGCCATGGAAGTGTTTGATGCAATTAGTGAAAAATACCCGCATGAACTTCGCCGGTTGTATGGCGATTTCATCCATCAGCCCGCCCGGATGGCGAAAGAATGTGTGGAGAAATACGGCGCGGACATGATCAGTATCCGGTTGGAAAGCACGCATCCGGAAAAAGGCGGGCGGTCGCCCCAAGAGGCCGTTCAGATTGCCAAAGACGTGCTTTCGGCGGTGGATGTTCCGGTCATTGTCACCGGTCACAGTCATTTCGAGTCCAACAATGAAACCATGAAAGCCGTGGCTCAGGCGTGCGCCGGCGAAAACCTTTTACTCAATTGGGTGGAGCAGGACAATTACCGTACCATTGCCGGGGCCGCATTGGCGTATGGGCATACGGTGGTGGCCATGAGTCCCATCGATGTCAATATTGCCAAGCAGATGAATATCCTTCTCACCAACATGGAACTCAAACCCGAACGGATTGTCATGGATCCCATGACCGGCGCGTCCGGGTATGGCATCGAGTATACCTACTCGGTCATGGAGCGGATCCGGTTAACCGGAATCAATGGGGATCACATGTTGGCCGGGCCCATGATCGTGTCACCGGGATATGAGTGTGCGAAGATCAAAGAAGTGAAAGCATCCGAAAACGATTTTCCGACCTGGGGCGATTTGAGTAAGCGGGCCGCGTTGTGGGAATTAACCACCGCCGTCGGACTGTTATATGCAGGTGCGGATCTTTTCATCATGTATCATCCGAAAGCCGCGGTTAAACTGAAAGAGAAAATTTTCGAATTGATGGCGGGTTAATATGGAAGTCACGGTTACGGGGTCAAGTCTTGCATTTCAACATTCAACGTTCCAATATTGTTATAATGTTATAATGCAAGACTTGACCCCACATAAAATAACGGAGGATTAATTATGGCATTAACCGGTTTACAGATACAGAAATTATTACCGAAGACCAATTGCAAAGAATGTGGTTCCAATACATGTCTGGCGTTTGCCATGAAGTTGGCCGCCAAGAAAGCCGATTTATCCGAGTGCCCGTATGCATCCGATGAAGCCAAACAAGTGTTGGGTGCGGCCAGCGAGCCTCCGGTCAAGCTCATCGAATTGGGCGCCGACGGTGCGTTGAAACTGGGAGCGGAAACCGTCTTATACCGGCATGAAAAGACGTTTGTTCATCAAACCGCTCTGGCGGTAAACATCAACGACACCGACAATCCCGAAACAGTCGATCAGACCTTAGCGCACATCCGGGATTACGTTCAAGAACGCGTCGGAGAACAGATTCGCATCGACATGGTTTCCATTACGCAGAAAGGAAACGATCCTTCAGCGTTTGTGGACTTGGCCCAGAAAGCATGGGACGTCGCGAAGCGTCCCCTGGTGTTACGCAGTTCCGATGTTCAAGCGTTGACGGAAGCCGCTAAGGCCGTTCGGGGTTCTCACAGTGTATTGGCTTCGGCTAATCCCCAAACCGTTGATTCGCTCCGTATCGCCGCTCAAGAGTACGGGCATGCATTGGCTGTTACATCCCAGGATTTAAATAAATTAGTTCAACTGGCTTCCCAATTAAAAGAGGATGGGTTTAATAATCTCATTCTTGATTTTCAGACCCATTCGTTATCCGAAAAGTTTCAAACCGTTTCCATTGCGCGCCGTTCTGCATTGAAAGAAAACCATAAATCATTGGGGTATCCCTTTATCACCTTTTTGGAAACTCCGGTTTCAGAAGACGACGATTTATTGGATTCGACGTTTTCGGCAGTGACCGAAATATGCAAGTATGGGGGAATCTGTGTTTTACCCACTTTTGATCCCGCGCAATTGGCCGCGTTGATGACCCTTCGGCTCAATATTTATACCGATCCGCAGAAGCCCATCCAGGTGGAACCCAAGCTTTATGCGATCGGTGAACCCAATTCCGACTCCCCCGTTTTTGTGACCACCAATTTTTCGCTCACCTATTTTATTGTTTCCGGTGAAATTGAGAACAGTGGAATCAGTGCGTGGTTATTGGTTCCGGAGTGTGAAGGCATGAGTGTCTTAACGGCGTGGGCAGCGGGAAAGTTTTCCGGTGCGACCATTGGAAAGTTTGCCAAGGAGATCGGATTGGATCATTTAGTAACTGCGCGTGACATTGTGATACCCGGATACGTGGCGCAGATCAGTGGTGAACTGGAAGAAAACCTACCCGGTTGGCGAGTGCTGGTCGGTCCTCAGGATGCATCCGATTTGGAAAGCTTTATCAAAGCCAGAATAAAAATATAAAATAAAAAGTTTTTGGCCCCACCTTTTTTCAAAAAGGTGGGAAAAGTATTTATCACGATTTCCAGGTGCCGGAAAGCGACTCGAATATCATCGAATTGGACCAAGAGGTAGCATAAATCTAAAAAATGAAGGAATAAAAAAAAGTTGACAAAACCAAAATAATAGTTCATTATATAGATCAGGAGATAAAATGCATATTATCAGAGAAATTCGAACTATTAATGCCGACAGCATTAAAATTACCATTCCCCATGAATTCAAAGCAAAAGAAGTCGAAATACTGATTCTGCCTCTCGAAAACGTAAGAAAAAAACGACATCCAGGGAAAAAATTTCAATTCACCACTTTTAAATGCAATGGTAAGAAAATGGATTTTTCCAGGGATGATGCCTATGACGAAAAAATTTAAAAAAATATTCATCGACACCAATGTCTTAATATATCAAACCTTTGAGGATTTTGACAGGGCGAAACATATTCAAACCACAAACACAATTCAATACTTCCTCGAAAACAATACGGAACTATACATCTCGCCTCAGGTCATACGTGAGTTTTTTTCCATATCGACCAACGGCAAATTTTTTGAAAAGCCTCTAAACGTTGAAGATGCCATCTATGAATGCAAAGAATGCCTCGCAAAAAATAAAAATATTAGTTTATCCTATTGACAAAAACCTTCAAATGAGTGAGTGAAACCCGGATGCTTGACATTTTTTCCCCTATTTGTTATATTCAATCTCTGGGTGTAACATGCTTGAAACAACCCTGTATTGCAGGGTGAAGGAGGTTATTATGCGAATGCCGATGGTAGTGGGAGAACCTGAAGTTATGTTTCTCAGGAAATTTTTTGATGAGGTTGATCACGCAGTCACGAATGAGATGCAGGCTGGCAAATCTCTGTTGGAAGAGAACTTAACGTTTGTTTTAGCAAGGCTTCTTGATGGGGAGTCAACGTTTCAGCGAATGCTTAATTATTCAATTCAGGATTTAAACTCAGATCTGGAGAGGTGTGCCACAGGAACGCAAATTTCAATCGAATTTGAGACAAATGAACACAAAAGATACTTTGAATCAACCGTATCTCATGCTGATCTCGGAATCGTTTTGAGGAGGGAAGGAAGCATCTTAAATCCTGAATACACAAAGGCTATAATTGTACAGAGCAAAAAACTCTATCCCGTGAAAACCCAGTATTCCCTTTTTTCCCAGTATGGTGGTTTTGATGGGAATCAATTTTTAGCATTAAAGAAGATTGCCTCTGATTATAGCTGGAACGGGGTAATATATTTTCTTTACAACCCCAGACTGGAAGCATTTTCGGAAGAAGAGGCAAAGATTTTACGCGCACTTGAATCTAGACTTCTTTCATTTCCAATGCCATTTTCGCGTAATTTTTTTTGGCATCCTGAGATGGAATATTTTCTTGAAAAAGCGACGAGAAGAGGAGGAGGATTTCTTTTCGGTGTAGGAGGTTCTGAAATTGAAACTAAATCACCGGATGAGCTTCTGGAACAACGGAAAAAAGCCATTGAATTCAAACCGGGGCTCCGGGTAATCGGTATTTCTGACTTATCGGCCATTGTAGGTAAAAATGATTCAATTAGAAGTTCATTCCATCTGGAGGAATGCTATCGGCATGTATTCTCTGACCGCTGGTGGGGTAACAGCGGAACAGTACCTTTCTTGCCATTGTCCTCTTTCATTGTGGATTTGTTCATGGGATGCGGTTTTGGAAGCGACAATCAAAATTTGATAAGGATTGCAGCGGGACTTCCTCCCAATACAGATGATGATTTTGATGCCGGTAATAATTCTGATAATGAAAATGGTAGCACGGGGATTGCTGTAAAGCATACGCTTAGAATTACAGTTAAAAATACCCTCCCAGAAAAGAATATGATGTTTCATCAAAGGGGTTGGTAGAAAATGTCAATTGAATATCAAGATATTTGAAACAATCTAACCTTTCCCCCTATCCCACTGAACCAGCTTCATCTCTATCAGCTTGTTCATATATTCGGAAAACGTTCGAACGGCGATGGGCGGCTTCTGGAGTTCCCTGCATCTTGACAACAATCAAACAAGGTTTACTTCCTATAGCCAAACACGGAATTTGGGGGTAAAGTCTTGCATTATAACATGTTGCAATGTCGAGTAGATGGATGAATAATAATATTTAGGCTCCGCCTTAAATTGTTTCCGGGTTTCCCCTTCTGTTCCTAACGATGCGTATGCCATGCATTATTACCTCCCCCCCTCACAGAACTGTAAGTGCAGATTTCCCGCATACAGATCTTCACTACCATTCACTTTATTGTTTCCGGGGAAATTGAAAACAGCGGAATCAGTGCGTGGTTATTGGTTCCGGAATGTGAAGGCATGAGTGTATTGACGGCGTGGGCAGCGGGAAAGTTTTCCGGTGCGACCATTGGAAAGTTTGCCAAGGAGATCGGATTGGATCATCAGGTCAGCACCCGCGATTGTGATACCCGGATACGTAGCGCAGATCAGTGAAGAATTGGAAGAAAACCTACCCGGTTGGCGAGTGTTGGTCGGTCCGCAGGATGCATCGGATTTGGAGAGTTTTATTAAAGCCAGAATAAAATAACCTCCCCCGATTTGTGAAAGAGGCACCTAATACAATAATCTTTGCAAGTTTGTCGACTACTCAGATTTTAGGCCATCCGAAGGATCACCTTTTTTCTTACCAACTTTGCAATTCAACCATTGGGTCGAAGTCGCTACTAATTAATCCAATTGCGCAAATATAGCCAATAATAGCAAAGATAACCCAATATCCAGACGCAACGAAATATACAAGAAGCGTAGACGAACTAATGGCTAAAGCCGTTAAGGCACGGAATGACCATACTCTTTTGGAACGAGACTTAGAAATTCTGGATGAGATATACAAGGCAGCGTAGATTAAGAGGAAGCTAAAGCCGCCAATACTGACCAAACCAATGTAGCCAAGAAATTCCCCACCTCTTATTCCACCAACTAAATATGGGCCGAATGGTTTGGATGGCGAGTTAGGATCCTTGTATATGTCACAAAATTTCTGAATGCGGGGGGAAAGATTAGGCCCGATAAAATTTATGGGTCTATAAAAAAATCAGTGGGTAATTTTTAGAAATTCCACCAATTGGGGCCTGCGAATTTTATTTCGCCTCCTCCGAGCAGTCAACAGTAAACAAAAAAAAAATTTTTCAATAAGGAA
>JBLMYT010000091.1:0-22213 GCA_050258455.1 Candidatus Omnitrophota bacterium | reverse complement strand
ATATCGCAGGTGTAATCATCGGGAAACGGGCCGACATCCACAATCGGGATCCCCCTTCCAAACGATTGCGGGGAGTTGATATCATAAGACGATAAATGGGTAATCGAAGCGCCAATCCATTGGCCTTTGGCGTCAACCATTGCCTGCTTGTCTAACCCCACCCATTCCAGGCTTTTCGTATCCCAGAACGCGACCGGAATTTGTGTACCGGGTAAAAATCCCCAGGTATTTTTGACGCGAAGCGTCACAGGTTGGATAAACTCGGCCCCGGAAGGGCCGATTTCGGCACAAAACAAAAAAGCGATCGGAAACTTCAGATTGGGTGTTTGGCTCAGTTCGCCGGGAAGCGCACGAGATCCCGAAAGTCGGGTGATTTGAACATCCTTTGAAATGTCTTTAAGAACGCCATTCACCTTGACCTGTGCCAGGACGGTTTTGGGAATTCTAAGTTGAATGCTTCCGCCGCTATTGGAAAAGACAACCATCTCCACTTTTTTGGGTCCCTGCTGCTCCATCTCAATAAGGCTTGATGAACGGGGTTCCAGCGGCGTTAGGTAGGCGGTCGAAACCGTATCTTCGCTGCCTTTGTTGAGTGTGATTTTTCGATAAACCTCGGTGAAACCGGGTTTAGTAATTTTGATTTTAAATGTGCCACCGGTTTTAAAGATTAGATTCCAGTCGCCGGTGCTGTTACTTTGAACGGTTTGGCCCGAAGTCGTGATTTGTGCTTTGGCAATCGGTTTATCGGATGTTGCGTCTTTAACCTTGCCGTAGATAATGGTATGGGTGGTGGTTTCCGATTGTGGCCAGATCAGGAAAATGCTGGCGGAAATAATAGTCAAAAAAAATACAAATAAAGTGATGCCTTTTCTCATCTCATTCTCCTCCGTTTTAATGTTTAAATACGCTATATAATATACACGTTCAGGAATTCAAAATCAATGAAAAAACCAAAAATCTTGTTCACCGACTATTTTCCAATTACCCCCTTAAACCCACGCGAAATCAGCGAGGATATATTGGTCAAAATCCGCGCCATAATAAAACCGCCCGGCGACGCCAAATACTTGGGTTCCCATACCGGATCAAATTTCTCCTTATACTGACGCAACCCCCGAAAATTATAGAAATTCTCCCCATAATGAAAAATAAAAGATCCGAATTTATACCACAAGGGCGCCAAACTTCGCCCTTCCACCCCCGATAACGGCGCCATACCCAGATTAAACCATTGATACCCTTGCTCCTTCCCCCATAACATCAACTCCACAAACAGGTAATCCATGGTTCCGTCAGGCGCTTCGGATGAATAACGCATCAAATCCAATGAAAGCTCTTCCTTACTTCGGGTTTTCCAGATATTGGCAAACGCCACAACCCGGTTTCCTTTCCTAACCAGTGCCATTGGAAAGTTTTTCAGATACTTCTCATTGAAATACCCTTGCGAAAACTTCTTCTCCCGCGTGTGCTTCCCGGATAACCAATCATCGGAAATCCGTCGCAATTGCTCCATGTACTTCGACACCACAGACGCCGGGATGATTTCAAAGCAATACCCATCACTTTCCAAATGCCGAATCACATAACGGAACCATTTGTTGGATTTGCCTTTCAAGGTGAAGGCTTCCAGGTCGGTGCGCGCTTCCTCTCCGATTTTGGAAAGCGTTAACCCCATATCCGCATAAAGATGGAGGTTATGCCGGCCGATTTCATAAAAAACCGTCCATCCGTTGTGCTGGTCCACGAGTTCGCGAAACTTCCACAATAACTCTACTTTGGATTCCTCGTCTCCGATGGGATCCCCCATGGCCACCCAACTTCGCCCTTCCACCCCAAACATGATAAACGCCGTTTGGTCATCGCTCAATAAAATAGACTTATCCTCCAATAACGCAAGATTCGCCATGCTTTCATCCGATGCGGCAATGATTCGCTTCACTTTCTCCCGCTCGTTTTCGATGGGAACAATGTGAGCCGGTGGCGCCGGATGCATCAACCGTCGAAGGGCAAGAATCGCTGCCATCGTTAATACGCCCACCATTGCCCGCATCGATCGCGGTGCATCTTCAAGAAAAGCGAAATACCACCACATGTCATTCGAATACGAAATATGGCGATAAGCAAAAAGCGCCAGCAGCGTCGAGCAGCTTAAAATAATTAAAATGGCCGCCATCCATGTTCCGCTGAACGGGATGGCTGTGAATAACGTGCGGCGATAAAAAAAATGGTGGCAGGGTAAGAGGGCAATTAACATCAACGAAAGGATAATGGCTTCTTCATAATCAAAACCTTTTAATAATGAAAAAACAATGCCGGCAAAAAGGAGCCCGACGGTCATTCGGTAAGCGCCATCGAGTCGTCGCTGCAATCCGAAAGCCAGAAATATTAAGCCGGTTCCTACCAGACTTCCCAGGAAATGAGAGATTTCAAGCACCGGAAGGGGCAGAAATTTATTTAACCAATGCAACCGACTTTCAATCGACGGCGTTGCCCCGGAAAACAATAAAATGGTTCCGCCTAAAAACGTCATGAACGCAAAGAGCTGCGGCGCCAAAACGGAAAAAAAACGCCGCATCCAGATCGAGGTCCGACGAATAAACGCAAATTTGGGGAGTAATTCATTGATTGCCAATATAAACGCACTGATCACCATGGGGATCCAGGAATAAATCAACCGGTATACCATGAGGCTTCCCAGTATTTCAGACGAATGGATGCCGGCACCCATTAACAACAACATGACCCCTTCAAACACTCCCAGTCCCCCCGGAACCTGACTGCCCGCGCCCACAACCTGCGCCAAAAGATAAATGCCGATAAACAGAGATAAGGAGGTTTCAAATTCAGGCGGCAAAAGCACAACAAGCGCAACTCCGGAGAAGAGCCAATCCAGAGCAGAAATGACAATCAAGGCCGTGGAAAGTTTCAAATTGGGGACAGCCACTACCCAGGTGCGGATTTTCAATTTGAATTTAAAAATAATGGCCGCATAAAATATGAGGATGAGGATGAGAAATCCGATGGCTACCGGTAATAACGTTGCAAACGGAAGATGAAGGTCAGGGGACAACCGCGGTGGGTCCACAATAAATAAAATGGCACTCAATACGATAAATCCCAGCCAGAAAAAAACCGCATGCATGCCGATAAGGGAGGTGATTTCTCCGGTGGGGACATTGAGTGCCGTATAATAACGGAAACGGAGGGAACCACCGGTTAAAACGGAGTACCCGAGATTGTGACTGATACTCGTGCTCACAAAAGACGCGACCGCCACTTTGAAAAACGGAAGCGGACGCCCCAGATGGCTAAATAGAAGCGCTTCCATGACAACCAATGAAAAATAACTCAGAACAGTAAACATCAACGATGAAAAAAGTCTCCAGGCCGGCACGTGCTCAATGGATGCGATCATTTCACGATAATGGAAGTGCTTGAATACCCCGCGAAGAAGGACTACCGCCAGAAACAAGACGGCAATTCCGATAACCGGTGGAAGAAATTTCAGAATTTTATGTTTTAAGGTTTCCGTTTCATTGAATCGATCGGTCCCCACTTCCATCATTTCCCTCGTTTCCCTCGCCAATTGCCATTTCATGGTGTATGAAATTCACGTACCAAAAACCATTTTATACTAAAATCTCTGCCATTTGCAAGTCTTGACAAAGATTATAAAAAAAAGTTATGATATACGCATGCCAAAAATAACGATTCCACTTTTAAAAGACCATCATAACCATCTTTCATTTTATGCACTGCTTATCGATAGCCCCAATCTTCAGCAGGTAACGGATAAAACCGATGCCCTAAACCAATTAAACGGCCTGGATAAATCAAACGTTTCGGTGGTCCTCGGATGGAACTCCGGCTACTATGATTTTACGGATGACGAGTTGAACCGTCTTCCCCCGGTGATTATTGTGAATATCTCTCTTCACCGCTTTATCATGAGTGCGTCTGCCGAAGCGCGTCTCAACGAAACATACCCGGATGTGGTTGCCAATTATAAAGATTCGGAATGGTATGAAAACCACTTCCCGGGCCTGTTGATATTCCTGGCGTGTATGGTCGAACCGACCGAAGCGAAGTTTAACCGATTTTTTAATCTCATGGCGCAAAAGGGCGTCTACCATGTGGAAGACATGCTGGTTCCGAATGAACAGGTGCTGACCTTTATGCAGGAATCGCCTTACGCGGACCGCACCGCTTGTTGGACAAACCCGGATATTTTTAACTCATTACGCCCGGATGCCCGGAATTATGTCAAGGGAATCAAACTCTTTACCGACGGTGCGCTGGGTGCCCGGACCGCTGCCTTGAGCAAGGCTTATACCAATGGCGTCAACGGACATTTACTCCTCTCGGATGAGGAATTATTTGCCAAAATGAAAGAAGCCGCGGATTGGCATAAAGCCGTGGCTGTTCATGCCATCGGGGAAATGGCGACGGCACAAGTGGTTCGAACCGTGCAAAAGC
Organism: Candidatus Omnitrophota bacterium; assembly: GCA_050258455.1. Taxonomy (GTDB): domain Bacteria; phylum Acidobacteriota; class Aminicenantia; order UBA2199; family UBA2199; genus JAKAGC01. Next base: position 17,737 of record JBLMYT010000091.1, on the reverse strand, counting down.
TAAAGAGTCAGGGGATCGATTTTTCCGAAATCCGAATGGAACACTGTCAGTACATCGATCCCGAAATCGCGCACCAGGCCAAAAGACTCGGAATCATTCTTTCCATGCAGCCTAATTTTAATACCGATTCGCTGGTCTACAACGACCGGCTGCATCCCTGGTATCTGGAAAACAATAACCCATTTCGAATGCTGATCGATCAGGTCGGCTTTATCCCCGGAAAAGATCTGATCTTCGGTTCCGACGGGATGCCCCACGGCGCAGAATATGCCTTGCAAGCCTCCCTTTTCCCCCCTTATCCTTCTCAAAAACTAACCCTTGACGAGTTTGTCGCCGGCTACTGCATGCCGGATACATCCAGGGGTTCTATCGCCGTTGAATGGGATGACCAAACATTGCGTTCCATTTCCGTTTACTCATAATCAACGAATATAAAAATCGAATATTAAATCTAATTTTGGAGGAAATAACATGGGCATGAAAGAAGATGCTTTCAAACGATTTACGGATCTCCTGAACGATTCCGGAAGATTTACTCAAACGTTACCCGTCGGTCAGAATAAACGGTATATCATTTTGAGCGATTTACACCTCGGCGATGGCGAAGGGTCAGATAAATTCAAGCAAAATAAAGACACCATGATTAAAGCCCTTGAATATTATCTCAATCGAGATTTTTCACTCATTCTCCTCGGGGACATCGAAGATTTTCACCAGGTCGATAATAATACGATTATTTCCCAATATAAGGAAATATACCAGTTGTTTAAACAATTTCCGGATAAACGTATTTACCGGGTTTTCGGAAATCACGATATCGAATGGTCATTGATCGATCCGATTTTTGGTACCAAAATCTCCCCGGCCGTCGAAGCCATTAAACTGGGAAATCACATTATGCTGACTCATGGTCATCAGGCCGAAGAATGGTATGAAAAAGATTTGAATATTGTTCGTGTCGGGACGACCCTGGATCGAGTCGCGACCAATTGGGTTGGACGTACCGATCCGTTTTCATATACCCAGCTCCCCGAAGGAAAAGACCAGCTCTATTCCGAATGGGCGGCAACAAATAAAAAAATCTTTATCTGCGGCCATACCCATAAAGCCATCTCCGCTTGCCGCTCGATGTTCGAGTGGATCGATGTTAAAATTCAAATGCTGGACAGTGATATCGCCAAAGCCAAAAAGGAAGGCAAACAGGAAGAGGTCAAAAAATTGGAAAGCCAACGGTTAAAGCTTTCCAAAAAACAGGAGTTCGTCAATACCAAATGGGACCGTTTTAAACAAGCCACCGGCGCTGAGCCCATTCACCTCGATCCTGAAAACATGTTTTATTTTAATACAGGCGGCGGCGTTTATGACGATGGAATGACCGGCGTCGAAGTCGAGGAAAATACGATCCGCTTAGCCTATTGGGGAAACCAGGATCATGAACGCGAAGTCATCTGGGGCCAATACGAAATGGATAACATTCTGGGCCACGACATCACTGCGCCTCTGTCTCACACCTGAATATCCGCGTTTTTTAAAAAAATAAAAAACATGTTGATAAAAAAACGAACTTAATACATAATACTAGTAGAGAATGAGTCGGGTGTATGTACAATGGTCGATAAACAACATTGTACAACGAATGATAGAAGGGCGGCGGGACCGCTGACAAAGACTTGGAAACCCCGGACTTGCCCCAATGCAATGAAGTATGAAGAATGTATCCCCCAAGTAAGCTGAACCCGCCGCCCGTTCTCTTTTTGTAAAGAATGTCAGAGCCCTTTTGAAAAAGGGTTCCGACACCTCCCAAAACTTTTGGTTAACGATTTTAAAGATTATTGATTATTGTGGTCATTCTTTTTTTGTGATAAACTGTAAACTTGAATTTTAATCATGAACAATGATGAACAATAACGTGAATCATGAATAATAACATGAATAATAAAGGAGAGTTTATATGAAAAAGAAACGTGTGCTTTTGCACGTTACAGCGGTTATTTTTTTAATGATCACAATTTCCGTTCTTTCACCGAGCGCTATTGCAAAAAAAACAACCCCATTAACATCCCCCGATGAAAAGTCGCATCCTGTAATGGCAACCCCCGAAAAAACATTGGAAATCTTTCTAAGCGCGTTTGTTCGAAAAGACATCAAGACTGTCATGGCGTATGTGCCTTCGGAAGATGTCAAAAGTGAAAGGGAAGCGATCAAACTCAATGCCCTGGAACATATGACGGAAAAAAAACACGTCACCGGTATTTCAGGAATTCAACTGGAGAAAATCGAAGATCAGAAAACAAACGGGAAAGTGGCTTATATCGTATCCAAAATCGAAGTGTCGCAGGACTTCTTCGGCCCCGGCATTAAAATAACGGACGCGCAAGGCAAGACGTCTTCGATTTTCAAATGGACATTTCGCCAAGCCGATCCCCAAAGCCCATGGCTATACGATGGCGGAGGGTTTTAATGCGACGGGTATGGCTGATTTTGGGGATGATTTGGTGTATGACCCTATCGGGTTCATTCAATCGGATAAACGCGGCGCCCAAAGATGTCAACGCCGTGGAAGAAACAGGCGAAAAGAAATTGTTTTTAACCACCGGGTTAGCCATACGAAAAGCCGTTATTCTTCCGGTTTCTGCCGATGAAGCCTTTCAGGCATGGACCACCCTTCAGGGAGTGACGAGTTTTTTTGCTCCGGAAGCAGACATCGAACTGGCAGTCGGCGGGAAATATGAATTGTATTTAGCCCCCAAGCAACCCAAAGGCGAAAGAGGCAGCGAAGGATGTAAAATCCTCAGCTTTGTTCCGGGGGAAATGCTTTCCTTTACCTGGAGTGCGCCTCCTTCGCTTCCATCCGTCCGCAAGGAGCGAACGTGGGTGGTGCTTCGTTTTGAAACGATGGAACCCAAAAAGACCCGTGTTTATTTAACGCATATTGGTTGGCAAGCCGGTGAGGAGTGGCAAAAGGCGTTGCAGTATTTCGACCGGGCCTGGGAGATTGTTTTGGGGAGACTTCAATATCGATTCACGACCGGTCCCATCGATTGGAGTTCACCGTTTACGCCTGTTCCTGCGTCTGCTTCATCGAAGTAATAATTTTTATCCGTTGACAAGCCTTGACCCCACACCCCCTTACTCGAATTCCTTGACAACACAATTCTATTCCCCTATTATGTAATATTGGAAAGATCACAGGGGTCAAGTCTTGTATTATAACATTTGACAACTATCACCTATATATTTCAAATTTCGAATAATGTTGCAATGCAAGACTTGACCCCATCACTTCTTGTCAAATGGAAAATAATGCCGCTTGAATGAATGATTGAATTTTTTGCCCGGATATGATATTAATATATTGGATGATAATAAAGACGTTTTTTACGATCAGGAACTGGTATGCAGGAGGTCGCTCGTGCAGGATTACAAATTAAAACTAGAAACCAAGCTTAATCAGGCAACCGAATATCTGAAATCGATCGGCTGCAGCAAAATAATTCTTTTTGGTTCCTTAAATGACGGAGTATTTAACGAATCCTCGGATATCGATCTTGCGGTATCGGGTATTTCACCGAGAACATATTTTAAAACTGTAGCTGAAATATCCTCAATTGTCGGATGGAAAATAGATTTAGTACCGATCGATTATGTATCCGGTAAATTTAAGTCCAAAATCATCAGCGAAGGGAGGATGATTTATGCCAGATGAAAAGGTTATCGAAGAGATCGAGGAGGAATGCCAACAAATCGATAAGCTTTTTGAAGAATTTGGAACGTTATTAGATAAAATAAAAGACAGAGACCCGGATTTCATCGAGATTGCATCACTAGCGATGATGCTGCATTCATTCTACAATGGATTAGAAAATATTTTTGGTCGTATTGCAAAGAGAATAGATAAAACAGTTCCTGATGGAAGGGATTGGCATAATGAATTATTGACACAAATGTCGAAACCAACACCCAAACGAAAATATGCGGTATTAAGTGAAGGGATGCGTGATGAATTAAAAGAGTATCTTGGTTTTAGACATTTCACCCGACACGCATACCCGATGGATTTGGATTGGGATTTAATGAAGGATTTGGTTCTTCGCTCAGATGATGTCAAAGAGAGGGCGCTTATTGAGATAAACGCTTTCTTAAAAAAATAAGACAAATTTATTGACCTCTGTCATCGAACAATAATTTTTGCCCGTCATTCATTTTCCCAGTTGACAAAATCCAAATGAAGTACTATATTAGGATTGTCTGATAAGGAAGGTATAATATGCTGATTGCCAATCCAATGTACGATGTGGTATTTAAGTACATGATGGAGAACATCGATGTGGCCAAGGGATTTATTGCAACTATTATCGGTGAGGACATTGTCACACTGGATTTCAAGGCCCAGGAAAGTGTTCATAAAAGTCAGCAAAAGAATCCGACAGTCTTGGCCGTATACCACCTTGACTTTATTGCGAAAATTCGACAGAAAGATGGCAAATGCAAGAACGTATTAATCGAGCTCCAAAAATCCAATATTCCGTATGATATCATTCGATTCCGGGAATATCTCGGGGAGCAATACACAAAGGTAGATGAGGTTTTACTGGAAGATGGAAAAACTGTAAGCCGAGAACCTTTACCGATTGTCACCATCTATATTCTAGGATTTATCATATCCCAGACATTGCCCGCGGTAATTAAAGTCAACCGAGAGTATATCGATGTATTGAATGGGAAAGAAATCCATGAAAGAAATATGTTTATCGAGCTTTTGACGCACAATTCGTATTTAATCCAGGTACCGAAATTGAAGCCGAAGATGCGCACCCGGTTGGAATGGGTATTATCGGTATTTTGTCAGGAGAATTTTATCGAAAAGCAAAACAGGCGGTTGAAAACATATAATTATGAGCCGGAAGACGATTTGATGCAAATCATCTTGCGTCAATTGCAGAAGGCGGCGGGGGATAAAAAATTAATGAAGAAACTGAGATTGGAAGAAATGGCCGAACGGGAATACGAAAATGCGTTCGGAGAGATGGAACGCACGTTGATGAAAAAAGAAATTGTCCTGAAAGAAACCTGCATTGAATTGGAACAAACCCGTAAGGAATTAGAAAAAAATCAAATGGAAATGGAACATAAAGATAGATTATTAAAGGAGCAGGAAGCATATATTAAAGAATTATTGAAGAAATCCGCAGAATAAAGCGCTTTCCTTTATTCAATGAGTATTGATCGCATCTTTGATTGGAAAGATCAGGCATTAACTCGAGGATCGGGTTTAACGAATGGGCGAATCAGGAGTAATTGAAAAAAAATTTCATTCCTGAAATTGTTATAAGCACTGATATTTGACTGTTTAGGTTTATACAGGCTACCGGCCCCGGTCGCCTAATTCTGTCAGTTCGATAACATTTTCCCGTTCCTTTTGATCGTTACCCTCCAACTTTTGATCGTTACCCTTCAACTTTTTGTTCGTACCCTTCAACTTTTGACCCGTACCCTTCAACTTTTGATCCGTACCCTCCAACTTTTGATCGTTACCCTTCAACTTTTGATCCGTACCCTTCAACTTTTGATCCGTACCCTTCAACTTTTGATCCGTACCCTCCAACTTTTGATCCGTACCCTCCAATTTTTGATCCGTACCCTCCAACTTTTGATCCGCACCCTTCAACTTTTGATCCGTACCCTCCAACTTTTGATCCGTACCCTTCAACTTTTGATCGTTACCCTCCAACTTTTGGTCCGTACCTCCAACTTTTGGCAGGGGTACGATTGACGGGAAGTAAAAAACATTGTATTCTTAAAGATGTTAAAAATATATTCAGGATTATATAAAGGCAGAAAGTTACGATCCGTGAATCACCCGGATGTGCGCCCGACCACATCCCGACTCAAACTCTCATTCTTTGATGTGATGCAGGATAAAATCCGGGAGACAATCTTTCTCGACGGTTTTGGCGGCGCCGGCAACATCGGCATCGAAGCCTTGTCACGCGGCGCAGAATACGTGGTGTTTATCGAACAACTCCCCGAAGTGGTCAACGCACTGAAATACAATCTGGAAAAAATCGGCGTTCCCCGCGATAACTACCGAATCATCAAAGGCGACTTTAACCGAAGCGTGATCCAATTGGGTAAAGAGGGAATCAAATTCGATATCGTGTTTCTCGATCCCCCCTACAGCTTACTGGAACACGCCAACCCACTCAAAGTCATCTATAAACGCGAGATATTAAATAAAAACGGACTGATTGTATTGGAACGCCCCATGGATATGAAGTTCGAAGCCAAATACTTCGAACGCTTCAAAATCCAAACCCTGGGCAGAAAAAGCCTGGACTTCTTCCGGAACTTTTCCGAAGATTCATAAACCCATTCATACAGGATCAATGAGATGAATACTCTGTTCTTATTGATCCTGGCACTGGTTCCCTGTTTTATCCTCCTCTTTTTCATCCTATTCATGGATAGGAACGAAAAAGAACCCCTGGGTCTGGTCATCCGTCTGATCATCCTGGGCGCGTTGAGCGTTTTCCTCTCTGCCCTGATCGAAGACGTTTTGGAGTCTCAGGGCGTTCCTTTTGATGGAAAGATTCCGACCGCGATTTATACCTCGTTTCTCTACGTGGCATGGATCGAAGAACTCTGCAAACTGGGCGTTGTTCTTCTCCTGGCATGGCGACACAAGGATTTTAACGAAGAAAACGACGGGATCGTGTACGCAGGATCGAGCGCCCTGGGTTTTGCCATGCTGGAAAACGTGTTTTACGTGCTAAGTCTGGGAGTTAACGCGGGCCTTGCCCGCGCTATCACGGCCGTTCCCTTGCACTGTTTCTGCGGCGTTCTCATGGGATCCTACGTGGGACGCGCCAAATTCTCCCCAATTAAGAAAGCACGAAAATGGTTGATCATCAAAGGATTCTTCCTGGCTGTTCTCATTCACGGCGTGTACGATGCCTTATTGTTCACCCAAACCCCGATTGCCCTCCTCAATATTCCGATGATCGCAGGCCTGATTATCCTGGGTTTTAAAGCACTGAAAAAAGGCCGATTTCTCTCTCAACGTCACGGAAGCAGTGAGACATCCGCTCCGATCGTTCCGCAATCGATTCCCCCTCAAAAAAAATGGAAAATGATCCTTTCCCGTACCCTGCTCACGCTAAGTATGATATTCTGGATCGTAATGATTATCGGGTTGCTGGATCGCGAACGGTTGGGGTTCCCGGAGGGCGTCAACTTCTCCTCCCATGTAATCGATTTGGTGGTCGGAGGCGTGATCGTTAGCTTTCTTCCCATCCTTATCGGTGTGATGCTTGAAATCTCTTACCAAAACCAATTAAAAATATTCCGATCCTTGCAGCCGGTCCGGCCCCAACCGGAGGTTCGATTATCTCCGGTCCGTATTCCCTCGGTTGACCCCGCACCCCTGCTCACGCTTCACGCCGCTGTGTGGAAAATCGTCGTCTCCCGTTTGATTTTCGGAATCTGCGCCTTTTCATGGCTCGGACTCTTGATTGGAAATGAATGTCGCGGGCACGCCCTGATCGGAATCACCGTGTTAACCTTTTTCCCGGTTCTTACCGGTATCCTGCTTGAACGCTCCTACCATAAATCGAATAAAAATAGTAAGAAGAAACAAGCTAAATCAGATGATTGGCTTTTGCCTCGACAAAATGAACAAATTTTTTGTAATCGGGGAAACTGAACTCGCGCGTCAACGGATCGATGATCTCCATTTTCACATTTCCGGGATAATGCCAGACATGCTTCGACGATTCGAATAACGATTCGGGCATGGCGGAATCCCGAAACTTCATGATCACGCGTTCCAAATACACGTCCACTTCTTCCAGTTGCCACGCCTCCATCAGCAGTCGAATGGTTCCGGCAAAAAATATCTTATCGATACTCTGCGGCAACCGTCCATACCGGTCTTCCAACTCGATCCGTAATTCTTCCAGCGAATCGAGGCCTTCCGCTTCCAATATCCGACGATACAACATGATCCGCTCGCTGCTGTTCTTGATATACGCGGCATCGATGGAATAGGAGAAATGAATGTGAATCCTGGATTCTTTTTTGGTTTCGATTTCACCCCTGAGTTCCTTGATGGTGTTGGCCAGGAGTTGATGATAGTAATCGAAGCCCAGGGCTTCGATATGGCCGTGCTGTTTGTTTCCGAGCAGCGAACCGGCACCCCGTAACTTGAGATCAAACTCTGCGAGCTTGTATCCGGCGCCCAATTCGGCAAATTCGCGGATCGCTTCGAGCCGCGCTTTGGCTTTTTCCGACAGATCCATGCTTCGAACCAGAAAATACGCATACGCCTGCCGGTTTCCCCTTCCGATTCGCCCCCGCAATTGATACAATTGGGTTAATCCGAACCGGTCGGCATCGAGAATGATCAAGGTGTTGACATCCGGAATGTCGATCCCGTTTTCAATGATGGTCGTTGAAATCAGGACGCGGAATTTTTTATCGATGAAATCCATTAAATTGGCTTCGATATCTTCCCCTTTCATCTGAGCATGAATCACCACCGAGGGGATATTCGGCAACCATTTCTGCAGGTCCTCTTTAAACTCATAAATCCGACCGATATCGTTGTAAACGATAAACACCGAACCGCCGCGTTCCACTTCGCTCAAGACCGCAGATACGATGATATCTCGGGAAAAGTAACCGACATAGTTTTTGATCGCGACCCGACCGATGGGCGGCGTTTGAATGATGGAGATGTCCTGCAAACCGGCCAGCGAGAACGATAAGGTGCGCGGAATCGGCGTTGCGGACATGGACAGTACGTCGATCTCTTCCCGATCGGTTTTGATTCTTTCCTTTTGAAAGACACCGAACCGCTGTTCTTCATCGATGATGTAAAGCCCCAGCCGTTTGAAGGTCACATGTTTGGAAATCAATGAATGGGTACCGATAATGATATCGATCTTTCCTTCGGCCAGGGCTTTGATCACCGTCTTTCGTCTCTTGGGTTGCACCATGCGCGAGAGCATGGCGACCGTAACCGGAAACCCGGCGAGACGACGGGAAAACGTGGTGAAATGCTGGTAAGCCAGAATCGTGGTCGGGCAAAGCACGACCACCTGCTTGCCATTGGCAACGACTCGAAGCGCGGCGCGAAGCGCCACTTCGGTTTTTCCGAAACTCACATCCCCACACAACAACCGGTCCATCGGGTATTCTTTTTCAAGATCGGCGAGAACTTCCTTAATGGCGCGTTTCTGATCTTCGGTTTCCACGTATTGAAACCCGGCTTCCAATTTCTCTTCCAGTTCGTAATCGCGAGGAAACGCATTGCCTTTGACGGTCTTTCGGGTGGCGTAGAGTTCGAGAAGTTCGCGGGCAAAGCTGATAATACTCTTTTGGGCTTTCTTGGTTTTCTGTTCCCAGGTGTGTCCGCCCAGTTTATCCAATTTGCCGGCCTGACCTTCAAATGCCGCATACTTGGCCAATACATCCAATTCATACACCGGCACATACAGGTACTCGCTGTCCAGGTATTCGATTTTGAGAAATTCGGTGACGTTTCCTTCAAACGTGAGCCGCGTAAAACCGATGAATTTTCCAATCCCGTGTCGCTTGTGAACCACCACATCGCCGATCTGAATTTCATTGGCCAGATTTTCGGACTTTACCTGGCTCCGGCGTTCGATTTTTTCAATGTATTGGAAATTCCGTTCCGCCAGGAATATCGTTCGGGTGTGATGATTCTCAAATGAATATGGAATCCGGGATTCGATATGAACGACCTGCTTGAAACTATCCGGAATTTTGATTTGTTTCGGAGAAAAGACATATAATTGAAATTGTCCCTTATCGAGTTTCTCATTGATGTACCCGATATCCTGAAGGTCGAACTCCAGGAGTCCTTTTTTGACTTTGACCCATTCCACATCCGAAGAAATCGTATCCCAGGTTTCATTGATATTGAAGATGGGTTCCTCATCCAATTGGAAGCGAAACCAATCGGAAGGGGGTTTGATCTGCGGATCCTCTTCCAGATGAATATCATAAATTTTTTCGTAGTTATCCAGGAGTTTCCGGTATTCATCGATGACTTTTTTCTTATCGGAAACAAGGGTACAATGATTACCGAGGAGTTGGGGCAGGTATTCCAACCCTTTTTGAGAACCTTTGAAGTAGTCGGCGCACGTGTCGTAATCGAAGAAAAACCGGCAAATGGGAAAGACGATGTGGGGAATATGTTTCAAGGACTTTTGCGAATCCGGATCAAATACCCGCAGAGAGACAACCTGATCGCCTTCGATTTCGAGTCGCACGGGAAAGTCGCTGTCGATGGGAAACACATCCACGATGCTTCCTCTCCAGGCGATATCTCCGGGTTCTTCCACGATATTGCGCGTCTGGTACCCCATGGCATTGAGTTCATCGATCAAATACTGACGGTTCATGGTCTCGTCTTTTTTCAGTTCGAGAAAAAAGAGGGGGAGATCCACCCGGTTTTCGATCTTTAAACCCAGGGCCGAAAGCGTGGTAATCACAATCAGCGGTTGATCCTCGAGGATAGCGGCAGCGAGTCGGGCTTTGTAGCCGATGGCCCGCACACTGCTGTCGTTGTTGATATAAGGGTCTTCAAATGGAATGGCATAAAAATGAATGCGAATGTGGTCCTGGCCAATTCCCAGGGCGTGGAGCCAGAGTTCGAGTTTCTCTTTCTTTTCATTCAGGTTTTCATTTTCGCCGACAATCCAGAGAAGATGACGTCGCTGAAAATAGAAGAGACCGGCGGCCACGAGTTCGGAGAAATCGCGTTCGATGTTATTGACATCCGTATCAGAAGTATGATCCTTCATCGATTGTTGAAGGGCGGGACTGAATATGAGATCTAATATTTCCATGGGTAACCGTATTGTTATTCTTATATTATACCACATTATACCACAAAGGCTTGACGAGTTCAGCCTGTTGCTCTATAATCAAGCATGGTCGATAATAAAATCAAAAATGAGTTAATCCGATGTCTGGGCAAAGATCAGGTGTTTGATCAAAGCGAATACCGGATTGCCTACTCTTATGATGCCACCGGTAGCGAGTTTCTTCCGGATGTGGTGGTGTTTCCAACCAGTGAACGCGATATGGAACAGATCATCGCGATTGCGTACAAACACAAAGTGCCTCTGACGCCTCGAGGTGCGGGCGTCGGGTACAGTGGGGGTTCGGTTCCGGTTTCGGGTGGCATTTCCATGGTATTTACTCGGATGAACCAAATCCTTGCCATTGATACCGATAATTTTACCGCAGTGGTGGAACCCGGAGTCGTGACGTACCACCTTCAGCAAGCAGTTGAAAAGAAAGGACTCTTTTATCCTCCGGATCCTGCGAGTTTAAAAACCTCCACCATCGGCGGAAACGTCGCAGAAAACGCCGGTGGATTACGATGTTTCAAGTATGGCGTTACCGGAAATTACGTTCTCGGACTCGAGGCGTTTCTCATCGACGGACGGAAGATCAAAACCGGAGGATACGTGATCAAAAATGTGGCCGGTTATGATATTAAATCCTTACTGGTGGGGTCGGAAGGCACGCTGGCCGTTATTTCCAAGATCATTTTGAGGCTGATTCCTTTACCGCAATATCGTCGGTTGTTTCGGGTGGATTTTTCTTCTTTAAAAAAAGGGGCGGAGTTTATTAACCGGATGGTTCGGGAGAACATTTCGCCGTCGGTGTTGGAGTTCATGGATGAAACCTCGATTACGGCCGTTTGCGAATACCAGGACATTCCGCTTGAACCGGCGGTTAAAGCGTCGGCACTGGTTGAAATCGACGGTAACCCGACCGATGTGATGGAGCGGTCCAACCACTTCATTCAACTCCTTTCCGAGTTTGATGTTTTGAGTTATAAAATGGCAGAAACCGAAGCTGAGCAGGAGCGACTCTGGAGCATTCGCCGCAATATTTCGCCGGCCGTTTCAAAATTAAAACCCAAAAAGATCAATGAAGACATCGTGGTTCCCATCGATAAAATCCCGGACACGGTCGATTACATCAATGGTCTTTCAAAGGAATATGGAATAAAAACCGTTCTTTTCGGTCACTTCGGTGATGGAAACATTCATACAAATCTACTCGTGGATCCTCGGGATAAGGATGAAATGGACCGGGCCGAGAAGGCTCTGGATAAGATCTTTCGTTATGTTATTGCCGTTAACGGGTCGATATCCGGGGAGCATGGAATTGGAATCGCCAAAAAGCCGTTTATGAAGTATCAGTTTACCGAAACGGAGATGGATGTGTTTAAATCGGTTAAACACGCATTTGATCCTTTCAATCTCTTAAATCCCGGAAAGATTTTTTAAACGTTTCAAACAAAAACAGAGCCAAAATAAAAAAAGCACCCGGGGAGGCTCGAACTCCCAACCTACTGATTAGAAGTCAGTTGCTCTATCCATTGAGCTACGGGTGCTTTCTTCTTCAATTACTAAAAAAATAACGCGGATTGGAATATGAATTCAAAATCGGGGCGAGAGGATTTGAACCTCCGACCCTCGGTTCCCAAAACCGATGCGCTGCCAGACTGCGCTACACCCCGATTGAACCGTTCCTCGGTTTACAAATCCGTGTATTCGCGACGAAGTCTTTTTCGCATTCTTTTTTGGGCCTGAGCCGCTTTCAGTCGTTTTCGTTCGCCGGGCTTCAGGTAAACAGAATGCTTTTTAATTTCTTTAATAATTGCTTCCTGTTGTACTTTCCGTTTGAACCGTCGCAGTGCGCTTTCAAATGACTCACCGGAATTAACTTCTACAAAAGCCAACGCAATCACCATCCTTTTTTTTTAATTTGCAAAGAGTAAATATACCCCATCTGGCAAGTATTGTCAAGCCATTTTCGGGAAGAACAATCACTCGGAATTCCCATGATTTAAATATTATAAACTTCTACCTTGAAATAAAAATATATTTCGGTAAAATAATCGGAATAGGAGTATGAACATGACAAAGGTTACCTTTTATTTTTTAATGATTGTAGTGTGTTTCCCAACCCTGATTGGGGCAACGTTGCCTCCTTCGGAGCGTGAAGCGTTGATTGCCTTGTATAACAGTACCGACGGCGATCATTGGAACGATAACAGCGGCTGGAAGACGCCCCCCCTTCATACCGACGGATTTGCCATGCCGGGCACGGAAGAAAATTGGTTGGGCGTGACTGTTTCCATTCACTATGGTCCCAATGCCATCGAAAATCATGTCACGGATCTTCAGTTGGAAGATAATCGCTTAATCGGAACCATTCCTTCCGTATTGGGTAACCTTCCCGATTTGACCGGACTCAATCTGAGTTGGAACCAATTGAGCGGCAGCATTCCGCCTGAATTGGGCGACCTCCGCAAACTGGACGAGTTTAACGTGAGCGTGAACCAATTAACGGGCAGTATCCCCAACACATTGGGTAATCTCAGTCAATTGCGATGGTTGAACGTCTTTTGTAACCGGTTGAGCGGTACCATCCCGCCTCAATTGGGAAACCTCAGCCATGTGGTTCTCCTGGATTTGAGCGCCAATCAATTGAACGGCAGCATTCCGAATGAATTCAGCCTTCTCACGGACGTGCAATACCTTACCGTATATAACAACAAACTAACCGGCGTCATTCCTTCGACGTTGACCCAGCTCACGAAAATAAAATCGCTGGATATGAGTTTTAATTGTCTTTCTGCCACCGATTTCAAACTCCGAACGTGGTTACACACCAATGATCCGGATTGGGAGGATCACCAGCAGGAATGTGGGGCCGTGTCATCGATTCCGGTTATTGGTCTGGACCAAACCCGGGTGCATGTGGCCATGGTTTCAGGCGATACGCCCCCGCTTCAATCGATTCGAATCTGCAATAGCGGAAACGGAACGTTGAATTGGCGGATTTTTGCTTTTGGAACACTCACCTATAATTATAAAGGCGGTTCTTGTTCCGGGAATGCCCCTTCATCTTCGGGTTCTTTGGGTCAAGCGCCCCGAATCGGCGACATACCGATTTCCTGGTTTTCCGTTACTCCCGCTCAAGGAACCAATGATTCGGTGCTGACACTCTCGATCGAGAATGCGCGTGCGTTGTGTGCCGGAACCTTTAATGGAAGGCTCCTGATTGTGGCACCGAATGCCCCCAATTCGTTTCAGCGGATCGATCTCTCGCTTCGGGTTTATCAACCGGGTCAAACCTCTCTTCCCTTTGGTGAATTTTCCACGCCAGTCGATGGCTCATCCGGCGATAACTGTATTCCGGTAACCGGATGGGCGCTGGATGATATCGGGGTTTCCGGTGTGAAGATATACAATGACAATACCTATATCGGAGACGCTGATTTTGTGCCCGGTGCTCGCCCCGATGTGGAAGCCGCTTACCCGACCTATCCCAATAATTACAAAGCCGGGTGGCAGTATTTACTTTTATCGCAGTCTTTACCCAATGGGGGAAACGGAACGTATACGCTGGTTGCCAAAGCCACGGATACGGAAGGTCATGAGGTGGTTTTGGGTTCCAAAACCATCACCATCGATAACGCCCATGCGGTCAAACCCTTTGGTGCGATCGATACGCCAACTCCAGGCGGTACAGTTTCGGGAAAAGAGTTTGTGAATTTCGGATGGGCATTGACGCCTCAACCCAATATGATTTCTACCGATGGTTCCACGATCGATGTGGTGATCGATGGTGTGGTGGTCGGCCATCCGGTATATCATATTTCCCGTTCCGATATCGCCTCACTGTTTCCCGGATACGCCAATAGCGTGGCGGCTTCGGGTTATTTTCTCCTGAATACCCAATTATTAAACAAAAACAGCATGCATACCCTTTCCTGGCAGGTCACGGACAATGCCGGAAACAGCGACGGAATCGGAAGCCGGTATTTTTCATTCTTTAATCCGGTATCGGAAAGCGAATCTGCCATCTCGCAATTTGAACCGGAAAAATATGACGACGATAACGACATTTTCGCAGAAGAAGCCGAAGAAAGTGAAACGGTTCATATCGAAGTCAAGGAGATGGAGCGGGTAGAGTTCCATTTATCCACCGAGGGGTTTAATGGGAAATCCATCGAAGGATATATGAAGGTTGGCGATCGATTCAAACCGTTACCCATCGGTTCCACGTTGAATCATAATCAGGGTGTTTTTTATTGGGGACTCGGTCCCGGTTTTATCGGTGAGTATCATCTGGTATTTTTCGGAAAAGATGAGAATGAACATTATAGAAAGAAGCATGTGTTCATTGATATAAAACCAAAGCATTAAATTTCACATTGCGTCCTTATCCGGTCGCCGAATAACTTTCCGGAGACCTGGCAAAATATTCCGGAATCTGTATTAAACCGTTCCGGGACACCCACCGGGATTTATGGGAGGCTAGGGAAACAATCCAAATTTCAAGAGATTGGCATCGCACTTGCTGGAACTATCATCATTTGTAGGAGAAATAAAATGAATAAATTTAACACAAATTTAAAAAAGTTTATCAATGCTTTCATATTGGGAAGCATGATTTTCTGTCTTTCGCTTGTTTCATTTGCATCAACCGGCGGTGATAGAAATTATGGCGATGTCTATCGATATGATGAGGATGAAATAAAAAATACGATCGGTTTGTATTTTGATTTGCGGTATGAAAGTCAAAAGCTTTTGGAGCCTCAGGATTTCTCGTTTTTGGTATCGGATAAACCCGAAGCCCGGGAATGGTTAAAAAGGGAACAAGATAAACAGGAAATTGAGCTTTATGTTGCCTCGATATACCGTTTGAATTATCTCGATTATAAGTATCATCTCGATTACGAGCGTATCCGAATCAAGGGAAACCGGGCGGAAGTGACGTTAAATGAGAGTCATGAGGTGATATTCGAATCCTGTGCGCCTGAGGTTTCCAAACTTTTTAATCTGGAGCATCGACTCACGATGGAAAAAAGGGGAAATTCCTGGGAATTGATTCGTGATGATTATGACGATGAACTGTCACCCGATATGAAAAATGAAAGTAAGGAAGAGATTCTTGAAACCGTCCGAGAGAATTTCAGTACCGAGTGGGTACAGCGGGAGGAATCGCCGGTCGAGCAATTATCGCTGGATTTAGCGTTGGCCCCCTATAGTTATAATCGAAATGCGGCGTCCGTGTATGCCGCTCAATATTGTGGGGTGGGAAAATACAATCCCTTGTACACATTATTTGGTAAAGATTGCACCAATTTTGTTTCTCAAGCGATTTACGAAGGCACATCCCATACGATGTCTGCTGCCAATACCTCGCATTATTGGGATTGGTGGTATTTTACCGGCAATCCCCGAACCGGTTCGGCGCCATGGATTAATGTGGATTATCTGTATTCATTCCTGGTGAATAATTCGGGTCAGGGACCGTATGGTTATGCCGTTACATCCACATGCAGTTTAAATGTGGGGGATGTCGTTCAATTGTATAACAGTCAGGGGTGGTTTCATTCGGTGATCGTGAATGCCGTTTCAAACTGTTCCGACACCAATAAGATATTTATTTGTGGACATAGTTCGAATCGGTGTAATTATCCGCTTTCGAATTACGCGAGTTATAAGAAGCGTTATATCCATATTTCCGGCTACCGGAAGTAAAGTAAAACATTTTGATTGAATTTAGGACTCTCTTTTGTATCATTTTCGGAAGCGAGAAACGAAAGAGAGTCCTTTTTTAAAAGGGAATAAAGAAAAACCTAAATATTCAATAAGGTTATTTATAACAGTGAAGCGATAATAGATGAAAAATTCCGTAAATCATTCAGGTTATTTTGAATGATTTCAAACACCATCTCAAAGTCCACGTTCCAATACATATGAACCAACATATTACGAAAGCGAGCCATATTTCTTAATTGGTTCGCCAGTTCTTCGGGAACAATACCCGCTTGGCCCAGTAAAACAAAACACTCGCCGTATTCACTGGGATTTTTCTTTAGAAGTTTGGCCGATACATGATAACACAGATTCAACGCCGCTTCGATTGCAACCAATAACCGGTAGCACGCAATGTCCTGAAGATCTTTATCGTTCAAAAAATCGGCTTTGGACGATTGTTTTATCTTTTCAAGCCGTTCCAATGAATCCGAAATCTCTTCACATCGTTTTTGGATGATTTCCGGATTAAGCCCCATCGCTGAATGCCTCCTTTATACTTCGCAGCCATAATGGTTTCATGTCCAGGTAGTGACGAAGAACGTATTCCACAAAATCACATCGGCGATCCTCATCTTTCTCGAGGATCAGCTCTCCATTGATGACGTGATAAAGAAAAGGAACCGGTGCAAAATTCAATACCCTGACGTCAACGGTGACATGAAGCAGGAGCGAGAGTTGATCCGAGAGTTCAAGGGCATAGTATGTTGCTCGTCTCTCCTCGATTTCATGCACGTATACACCGATATCGATATCATGGAAAGCCAGATTATCGTCATAATCATTGAATGAGCCATAAAGGAATGCAAAATCGATTTCATCTTTAGCGGACAGGAAATTGGTTATGGTTTCTATGGCCTGGCGCTTTTGGTCGAGGCTCATCCGGTAATGTTGCTCTTTCATGATATGAGTCTAACACGTTTTATGGAAAGATTCCACATAGTATGGAAATATTCAGCAATTCTTCTTTTGAATTTTTTCATCAGATTTACATATTTTCGCTGGATTTTTTGCTGCGATTCTTGTATTATTATTTTATCCCTGCGCCTTGTTGGGGGGTTCCGATCAAAAGTTGG
>JBLMYT010000090.1:0-57664 GCA_050258455.1 Candidatus Omnitrophota bacterium | reverse complement strand
AAGAACTGGCGCGTCGGGATGAGAAGCATCTGGTTGCCTACTATGTTTCGGAAAAAGAGGTGGAAGCCTCCGACATTCGAACCTATTTATCGGGTAAAGTTCCCCCTTACATGATTCCG
This sequence comes from Candidatus Omnitrophota bacterium, assembly GCA_050258455.1. GTDB lineage: Bacteria > Acidobacteriota > Aminicenantia > UBA2199 > UBA2199 > JAKAGC01. The sequence goes on along the minus strand of JBLMYT010000090.1, from coordinate 57,545 downwards.
TCCTATTTTGTCCCGTTACCCGAATTTCCCCTGACCTCCAACGGGAAAGTCGATAAGAAGAAGCTCCCGGCGCCCGGTCCGCGGATGAGCGGAAGCCGGGAATTTGTCAAACCCGAAACACCTGTTCAGGAATCATTGGCCCGGGTCTGGGGCGAGGTGCTGGGTGTACCGGCCCATCGCATCGGCCTGAATGACAACTTCTTCGAATTGGGGGGCGATTCCATTAAAGCCATTCAGGTTATTGCCCGGCTGTCAAATTATAAACTCACGCTGGAAATCAGTCAGCTATTCCTGAACCCGACGATTCGGGGTACGGCTCAATGGGCCAAGGACGTCGATCGCCTGGTGCCTCCGGAACCCGTTGAAGAGAGGGAATACTACGGGTTATCCTCCTCCCAACGACGATTTTACCTGATGCAGCAAGTCAACCAGGAAAACACGGCGTATAATATTCCCGGAACCTTTACCCTTTTATCGGGGATCGACGAAGATCAATTGGAAACAATATTTATCAAACTCATGAAGCGACATGAAGGTTTGCGGACTTCGTTTAAAATGATAAACAACGAGCCGGCCCAAATCATTCATGATGCGGTCGATTTTAAGATGGAGCGCCATAACAGCTCGAGAGAGAATGTCCCCAAAATTACCGCAAATTTTATCAGACCCTTTGACTTAAAGTCGGCCCCGCTGTTTCGAGTGAGTTTAATCGATACCGGTCAGGAAAAAATTCTGGCGGTCGACATGCACCACATCATTTCCGATGGCTTATCTTTACAGGTCCTAAGTCGGGATTTTGTCTCCCTATTCGAGGGCAAAGAATTGGCTCCTTTACCGCTTCAATACAAGGATTATGCCTCCTGGCAAAATAAATTGTTTAATCAAAGTTCTTATAAAAAAACAGAGACCTATTGGCTCAACACCTTGAAGCATTTCAGGGTTTCCAAAATCCCCGAAGATAATCTCCCTCATGGTCAGCAGATTTTGGGCAAGCGAGATAATGCGACAATCAAAAAAGATACCTATATCAAAATAGAAACATTTTGCCACAAATACAAATTGACTAAGTTCTCCTTTATGCTTTCAATATTTTTGTTTATTTTAAGAAACGAAATCGGGGACCATGATTTAACCATTGGCTCTCCGATTGCCAACCGGGATCATCCCGACCTGGAAAACATAATCGGAGCCTTCTTGAATGTCTTCCTGTTGCGGGTAATCCTAAATCCGGATGAGAGTATCATAACCAATATGCTGAAAATAAATAACAATATTATCGAGGCAATCGAACATAGCTCCTATCCTTACGAAGATTTATATTACAGCTTAAAAAATCACTACCAATTGCAAGAGGACGAATTATTTACCATATTATTCAATTATTTGCCGGACGATGAGAACTCAGAACCGGGAGAAGAGAGAAACGAGGCAGATAAACCCGAAAAAAAGGTATTTCTGGCTCCTTACGAGGTAACCCCCAAGTACCCGTTAACCTTATACATCGTGGATAAGAACGATAAGCTGATCATGGATTTCGTTTACCGGGGCGACATATATAGTAAAAATCGAATCGAAAGGATAATTCGTAATTATTTCAATTTTATCCAAACTGTTATAACCGATGAAAAAACCATGCTTTCAAAACTGCTTTATGAAGATATTAAAGACAATGACGTCCTGGATGAATTTGAAGGAGAATTCGAAAATGACGATTTGTTTTAATCCATCAAACGCTAAGAATTTAATCATTACCGTCATTGGGGGAGTACAGGGATCATGACTTTCCAACACCTGGCTGCATTTATCAACCGTCATGCTCAAACCCATCCCGAAAAAATTGCTATCGTATCCGCCCGGGCCGGTTTGAGTTATCGAGAACTCGAAGGCGAATCCAATCGAATCGCCAATGTATTGGATGAAAAAATCTTCCGGTGTGCACACGGCGGCGACAATGAGAAGTTTAATGTATGCGTCATTCTCGATCGATCCGTGGAGATAATTACATCGCTTATCGGTTTATTAAAAGCCGGGTTAGTTTTTGTCCCGGTGAGTCCCCACATTCCCGAAAAACGGGTCGAGTTACTTTTGGATGAAACCAAAGCCCGATGGGTCATCACATCGTTGGAATACTATAAAAAACATGAAGAGTTTTTTACAAAGAATAATGAAATCAATGTATTAACGATGGATGATTTTAAAGATGGAAACAACGAGCTCCGATTCGAGATGCGGTACAACAAGTATTGCTATATCTATTTTACTTCCGGGTCCACGGGAATTCCCAAGGGCGTACTGGGAAGACACAAAAGCTTGCACCACTTTATTAATTGGGAGATAAACCAATTCGGTATCGATGGCGAATTTCGCGTCAGCCAATTGACGCCCCCCACCTTCGATCCGTACTTAAGAGATATCTTTGTCCCCCTCCTGGCGGGAGGTACAATCTGCATCCCGGATTACGACACGTTAATGAACCCCGGACGACTGGTTACGTGGATTAATGAAACCAAAATCAACTTAATTCACATCGTACCTTCTTTATTTAAACTCCTTTCCCAGGAAATTCCCGGCCCCGACCTTTTTGGGGACCTTAACTACATCTTACTGGCGGGAGAATTATTAAGAGGGTATGATATCCGTAAATTCATCGATGTTTTCAACGATCGCATCCGGCTGGTCAATATATATGGCCCAACGGAAACGACGTTGGCTAAATTCTTTTACATCATCGAACCCTCTGATGTTGAAAAATCCAATATCCCGGTAGGGAAACCCATTAAAGGGGCGGAAGCCCTGATTCTGGATGGCCAACGACAAAAGTGCCTTACAGGAAATATCGGTGAAATTTATATCCGAACGCCCTATATCTCCTCCGGGTACTTTAATAATAAGGAATTAAATAAAGAGCTCTTTATAAAAAACCCTTTTTCGGATGATAAAAATGATATTATATATAAAACAGGGGATTTGGGACGGGTTTTATTCGATGGAAATATCGAGTTGACAGGACGAGTGGATGTACAGGTAAAAATTAGGGGACACCGGGTCGAACCCGGTGAAATTGAAAACCTTTTATTGAGCGTCACGTCTATAAAGGAAGCCATCGTCGTCGACAAAGAAAATAAAAACGGAGAAAAATACCTATGTGCGTTCCTGGTACCGGAGGGTAATCGGCATGAAGAAAACCTCCCGGATATCATCAACCGGTTAAAAATAATGTTGTCCAAACATCTCCCTTCTTACATGGTGCCGTCCGCTTTTATCCCATTGAGCCGGATGCCGTTGAACCCGAACGGGAAAATAGACCGAAATGCGCTGCGCCAACTGCACGTTGAGCCCGATGCCGGTGAAACGTACATTGCACCCAAAGATGGATTGGAAAAAGAAATAGCCGAAATCTGGAAAGCGGTATTAAAATTAGATAAAATCGGCATTAATGATAATTTTTTTAATGTCGGCGGAACATCCCTGAGTGCCATCCGGGTGAACAGCAGAATAAGCGAAATAGTGGGCAAAGACATTTCTATCGTAAAATTTTTCGAATTTCCCACCATCGCCTTATTTGTGAAATTCCTGGCAAATGATTCGTCCTCCGAGACATTGGAAAAAGAAGAAAAGAATTTAAAACGAATGGAAAATATGGCCCAAAAGCGAAATCAAAAAACGCTGCGAAAAGAAAAATTAAAGGATTTGAGAAATGAATGAATATGAACCTTTGGATAATGTCCAACAAATAGCGATAATAGGATTGTCTGTCCGCGTTGTAAAAGCCAAAAATATCGATGAATTCTGGGCTAACCTAAAAAATGGCGTGGAATCGATATTATTTTTATCGGATGACGAATTGATTCAAGCCGGTGTCAGCCCGGCAACCGTAAAAAACCCCAAATATATCAAAGCGTGTTCTATCCTTGAAGATAAGGAATATTTCGATGCGTCTTTTTTCGGATATACGCCCAGGGAAGCCGAATTACTGAATCCTCAGATCCGTTTGTTCCATGAGTGTGCCTGGGAAGCATTGGAAGATGCCGGAATCGATCCGGAAGGATATGTGGGGTTAATTGGGGTTTATGCGGGGGCTATCCAGAACGCCGAATGGGATTATCGGGCTCTATTTTCTCCGAAAAGTCAGACATTCGGCGGTTTTGCCGCTTCGAAACTTACGGGGATACGGTACCTGTGTACCCGGTTATCTTACAATTTGAATTTAAAAGGCCCCAGTATTACGATCCAAACCGCCTGTTCGACAGGACTGGTGGCTGTTCATCTGGCGTGTCAGGCCTTATTGAGCGGCGAATGTGATGTGGCGATTGCTGGTGCTACATCGCTTTCCCCGAAAAAAGCGGGCGAGTTTTTTTATAGCGACGATCTGATTTTTTCCCCGGACGGCCATACCCGTTCATTCGACGCCAATGCCAAAGGAACTCTTTTCGGTGAAGGGGCCGGAGTCGCCATATTAAAGCCCCTTGAGGAGGCAATTGCTAATAACGACCATATTTATGCCATAATAAAAAGCTCGGTCATCAACAATGACGGGAATCGAAAAGTCGGATTTACCGCCCCTAGCGTTGAGGCCCAGGTAGAAATGATGCGTGCGGCCTACCATCTTGCAAGCATCAGCCCTGAAAGCATCGCTTATGTCGAGGCCCATGGCACAGCCACCCCCCTGGGAGACCCCATCGAATTCGAGGCATTGAAACAGGCATTCCGAACGGAGAAAAAAAGTTTTTGTATTCTCGGGTCTGTGAAAAGCAACCTGGGGCATCTGGATGCGGCCGCAGGTATTGTCGGTTTTATAAAAGCAGTGCTTGCCTTGAAACATAACCAAATCCCCCCCAGTTTATTTTTTAAAGTTCCCAATCCCGAAATAAATCTGGTCGACAGCCCTTTTTGGGTCAATACGGAATTATTCGCGTGGGAAAGCGGGGATTATCCCCGGCGCGCTGCGGTCAATTCATTGGGTATGGGAGGGACCAATGCCCATATCGTTTTGGAAGAAGCACCGAAAAAAGACGAATGTTCGCGAAGCCGGGATTATCAAATGATTTTACTTTCTGCCCGAAACAAAAACTCGTTGGATCGGATGACGCAGAACTTGGCCGCTTTCTTGGAAAAAAACAGAGAAATCAATCTGGCCGACGTGGCCTATACCTTACAAACGCGGCGGAAAAAATTTCAATTTAGGCGGTCCCTCGTATGCCGGGATATGGAGGAAGCCATCCGGGAATTAGCGGCGGCCAAAAGCAAAACCCGTGAATATCATTCGAAAAACGATGATAAAAAAATCATTTTTATGTTTCCCGGTCAGGGGACCCAACATATCAATATGGGGTTGGATTTATACCGCGAAGAGGAAATTTTTCGCCGGGAAATGGACCACTGCTTTGCGATCATTAAACCTTACATCGGCTTTGATATCAAGGATATCCTCTACCCATCGGACGACAATCGCGAAAAAGCCAAAGAAGAAATCAATAAAGTTCTGGTAACGCCGGCATTGGTTTTTATTGTCGAGTTTTCCCTTGCCAGACTGTTGATGGAATGGGGCATTAAACCCGATGCGATGATCGGCCACAGCTTTGGGGAATATACGGCCGCCTGCTTGGCAGGCGTTTTTTCATTGGAAGATGCATTAAAAATCATTACGTTTAGGAACAGATTAATGAGTCAATTACCCCCGGGCGCCATGATGAGCGTTCCTCTTCCTGCCGATGAATTAAATCCGTTATTGAGCACCGGTATCGCTCTGGCGATCGATAACGGATCCTCCTGCATTGTTTCAGGTTCAACGGAGGCAATCGACGCCTTTGAAAAAGAAATGAAAACAAAGAAATACATATGCCAACGCATTCAGATTTCGGTGGCCTGCCATTCCATGGCGATGAATTCTGTTTTCGATGAATTCCAAACAAAAATCGCGACCCTCCGCTTAAATCCGCCCCGGATCCCATTTATATCCAATGTCACCGGGACATGGATAAACGATGATGAGGCAATAAGCCCGGCTTACTGGGCCAACCATTTAAGAAAGACCGTACGATTTGCAGATGGGATTAAAGAACTGGTGAAAATAGAAAATCCGATTTTCCTCGAAGTCGGTCCCGGGAATGTGTTGAGTATGATTGCCTTTCAACATTTGGAAAGGCAATCTGAAATCGGGATAATGAATCTTTTAAAACATCCCAACCAGGAGATTTCCGATATTTCTTTTTTATTGGATAAAATCGATAAGTTATGGTTATATGGAATAAATGTGGATTGGCAGGTTTTTTACTCCAAAGAAGTCAGGAACTGTGTTCATGTACCGCCCTATGCGTTCGATAAAGAGCGTTATTGGCTCGAACCGATTTCCTGGGAAAACCTCGGATATGTACGTCATGCCAATAAAGAAAATCCCATCAGGAATTGGTTCTACGCACCGTCATGGAGCCCGGAGCCATCCTTAAAATTAAACAAAAAGATAGAATTAACCCAAAAAAACAACTGCCGTGGAGAGAAAATAAACTGGCTCCTTTTCCTGGATGAGTCCGGAATCGGGGACCGATTATGCAACGCATTGGAACCCTATGCGGATAAAATGGTCACGGTACGAATCGGCCCTTCCTTTTTGGAACAGGGCGATAACCGGTATAGCCTTAACCCGGATCGTTATGAAGATTATGGTCAATTATGGAGCTATTTGAAGGAATCCGGCACGCTTCCCCGAAAGATTGTTCACCTCTGGGGCATCACCGAAGATGGTCCGGATAACATGGAGGGCACGGCCATCGAGGATGGTCAAAATAGGGGTTTTTACAGCCTTTTATTTTTAGCCCGGGGAATGGAAATGTTAAGTGGGAATGATGAAATCGAAATCATTACGCTTACCAATTGGATGCAAAAAGTAACGGGGGAGGAAGTGATTTTTCCGGTAAAAGCCACTATTCTTGGCCCTGTGTATGTTATTCCCCAGGAATATCTCAATATTGAGTGCCGGAGCATCGATATCTCCTTATCCAATCTTGACCATGAAGCCGCGGACCGACTGATCGGTCTGCTTACCGAGGATTTATTGGATGGATCCTCGGAAAAAATCAGTGCCTATAGGAATAATCAAAAATGGAAACCGGTGTATGAGACGGTTTATTTCGATAATGATTCGGCCTCCTGGGCGTTGAAAGAAAAAGGGGTCTATTTGATCACAGGGGGGCTCGGCGGAGTCGGTTATGCCCTGGCCGAGGAATTTGCAAATACGTGTCAGGTCCGGTTGGTGTTTGTGGGAAGAACCCGATTGCCGGAGAGGGAAGAGTGGGAGAGGTGGGTATCGTCTCATGACGATCGGGATTCCATCAGTCTGAAGATAAAAAAAATCCGGGCATTGGAAAAAATGGGAAGCGAGGTATTGTATTTTAGTGCCGATGTGGGGGATGCGGAAATGGTGCAAACCCTGATCGTCGAAACCAAAAAACATTTCGGGGCGATTCATGGGGTAATTCATGCGGCCGGAGGCACAAAAGGAGAATCCATCAACCTTATCCGGAACCTGGATAAGTCCAAATGCCAGGATCAATTTAAGGCAAAAATGAACGGACTGATTATTTTGGATCGGTTATTTAAAGATGAAACCCCGGACTTTCTGATTTTAATATCATCCATGACCTCCTTTCTGGGCGGATGGGAATATGCGGCTTACACGGCCGCCAATTTTTTTATGGACCGTTTTGCCACCCATGCCGATCGATGGATCACCGTTAACCTGGACCCGGTCAATCTGGAGGGTAATAAAAAGAAAGAATTCACATTGGGAATCGATGAACTATGCGAGGTATTCAAATACATTTTGGCAAATATAAAAAAAGGTCAAATCATGGTCTCCAAATCGGATTTGCACCTTCGAATCAAGAAAGCTACCCAGGCATTGAAGACTAATTCTTCGAAGGATTCGGAAGGCGAAATTTCCACGCCCAAAGAAACATCCGTTGATTTTTTCCCCAGGCCCGAGTTAACGACTCCATACATTCCACCGACTAACCCGGTTGAGATCGCTCTGGTCGAGATATGCCGCGAATTGTTCGGATATGATAAAATCGGGATTGCAGATAATTTTTTTGAATTGGGCGGAGATTCATTAACGCTTATCCAATTTATTGGCCAAATCCAGAAAAAATTCGATGTAAGGCTCCATGTCCAGGATATATTTAATAAAGAACAGATTGGCGAATTAGCAGAATATATCAGGGACGCAAAAAAAGAAAAATATTTATCCGTCGAACCGCAGGAACAGCGGGAGTATTACCCGCTCTCGTCCGCCCAGATGCGGTTATATGTTATCCAGCAGTTAGAGGAAGACTTCACCGGTTACAATGTCATCTGGCCTCACCAATTGGTAGGAACCGTCGATAGAAAAAAGCTCGAAGAGGTGTTTCAAAAAATGATCCGCAGACACGAAAGTTTACGCACGTCCTTTCATCAGGTGAATGGGCAACCGGTTCAACGCATCCATGAGAATGTTCCGTTTGAAATCACCTATCAAGATGGGGATCCAACCAAAGCGAATGAAATAATAGAAAGTTTTGTTCGCCCCTTCGATCTGTCGGTCCCCCCGCTACTAAGGGTGCTATTGATCAAACTGGGGGAAAACGACCATTTGTTAATGATCGATATTCACCATATTATCTGTGATTGGCACTCCATGAATATATTCGGAAAAGATTTTAAAACATTGTATGCCGGGGGAACTTTATCTCCCCTCACCCTCCAGTATAAGGATTATTCTCAGTGGCAGAATGATCAAGGGCAAGGCGATGAGAGAAAATTAGAAACATATTGGTTGAACCGATTTACCTTTGAAATCCCCGTTTTACAATTGCCGACGGATTTCCCGAGACAGGCCTTTCATGATTTTAACGGCGAGCGCATTGGCTTTGCAATCGACCGCCATTTAGTGGATGAAATGAAGCAAGCCTTATTGGAAACAGGAACAACCTCATTTATGCTTTTATTGGCTGTGTATACGATATTGTTATTTATGTATACCGGACAGGAAGACATCGTGGTGGGGGTGCCCACAGTGGGAAGAAACCATCGAGACCTCGAAAATATTTTGGGGATGTTCGCCAATATGCTGCCAATGAGAAATTGCCCAAAACCGGATCAAACATTTCGGGGCTTTTTAAAAGAGGTCAAAGAGAATTCGATCCAGGATTTTGAACACCAGGATTACCCCTTTGAAAATTTAGTAAGTAAATTGAATTTGCCTCGCCATTCAAACCGAACCCCTCTCGTGGAAACAACGCTGACCAAAATTGATGCGCCGAGAAAGACCAGTACCGAAACCGGAACGGCGAACCCGGAACTGGAACTCAAAAACTGGACCTATGAAAAGTATTCGGCAAAATTCGATTTGGCTATCGAGGCTCTGGATAAAAATACATCGATCCATATGTTCCTGACCTATTCCACGCGATTGTTTAAACGCTCAACCATAGAGAAAATAAAATTACATTACCTGGAAATTCTTGGCCAGGTACTAAAAAATATGGATATTACCTTGAAAGATATCACCCTCTCGCACGGTTTCGCGGAGGTCGAATCGGATGTTCTTTTGCATGACAGCGGAGATTTTGAGTTTTAAGGACAACTATGACAAAGGAGATACCATGAATACGCTGAATACTCTCAACCGCCTGGATAAAATCGCGTTTGGTGCGGCGCATAAAAAAGAAGAAAATTACTGGCTTAATCGTTTAGCCGAACGTAGTGAAACGCCAAGTTTCCCTTTGGATTATAAACAGAGAAATGCCCCCGAAACCCAGGATGCCTCGCCGCGTTCGATTCGGAAATTGGAATTTGTCCTTCCGGAGGATTCGGTTGAAAAAATAATAAAACTGAGCGCCGGTTCCCTCCCCAGGCAGTACATGGTGCTGACAAGTGGTATAATCGCCTTGATCAAAAAATATACCGGGCAGGAGGAAATCACTCTGGGAATGCCCATTTTCAAACAGGCAATCGAAACCGATTTGATCAATACCTTATTGGTGTTAAAAACTCGATTAACGCCTCATATCACATTTAAAGAATTGCTATTGCAAGTCCGTCAGACGATCAGCGAAGCTGTTGAGAATCAAAACTATCCCATTGAAATGATAGTGCAAAAATTAAAAATTCCGTATACCGGAGATGAAAATTTTCCCTTATTCGATACGGCTGTTTTACTGGATAACATCCAGGAAAGAAAATATTTAGAGGGGATTAGACTGAATATGATTTTCTCTTTCCAAACGACCGGTAGATCGATCCACTGGAACGTAGAGTATAATGAAGCTCTTTTTGATAAGAGAAAAGTGGAACAAATTGCGGCCCATTTCCACTTATTTCTGCGTCACGTCCTCTCGGATCCGGGACAGCCAATAAGCCGGGTTCTTTTGCTCACCGAGGAAGAGAAAAAGCAGCTTTTGGGATTTTGCAATAATCCGGCAAATTACCCGGAAAGCCAAACGATTCGGCAACTTTTTGAAGCGCAGGTAGAAACAATGCCAGAGCGAATATCGGTAATGGGGCCGTCCCTGACGTCGGGAGCATACCTCCAACTGTCTGCCCGGGAGTTGAATGAGAAAGCCAATCGGCTGGCCGTCGGGTTAAGGCAAAAAAACATCGGGCCCAATAAGGTGGTTGGCATCATACTGGAACGGTCGGTGGAAATGATCATCAGTATTCTGGGCATCGTGAAAGCCGGTGGGGTCTATCTGCCCCTTGATCCGGGATACCCGGTAGAGCGTATCGATTTTATTTTAAAAGACAGCTCTGCCAGCGTCCTAATTTCTACTCTGGAGATACAGGGGAAAATTGAACCTCAAGTTAAGAACCATTCGATCGAGATCATTGATATCAATGCTCTATTGTCGAATTTTTCAACATTAAACCCGAACGTCTTGAATCCGAATCCATGGCTTCAACCCCATGATCCGGCCTATGTCATTTATACATCCGGAACCACGGGGCGCCCCAAAGGGGTCATCATCGAACATACCCATGTGGTCAGGTTATTCTTTAATGATCGATGTTTGTATGATTTTAACGAGAACGATGTGTGGACCATGTTTCACTCGTATTGTTTTGATTTTTCAGTATGGGAAATGTACGGCGCATTGCTATACGGGGGCAAGCTAATCATTATCCCCAAAATTATGGCTCAGGATCCCCGGGCTTTCTTAACCATTTTGAAAGAAAAAAACGTGACGATTTTAAATCAAACCCCATCCGCTTTCTACAATTTAATCAATGAAGCATTGAACGATCAGGAGCATTCCCTTTATTTGCGGTATGTCATTTTTGGAGGAGAAGCCTTATCACCGATAAAATTAAAGGAATGGAAACAAAAATACCCCGGGACAAAGTTAGTCAATATGTTCGGGATTACAGAGACAACGGTTCACGTAACCTATAAAGAGATCGATGATAAAGAAATCGACTCCAACATAAGCTGTATTGGAAAACCGATTCCGACATTATCCACGTATCTGTTGGATTCGGGTTTAAGCCTCTTGCCTCCCGGCATTCCCGGCGAATTATGTGTCGGGGGATGCGGTGTCGGGAGAGGGTATTTGAATCGTCCGGAACTGACCCATGAAAAATTCATCTCCAATCCGTTCAAAAAAGATGAACGACTGTACAGATCCGGTGACCTGGCGAAGTTTTCTGCCGATGGCGAGCTGGAATATCTGGGACGGATCGATCACCAAGTTCAGATCAGGGGATTCCGAGTCGAAAGGGGGGAGATCGAAAGCCGATTGTCCATGCACCCGGATATCCATGACGCTGTGGTCCTGGCCAGCGAGGACAAGGGGGGCAACCCATTTCTGACGGCCTATATGGTTTCGGACGTTGAACTATCGGTCTCCCAGTTGAGAGAATTTCTATCAACGCAATTGCCGGATTATATGATCCCTTCTTATTTCATGCGTATTCCGCGAATTCCTCTTACCTCGAATGGCAAAATCGATAAGGAGAAATTGCCCGAACCCAAAGCGGCTGGCGGCGAAGCGTATACGCCCCCACGGAATAAAATAGAAGAAGGACTGATTGCGGTTTGGAGAGAGGTTTTGGATGCGGAGCGAATAGGAATAAATGATAATTTTTTCAATATCGGCGGTGATTCCATTAAAGCCATACGTCTGATAAGCTTAATTAATAATCGACTTGTATGCAATATTAAGCTGGTGGATTTATTTACCCACAATAACATAAAGGAACTTGCGCAATTCGTAGCGGACGGGACCGATGATTCTTATGACAATTCTTATAATGATAATGAATGGGAAGAGGTTAGAGAAGAAGTAGAGGAATTAAAAAAGAGGGTAATGGCGAGCGGTAAAGTGGGAGAACGTGTCGAAGATGTTTTTCCCATGAGCGATATTGAAAAAGGGATGATATTTCATTCCTATAGAAATCCGGATAAAGCCATATATCATGACCAGTTTGTTTATCAACGGAAGTATAATTCCTTTGATCCGGGGCTGTTTAGAAAAGCGTTGGAATTAATGGTTGGAAAACATTCGGCTCTCAGGGTAAGTTACAATGTAGAAGATTTCGATGAGTTTGTTCATTTTGTACATCAACCTTTCCCGGCAGTTTATAAGCATTTTGATGTTCGGGGATTGAATGAGCAGGTTCAGGCGCAGCATGTAGCGAAATATATGGAAGAAGACAGGAAAGAACGGTGGGATATCACCACTCCTCCGCTGTGGCGGATGGCCACCTTCGACTTTGGCGACGACAATATTTGTGCGGTGTGGACTTTTCATCACGCCATATTGGATGGTTGGAGCAATGCCTCATTAATGACGGAATTAAATAATACGTATCTGGAATTAAAATCCGATAACCATTATATCCCCCCGATGTTAAAAATATCCTATAAAGAATTTATCCACAATGAAATTGTGGAAAAGAGAAAGGTTTCGAATATCGATTTCTGGAAAAGGGAACTGGAAGGCTACAAACGGGTTCCCTTTTCCGCCTGGGGGGAGAGTGAGACGGATGAGGTGCGGCGTCGCACCTTGTTTTTAAATCAAAATCTTACCGATTGCGCTAAATATTACAACACCAGTGTGAAACACATCGGATTTGCCGCTTATGTTTTTATGCTGAGCATGTTGACTTATGAAAACGATGTCGTGGTAGGGCTAATTTCCAACAACCGGCCGGAAGTAGAAGATGGCGATAAACTGATTGGTTGTTTTTTAAATACCGTTCCTTTCCGGTTGCGGATTCCCACGGGAATTACCTATACCGATTATATTCATCTGGTGAATGAAAAATTGGTTGAATTGAAGCCGTATGAACGAATGACCTTTTATGAAATCGTAAAAATTATTGGAGAATCCAATCGTTCGGGAAATGCGGTATTCGATACGATCTTTTATTATATTGATTTTCACATATACAAGGAAGTCACTGTGGAAGCAAAACAGGGAGCTTCGGGGGGAAGCCGGTTGGTTCAGGGATATGAGAGAACCAACACGTTATTCGATTTTACGGTATCGCCTTATTTAAACGGAATACGCGTGGGCATACGGCATTCCACATCCGTTATAACCGAGGATGTAATGGAGAAGTTATGCGGCTATTTCTTACGATTTATCGAAAAGGTTATTTCGGAACCGAATGCGATCATTAAGAAAGCTGAACTTATTTCGGATCCGGAGAAACAGGAGTTATTATACAAATTTAACAATTCGAATAACCAATACCCTAAAGATAAAACCATTTATCAATTGTTCGAAGCGCAGGCGCTACGGGCACCGGATCATATCGCCGTTATCGGTTCGAGGGTAGGGGCATTGCCCCCCAGGTCGACTCAACTCACCTACCGGGAATTGAACCATCAAGTCACTCGATTGGCAGATGAATTCCTAAAACGCGGGATTTTACCCGACACCATTGTGGGGATAATGATCGAGCGCTGCATTGAAATGATCATCGCCATATTCGGGATATTAAAGGCTGGAGGCGCGTACCTTCCCATTGATCCGGCTTACCCGAAGGATCGGATCGATTATATGTTAACCGACAGCGGAGCTAAATTTCTGTTTCTCACGGAGCACACAGAGGACACGGAGGGAAAACGTTTAGAAACTGAATTATTATTAGCCACAGAGGTCACAGAGGACACAGAGAGGGGAGTTATAAAAGGGGAGAAAGTAAAGCGTTTGGAAGGTAAAAACGTGTCCTCTTTAGATTATCTAACCTTCTTATCTTCTTATCTTCTTACCTATCCTTTCTTACCCTCTTCCTCCGTGCCCTCCGTGTGCCCTGTGAGAAACCATTCAAGCCTCGCTTACATTATTTACACATCCGGTTCAACCGGAAAACCCAAAGGGGTAATGGTGGAACACGCATCGGCTGTTAATTTATTGTATGCAATGCAAACCCGCTATCCTTTGGGTCAATCCGATACTTATCTTTTAAAGACGTCTTATATTTTTGACGTATCGGTGACCGAACTGTTCGGGTGGTATATGGGAGGGGGAAGGTTAGCCCTATTGGAAAAAGGTGGCGAAAAAGTTCCCGGTATGATCCTCGATGCGATTGAGCGGCATACGGTGAGTCATATTAATTTTGTACCCTCCATGTTTAATGCGTTTATCGATTATTTAACCATTGAAGATAAACGTCGTATATCACGTTTGCGATACATTTTTTTAGCAGGAGAGGCCTTATTAAAGGAATTGGTAAAGAAATTCGATGCGTTAAATACATCCGTAAGAGTAGAAAATATTTATGGCCCCACAGAGGGAACCGTATATGCGTCCTGGTATTCATTATCCGACAGGGGAAATAGCGATCGAATCCCCATCGGAAAACCGGTATCCAATGTAACGCTTTATATTGTGGATAAACAGAATCATTGGCAACCCCTTGGCGTAGCCGGTGAGCTCTGTATTTCAGGAAAGGGTTTGGCCAGGGGATATTTGAATTGCCCTGAATTAACCCTGGAGCGATTTATGTCTTGCCGGTTATCGGTTGGCGGCTTCCGCTTGTATAAAACCGGTGATTTGGCCCGTTGGCTCCCGGATGGAAATATCGAATTTTTGGGCCGCATCGATCATCAAGTCAAGATCCGGGGTTTTAGGATCGAATTGGGAGAGATCGAGACTCGGCTCATCCATCACCCGGATATAAAAGAAGCCGTGGCCTTGGCAAAAACGGATGAGCGGACTGATAACTCTTTGCACGCCTATATTGTTGCCGAGAGAGACATTGCAGTGGCGGAACTGCGAGAATATTTATCAAAATACATTCCGGATTATATGGTTCCGTCATATTTTTATCGAATAGAAAAAATACCCTTAACTTTTAATGGTAAAATAGATCATCACGCATTGCATGCACTTACATCAACGATTAAGTCAAATGTCGAATATGCGGCGCCTACCAACCACACGGAAGAGCGCATCGTGGAAATATGGAAAAAGATACTTCGAATCGATCGAATCGGGATTCATGATAATTTCTTTGAATTGGGTGGTCATTCGCTCGAGATCATAAAAGTCATTTTTGCTATAAAACAGGCATTTGACGTTGAGATACCGGTACCTGAAATGCTCATGCATCCCACCATAAAAAGATTGTCGGCATCTATCTTACGCCAAAAACATGGGGAGGAAATTAATGCGGTCATTGAAGGAACATATGTGCGGCTAAGCAATGCGGGTGAAAAACAAAGAAATATTTTCTGCTTCCCTCCGGGAATTGGGGTTGGGGTAACCTATATAAATTTGGCTCGCCAATTGGAGGGATATAATATATATGCATTTAATTTTCTTGACGAAGATCGTCTTTTCGAAGAATATGCAGATAAAATAATGGAAATTCAGGAAAAAGGTCCATATTATTTGTTTGGGTATTCCGGGGGAGGGAATTTGGCTTTTGGAACTGCTCGGGAATTGGAACAGCGTGGAGAAATGGTTTCCGATATTATTATGTTGGATTCTTTTTATAAAAAAGTGGTAGCAAGCCCGGAAAGTATAAGGAAATCGGAAGAAGATGCGGCTAATTTTGCGGATTCTCTGGTATCTACAATCGAAGAATTAGGATTGGGTCCGATGAAGGAAAAGATCATGGAAAAAGCAAGGCGTTGCCATCTGTATTCGAATAACAGAATGGATCATGGAACAGTTAATGCCCATATTCATTTAATTGTGTCCGCCGATAGGAAAGAGACGAAGACCCGAGTCCTTAATACCGAAATGGGGAGGGCAGGCTTACTCATAAACATGGATTGGGAAGAAGCATCCGGTGATCGTACCGTTTATGAAGGTTTTGGAATACATGCGGATATGCTCAACCGCACGCTTATTGAAAAAAATGTGGTGATTATTCGAAAAATACTAGAATCATCTTAACCTTTTGGAATATAGGAGATTAGAATGAATTTAACTACTACTACTACTAATAATAATAATACTAATAATAATAATATTCGACATGGAAATCCGATTGGTACAAAAATCCTTCTGGCCATTCTCCCTTATTGGGACCCGATGATCCCTCCCATGGGCATTACAACTCTTAAAGGTTTTCTTCAAAAACACGGCTATAAGGTAAAAACCGAAGATTTAATTGTGAAAAATGAATGCCTTGAATTTTATGACAATTATTTCAAAACTCTTGGGAAGTATATTCCGGAAGAAAAGAAAGGCAACTTTAATAACATTGGCCACGATGTTTTGCAAAGCCATTTGATGGCGCATCAAAATTATACGGAAGAGAAGGAGTATCAAGCTCTAGTAAAAGAAATGATTTATCAGTCATATTTCGTTGATGTTGAAGAAAATTGTGTGATCCGACTCAACCAAATCATGGATGATTTTTATCAAATACTGAAAGCCTACTGGTTGGAATTACTGGAAAAAGAGAAGCCGGATGTGGTCGGGGTTACCGCCTACAAATGTACCATAGCGGCCTCCATGTTTGCCCTGAAACTGACCAAGGAAAAATATCCCCACATTAAAACCTTGATGGGAGGCGGAACCTTCAATGAAACCCATGCGCCGGATTCGCCCAATTTTCAGATTTTGTTGGATGAAACCGAACCTTACCTGGATAAAATTATCCTGGGACAGGGTGAGATGCTTTTCTTGAAGTATTTGCGGGGAGAGCTCCCGGATTCAAAACGGGTTTATACCAAAGAAGACAACGATGGAAAAATTTTAGATTTTCATGAGCAAGAACTGCCGGATTTTTCGGATTTGAATATGGAGAAATATCCATGTCTCGCAGCCACGGCATCGGCGAGTTGTCTGTATCAATGCAGCTTTTGTATCGGATCCAAAGTAGCGGGAAAATACCGGGTCAAAAACCCCCAACATACAGTCAATGAGATGATAAAGATCCACCGGGAATTCGGACACCAATTGTTTTTTATGACAGATTCTTTAATTAATCCGGTATTGACGGATCTATCTAATGAGTTTATAAAATCCGGCGTCTCTTTGTATTACGATGCTTATTTTAAGGTGGACGATCCTTCCGGAGATATCCGAAATACCCTACTCTGGCGCCGGGGAGGGTTATATCGGGTGCGATTGGGTACCGAAAGCGGTTCTCAGCGCATCCTGGATGAAATGGATAAACGCATTACCGTCCAACAAATAAAAGCCACCGTATCCGCTCTGGCCTACGCAGGAATCAAAGTAACGACTTACTGGGTTATTGGCCACCCCGGGGAAACAGAAGAGGATTTCCAACAAACATTGAGTATTATAGAAGAATTAAAAGATGATATTTTTCAGGCGGAATGCAATTATTTCCTCGTCCATTATTCGCAGCAAGTCCAGGCCGATAATTGGCGAAAACATATCCAGCTTCTATACCCTGAAAAATGGCTCCCCATGTTGACCTTCCAGTATTATACCCCAGGGCCCGGGTTTGAGCCTTCCCGGCAGGAAACGTTTAATCGGGTTCACCGGTTTGAAGCCCATTGTAGGAAATTGGGAATTCCCAATCCTTATTCGTATGACCAACATGTCAAGGCGGATGAACGATGGAGACGGTTACATAAAAATGCGGTCCCATCGCTGATGGATTTTATGGCAAAGAAAACGATTAAAGAAAATTTCAATATCAAAAATGTAACTTATGCTCAGAGTACAAGGGATTATAGTGATGATTTCAATTTTTAGAGGCGCTAACCCCAACCGAAGAACGATTTGAATAAACCAAAGGAGAAGCCGAATGCATGGCAGTGATTCATCCGATTTTGACAGGTTATGGATTGCAGCGGGGAAAAAAAATAAAGAAAAGCAATATTGGATCCAAAAATTATCCGGCGAATTAACAAAAAGTGGTTTTCCCTATCTTCATTTCCCTGAAGATAGTCTGACCGAAACGTCGGATGATATTCGGGTAACGATTCCCCTCGATGAAAATGCATCGTCACGTTTAATGAAATTGAGCGGGGATTCGGATATTCGACTTCATATTGTATTGAGTGCGGTGCTTACTCTTTTACTCGCTAAATACACGGGTAATGAGGACATCATCATTGGAACGGCGGTTTCTCACGGAGCCCACGGAGGACACGGGGTAATTGGAACGGCGGTTTCCCACGGGGCTCACGGAGAACACGGGGTAAAGGGTAAAGAGAGTGAGTTCATCAATACCGTATTGGCATTGCGCAATCAATTGAATGATGCGATATCGTTTAAGGAGTTATTATACCAGGTTCGGCAAACATTGGTCGAAGCTGACGAACATCAAAATTATCCGTTCGAGGTATTGGTTCGACAATTGGATGTCACGTGTTCGGAGAATGAGTGCCCTCTTTTCGATGTGGCTCTGGTTTTGGAAAATATTCAGGATAAGCGGTTTATCGCAAAGGTTAATCCGAAGATCATTTTTTCATTTTTGCGGGTTAGCGAGGCAATCGAAGGTAAAATCGACTATAATTCTCATTTTTACCATCGTCGGATGATCGAACGTCTTGCCATTCATTTTCATCGGATCGTTGACATCGTATTATCCGATCCCGAAATAAAGCTATCGGAAATCGATATGCTTACCGGCGAAGAGAAGAATCGTTTGCTATACGATTTTAATCATACGGAAAAAGACTATCCGAAAGATAAAACGATTCATGAATTGTTCGAAGAACAGGTGGAGAAAACGCCGGATCATCTTGCTCTCGTTGGGCTAACTGCCGTAGGGGCAGACCCGCGTGTCTGCCCCCAATTGTCTTACAATGAATTGAATAATCAATCGGGTCGTCTGACGAATGAACTAATGCAAAGAGGCATTAAAACCGACACGATTATTGCGATAAAGATTCCCCGCTCCCTTGAAATGATTATCGGTATTCTGGGTATTTTGAAAGCCGGAGGCGCCTACTTACCCATTGACCCTGATTACCCGCAAGAGCGGGTTGATTACATGTTAAAAGACAGTGGAGCGGAATTGTTGCTTACCAGCGACAATGAAGAGGTTGAGAAGATAAGAAGTTCAGAAGGTAAGAAAGTGCTCTTCTTAGATCCTCTTAACCTCTCAGTCTCCTCGGCGGGCGCACACACGGGTGCGCCCCTACATGGGGAAATCCGCGTAGGGGCAGCCCCATGTGTCTGCCCGAGTGCTTCTTTTTTACCGTCAACCGTCAACCGTCAACCGGCCACTTCACTTGCCTACATCATTTACACTTCCGGTTCCACCGGAAATCCAAAAGGGGTTTTGGTCAACCATCAAAATGTCATTCGGCTGGTAAAGCATACGAATTTTATCGATTTTCAATCCGAAGACCGGATACTCCAAACCGGAGCATTGGCGTTTGATGCCTCCACGTTTGAAATATGGGGATCATTATTAAATGGTTTGACTCTCCATCTGATCGATAAAAACGATGTATTGAATCCTGAGACATTAAAGGCGTCGATTATTGAGAATAAAATTACCATCATGTGGATGACCTCTCCCTTATTTAATCAAATGGTGCAGAGTGATGAAGCGATATTCGGATCTCTTCGCTGTTTGTTGGTTGGCGGCGATGTATTATCTCCATCATCCATCAATCGGATAAAAAGCCGGTTTCCCGCTTTGACGATCGTCAATGGGTATGGACCAACTGAAAATACAACGTTTTCCACCACGTTTCGTATCGATAAACTCTATGAAGAAAAGATTCCAATCGGCAAACCCATTGCCAATTCAACGGCTTACATCGTCAATACGCATGGAAGGCTTCAACCGTTAGGCGTTGGCGGAGAGCTCTGGGTCGGAGGTAACGGCATATCCCGGGGATATCTGAATAACCCGGAATTAACGGCTGAAAAGTTTATCTCCGTGCCCTCCGTGTCCCCTGTGAGAAACCGATTGTATAGAACAGGAGATTTGGCCCGATGGTTGGAGGATGGGAATATCGAATTTTTGGGCAGAATCGATTCCCAGGTGAAGATCAGAGGTTTTCGCGTCGAATTGAGTGAAATTGAAAATCGATTATTAAAATATCCTCCCATCAAAGAGGCTGTGGTTATTGTGAAGGAAGATAAGCGGGGAGGTAAATACCTTTGTTCTTACGTGGTCTTCAATGATACGATCGATCCGGTTGAAATCAGTCGAGTAAGAGAATACTTATTGAACTATTTCCCGGATTATATGATCCCCTCGCATTTTATTCAGGTCGAAACGATACCGCTAACATCCAATGGGAAAATTGATTGGCGAGCATTGCCTGAAGTTACGGTTCGACATCCGGAAAGACCATTTGAAACGCCACGGGATGACGTGGAAAAGACACTGGCCGAAATATGGGGCGAGGTCCTGGGATTCGAAACAAGAAATATAGGCATTGATGATGATTTCTTCGAATTAGGCGGCCATTCATTGAAGGCTGCTTTATTTATCGCCAAACTCCATAAGGAACTCGATGTGAATCTCTCATTGACCCAAATGTTTACGCTCCCCACGATTCGGGGATTATCCGATTATATTAAAAAATCGGCAAAAAATCGGTACGCCGCAATAGCGCCCGTTGAAAAAAAAGAATACTACGCGTTATCTTCGGCACAGAAACGGTTATATGTGTTACATCGAATGGATCCGGAGGGAATCCATTATAATATTCCTTCTTTTTTTGAGTTGATCGGAGAAATCGATAAAAACAGGCTTGAACAAACATTTAAACGATTGATCGACCGCCACGAGAGTTTTCGAACATCGTTTCATATGATCGATGATGAACCGGTACAGCGGATTAATGGTGACGTTAAGTTTGAATTAAAATTTCTCACGGAGCTCACGGAGGACACGGAAGGGGAAAAGAAGAAGGTTAGAAGCGAAGAAGATGAGAAGGTAAGAAAAATAAATTGTTTGGTCAAATATTTCGATTTAACCAAAGCTCCTCTGATTCGTGTGGGATTGTTAGAACTTGAAGAAAATAAGCATCTTCTGGCTGTGGACATGCATCATATCGTTTCGGATGGAACCTCGATCGGTGTGGTTCTGCATGATTTTATGGCGTTTTACCGGGGGGAAGATTTACCGGAACTTCGGGTTCAGTATAAAGATTTTTCCGATTGGCAAAATAGGGAAAAACAGACTGAATCCCTGACACCGCAAGAGGTTTTTTGGGTAAATGAGTTTGCAGGGGAAATACCGGTATTGGATCTTTCGGTTGATTATCCAAGACCTTCGATTCGGAGTTTTGAAGGAAGAACGGTAACGTTTGAAATAGATCAAGAAGCGGCATCCGGTGTGAACGCATTGGCTTTGGACACGGAAACCACGGCCTATATGGTTTTGTTAGCAATATACAATGTATTTTTATCTAAATTAAGCGGTCAGGAAGAGATCGTGATCGGTTCCCCGGTGGCCGGTCGCCGGCATGCGGATTTGGAAAAAATTGTCGGTATGTTTGTGAATACATTGGCGTTGCGGAATCATCCCACGGGAGAGAAAACGTTTACCGAATTCCTCAATGAGGTCAAAGAACGAACGCTAACGATTTTTGAAAACCAGGATTACCCGTATGAAGAATTGGTGGAACGGGTGGCAACAAACCGTGATACCGGTCGTAACCCGTTGTTTGATGTCATGTTTATATTGCAAAATATGACCATGCGTTCGCTCGAGATTCCCGGACTCAAATTGTCTTCTTATGCGTATGAAAATAAAATCTCCAAATTTGATTTGACACTATCCGCCATAGAAACCGAATGCACGTTTTTATTTACATTTGAATACGGGACAAAATTATTTAAACCTGAAACAATCGAGCGATTTATTCTTTATTTCAAGAATATGATCCAGGCGGTCATTGAACATCGAAATCAACGACTTTCGGATTTTGAAATCATCCCGGAAGAAGAGAAGAACCGTATATTATATGATTTTAATAATACGGAAGCCGACTACCCGAAAGATAAAACCATTCACGGATTATTTGAAGAGCAGGTAAAGAAAACGCCGGATCGGATGGCTCTTATCGGTTCGACTTCTGTAGGGGCGCTTCGCGAAGCGCCCCTACAAATGTCCTATCAAGAACTGAATGAACGTTCCGGTCACCTGGCGCACGAATTACTCCGCAAAGGCGTGCAACCCGATACGATTGTGGGCATTCAGGTTGATCGCTCGATCGACATGGTAATCGGCATTCTGGGTATTTTGAAAGCCGGAGGCGCGTACCTTCCGATTAATCCGGCATATCCCCAGGAACGAATCGATTACATGTTAACGGATAGTCAGGCGCTCTTTTTGGTTACTTATGTAGGGGCAGACCCGCGTGTCTGCCCGGGTACTTCGAGCCTGGCCTTTTCTTCCGTGACCTCCGTGGGCTCCGTGAGAAACCCTTCAAGTCTTGCTTACATTATCTACACCTCCGGTTCCACCGGCAAACCCAAAGGGGTCATGGTCGCGCATGCCTCGGCGGTTAATTTATTGGAGGCGATGCAAAACAGGTACCCGTTGGGAGAATCGGATACGTATTTATTAAAGACCTCCTATCTTTTCGATGTATCCGTAACCGAGTTATTCGGGTGGTGTATCGGTGGAGGACGGCTAGCCGTATTGGAAGCCGGCGGGGAAAAGGATCCCGGTAGGATTCGGGAAGCGATTCAACGCCACCGGGTGAGTCATATCAATTTTGTGCCTTCCATGTTCCATGCGTTTATCGACTATTTAAGCCTCGAAAATGAAAATGAAACTGAAAATAACGACCGATTATCGAGTCTGAAATATATCTTCTTAGCGGGAGAGGCCCTGTTACCGGCGTTGGTCAAGAAATTCGACGATTGGAAACGTGATTTAAATACTGCCGTAACTCTGGAAAATATATATGGCCCGACGGAAAGCACGGTATATGCCGCCTGGTATTCCTTATCCCGGTGGAATGGGACCGGCAGTATTCCGATAGGAAAACCGCTACCCAATATCAAACTCTATATCATGAATAAATACGAGTATTTACAGCCCGGCGGTTTAGCCGGAGAATTATGTATCTCCGGAAAAGGGCTGGCCCGTGGATATTTGAACAACCCCGAATTAACATCCGAAAAGTTTACCGGTTGCCAGTTGCCGGTAGCCGGTTCCTTTAACCCAACCCCTAAAGATAGCCGAACCCCTAACAATACCAATACAACCCATAACAAAACAAAAAGTTTTTGGTCCCACCTTTTTTCAAAAAGGTGGGCCGCCGGAGGCAATTGTTACAAAACCGGGGATTTGTGCCGATGGTTGGATGATGGGAATATTGAATTTTTAGGACGCATCGACCGGCAAGTAAAGGTCCGGGGATTCAGAATCGAGTTGGGAGAAATCGAAAACCGATTGATTCGACATCCCGATATTAAAATGGCCGTTGTCGTGTTACGGGAATCCCTGATTGCTTATTTTGTTTCAAATGAAAAAATAAAGGAAACAACTCTTCGCGATTATCTATCCACTTATCTACCCGGTTACATGATTCCGGCCTATTTTATCCGGTTAGATCAAATTCCCCTGTTATCCAACGGTAAAGTGGATACGCGCGCCTTGCCTAACCCTGAAATTGCCCGTCAGGAACATTTTACTGCTCCCCGGGATGCGGTCGAGCAAAAACTGGTCGAAATCTGGGCCGCGGTTCTTGGCATTGGCGAGGATAAGGCCGGCCAAATCAGCATCGATTCCAATTTTTTCGAATCGGGAGGCCATTCCCTGAAAGCCATCCGTTTGATGTCCCTGATTCATAAAGAATTCAACGTCGCCATTCCCCTGGCGCAGATATTCAATTATCCCACCGTCCGAAAACAGGCTGAATGCATTAACACCGCTGCCAAAGACCTGTTTCTCGATATCCCAACCGTCGAAGAAAAAGAATATTACGATCTGTCGTTTATCCAAAAACGCATCTGGGTCATTTGTCAGAGGAACCCCCAAACATCGTCGTACCATATCCCCAGCGTCATTGAAATGGATCATCCGGTGGATGCCGAAAAAATAAAACGTACGCTTCAAGGGTTAAGTCATCGGCATGAAAGCCTTCGTACCTTTTTTAAACAGGTCGAAAGTCAGCCCGTCCAGTTTATAACGAAAAAAACGGAGCCCCTATTTCAACGGATTGATCTCTCCTCCCTTCCGGAAGATGAGAAAAAACAACAGCGTGAGCGTCTGATTGCCGAAGAATTCACCAAACCTTTCGATTTGGCCGTGCCCCCGCTGTTTCGAAGCACGCTCATTAAAATGAACCCCGACCATTATACGTTTCTGTTTATTATCCACCACATCATCAGTGACGGGGCATCGCTGGATCTATTGAAACGGGATTTCGACCGGTTGCTCGATAATCGTGAAATCGCAGAAGAATGGAAGTCCAATCCGCTGCCGGTCAGCTACAAAGACTTTTCCCATTGGTTTAATCACCGGTTTGAGACGGGGGGATTTAAGGAAGAGGCCCACCATTACTGGCTGGAAAAGATCCAATCCGGGTTTCCTCCCCTGGAACTACCCACGGATTTCAGTAATCGGAAAAACGATCGGAAAGGCTCTATGTTCTGCTGTTTTGCCTCGGATCAACTGAAAGGGGATCTTGAAAAACTCGCCCGAAAAAATAAGACATCATTGTTTACCATCTTATTTTCCGCGTTTAACTTATTTTTGTTTCACCTGACCAAACAAACCGATATCACAAGCGGTATTGTCTCGTCCGGCCGAGACCATTTTGCCCTGCAACCCATTGTCGGATGCTTCAGCAATACCATTCCCCTTCACATTCAAATGGATATGGACACGGACCATCATTTTCCCGATGTGTTGCATCACGTCAATGAGGAAGTATTTCGGGCTCTGCGGTATCAGAATTACCCCATTGAAATGGCGCTTGATGAACTGCAACTGAAATATCCCGATATCACGGTTGCGGTGAATATGCCCGGCCTGGAAGAAGGAACGAAACATACCCGCCTTACCTCCTTTACCCCGTACCATCTCCCCGACGTTCAGGAGGTCAAATTTCTGCTCGAATTGTACATCATCGAGTTCCAAAACGGCATCCGTCTGGATTGGTGTTACAAATCCTCTGTCTTTCTCCCCGAAACCATCGCGTTCTTTGCCCACTCCTTATTAAAACTCCTGGACGTCCTTTGCCAAAATCCGAAGGGAGAAATCCCGGAAACCAACGTGTTTCGTGTGGACAGCGAGAGCATCAAGCGACATTTTATTCGACCGACCAACGACTTTGAAGAATTTGAACTTCAAGAGATCCATCAATCCATTATCAGCCGCTTCGAAAGTCGAGTCGAGCGATACCCGGATCGGCTCGCGGTGAAACATTCGACTGCGGACAAAGACTCGGGTTATACGTACAACGAATTGAATGCATTTTCCAATTGCATTGCCAATGCGCTGATCCATCCATTCGGAATGAGGAATAACGGGGTTGGGCTATTGTTTGAGCATGGGGCGGAAATGATTGCGGCCATGTTCGGCGTCTTGAAATCCGGGAATTTCTATATTCCCCTGGATCCCACTTATCCCCCGAGTCGCCTGGAATACATGTTAACGGATTCCGGTACCCCCATAATATTAACCAATGATGCGAACATGGACTTTGCCAAAAAATTGGTTGGCGATTCCCGCGGCATTCGATTGATCAATATCCATAACATTGAAAGAAGTCAAACGAAAAACCCGGACATTCCAATCGGGTTATCGGATGCGGCTTACATCCTCTATACGTCCGGTTCTACCGGAACGCCCAAAGGCGTGGTCCAGTGTCACCGCAATGTACTCCATTTTATGCGCGTGTATACCAATAACTTGCACATCGCCGCCGATGACCGACTCACCCTGTTTTCGTCTTACAGTTTCGATGCCGCGGTCATGGATATTTACGGCGCACTTTTGAACGGCGCCAGCGTGTTTCCCTACAACATCAAAGAAATGGGGAAAATGGATCAACTGGCGAACTGGCTCGGACAGGAAGCCATCACCATTTATCACTCCGTACCAACGGTTTATCGGTTTTTCGTTGACGGATTATCGACCAATGATCAATTTCCGTCCATCCGCCTGATTGTCTTGGGGGGTGAAGAAGTGTTAAAGAAAGATGTATTCAAATATAACACCCATTTCTCGGATGATTGTTTATTCATCAACGGATTGGGGCCCACCGAATCCACGGTAACCCTTCAGAACATCATCGACAAACACACACCGATTCGAAAAGAACTGGTGCCCGTCGGTTTTCCCGTGGACCGCACCCAGGTGTATTTGCTGGATGAGAACCATCGGGAAGTCGATACCCTGGGAGTAGGGGAAATTGTTTACGGCAGCGATCATCTGGCGTTGGGGTATCTGAATAAACCCGAAGTCACCGCAAACGCGTTTCGGATGAACCCGTTGAAAGGCACTGGCCGGGTGTATCGGTCGGGCGATTTTGGGAAGCGATTGCCGGATGGCTCGATCGAGTTTATCGGCCGGCGGGATTTCCAGGTCAAGATCCGGGGATACCGGGTGGAATTGTCGGAAATCGAAGGCATCATGGATAAGGTGGAAGGGATCAAGAAAAGCATTATTGCGTGCCTGAAAAATGATCAGGACGAAAGTTTTCTTGCCGGCTACTATGTAAAAAACAAAGCGATCGATGAATCCGCGATCCTCAAAACCCTCAATGCCTCGCTTCCCGATTATATGGTTCCGCGCGTATTGGTGAATTTGGAAGCGTTTCCGCTGACGCCTACCGGGAAAATCGACCGCAAAGCCTTGCCTCAACCGGACATCGCGATGGGGGAGACTTACGTCGGGCCCGGAAATGACATCGAGAAGACATTGACCCAAATATGGGGGGCTGCCCTGTCCAAACCCGCCGATAAAATCGGGATCGATGACAATTTCTTCGACCTGGGAGGCCATTCCTTAAAAGCAACCATTTTAACGGCAAAACTTCATCAAACCTTTGAGGTGGATATCCCATTGGCCGAGGTCTTCAAAAATCCAACCATCCGGGAACTGGCTCATCTCATCGCCACCTCCCGGAGAAAACAATTTATCGAGTTAGCGGTCAGTGAAGACAAAGCGTTTTACGAACTCAGCCTCAATCAAAAACGATTATGGTACCTCCATCAAATGCAAAGCAGCGGTTCGGCGTTTCACATTCCCGGACGGGTGATCCTGGATCACGCCGTTAATGAGGAATGGATTGAAAAAACGCTGGCTTACCTGCTGCGGCGGCATGAGAGCATTCGGACCGGTTTTAAAACCATTGGCGGTCAACCCGTTCAATACATATTGACTGATTTTAACCGGGTTTCCATTCCTTTCGAAAAAATCGATCTCTCATCCCTGGATGACGAATCCAAACACGTGCAGCGCGAAAACAGTTACAATGATATCTTTCGGTTGCCGTTTGATTTGGCTCAACCGCCGCTTTTTCGGGCTCTGCTGTTGAAATTGGATGCCCAACGCTTTGAGCTCATGTTTAACATGCATCATATTATTACCGACGGCTGGTCCATGGAGATTATTCGAAACGAATTTCTGACGGTATACGATAGTTACCGGTTGGGAAAAGAGAGCGCACTAGATCCTTTACCCTTCCGATACCGGGATTTTTCCGAATGGCACAATGTTCAATTAAGCAACCGGGAAAAGATGGAGGAATCGTACCGTTTTTGGAAACGCCAATTGGAAAAGGGGCTCGATGCATTCACCTTACCCGGTGATTTTCCCCAGAATCGGAAAAACCAGGAAGGGGCAGGGTACACCTGTTTTATTGATCAGAATGTGGCGCAGCAGATCAAGCAGGTGGCGAAAAGCCATCGGATGACCTTGTTTACCGTGATGTTTACCGCATACATGATGTGGCTGGCCCGATTTTCCGGAAAACAACATATTGTCAGTTCCATCATCGGATCGGGAAGGCCTCATCCGTCCCTTCATTCGATTGTCGGTTTTTTTGTCAATTCCATTATTTTCAATACCGAAGTGGATTTTAACGAACCGTTTATTGATTTTTTAAAACGGATGAACCAGGACGTACTGGATGTATTCGAGCATCAGGATTATAATCTTGAGTCACTGCTCAATGAATTGGAAATGAAATATCCCGAAATTTCCATATCCTTTAATATGCTTCATATCAAAGAATCGGCAGCATCCGAAGAATTTAACAACATCGAACCGGTTCATATTGACAATTTCCAGGAGACCAAATTTGATTTGGAGCTTTATCTGACCGAATATAAAAACGGCATTCATATCTTTTGGAGTTATAAGAAAAAATTGTTCAAACCGGAAACCATCGTTTATATGGTGAACGAATATATAAAGCTTCTTGATTTTTTCACTCTCCACCCCACATCCACTTATGTGGATTATCGGAAATTAACCACGAAATTTCAATCGTTTAAGAAAAATAAGGGAAAATGACAGATTGACATTTAAGGGTATATTTTTTTGGTTTTTTTTAATAAAACCTTGAAAAAGATACCCAAATATGTTACAATTGAAAGCCTTGTTTAAATTAGGTATTATCCAAACCTATTGATTGATTCATAAAAAAAGAATAAAAGCCGATTTAAGATACAGTCCAACGTTGTTGGCAAAAGCTGTTAATAATTCGAACGTCGCTTATCAAGTAGAGGAGTACCGATGCGTACCAGGGATTTATCTGATTTTGACAGTTTATGGATTACAGCGCGAAATAAGGCTAAAGAGAGTGGATCTTGGTTTAAGAGACGGTACGGAGAATCCTCACACACTAGTTTTCCTTCTATTAATGGTGTTATCGGTGACGCTAAATTTGTATTTTTCACGGAGCGCACGGGGGACACGGAGAGAACCGTTATAAAATTAATCGATTGGCATAAACATATTACTTCCTCCTCCTCCGCGACCTCTGTGTCCTCTGTGAGAAATCATTCACGGGGTGCTAACCCGGGGAACTGGGCAGCTTTAAAATTCAGCGTTTTTAAGGAGGATCAGGATGGATTTTCATGACCAAAAAAACGATTCACGAAACCTTAATATAAAAAATATTTCTGATGCTCAGAATATACGGATTGATGAGGAGGATTTTAATTTTTAATCATTGCTGTCAGGGAGACCATTAACGATAATTATTAAGGCAAGGAGTGAACCGATGCATGTCAGTGATTCGTCCGATTTCGAGAAGTTATGGGTTGCGGCTGGAAAAAAAGTTAAAGAGAAAAAATACTGGATTGAAACGTTATCCGGGGAATTAACGAAAAGTCGATTTCCATATTCTGATAAAAATCCGCCGACCGAAGCGCCGGATACCGATTCGATACCGATTCCTATCGCTCAACCTATATCGTCTCGTTTGATGCAATTAAGTGCGGGTTCGGATATCCGCCTCCATATTATATTGAGTGCCGTACTGACGCTTTTGCTTTCCAAATACACCGGGAATGAGGATATCATCATGGGAACGCCGGTTTCTCACGGCGCACACGGGGAACACGGAGAAAAAAGGAAGGAAGGCGGAGCGGTTATCAATACGGTCTTGGCGTTACGCCATCAACTGAACGGTGACATGTCATTCAAAGAATTATTGTTCCAATCCAGACAAACCATCATTGACGCGAATGAAAATCAAAATTATCCGTTTGAGGTATTGGTTCGGCAATTGGAAATACCGTTTTTAGAAGAGGAATGTCCCCTTTTTGATGTGGGTTTGGTATTGGAAAATATCCAAGATGGCGCGCATCTTTCAACGATTAATCCCAAAGTCGTCTTTTCGTTTTTACGGGTCGAAGCGCATGTTCAAAGCAAAATAATTTATAACACGCATGTTTATCATCGGCAGATGATCGAACGGATTGCCCTTCATTTTTGTCATCTTCTCAAAATCATCTTATCCGACCCCGATAAAAAGATAGCGGAGATTGAAATGATCACCGAGGACGAAAAGAAACAGATACTGGATGATTTTAACAGGACAGCCGCAGAGTATCCGGACGATAAAACCATTCATGGATTATTTGATGAACAGGTAGTTAAGACGCCTGATCACATTGCTCTTATCGGTTTTACTTCCGTAGGGGCGCTTCGAGAAGCGCCCCCTTCTCAAATATCCAATTGGACGATTCGCGAATCGCCTCTACACATAACATATAAACAATTAAATGAACGATCCAATCGCTTGGCCTCTGAATTCATCCGAAAAGGCGTCCAACCCAATACCATTGTGGGTATCAAGATCGAGCGTTCGATTGAGATGATTATCGGAATCTTTGGCATATTGAAAGCTGGCGGCGCGTATTTACCCATTAGTCCGGATTACCCCGAAGCGCGTGCGAACTACATGATGAAGGACAGTCGGGCGCTCTTTTTGGTGACTCATTCCGTAGGGGCAGACTCATGTGTCTGCCCGAGCGCTTCTTGTTTACCGTCAACCGGTAACCGTCAACCGGCAACCTCTCTTGCTTATGTTATCTACACCTCCGGTTCAACGGGAAATCCCAAAGGCGTCATGGTGGACCATGCCTCGGTTATCAATCTATTATATGCGATGCAAAAGAAATATCCTTTAAAGCAATCGGATACGTATCTTTTAAAAACCTCTTATGTTTTTGACGTATCGGTCACCGAATTATTCGGATGGTTTATGGAAGGGGGAAGATCAACCATATTGGAAAAGGGGGGTGAAAAAGATCCCCGGGTTATACTGGATACGATCGAACGAAATGGGGTCAGTCACATCAATTTTGTGCCTTCTATGTTCAATGCGTTCATCGGGTATTTGGATATGGAAAATAAACGGCAGATCGAGAGTTTGAAATATATCTTCTTGGCGGGAGAAGCGCTATTGCCGGAGTTGGTAAATAAATTCAATGATTTAAATACCGCCATCGCATTGGAAAACCTTTATGGGCCGACGGAAAGCACGGTATATGCATCCTGGTATTCATTGGGCCGGGAAAGAACCGGGAGTATTCCGATTGGGAGACCGTTACCCAACATAAAACTTTATATTGTTGATAAATATCATCATTTGCAGCCCACTGGAATCGCCGGTGAGTTGTATATTTCAGGGAACGGTCTGGCCAGGGGATACTTGAATCGACCTGAATTAACCGCGGAGAGATTTAACAGAAATGTTATTAGTCATTTGTCATTAGTCAATGGTAAAAGAGATGTCACCAATGACCACTGTCCAATGACCAATGACTATTTTTATAAAACGGGAGATTTGTGCCGATGGAGGGGTGACGGCAATATTGAATTTTTGGGCCGTATCGATCAACAGGTGAAGATTCGGGGATTTCGGATCGAGCTGGAAGAAATTGAGAATCGCTTGCTATCACATGAGAACGTAAAGGAAGCGGTCGTCGTCGTTAAAGAAGACAGGGGAGATAAATATCTTGCTGCGTTTATTGTTTCGGATATGGAACTATCGATTCCTGAATTAAGAGCGTATTTATTAAAGAATTTACCGGATTATATGGTACCGTCTTATTTTATGCGCCTGAATGCGTTACCGCTTACGGTAACAGGAAAAATAGACCGCAAATCGTTACCAGTCCTTGAAATGAAAGGGAATCAGCGATACATTGCACCCGGAAATGCGATCGAAGAAAAGTTGGCAGAGTTATGGTCCGAAATATTGGGAAGAAAAAAAGAGCTTATCGGAATAGGAGACAATTTCTTTGAATTGGGGGGCCATTCGTTAAAAGCCACTATTTTAATATCAAAAATTTACAAACTATTCCATGTGAATATGCCGCTGGGAGAGATATTCAAAAACTCGACGATTCGAGGATTGTTCAATTATATCTCTAATTATATTAAAAAATCGGTTAAAGAAAGATACGTTTCGATAGAGCGTGTTGAAGAGAAAGAATATTATCCATTATCTTCGGTTCAAAAGCGATTATACGTATTGCATCAAATGGATAAAAAGGGAATCAATTACAATATTACCTCTTTTTTTCTAGTCGAAGGGGAAATTGATCAACCGAAGCTTGAGGAAACCTTTAAGCGGTTGATCGATCGGCATGAAAGTTTTCGGACGTCGTTTCATCCGATCAATGAGGAGCCGGTGCAGCGGATTCATACTGGTGTTGAGTTTACAATTGATTTTCTCACGGTGCTCACGGAGGACACGGGGGGGGAAGGGAAGAAGGTAAGAAATGAAGAAGGTGAGACGGTAAGTGTAGGAAGTGTCGTAGAAAATTTTATTAAATTTTTCGATTTATCGAAAGCACCGTTGATGCGGGTTGGTTTAATCGAAATCGAAGAAAGCAGGCACCTTCTGGCAGTAGACATGCATCATATTGTTTCGGATGGGACCTCCATGAATATTGTGGTACACGATTTCATGGCGCTGTATCAAGGGGAAGATTTGCCCGAACTCCAAATTCACTATAAAGATTTTTCAGAGTGGAACAATAAGATAAATCAAACCGAATTGTTGAAATATCAGGAAAAATTCTGGCTGAATGAGTTTGAGGGGGAAATACCCGTATTGGGTATTCCGGTTGATTATTCAAGACCTGCAATTCAGAGTTTCGAAGGAAGATGTATTCATTTTGAACTGGATCAGGAAATAACCGGATTATTGAAAACGTCGACGTTGGAAACCGAAACCACATTGTATATGATGTTATTGGCTTTATACAACGTATTTTTATCCAAAGTCAGTAACCAGGACGATATTGTTATTGGTTCGCCGATAGCCGGGCGCAGACATGCGGATTTGGATAAGATCATCGGCATGTTTGTCAACACATTGGCGATTCGCAGCTATCCGTTGGGAGAAAAAACATTTACCGGGTTTCTTCACGAAGTGAAAGAAAAGACATTGCATGTTTTTGAAAATCAGGATTATCCGTATGAAGACTTGGTGGAACGGGTGGTGGTAAACTGGGACACCGGGCGCAATCCCTTATTTGATACCATGTTTGTGTTACAGAATGCGGTTATGCAATCATTGGCGATTCCTGGACTGATGTTAACTCCCTATGAATATGAGAATCACGTATCCAAGTTCGATTTGACATTATCCGTAGTAGAAGAAGATGATCGCTTATGTTTGACGTTTGAATACAGCACGAAATTATTTAAGCGTGGGACGATCGAACGGTTCATCTCATATTTTAAGAACATTGTTAAGGGGGTGATTGAGAACAGCGATCACCCTCTTTCGGATTTTGAGATTATTACGGAAGAAGAGAAGAATCGTATATTATATGATTTTAATGATACGGCCGCCGAGTATCCCAAAGAAAAGACGATTCATCAACTATTTGAAGCGCAGGTAGAAAAAGCTCCGAGCCATATTGCTCTTATAGGCCAAACGTCTGTAGGGGCAGACCCGCGTGTCTGCCCTCAATTGTCTTACGCTGAATTGAATGAACGATCGAATCGATTCGCATGTGAATTGATCCGAAACGGTGTCAAACCCGATACCATTGTAGGTATCATGCTTGAGCGCTCGATTGAGATGATTATCGGAATCTTCGGCATATTGAAAGCCGGCGGCACGTATTTACCCATTAGTCCGGATTATCCCGAAGAGCGTGCGAACTACATGATGAAGGACAGTCGGGCGCTCTTATTGGTGACTCACACCGTAGGGGCAGACCCATGTGTCTGCCCGGGTGCTTTTAACCTGCCCCTTCCCTCTGTGGCCTCCGTGTTCTCTGTGAGAAATTCAAATCTCGCTTACATCATTTATACATCAGGATCAACCGGAAGACCCAAAGGAACGCTGATTGAGCACCGTTCAGTGGTGAATCGGTTAAACTGGATGCAGAAAGCTTATCCCATTGGCCCGACGGATATCATCTTACAGAAAACGCCGGTGGTTTTCGATGTATCGGTATGGGAATTGTTCTGGTGGAGTTTTTATGGCGCGCGCCTGTGTCTTTTGCAAGCCAGGGGAGAGAAAAACCCTGAAACGATTGCAGCCGCCATATCCACGTATGGCGTGACCACGATTCATTTTGTACCCTCCATGTTAAGCGTATTTCTGATTCATCTCGAATCATTGAAAAATGGGGAAGCGGAACAAGCGACACTCCGAAGTTTAAAATATGTATTTGCAAGCGGGGAAGCGCTGGGCGTGGAGCACGTCGATCGGTTTTACCGTTTGTTGATGAGCTGCAATGAATTCCCAAGACTGATCAATCTTTATGGACCTACGGAAGCAACGGTTGACGTTTCGTTTTTTGAATGCGCCCCGCAGGCGGAGCGGATTCCGATCGGAAAACCCATCGATAATATCGCGCTCCTGGTATTGGATCGGGAATGGCACCTTCAGCCGGTCGGGGTGAGCGGAGAATTGTATATCGGTGGAATCGGGGTAGCGCGAGGGTATTTGAATCAACCCGAACTAACCTTTCAAACATTCGTAAATAAACGTTTTTGCGGATCTTTTTTCAAAAAGGGGATTGCATCCCCTGTTCGCGTTTATCGCACCGGGGATTTGTGCCGATGGCTCGATGATGGAAATATTGAGTTTTTGGGGCGGATGGATCATCAGGTCAAGATCAGGGGATTTCGGATCGAATTGGGCGAGATCCAAAGCCGCCTGTTAAAATTTCAGGGCATTCGGGAAGTCGCTGTCCTGGCCCGTAAAGGAAACGATGGAAATGTCTATTTATGTGCTTATATCGTTTCGAATCAACCCTATGAGATAGCAGAACTCCGAGAGTTTCTGTCTCAAGGGTTACCCGACTACATGATTCCATCCTTTTTTGTGGCGCTGGAACGGATTCCGTTAACCGGCAACGGTAAACTCGACCGAAACGCTTTACCCGAACCGGAATTAAAATCCGGAAAAGGGTATACGGGGCCCCGGGATGACCTGGAGCGCGAATTGATTCGGATATGGCATATGGTGCTGAACCAACCCGCGGATGCCATCGGGATCGATGACCATTTCTTCGAATTGGGGGGGCATTCGTTAAAGGCCACGGTCATGGTATTCAGGATTCATCAGGTGTTGAACGTTCAGGTACCGCTGGACGAGATGTTTAAGAGACCAACCATTCGAAGATTGGCCCAATACATCAGGGAAACCGTTCCCGAGGCGTTTGAATCGATCGAACAGGTCGAAGAAAAAGAATATTACGAATTATCCTCGGCGCAGAAACGCTTATATTTTATCCATGTCATGGAACCCGATAGCGTGGCGTATAACCTTCCGGTATTTTGGGCGTTTGATGACGGCATCGATCCGGCATTGCTCACCGACATTTTTAAAAAATTACTGATAAGACATGACATGTTACGCACATCCTTCAGGATGTTGGGGGAGGTACCGGTTCAGCGCATTCAGGATATCATGGATTTTAAGATTGTTTATTACGATTATTTCGATGCTGAACATGACGATGCTGAACATAAAATAAAACGTATCCGAAAATTAACATCGGATTTCATTCGCCCCTTTGATCTTTCTCATGCCCCTTTATTACGAGTGGCAGTAATAAAAGATGGAAAAAGGTCTATTTTATTGGTAGATATGCACCATATTGTAACCGACGGCGTATCGCAGGATATGTTGATGCGCGAATTTATCGCCCTTTATTCCGGGAAAGAATTATCTAAAGAATTACCGCCTCTGAAATTGCAGTACAAGGATTTTTCGGAATGGCAGAAGCGACCCTATTACACCGAGCGTTTAAAAAAGCAGGAAGACTATTGGCTGGGGCGATTTCGGGGAGAAATACCCGTATTGAACCTTCCGACCAATTATCCAAGGCCGCCGATTCAGCGTTTGGACGGTCACACGGTAAGCCGCGAGATCGAAACCGGGCTCGCGAAACGATTACGAGCGCTGGCTTCGGAACAGGGGGCGACCCTGTATATGATTTTATTGGCCATATACACGGTATTACTGGCAAAATATGCCAACCAGAGCGATATCATCGTGGGAAGTCCGGTGGCCGGGAGACGCGACGCCGGTCTGGAAGGAATTGTCGGGATGTTTGTGAATGTATTATTGATGCGAAATACGGTGGAACCCAAACGAGGTTTTGACGAGTTTCTCGAGGCTGTAAAATTCAATACCCTGCAAGCGTTTGAAAATCAGGATTATTCCATTGATCAACTGGCAGGGAAATTGGATATTCCGAGGGATGCCGGCAGAAATCCTCTGTATGAAGTGATCTTTGCTCTAACCACCGTGGACGCGCGACACATGACCCGTTCGGACCCGGAATTGAAACCCTTTGAGGATTTCAAAGAACCGATTAAAACGGACCTTCGTCTTGGGGTCACCGATGACGGGGATAGATTGACGATGGCATTAACCTATTCCGTCGCTTTATTCAATCCGCAGACAGCCGAAAACATGCTGCGGCATTATCAGGAAATCATTGCGCACATTGTCGAGAATAAGAAAAAGAAAATAGAAGATATCCAAATATCGCAACATATAACCATGTTAAAATCCAATGTTCTCAGGGAGGAAGAAAGTGAGTTCGATATCTAATGAAAACAACCAGATCAACTTACAAATTGCAGCCGGCCAGTTCGTTAAAGAAAAAGAATACTGGGTGAAGACCTTAAGCGGGGAGTTCCCACCCGCTTTCTTTCCTTACGATAAGTATGAGGTTACGGAAAAACCGAATTATCATCATGTGGTCATTTCCATCAGCGGATCCCTCTATAAACGGTTGCAGGAAATAACCGGGAATTCGTATCCCAAAACTCAGATGGTATTAACCGCGGGAATGGTGGCTTTACTGAACCTGTACAGCGGTTATGCCGGTACGTCGTATGGGATGACGATCGGAACCGCAGTTGATCGTCAGGAAAATGAAGAGTCGTTGATTAATAAAATATTACCGCTGTGTGTCTCCGTATCGGCGGATATGACCTTTAAAGAATTGCTTATCAACGTCCGACAGGTGATTCAAGAGGCCATTGAAAATCAGAATTATCCGATTGAGATGTTATTTCCGGAAAAAGAAAAATTAGAAAAATTATTCGATGTGGCAGTGCTGTTGGAGAACCTCCAGGAAAAAAAATACGTGGCGCATCTTCAACCGAGTCTGATATTTTCCTTCCGGGCAGATGGGAATCAAAACGACCAAATCGAAGGCGAATTGGCAGTTGATGTCTCGAAATATGAAGAGGAATCGGTAATTCGAATTACTGATCATTTTCTTCGATTATTGCAATCGGTGTTATTTAATGTGAATATGAAAATAAACGATATCGATTTATTTTCCGAAGATGAAAAAAAAGAATTGGAACGCTTCAATGGCACGCGTGCGGATTATCCTCATCAAAAGACCATTCATGAATTATTTGAGGCGCAGGTCGAAAAAACGCCTGAAAATGTTGCGATTATCGATTCGGTTTCTGCGTCGCATCAGCTCACCTACCGTGAATTGAACGAGGCATCCGACCGGGTGGCGCAGGAGTTAAAAGAAAAAGGTATTGAACCGGGGCATATTGTCGGTATTCGGATGGAGCGCTCGGTTGAAATGGTGGTTGCGATACTGGGAGTACTGAAAGCCGGTTGTGCGTATTTGCCGCTTGATCCCGGGTATCCGACGGAGCGGATCGATTTCATATTGAGCGACAGTGGCGCGAGTGCATTGATAACCGAAATTACCGAAAATACCGAAAACAATTTAACTAACCAAAACATTTGGGAGAAAATCAATTTAGAAAAAATCCAAAAAACCAAAAGTTCTTTGCCTACTTTCTTTCAAGAAAGTAGGGCCTACATCATTTATACCTCCGGTTCGACGGGCAAACCCAAAGGTGTTGCCATCGGGCATCGGTCGCTGGTCAACTATATCGTATGGGCAGCGAAAAATTATGTCAAGAATGAAAGGGTTAACTTTCCTTTATATACTTCCATGGGGTTTGACCTGACGGTGACCTCGTTGTTTACCCCCTTGATTACCGGTAACACGATTGTTGTTTACCGGGGCGAGAACAAAGAATTCTTATTGGACCGGGTGTTGGAAGACAACCAGGTGGAAGTCATTAAATTAACGCCGGTGCATTTGATGGTCATTGCCGATCACATTCGGGAGAAAAACATATCGAAGATTCGGCGGTTCATTGTCGGCGGCGATAAACTGGACACCCGGTTGGCCGCAAAGATTAACGATATATTCAGGGGAAATATCGAGATTTACAATGAATACGGACCCACGGAAGCCACGGTCGGGTGCATGATCTACAAATATAATCGGGAAAAGGATCAGGGCGCGTCGGTTCCCATTGGCGTTCCCGCGGATAACCTTCAAATCTATGTATTGGATCAGCGGATGAGGCATGTTCCGGTCGGAGGAATCGGGGAATTGTATATTGCCGGCGATGGTCTGGCTCTGGAATACGTCAACAATCCGGGATTAACCAATGAAAAGTTTCTGCCGCATCCATTCCAACCCGGTCAACGGATTTACAAAACCGGTGATTTGGCGCGGCGATTACCCGGTGGAGATCTGGAGTTTCTCGGACGAACGGATCAGCAGGTGAAGATCCGGGGATACCGCATTGAAATCGGGGAAATCGAAAATGGTTTGATGATGCATGAACCCATCGGTCAGGCAGTGGTGTTGGCCAAAGACGATGAGGCGGGATACAAATACCTGGTGGCGTACGTCACACCCGCTGAAGGAAGGGGTATCGATGCAATCGATACGGAGAAACTAAGGAACGATCTGGCGGCGCATCTTCCGGAATTTATGGTTCCCTCTTATGTAGTGAAACTGGAAAAGATGCCCGTCACCGTCAATGGAAAAATCGATAAAAAAGCGTTGCCGGATCCCGATAAAAACGCCCGGAGCAAACGATCGAACTATGAACCGCCAACCACCGAACTGGAGACGCAAATGACAGAGGTCTGGCAGAGTGTCATGGGCGTGGAAAAGGTCGGAATCACGGACAGTTACTTTGAACTGGGCGGCGACTCGATCAAATCCATTCAGATTTCCGCCCGGCTTTATAACCTGGGCTGGAAACTGGAATTAAAAGATTTGTTTCAATACACCACCATCAAGGAATTGGCCGAGCATATCAAACCCGTGAAAGAAACGGCGGACCAGGGCATGGTCGTGGGCGACGTTCCGCTGACTCCGGTTCAGGAATGGTTTTTTGAAAAAAACTTTACCGATGCCCACCATTTTAATCTATCGCTGATGCTGCACCGACCCGAAGGACTCGACGAAGAAACCGTTAAAAAAGTATTTGATCAATTAACCGAACATCACGATGCCCTGCGACTTGTTTTTAAGAACGAAACGAACGAAACAAACCACGACGGAAAAATCAAACAGATCAAACAAATCAATCGCGAATTCTCCGACCAATGGGTGAACCTTCGGGTTTTTGATTTGAGAAACGAGAATGATGCTAACGATTATCGAAGAATAATCGAAGAAACATGCAATGACCTTCAGGCGAGTATCGATTGGAGCCAAAACCCGGTAAACCTGGGTTTATTTAAGACCATCAACGGGGATTATCTGTTAATCGCCATTCATCACCTGGTCATGGACACGGTCTCCTGGCGGATTGTCCTGGAAGATTTCATCGCGCTTTACCGGCAAATCGAAACCGGCGTGGAAAGAGAACAACTCAACATTCCCTTAAAATCGACCTCCTATAAAGAATGGGCGGAAAAACTGGTCGCTTATTCCACCAGCGACACGCTCCTTCAGGAATTACCCTACTGGCAACACATCGAGAATCTCTGTTCCGAACATCACGGAGATAGCGGAAAGGCGTCCGGTAAAAACCGGGACAACCGGATCATGGATATCGAATTGTCGAAAGAATACACGGAAAAATTACTCAAGCAAGTCAATAATGCCTATAATACCGAGATCAATGATATTCTTCTGGCCGCATTGGGAGCGGCATTCAGCGATTGGACCGGCGCCGAACGCGTTCCCCTGATGCTGGAAGGACACGGCAGAGAGGAGATCATTCCGGATATCGATATCACACGAACCGTGGGCTGGTTTACCTCCATTTACCCCGTTGTCCTGGACACGAAAACAAAAGACTCCGAAGCGTCCATGATCAAGCATACCAAAGACATGCTGCGAGCCATTCCTTTCAAAGGAATCGGATACGGGATTTTAAGATACCTGACTCCCGACCAGCACAAGAACGGCGTGGCATTGACCATGAACCCGGAAATCGGTTTCAATTACCTGGGACAATTCGATGTGGATTTGAATACCGACTTTTTCCGAATATCGGATATTCCGGCCGGGCATTCCGTCAGCCCGAATATGGAACGCATCTCTCCGCTCTATATCCTCGGAAGCGTATTGGACGGAAAACTCAAAATTTCTGTCAACTACAATGGAAGCACCTACGATGAACAAGATATCCGGGTTTTTCTGGAAGGTTATGACCAACGGCTGAAGCGGTTGATCGACCATTGCACCGGAAAAAAAGAAACGGAATTTACTGCCAGCGATTACAGCGTGTCGCTGGATGAACAGGAAATCGACCATGTGCTCGACGCGCTAGACGGACTCGACCTGGAGGATTAAGATGATCGACAAGACCAGTATCAAAGACATGTATTTTCTCTCGCCCATGCAGGAAGGCATGTTGTTTCATTATTTGATGGATAAAACTTCCCCGGCGTATTTCGAACAAACATCTTATCGCGTCAAGGGCGAATTGAATCTGGCACTGTTCGAACAGGCGTTCAATCGCATCATCGAACGGCATGACGTGCTTCGCACGGTTTTTGTTCATGAGAAAGTCCAACGCCCGGTTCAGGTGGTGCTGAAACAGCGCAAGAAATCCATCGATTATCACGATATCTCGCATCTGGCAGCAGATGAACAGGAACCGTGGATCCAGGCATTTAAACGACGCGATAAAGCCCGGGGCTTTGAATTGGAAAAAGACACCCTCATCCGGATGGCCATATTGAAAATCAGTGCGAATCGGTATGAAATCATCTGGAGTTTTCACCATATCATCATGGATGGCTGGTGTGTGACCATCCTCATCAAAGAGTTGCTGTTGACCTATTACGGGTTGGCGCAAGGAAAACCCGTTCATTTACCTCCTGCCGCACCGTATAAGAACTATATCAAATGGCTGGAAAAGCAAAACAAAGAAGCCGGAATTGCGTATTGGCAGCATTACCTGGAAGATTATGAAAACCAGGCAACGATTCCGCAAACTCAAAACACCCCGGAAAAAAACGAATACAAACCGGAAACGCACCGGTTCATCTTAAACCGGGCATGGAGCAAAAAGTTAGTTGCGATTTCCAATGAACACAATGTGACCATGAGTACCATGGTTCAAACCCTCTGGGGGATTTTGCTGCAAAAGTACAACAATACCGATGATGTGCTGTTTGGCGCCATTGTTTCGGGGCGACCCGCAACCCTGCCAAACGTCGAAACCATCGTGGGGTTATTTATCAATGCGGTTCCGGTTCGGGTCAAAGCCGAACCCGGAGATACGTTTCTGGGGTTACTCAAACGCATGAACGCGCAAATGATTCAATCCCGAGCTTACGAGTTTGCGCCTCTGGCTGAAATCCAGGCACGCAGTGCGTTAAAGCGGGAACTCATCAACAGTCTGTTTATTTTTGAAAATTACCCCGTGGACCGGGAGATTGAAAAAACCGGACAGGGAAGCCAATCCTTTTTCTCGGTCGAAAGCGTGGACGTGTTTGAACAAACCACCTATGATTTGAATATCGTTGTTAATTTTGTCGAGGAATTGATTGTTGATCTCAAATACAATGCCGCAGTATATGATCGCGACAGGATTCGACACGTTGAAAAGCACCTGGGACGAATCATCGAACAAATCGTTGAACGGATTTCAGAACAAGCGTTAGGACTGATCGGGGATATTCGCCTGGATGACCTGGAGATCATTACCCGTGACGAAAAGCAACACATATTATTGGAGTTTAATCATAAAAAAGCCGCTTATCCACCGTTAAAAGCCCATGAACTCTTTGAAAAGCAAGAAGCCGAAAACCCGGATCGCGCCGCGGTTGTCTATGAAAACAGCGTGTTGTCGTATGGCCAGGTGAACCGGGACGTCAACCGGCTGGCCCGTTTGTTTTCAGATTACGGCATTGGCGAAAACCACATCGTGGCTCTGTTATTGGACCGCTCGCCCCGGTTATTTGAAATCATCATGGCGCTCTGGAAACTGGGAGCCGCCTACATCCCCATGGAAACCGATTACCCGGCTCAGCGCGTCAATGAGATATTAAAAAATTCGGAAACCCGGTTTTTGATTACCGGTTCCGAATACGTGCATCCGGAAACCGAACACACGTTTCTGGGCCATGTCACCATCATCAAACCGGATCAGGAACAAGCGGCCATCGCGCGTCAATGCGATTCGAATGTGGATATCCACACACCGTTCAACCATCTGGCTTATATTCTCTACACCTCGGGTTCAACCGGAAAACCCAAAGGCGCGATGGTCGAGCATATCGGCAGCATGAATCACATGCACGGTAAGATTCGTGATACGGAAATGACAGCCCAAAGCGTCATGGTTCAAAACGGTCCCCAAACCTTTGACGTGTGCATCTGGCAGTTTTTTGCGCCCTTAACCCTGGGAAGCCGAACCGTCATGTATTCCCATGCACTCCTTTTGGAAC
Organism: Candidatus Omnitrophota bacterium; assembly: GCA_050258455.1. GTDB lineage: Bacteria > Acidobacteriota > Aminicenantia > UBA2199 > UBA2199 > JAKAGC01. The sequence continues at coordinate 14,500 of JBLMYT010000090.1, read as the reverse complement.
CGGATCGCTTCATCGACCGGTTGATCCTGGATCAAATTACCATTCTCGAAGTGGTTCCGTCGTATTTAAATGTGTTGCTGGATTTTTTTGAAAAACGCCGGCTCACCTCTCTGCCGTTAAAATACTTGCTTCCGACCGGTGAAGAACTCAAACCGCTGCTGGTGAAACGGTGGTTTAAGTTGTTTCCGAATATTAACGTCATCAACACCTATGGTCCGACCGAGTGTTCCGACGATGTCGCGCATTATATGATGGACCGGATGCCGGAAGACGACATCATTCCGCTGGGTTCACCGCTTCCCAACGTGAATATGTATGTGGTGGATCGGCACATGAAACTCTGTCCCGTGGGTGTGAAAGGCGAAATCTGTGTGGCAGGGATCGCGGTTGGTCGGGGGTATTTGAAGGATGAGGAGCGAACCAAAAAAGTATTCATGGAAGACCCGTTTGCGCCCGAGCGCGGCGTGCGTCTCTATAAAATGGGGGACATGGGATGCTGGCGGCCGGACGGCAACCTCTTGTTTTTCGGCCGGAAAGATTACCAGGTCAAAATCCGGGGACATCTGGTCGAATGCGGGGAAATCGAGAACCGGTTGCTCGACATGCCTTCGGTTAAAGAAGCCGTGGTCATCGACCGGGAAGATACCAAAGGGCACAAGTACCTCAGTGCATACCTCGTGGGCGATTCCGCGTCAAACCCACTGAACCTGAATGAGGTGAAAGCGCAGTTGGCCATCCATTTACCGGATTACATGATTCCGGCGTATTTTATGGAAGTGGAGCGGATCCCCTTAACCCCCAACGGAAAGATCGATCGCAAAGCCTTGCCTTTACCGCAGACGAGCATGGGCGGCAGCAGCAGCGTTTACGACGAACCCCGCGATGAGATCGAGAAAACCCTGGCAGAGATCTGGTCGAAATTACTCGGTGTTCCCAATCCCGGCATCAATGATAATTTCTTTGATTGCGGCGGTCATTCGTTGAATGGCATGACGCTGGTTTCCCGCATTCACAAACAATTGAATGTGGAAATCCCCATCAAAGAATTGTTCAACCGACCGACCATTGCCGAGATGGCCGACTTCATCCGAAACGCCGGTAAACAAACCTGTGCGGCCATTGAAACAGCCGAGAAACGGGACTATTACCCCTTATCTTCGGCGCAGCTTCGTCTGGCCATACTCGATAATCTGGAAGAAAAGAGCACGGCGTACAATATTCCCTTTGTCATGGAACTGGTGGGAGACCTTGACATGGTTCGTTTGGAAAACGCGTTTAAAGGGTTGATTCGGCGGCATGAACCGTTGCGATCAACGATTCATGTCATTGACGGCACACCGGTGCAGATCGTTCATGAGGCTGTGGAATTTCAAATGGAACAATTCACCGTGGATGCGACGCTCGATCAAAAACCGATGATTAACGCATTGATTCACGAGTCGTTTATCCGGCCGTTCGATTTATCCTGCGCGCCGCTGATGCGGGCGGGTGTGATTCGCACCAAGGACATGAAACATATCGTCATGCTGGATATTCATCATATTGCCTGCGATGGGTATGCGTTCGATATCATCGTCAAAGACCTTTCCGGTTTGTATGCCGGGGAAAAGCTCCCGGAGTTGAAGGTCCGGTACAAGGATTTTGTCTTGTGGCAACTGGGCATGCTCAAGTCCGAACAATTTAAAGAGAAAGAGGCTTATTGGTTGACGAAATTCAGTGGCGAGATACCGGTATTGAATTTATCCACCGATTATCCGCGACCGCCGGTTCGGAGTTTTGAAGGCACGGATCTGACGTTTACTATTGATCGAGAATTGAGTCAGCGCATCAAAGAATTGGCGGCTAAAGAAGGGGACACGTTGTACATGACTCTTTTGGCTGCATACAGCGTATTGTTGAGTAAATATTCGGGGCAGGACGATATCATTGTGGGTTCACCGTCGGCCGGAAGACCGCACGCGGATCTTCATGGAATCATGGGAATGTTTGTCAACACTCTGGTCATGCGAAATTACCCGGAAGGTGAGAAGACTTTTACGCAATTTTTGAATGAAGTCAAAGCGGATGCGTTGAATGCGTATCAGCATCAGGATTATCAGTTCGAATCCTTGGTGGCGCGTTTGGATTTAACGCGGGATTTAAGTCGAAACCCGTTGTTTGATACGCTTTTTGCCGTTCAGAATATGGATGTTGGGGGCGTCACGCTTCCCGGCTTACAAATCAAGGAATACGATTCCGAAACTCGCACGGCAAAGTTTGATATCACCTTATATGCCTATGAGGTCGGGCCGGATCTTGTCTTTAAATTTAATTATTGTACGAAGCTCTTTAAACCGGAAACGATTGAGCGGATGCGCCGGCATTTGATTCATATTTTGATTCATCTATCGAATCAGACAGTGGCGTCAACGTTAAAATTGCATGAAATTCGCATGTTATCCGAAATTGAAGAACGCGCGTTACTGGTTGAATTGAATCAAACCGATGCCGATTATCCCCGGGATTTAACCATACATGAATTGTTCGACCAACAGGTCGAAAAAGCACCGGATCATCTTGCGATTATTGGAAAAGAACAAATCACTTACAATGAATTCAATGCGCAATCGAATCGGTTGGCGGATGCGTTGAAGGAAAAAGGTGTTCAAACCGATAGTATTATTGCGATTAAGGTTGAGCGTTCATTGGAGATGATGATCGGGATTATGGGAATACTCAAAGCCGGCGGTGCGTATTTACCCATTGATCCGCAGGCACCTGAGGATCGCGTGAATTATATGTTAGCAGATAGCGGCGCCCGATTGGTATTAGCCACAGAGGTCACAGAGTACACAGAGAAGGGAGTTATAGAAGTTAAGAAAGGGCCGGCGGGCGCACACATGGGTGCGCCCCGACATAGAGAAATTCATGTAGGGGCAGACCTGCGTGTCTGCCCGGCATTACCGGCCGCCGGCCACCGGCCACCGACCACTTCTCTTGCCTATGTTATCTATACATCCGGAACCACCGGAAAACCCAAAGGCGCGATTATCGAGCATCGTTCATTGGTTAATCGACTCCATTGGATGCAGAGGCAGTACCCGATTGGTGAAAGCGATACCATCTTACAAAAAAACACCTATACCTTTGATGTCTCGGTCTGGGAGATTCTCTGGTGGTCGATTGCCGGTGCCAGACTATGTTTGCTTCCTCCGGGAGGAGAAAAGGATCCGGAGATCATTGTTCGAACCATTGAGCGACACAAGGTCACGGTCATGCATTTTGTCCCATCCATGTTCGGTGCTTTCCTGGATTATATTTCCAGTACGGGAAATACCCAACCGCTCGCATGTTTAACGCAGATCATCACCAGCGGCGAAGCGTTACTCCCGGACCATGTGCAGCGGTTCAACCGGTTATTGGGAAATGCCTATGGCACCCGGTTGGCCAATCTGTACGGACCGACTGAGGCCACGATCGATGTGTCGTATTTTAATACCCCCAAAAGCGGGGAAATCGAAATCATTCCCATTGGAAAGCCGATCGATAACATCCGGCTGTATATTCTGGATAAATATTTCCATGTGCAACCCGTTCAAACCACCGGCGAATTGTATATCGCAGGTGTGGGCCTTGCCCGCGGATATTTGAATAATCCCGAATTAAGTGCCGAGAAATTTATCGTGGGTCCGTTCCGCTTTCCCGTGTATAAAACCGGTGACCTGGCCCGCTGGCTTCCGGATGGAAATATCGAATACCTCGGTCGTATCGATCAGCAGGTCAAAGTCCGGGGATTCCGGATCGAGCCGGATGAAATTAAAAACCACCTGTTGAGTCATGAAGCGATCACCGATGCGGTGGTTGTTGCCAAACAAGGCAAAGACAACAGTAAACATCTGGTGGGTTACGTGGTTTCATCCACGGATATCGAATCCTCTCAATTGAAAGCATATCTGTCCCATCGATTACCCGATTACATGATTCCGGCTTATATCATTCGGATTCCGGTGATTCCGCTTTCTGCCAATGGGAAAATCGACCGTAAACAATTACCCGAACCGGATATGACCCGTACGGAAACCACTGTTCCGCCTGAGAATCCAATGGAAGAAACTCTGGTCGCTATCTGGAAAGAGGTATTGGAATCTGAGAAAATCGGTGTCACCGACAATTTCTTTACGATTGGCGGTGATTCCATCAAAGCGATCCGGCTGGTGAGTCTGATCAACAAACAGTTGGAAACATCGATTAAACTGATCGATTTGTTTAACCACAACTCCGTGCGCGCGCTTTCCCGGATCCTGAAACGCGGAATCATCGATGAGGACCGGCACGACGTGGAACAGGTTATCCAGGAAATCGAAGCTTTTAAAACCAAAATTATTCCGAAAGACATCAAAGAATTCCAAGATATAGAAGAAATTCTCCCGATGAGCGATATCGAAAAAGGAATGATTTTTCATGCTTACCAGAATCCCGATGAAGCCGTGTATCACGATCAGTTTGTATATGAACGAAAGTTCTCCGAGTTTAACCCCGACGTGTTTAAACGCGCGCTGGATTTAATGGTGGAGAAGCACCCGATATTAAGAACCAGCTTTAGTATCGACCAATATGACGAATTTGTTCATTTTATTCATCGTCCCATGCCTGCCGTGTACAAACACGTGGACCTCAAACACCTTGACCGCAAGGCGCAGGAAGATTATATTCGAAATTATATGGAAGAGGACCGCAAATACCGGTGGAACATCGCCTTACCGCCGCTATGCCGCATGGTGACCTTCGATCTGGGAAACGATATCATCGGCGCAGTGTGGACTTTTCACCACGCTATTATCGACGGCTGGAGCAATGCGTCGTTAATGACCGAATTGAATAATACTTATCTTCAATTGAAGAAAGATGAAAATTATCGGCCGGAAAAACTGAGTATCTCTTATAAAGATTTTATCATCCATGAAATGGTTGAGAAACGGAAAACCGCGAATATCGATTTTTGGAGAAGCGAGTTGGAAGACTATAAACGCCTTCCGTTTCCGGGTGCCGCTCAGGGTCAGACGAGCGAAATCGTGGACTTTCTCCCGCCTCCGTTTATGGCTTCCGATTCCAGGCTCCATGACGCGGTGAAATATTACAATGTCAGTTTGAAAACCTTATGCTTTGCCGCTTATTTATACATGCTGGGCATGTTAACCCACGACAATGATGTGGTCGCGGGCCTGGTTTCCAACAATCGCCCGGAAGTTTTGGACGGCGATAAATTAATCGGCTGCTTTTTAAACACGCTGCCCTTTCGGTTCCGTATTCCGGATCAGGTCACGTGCGAAACCTACATCCACGCCGTGGACCGGAAGTTACTGTCCCTTAAATCCTATGATAAAATGACATTTTATGAAATCGTTCGGGTAATGGGAGATCGCAATCACGGCGGGAATCAGATATACGACACCTTTTTTAATTACATCGATTTTCATGTGTATGGGCAAGTCGTTGAGGAAACCGTTCAATCATTGGACAAAGAGCTTTTGGTTTCGGGATATGGAAAAACAAATACATTATTCGATTTTAATGTTCAGCGTTATTTCTCCGGAATTCTGGTTCAATTACGCTTTTCCACCTCGGTCCTCGATCTTGCCATGGCGCAGAAGTTGCATGGGTATTTTGAGACCGCTTTAAGTCTGTTTGTCTCACAGCCTCACGCCATGTTGCAAAAAGAGACGGTCATGTCCGATCAGGAGAAACAGGAATTACTCGATCGCTTCAACCGGTCATCCGATGAACCGATGAATGATATCACCATCCGGGATCTCTTTGACAAACAGGTGGAAGAAACTCCGGATTCGATCGCTGTTGTGTTTTCGCCTTTGCAAATCACGTACCGGGAATTGAATGAACAATCCGATCGTCTGGCTCATTCCTTATGGGAAAAAGGGGTTCGGTCGGATACGATCGTTGCCATTAAAATGGAACGGTCGGTCGAAATGATCATTGCCATTTTTGGTATTTTCAAATCCGGCGGTGCGTATTTACCCATTGACCCGGAATTTCCGAAAAACCGAACGGATTATTTACTGAAAGACAGTGGGGTGGCATTGTTGCTGCTAAGCAACAATGAAGACGTTGAGGAGAGGGAAATTCACGTAGGGGCAGACCCGCGTGTCTGCCCGGGCGCACACATGGGTGCGCCCCTACAGAGGATTATTCATGTAGGGGCAGACCCGCGTGTCTGCCCGGGCGCACACATGGGTGCGCCCCTACAGAGGATTATTCACGTAGGGGCAGACCCGTGTGTCTGCCCGAGTGCTCCACCGGTTACTTCTCTTGCTTATGTTATTTATACATCCGGAACGACCGGGAAATCGAAAGGCGTTCTTATTGAACATAAGAACCTGGTCAACTATGTGAATTGGTTTCGTAATAAAGTCGAACTCACTTCCGATGATCAGTCCATTTTAACCTCCTCTTATGCGTTCGATCTGGGATATACCAGTATTTACCCGGCACTTTTAAGCGGGTGTCGATTGCATATCGTTCCCCGGGAGACTTACCTTTCATCCGAAGACTTACTGGATTATATGGTTCGGCATCGCGTGACTTATATCAAAGTCACCCCATCGTTATTGAGTGCCATTTTGGAAAGTTCCCGGTTTTCGAGTGAAAGCCTGCGTTACCTCCGGTTGTTGGTATTGGGTGGCGAAGCCATCAAGGTCAATGATGTGAAGCGCATTCATGATTCGGTGCGTTCCCTTCGAATCATGAACCATTACGGCCCGACCGAAACCACCATCGGATGTGTGGCCCAATTGATCGATCCCGATCAATTCGAATTGTTTATGCAGCGTCCGGTGATCGGATCCCCGATCACGAATATGAATGTACTGATATTGGATCACGCGTCGGATTTACTGCCCGTGGGAATTGCCGGACAATTGTGCGTCTCCGGTACCGGAGTGGGACGGGGATATCTCAACCGGCCGGAATTAACGTTGGAGAAGTTTGCCGGTTGCCGGTTGCCGGTTGCCGGTTTTCTTAATCGAACCCAGAACCCTAACAAAAGCTTTTGCGGGGGGGAAAGGGGGGCGGTTTTCTCGAAAAGAGCCCCCCTCTACAAAACCGGAGATATGGCACGGTGGATGGAAACCGGAGCCATTGAGTTTCTGGGTCGGATCGATACTCAGGTGAAGATTCGAGGCTATCGCGTCGAATTGGGAGAAATTGAGAACCGGTTAAAAGCCAATAAACGCATCTCGCAAGCCGCGGTTGTGGATTGGGTTTCTCCGGACGGCGATAAATACTTATGCGCCTACATTGTGTCCGAAAAAGAAGAGGACATCGCGGGGCTTCGCGAATACCTGGCCGAAGAATTACCCGATTACATGATCCCGACTCATTTCATATCTTTGGAACGGATTCCGCTGACGCTGAATGGAAAAATCGACCGAAAACAATTACCGGTCCCTCAACAGAGGAACGATTCGAGCTACGTGGCACCCAGAAATGCCTGCGATGCGAAACTGGCAGACATCTGGTCGTTAATCTTGGGTATAGACCGAAATGCCATCAGCATTCGTCAAAATTTCTTTGAACTGGGAGGTCATTCCCTGAAAGCCATTGTGCTGGTTTCCAAAATTCATCAGGCGTTTGATGTGGTGGTACCGGTGTCAAAAATATTCGGCCTCTCAACCATTGAGAAACTCTCAGACCATATCCTTGGAGCCGGTAAACATTCCTATTCCGCCATCGAACCGGTCGAAAAGAAAGAATATTATCCGCTGTCCTTTGCTCAGAAACGGTTGTATGTGACGCATATGATGAACGAGACGAATCTGAGTTACAATATTTTTAATATCTTTCAATTCCAGGGAAGCATGGACCGAAACCTGTGGGAACAGGCATTTAACCGATTGATTCATCGCCATGAAAGTTTGCGAACGTCCTTTAAAACCGTTCAGGGTAAGGCCGTTCAGCAAGTTCATGATACCGTGAATTTTGCAATCGAATATTATGGAGATAGAGAACACGCAGGGCTTGACGCGTTTTTGGAAATTTCACGTCGTTTCAGACGCCCCTTTCATTTATCCCAGGCGCCATTAATCCGGGTCGGGATGGCTCAATCCGGAGAGGAAACCTTTGTTCTCATGATCGATATCCATCACATTGTCTCAGACGGTGTGTCCAATGAAATCTTGAGACGTGAAATTTCAAAACTGTGCCGCGGCGAGAATTTAACACCGTTGAAGATTCAATACAAGGACTTTTCAGAGTGGCAAAACACCCTCATGACGTCCGGATACCTGGACCGCCAACGAGACTATTGGTTACGTGTATTTGGAAACGGAAACCTACCGGAACAAAACCTGCCGCTCGATTTTCCCAGATCCACGTCCCGGGAAGTTGAAATCGGCGACCATATCAGTTTTTACATCGAAACCGAGGTATACGAAACCGTGCAGCGGGCCATGGCAAACGCGCAGGTGACCCTTTCCATGTTCCTGCTTGCCATTTACAATACCTTGCTGCATCGCTATACCCGTTCGGAAGATGTGGTCATCGGTCTGGTGATCGCCGGGCGAACCCACATCGACCTGGAACAGGTGATCGGTATGTTCGTCAATATGTTGCCGTTGCGCAATTACCCGGAAAAAAATAAACCATTCAGTCAATTCCTTCAGGAAGTGAAAACGAGTTCGCTGGCCGCGTTTGAAAATCAGGATTTCCCTTACGATGAACTCGTGGCCCTCCTCGGCCTGCAAGGCGAGACCGGTAAAAATGCATTGTTCGATGTCACCTTTAATTTCAATACCGGTTCGGATCTTCATGAAACATCCCGCGAAACCGGAAATGCCCCATCCAATGAAAACGATTATGCCAAATTCGATATCACGCTTTATGCAACGGAAATGAAGAATTGCGTCGAGCTGACCCTTCGGTATTCCACTCGGATTTTCAAATGCGCCACAATCGAAACCTTTAAAAATTGCTACATGGAAATCCTCACCCAGGTCCTCAATAATATGGATATTCCCCTCAACGACATTTCATTCTCCAATGAGTTTCTGGCCTCGAAAACCAAAAGCAACCTGGACCAGGACAGTGATTTCCTAATTTAAATAGATAGGAGGAAACATACCATGCACACCGAATTCGAAAAAAAGAAACTGTTTACGATCAACCAATATGAACAGGAACGCGAGTATTGGATCGCTCACTTATCGGGAGAAATCATTAAAGCCGGCTTTCCGGTGAATAACGAGAGTCATGGTCCCTGGAGTCCGAAATTCGAAACCCTCGATTTCCGGTTTCCCGCTCCTCTCTTTGATCGATTGATGACCATTATCAATCACTCCGATTCCCGGCTCAATGTCACGCTGGTGCTGGGAATCACCCTGTTGCTGTATAAATATACCGGAAACAAAGACATTATCGTGGGTATTCCCATTGAAAAACAAGAAATCGACGGCCAATTTATCAATACCGTGCTTCCCATTCGAAGCCGAATCGACGATCAACGCAACGTCAAAGAATTCTTAATGCAGGTCAAGCAAACCATCATCGATGCCGAGAAGAATCAGAATTACCCCATTGAAACCATCCCGTTCGAACTGGGTTTGCCCATGACCGACGGTCCCTTTCCTCTGTTCGATACCGCGGTGCTGCTTCGAAATATTCACGATAAACGCTATCTGGGAAACATCAAACTCAATATGCTGTTCTCGTTTCTGAGAACGGAAAACGCCCTCGAAGGTACCATCGAATACAATGCCATGGTTTTCGATCGATTGATCGTTGAACAACTTGTCACTCATTTCCTCCATGTCATGCAGGAAGCCTTTTTTCATGTGGATATGAAACTGGTCGATGTGCCGCTCTTAACCGAAGACGAAAAAAAAGCCATGATTTTCGCTTTCAACAAAACCGATCAGGATTATCCGCGCGATAAAATGATTCATCAACTCGTTGAAGAACAGGTGGAACGAACCCCTGAACACATCGCGGTCGAGTCTCAGGGAAAACGAGTCACGTATCGCGAGTTGAATGAGAACGCCAACCGGTTGGCTCGGGTGTTGAGAGAAAAGGGAGCGGTTGCCGATACCGTTACCGCGATTTTACTGGACCGTTCCGAAGATGTTCCCCTGGCGTTTCTGGCGGTGTTAAAAGCCGGCGGCGCGTATTTACCCATTGGAAACGAATACCCCGAAGACCGGATCGATTACATCTTAACCGACAGTCGGGCGAAACTCCGGCTCATGCATCGGTCGCGGTCCGAAGGAAAAAACAGCGGCCTTCCGGTGCTATACCTCGACGATGCCACGAGTTTTGCATCCGGTGCCGAAAACCTTGAACCGGTCAATACCGTGAATAGTTTGGCGTATATCATTTATACTTCCGGAACTACCGGTCGACCCAAAGGCGTGATGATCGAGCATCGGGGCCTGGTGAATTATATTTCATGGGCTGCGCGAACCTATGTCGGAGATGAGAAAAATGAGAAGAATGAAACGAGCAACAAAGTCGATTTTGCCCTGTATACGTCCATCTCCTTCGATTTAACCGTGACCTCGGTGTTCACTCCTCTGGTCACCGGAAACACCATGATTGCCTACGGCGGTATCGATAAGAAACTGTATATCGATGATGTTATCGATGATAACCGCGTGGGTGTATTGAAACTCACTCCATCGCATTTGAAATTGATTCGCTCCAAAAAAGTTGGCAATTCATCGATCAAACGCCTGATCGTTGGGGGCGAAGAACTGGAAACCGAACTGGCGCGAGAGATTTATCAGAATTTTGACAGGAAAATAGACATATACAACGAATACGGACCGACCGAAACCGTTGTCGGGAGTATGATTTACCGGTTTGATCCCTTAACCGATACGCGGCATGCCGTACCCATTGGGGTTCCCATTGCCAATACGCAAATTTACATCTTAAACGAGTATCTTCAGCCGGTACCGGTCGGTGTGGCCGGGGAACTCTACATTGGCGGGGATGGTTTGGCGCGGGGGTATTTATTCAACCCGGAAATGACCGAAGCGAAATTTGTTCCGGATCCGTTTATTCCCGGTCGGAAGATGTATAAAACCGGAGATCTTGCGGTTCGATTGACGGATGGAATGATCGAATACAAAGGTCGAATCGATCATCAGGTTAAGATTCGCGGGTACCGGGTGGAAACCGGAGAAATCGAGGTGAAAATCATCGATTATCTGAAAACGAAAACCGTTCAACCGGGAAGCGTCAAAATCGAGTGCGTGATCACGGATATCAAAGATGAAATGGGGGAGAAAACCTTATGTGCATATATTTGCTCGGAAACCGCGTTTAACATTGCCGAGTTAAAGGATGCTCTCGGCCGGGAGCTTCCGGATTATATGATTCCGACCTATTACGTGAAACTGGATGAGATTCCCCTGGCGTCCAGCGGGAAAGTGGACCGAAAATCCTTACCCAAACCGAAACTCTCGCTCGAGGAAGGGTATATTGCCCCTCGAAATGGCGTGGAGGAGAAGCTGGTGCAGGTCTGGTCCGAGGTATTGGACATTGAAACAGAGAAGATCGGAATCGATGCCAATTTTTTCGAAGTGGGCGGGCATTCGTTAAAGGCCACGTTTCTGACAGCGGGCATTCAGAGACATTTTAGTGTGAAATTACCGCTGGTTAAGATATTTGAAAAGCCCACCATTCGGGGGCAGGCCGAATTGCTCAAGGATGCGGTTCGAGAGATCTTTATTGCCATCGATCGGGTCGAAGAGAAAGAGTATTATGTCTTGTCTTCGGCGCAGCGGCGATTGTATATCCTGCAGCAGATGGATCCGAATGCTGTGGCTTACAATGTGTCGGTTATCGTGGAATTGGAAGGCGACATTGAAAAGAAGAAATTGGAGGAAACGTTTCGGCAATTAGCCGACCGGCATGAGAGCTTAAAAACCGCGATTATTTCGGTTAACGGGATGCCGGTTCAAACCATTGCTCAGGCGTTTCGGATCGATATCGCGTATTTCGACTCGGATTCCCCGCTTCGGACCGAGGAGGCCATTCGAAATTTCAAACGGCCGTTTGATCTATCGCAAGCGCCATTGATGCGGGTGGGGTTGATCACGATCGATCGGATGAGGCATGTCCTGATGGTGGAGCTGCATCATCTCATCACCGATGGGATTTCGCAGGATTTATTGGTTAATGATTTTATGTGTCTATACAAAGACATTCAGTTACCCGGATTGAAGCTTCAGTACAAAGATTATTCCGAATGGCAGCAGCGGGAATCGTTTAGAGAAAGTATTCGGAAACAGGAAGCGTTTTGGGTAACCGAATGTGAAGACGAGATTCCCTTATTAAACCTTCCGGTCGATTACAAGCGGCCGTTGGTTCAGAGTGTGGAAGGGGATACCCTTCGGTTTGAGATTGGAAAAGACGATACGGCCGCGTTAAATGCAATCGCTCAGCGGGAGAATGCCACCTTGTTTATGGTCTTGCTGGCTGTTTACCAGGTCTTTTTATCCAAGATATGCGGACAGGAGAATATCATTGTGGGAACACCCATTGCCGGGCGACGGCATGCGGATTTGGAAAAAATCGTGGGCATGTTTGTCAACACGCTCGCGCTTCGGGCGGTTCCGAGTGGAGAAAAAACATTTAACGACTTTTTGGATGAAGTGAGAACCACCACTTTCAATGCATTTGAGAATCAGGATTATCAGTTTGAGGAATTGGTGGATCGGATTGCGATCAAGCGCGACCTGAGCCGAAACCCGATATTTGACACGTTGTTTGTGTTGCAGAATACGTTTAAGCCTTCCGGGGATGCATTGGACAAGGAGTTTGTCGGTTTGAAGGTGAAACCGTATGTTTATGGGAATAAAACATCGAAATTCGATTTGAGTTTAATTGCGTTTGAACATGAAGGCACGCTTCATTTTAACTTTGAATACTGCACCCGGATATTTAAAGCAGAAACCATTGTGCGGTTTATCGCTTGCTTTAAAAAGGTTGTTGAAACTGTCATTCAAGACGGAAACACGCGGATATCCGAAATCGAAATCATCTCCGAAGCGGAGCGGGAGCAGGTTCTGTATCGTTTTAATGATCCCGCATCCGATTATCCGTCGGATAAAACCATTCATCAGTTGTTTGAAGAGCAGGTAGAGAGAACACCGGATCAAAATGCATTGAGTGCATTATCGCCCACGCCTCGTCAATTAACTTATAACGAATTGAATGCATGGTCGGATCAATTGGCGCAGGAATTGGTCGAGAAAGGCGTTCAACCAAATACCATTGTCGCAATCAGGATGGAGCGTTCAATTGAGATGATTGTTTGTATTTTGGGGATTTTAAAAGCCGGGGGTGCGTATTTACCCATTGATCCACAGGCTCCTGAAGATCGTGTAAATTATATGTTAACAGATAGCGGCGCACGATTGGTATTAGCCACAGAGGTCACAGAGGACACAGAGAAGGGAGTTATAGAAGTTAAGAAGTTAAGAAGTTCAGAAGGTAAGAAAGGGCCGGCGGGCGCACACATAGGTGCGCCCCTACAGAGAGAAATTCATGTAGGGGCAGACCCGCGTGTCTGCCCGAGTGCGTCATTTTTACCGGCATCCGGTAACCGGCAACCGGCCACATCCCTTGCTTACATCATTTACACCTCCGGTTCCACGGGGCGTCCGAAGGGCGTACCGATTTCGCATGCCAATTTATCGCCGTTGTTGCATTGGGGGTATAAAGAATTGGGGCTTGGATCGAGTGACCGGGCGCTTCAGAACGTATCGTATTATTTTGACTGGTCCGTATGGGAGATATTTATTATGCTGACAACCGGTGGGAGTTTGTATCCGGTGCCTGGGGAACTGTTGTTAAATCCCGAAGCGTGTATTACGTTTATTCGGGAGAATGGCATGACGGTATTGCATGCCACGCCGAGTCAGTATCAGTATTTCATGGATACCGGTCAAAAGCTGGACACCTTAAACTATTTGTTTTTGGGAGCGGAGAAACTCGCCGTTGATTTCTTGCGGCGGAGTTTTGAATCGGTCAATGACAACTGCCGGGTATTTAACATGTATGGTCCGACTGAAGCCACGATTATTTCGGCTGTGTTGGAGATTGAGCGGGGAACCGAAAGCCGGTTCGAGACTCTGTCCAGTGTACCGATTGGTCGTGGGGTGGGCAATACCCACTTGTTTGTTTGGGATAGATACTTGAATCTTTGTCCGGTGAATGTTGCCGGTGAATTGTATATCAGCGGCGATGGGGTTTCAGCCGGTTATTTGAATAATCCCGAGTTAACAGCGGAAAAGTTTACCGGTAGCCGGTGGCCAGTTGCCGGTTCCTTTAACCCAACCCCTAAAAATAACCGAACCCCTAAAAATACAAACCCCAAAACCAAAAGTTTTTGGTCCCACCTTTTTTCTAAAAGGTGGGCCGCCGGAGGCATTGATTAATAGACCGGAGATCTAGTGCGTTGGGTTTCGGGAGGTTAGGTGGAATATCTGGGTCGTATTGATCAGCG
>JBLMYT010000089.1:0-2861 GCA_050258455.1 Candidatus Omnitrophota bacterium | reverse complement strand
ATTTATACTCTAACACGTTTTGGCGCATTTTTGTGGGGCCTATTCGCTAACGGCCCCCTTTGAAGCCATATCTTGTAGATTGATAATTTGATGAGGGCGGTTCGCGAACCGCCCCTACGAGTTGGGAACCGTGATGAAAACATCGCGATCATTATATTTTAAGATTTTCTCGCAATCTTCTTCTCAATTCCTCAATGGCGGATTTATCTTTTATAGGATTATTCTCCACGTTAAGGTAAAAAAGATGGGTTAATTCTTTAAGCGGCGTCAGGTCGGTGATTTGATTCCCAGATAAATTAAGATGCCCAATATTTTTCAATTCCCGGAGCGGCGTCACGTCGGTGATTCGATTGCCCGTTAAAGTAAGATACTTAATCCTTTTTAATTCCCGTAATGGCGTCAAGTCGGTGATTCGATTGCGGGATAAATAAAGAGCCTCAATATTTTTTAATTCCCGGAGCGGCGTCACGTCGGTGATTCGATTGCCCGTTAAAGTAAGATACTTAATCTTTTTCAATTCCCGTAATGGCGTCAGGTCGGCGATTTGATTCCCAGATAAATCAAGCCTCGATATATTCCTCAACTCCCGTAGCGGCGTCAGGTCGGTGATTTGATTCCCAGATAAATCAAGCCTCGATATGTTCCTCAACTCCCGTAGCAGCGTCACGTCGGTGATTTGATTCCCAGATAAATCAAGCCTTGATATGTTCCTCAACTCCCGTAGCGGCGTCACGTCGTTAATTTCATTGTCGGATAAATTAAGAGACCTAATATTCACCAAGTCCCGTAGCGGCGTCATATCGGTGATATGATTCCCGGCTAAATCAAGTCGCGTAATTTGGTCATTACAAAACTTGCGAGCTTGGTCCATATTTTCATAATTAAAACTATTACGAAATTTGATATCTTGGACAAGCTCTAATGACAGAAGATATTCCAGAATGGATTTATGGGCAAATTTATATTTACCTTCTGCGTTGCGATTTAACAACGAACGGCTGCGCATCTCCAATTCATCCAATCGGATATTATATGCTTGTGCAAATGCGCCCATTTGATCATGAGGAATAAATAACCCACCTCGGATATGTTGGTTTTGGTACATGTCCCTGGCGATTATTCTTGAGAACGTTCTCAATTCATCTTTGTCCTTTACCCGCTCCCGTTGAATCCATCGTTCCACCATCTCTTCGTATATCTCGTAGCTATACCGGTACTCTCTTCGCTTTTTCAATAAATCGTCAATATTGGCTAATAACATGGGACGAACCATCAAGTCCGGCGACCTGTCCACGATCGTTCGTGCTCTACTCCGCTTAAACCAAAGATATAATGGAAATTTCCCACGCAAATACCGGCGGATATCGCTCTGGCTGAAGGGTGAGACATATATCCGATAAAACCGATGTTCCCCCTTGTTGCCGCCAAACTTATATACCCCTGTCTCATCGGGGATATCCGGATCCGAAGGAAAAAAATGCGAGCGGCAAGTAATAATGATTGCCTGAAAATCCAACGTCTTATCGATAAGCTCTTGCATCCGGACTTTGAAATTCCGAGCTGCCTTTACGTCCTCGTCAAAGGCATCCAATAACAAAATCGTTCGAGGTTTATCTTGCACAGATTCAATCTTTTCATCTGCTTTGGGGTGACCGAGGGGAACCAATACAATGTCACAGGTTTTAAACCATTTCCGGGAATATTTTAAGAATAGATTCACCATAAACGTTGTTTTTCCCATACCCGAATCCGCCAAAACAAGATAATATTTTTCTTCTTTTTTTTCCCGGAATACTTGTTTAATAAAAAATGGGATCAGTTTTTCACTGGCGGCAAAGGCAATTACACGTCTGGGTTCTGCAGCAGTTGCCGGGTCTACATTCTGACAACGCGTGGGCACATAGTTTTTAATCGCCCCCATGATTTCTTCCCGGTTGAAATAAGGCTTCAACCGGTGATGCAATTTTTCCCGATTCACAAATCGAACAAGAGCCCTTATACCCTGACCGGAAACATGCAGGAACCCGTAAACCGCTGCAATTACCGTGAAAATACTTGCTAAATTAACCCACACCGATTGTTGTTGCCACAATTGTCTAACATATAGCCATAAATTCGAAAACATGTTTCTCCTTGAGGCATCATTATATCAGAATCGGATTATAAAAAACAATAAGGGAATTTTTGGCGCAAATGTATAATGCCGACGAGGAAGCAGTTGATTAATCGATACAATGGATTTATAATATTTTTAAAGAGGTAGAAATATGAGATTTAGTGCAATATTGGAACCCGCTGAGGAAGGGGTTATAATGTTTTGGTTCCGGCATTGGACGGATGCTTCACCGAGGGTGAAACCGACGAAGAGGCATTGCAAAATGCCAAAGAGGCCATTACCTGCTATCTTGAAGGACTCGAAAAACTAAACTCCGTTTGTATTAAAGACAAAATTCCGGATCTGAAAGATGCTGTCCAAGACCCTGATTTTCTTGAGGATTTGAAAGCGATAAATCATGATTTTGAAACCGTGGACCTGGAAGGTTGGGAATAGAAAACGTCATTGCATCGCAAATATCAATTAATGAATTTCTCGGTCAATTTCTTCGCTTCTTCAACCGTAATATCGAGACATTCTGCAATAGTTTCTATCCTAAACCCTTTCTTTATCATCCTTTCTGCTATTTCCTCTGTTTTTTTTTGGTTCGCTTCTCGTTGGAAGTCTCGTGCCCAAATCGGTACATATTCCATTTTGGTTTCCTCCTTTGTTTGAAAATATTAATACGCGGTTAAGAGGTCGTTCGCGAACTGCCCATACAGAGTGCCCCCAGGATACCGCAATGTATCATTTAATGAGTTTTCTC
>JBLMYT010000088.1:0-13781 GCA_050258455.1 Candidatus Omnitrophota bacterium | reverse complement strand
ACGGATAAGCTACACTATACGCGGTCAAAAAAGAAAAGTCAAGGGATAGGCAAAATAGTATTTCGCCACAGAGGGCACGGAGATCACAGAGTTTGAGAAAGTAAATAATTGGTTGCGCCCCAAATGAAATGGAAGAATGTATTTACAAGGCAATGGAAGAAGAATTAAGTCGGGAAGTACTTGGAAGGGCATTATTTTTCATGGAAGGCGGAAACCTTCGGACATTATAGGATATCGATTGGCAAATAGGTCAGTTCCTTGAATTTATTAAAATGATTATCAAAGGTAATCAAGCGAGTGCAATATTTTTCAGCGAATCTTACATGAATTGCATCATTTATAATTTTGAAATTTTTTGTTTCCTTACACAATTGAAGTGCATTTTGAATCATATCATTATCTATGCCTGGGATTGAAAAATATGACCATAAATCAATATTTTCTTCTATTATCCTTCCATCGACACCAAGCTTACCTAAAGTAAATATCATTTCTTGTAAAACAAGAGGGGAAATTAAAATGGAATTTTTTTCAAAAGCCTCATCAATTAAACGTTGAGAAACGCTTAATTTATTCTCATCCTGGTTAACAATGGAGTAAACAATAACATTGGTATCAAAGTATAGCATCATTCATCTCATTCATCAGGCTGTCAATGTCGATATCTTTTGGAATCTTAATATCCTTTGCTTTCTTGAATATGTCTTCAAACCTTCTTTTCAAATCACTCCTGCATGGATGCGGATGTGCCGGTGTAATAATCAACTCAAGCGCTTCATAACCTTTTAAATCATCCGGTAATGGAGTAATTTTCTCGACTTGCGTCGTGCTTATAACTGTACGAAGCATCTTACACCTCCACGGTAAAATCGTATGAAATCATGCTCTTCATTAATCATATGGTAGAACAAAATAGATGAAAAGTCAACATTGGAGATTACCCGCTATTCGCGCCCGATATCAGCGTCCCACTGATTACTCCGCTTCATTCTTCGCATTTTTAATATGTTCCAGGTTCCTTTTCATTTTATCTAAATTCGGATGGCCGCCGGGAAAAAGGGTTTGAAGAATAGCCACGGCTTTTTCGGAAAAGCGCAGGGCGTCGTCCAATTGGCCCATAGCCCGGTAAATAACCGACACATTATTATACGACGTGGCTAATGAGGGATGCCGGGAATCCAATACCGATTCCCGGATTTTAATCGCCTTCAATTGAAATTCCAATCCCGGTCCAATTGGCCAATATCTTTATAAATCATTGATAAATTATTCGCCAGGGTTGCCAGTTCCTTATCCTTTTCCTCCCCCATTGCCCGAACCACCGATTCGCCGTAAATCATATACTCTTTTTTATGAACCGGATTATCACCGGGTTCTAAAACCAATTATTTGCCAGCGAATCGATTAACGCCCCGCATTTTGGGCATCGGGTTTGGTCTTATACTTGACCACCTCCTGAACCACCGGGTGCATATAAATCCGCGATTCGCTATCCCAAAATAAAATAATAATGAAAACAACTTGACTTTTAAGTCATATATAAATATAAATAATGAGAGGTAGATAAAATGAAAGAAGCAGTTTTTCGGATTCCCGATTGTATTGATATTAAAAAGATCCGAGGAATTTTTTACAGAGCCTTCTTTATTGCAATAATAATAAGAAGAAAGTCTATAATTCAAAATAAGTCATTTAATTTTATCGGATGGGGATTAAATGAGTCCAACGGTTTTTAAATATAAAGGATACAGGTTCTTCTTTTTCTCGCGTGAAGAGGAGAGAGTGCACATTCACGTTGAATGTTCGAACGGTGAAGCCAAGTTTTGGCTTCTACCGCAAGTTGAATTAGTTCAAGCTTATGGCGTCTCGAACAAAGAAATTCGTGAGATGCAAGAACAAATAGAGGAGAATAAAGATGCAATTACAGATGCCTGGAACAAACATTTCAGAGGTTGAAGTCTTAAATATTTCGATACACGGAATATGGCTTTACGTTAAAGGGAAAGAGTATTTTCTTTCTTATCAAGATTATCCCTGGTTCAAAAAGGCGAGGCTGTCAGAAATTCATAATGTACAATTGCATCATGGTGGGCATCTTTATTGGCCAGCGCTTGATGTAGACTTATCCTTAAATATTCTGGAACATCCGGAAAAATATCCCTTAACTTCTCTCTCATGATGGTGTAATATGAAAAGAGTTAAAACGTCAATTTCAAATGCCGGTTCTTACCAGGAAATCGGGGAATTCTGGGATGAGCACGACTTGATAGATTTCTGGGATAAGACAAAACCGGCGGAATTCGATGTGGATATCCAATTTGAGAAAAGATACTATCCCCTGGACCGGGATATTGCAAGCGAAGTAACTAAAATAGCCCAAATCAGAGGAATAGCTGTTGAAACACTGCTCAATTTATGGATAAAAGAGAAGATTACTGAACAGAAAATCTGACACTCATTTTTCCAATTCCTGGATTCGGTTGCGATAAGCAGTATATTTTCATACAACCCGCTCCACTCGCATCGGTTCCTCTCCCTTGGTGGCGATTCGCGAATCGCCGTCGATTAATCCGCTTCATTCTTCGCACGTTTAATACCTTCCAGGTTCCTTTTTGCTCTATCTAAATTCGGATGGCCTCCGGGAAAAAGGGTTTGAAGAATAGCCACGGCTTTTTCGGCAAAGCGCAGGGAGTCATCCCATTGGCCCATATTTTTGTAAATCTGCGATATATTATTGTACGACGTGGCTAAAGAGGGATGCTGGGGCCCTAATATCTTTTCCGATATTTCAATATCTTTTAATTGAAATTCCAGTGACTGGTCCAATTGGCACATCATATAATAAATGATCGATACATTATTGTACGACGTGGCTAAGGAGGGATGCTGGGGATCCAATACCGCTTCCTGGATTTCAATTGCCTTCAATTGAAATTCCAATGCCCGGTCCAATTGGCCCATAGCCCGATAAATGGTCGATACATTATTGTATGACGTGGCTAAAGAGGGATGCTGAGAATCCAATACCGCTTCCCGGATTTCAATTGCCTTGAATTGAAATTCCAATGCCCGGTCCAATTGGCCCATATCCTGATAAATCAGCGACACATTATTGTAAGACATGGCTAACAAGGGATGCTGGGAATCCAATACCGCTTTATAGATTTCAATCGCCTTCAATTGAAATTCCAATGCCCGGTCCGATTGGCCCATGTCCTGGTAAATCAGCGACACATTATTGTACGATGTGGCTAAATCGGGATGCTGGAAATCCAATACCGCTTCCCGGATTTCAATGGCCTTCAGTTGAAATTCCAATGCCCGGTCCAATTGTCCCATATATTTGTAAATTATTGATAAATTATTTGCCAGGGTTGCCAGCTCGTTATTATTCTTTTCATCCGCCCCCATTGCCCGAACCACGGAGTCGCCATATATCACATATTCTTCTTTATGAATCGGATTGTCACCAGGTTCGGTATTAAGTTTCCTCACCAGCGAATCAATTAACGCCTCACATGTTTGGACATCGGGTTGGGTTTTATAGTTGACCACTTCCTGAATCACCGGGTGCATATAAATCCGCGATTCGTCATCCCTTTTTAACCACCCTTTTTCGATTAACGAGTTGATATCATTATTATCCGATAACTTCAACCATTCCGCGATCCATAGAATCGGGATATAAACCGACGGCAATACGGACAGATTGACTAATACGGATAATTCCGTCTCTGTGACGCCGGATATATCGAATACCTTTTGGAGGTGATCGAAAAACGTCTTCTTCTCTTTTTCATCGTGCCAAAACGTGGAAACCGTTTCGCCTCGGTTTAAATTAAATCCTTTTGAATCCAATGTCTGAACCAAATCCCCGATCGTCATGGCCGCATGAAATGCGGTTTTGGCCAATAATTCCACGGTTAAGGTATGATAGCCGCATAACGCCAATACCTTGTCCACCCGTTCATCATCCCGCTTCCCTTTGTAAAACTCATAAAACAAGGTTTTACAATCCGCCGGGCTTAAAAAATCCAAATCCCGACATTCATACCCGGCGATTTTGGAACGCGAATTAACCAATACTTTAATTCCTGCCGGAAGCGACGTGAAGATACCCAGGTCCGGATCCTCCGGGTTTTCGATGTTATCAAACACCAATAAAAACGGTTCCCGAATCTGCCCCAGCCTTTGCTTTATTTTTTCAAACCGAATATCGGGCGTATCCGTTTCATTAACCGCGATGAAGGAAGCATCATCCTTTCCCAATGCATTCACCATGGATTCCCGGACCGAGGAAATCCAATCCACCCATGCGGCATACCGGTAGTGTTCATAATGTTCCAGGAAAAATGCCTTGCATACTTCGGTTTTACCAATGCCCCCCAAACCATTGACCAATACGACCCGTTTGGACGTTTTTAACGTGTTTTCCAATCCGGCCAGGTCCTTCTCACGACCGATGAGCTCAATCGTTCGCGACGGTAAAGACGTGAAACATTCATAGGAATGCGAAGATGGTTTATCGATCTTCTTCTCATGATCTTGAATCATTTTATGTATCGTTTCGGCAAACTCGGTCAGAGAGCGAAGTTGACTCGCGTCATCCATTTCCATTATAGTTTTATCACCCGAAGGGAATCCCTGTATCGAACATAACCAGGACACCGATTTCCATGGACAGGGTTTCACAAACAAAGGTAAAACGATTAAGCCTTCGTTTTTCCGTCGTTCCAGGATCGGGGGAACTTCGTTACTCTTGATAAAATTGGACGTGAGAAACCCCGCACTGATCATCAACACGGCAATGTGTGCGTTGTTGATTGCTTTCTCGATTTCGGGAAACCAATCCGTACCGGTTTCGATACGGCTGTCTTCCCAGAGGTCCAAATCCCCTTCCAGTTCCAACACCTTGAGTTGTTTAACCAGCATCTCTTTAAAGGCTGTATCTTCATGACTGTAACTGATAAAAATCTTTTTAACCATGGGCCTCGGTCTCCATAAAACGGATAAGCTACACTATACGCGGTCAAAAAAGAAAAGTCAAGGGATACAAAACAATTTGCGTTGTTGTTTACCCATCAAACCAAAAGTTTTGGGAGGTGTCGGAACCCTTTTACAAAAGAGTTCTGACCCGCCGGTGCAAATTATAGAAAAATCATTTATGGTATTGATTTTCGTCAGACGAATGTTTATAATCACATTCGTATTTAGGAGGGAATATGAAGGATGGAAATAATTTTAAAGAAATTATCGGGCGAGCAATGACGGATGAAGATTTCTTAAATGAATTCTTATCCGATCCGGTTAAAGCCTCATCCGATTATAATCTTTCAGAAGAGGAAAAAACTGCCTTAAAGGCTATCAATTGTGAGGAATTATCCAAGATAGGTACTGAATTGACGGAACGAATATCGAAAAGTTTTATCGATTTATCCACCTTGCTGGCTTGCGAAGGAGACGTCGGCCATACGTCTTCACACACCAATACGCATGCTTCGACTCATTCCAAAAACAGTCCCGATGAAGGTTCATAATTTTTAAATTTTCAAGTAGTTTTCATTTATTAAGCAGGAGGGATAAGATGATGAAAAGTCGCTATAGTGTCATACTGCTCCTCATGATGTCATTCATGGTACATGGGGCGCAAATTAAAAATAATGCCAAACCCCTGAAAGGCAGTTGGGATTTTAAACCGAAAAAACTATGGATGTTGGATAATCCGGGAACAGATGTATTTGGGGCTGTGGAATCAATCGACATTTCGGATGATGGAACCGTCTATGTTGCAGATAGCAAAAATTATAAAGTTTTTGTTATTTCCGGGGACGGGAAATATCTTTCCTCAATCGGGAACCGGGGATCAGGACCCGGTGAGTTTTCAGTACTGCGACACCTGGCATTTCAGGATAACCGATTGATCGTGGTAGACGATATTAATATTCATTACTTTTCAAAAGATGGAAAGCATCTCAAATCCGTGATAAACCAATATTTAAATCTAACTCCCGTTGATTTCGTCAACCCGGAGAAATTCATTTCCGTTACTCTTTTTACCGGTTCTTATTCGGAAAAAGGACAAGTTTTGATTGTTGACATTCCGACAAAAACAAGGAATTTAATTACCGAATTTCCAAAGTTTAAACCCGGTGCCATCCCGATCAAAAGCGGAAAAGATACCACAACGACCTATAGCTTCTCTGTCTCCTCGTTGACCCCCCGAATGATACTCGGTTACAGGAATAACCGGCTTTATTTCGGCATGAATGATCGATACACGATTCGAATTACCGACTTGAACGGGAAGGCGATCTCGCAGTTCAGCGTGGACAGAAAAAGGGAGAAAGTCACAGACAAATTCAAAGAGGAATTGATCCTGGCACTCATGCCTCCGACTCAAATACGAAAAGAGGTTTATAAACGTCTACCCAATTATTTAAATTATTTTAATGGGATTTATGTGAATGAAAATGGGTATATCTATGTGTTTCTTCCTTCCTGCGATAAGAATAATATTCAGAATTTTGACATCTTTTCCGGAAACGGTACCTATTTATATTCCGCGCAAATGAAAGTGGAACCCGGTTATGGCATTAAGAAAATCAGTATTTCAGGCGCCTATATGTATTTGATCCTTGAAAACGAAGAGGGGGATATTTTCCTCGCAAAATATGCCGTGGTAAATCCGAAATAATATGGGTTACGAGATATCCCATGTAACGAATATATGGGATTTCTTCAATGAAAGGTTAGATGTTCAATACCATAAGCCTAACCGAAAAAGCAGTGAATGTTACGAGGTTTGTAAACAATGGGACCCAAAAAATGGCGACCGGTATATCATTAAAGACGTTACCAATGATAGTTATGTTTCATTAAGCAGCGAAGAGTTTTTCGTATGGGAGTTAATTGGGGCGGATAACACCGTCAAAGATATTTGTGTTGCTTTTTTTGCCAGGTATAAAAAAATATCCAATATGCCGTTAAAGTTGATCCGAAGTTTGGAAGAAAAGAATATGTTGGCCGAGCAGTGGTGGGATATTTATAAAACCGTGAATTGCATTCAAAGGAGAGGATTTAAAGAAAAGTGGCGAAAGATCTATTCCCTATTTTTGGATTGCAAATTTTCCGTCAAGAATATTGATGGAATGTTAAAAAGGGCTTATGATACCTTGGGGTGGGTCTTCTTAAGAAGAGAAGCCATTTACATCTACTGTATATTTATTGTATCCGGTCTGTGGACCTTCTTTGCAATGGGATATTTCCAAAACAGATTATCCTTGAGAAATTTTACCAGGAAAGATTTTGCGTTATGGGTGGGATTTCTTTTTTCAATTTTACCGGTTCTTTTCCATGAATTGGGCCATGCATTCGCCTGTAAAAAATATGGAAGGAAAGTAAATAAAGCCGGCCTCATGCTTTATGTGGGGTTACCAATCCTTTTTGTTGACACGACTGATATCTGGATGAAAGCCAAACGCCAACGAATCATTGTTTCATTGGCAGGCCCATTTACCGATTTACTCTTCGGCTCCATATGTTTTTTAACCCACGCGTGCGTGGGAGATTACGGAATCGTTCAATTATTTCCCATTGTCGGATTAGTTGCGTATTTGAGATGCCTGTATAATTTGAATCCTCTTCTTGAATTTGACGGGTATTATATATTAATCGACGCGCTGGGAATACCGGGATTAAGAAAAAAATCGTTCGATTTTGTGCTCAAAGAGGGAATCAGGAAATTGTTAAAACGAGAGAAATTAAAACGAGAAGAATATATCTTCCTGTTTTACGGATCCCTTTCACTGGTCTATACCTATTGGATGATTTTTTTCGTCCTGTATTTATGGCAAACGCAAATCCGTTTCCTGTTATCCGAAATATGGGCCCATCAATACAAAAGCATCTATTCGCAAATGTTGATTATCGCTACCCTGGCTTTCCTATTCATCCGGTTTTCGTTTATTGCCAGAATAATATTCAAAAAGATCGAATCATCAATAAAATATATATATTTGAAATATCAAAAGGTTAAAGAATACAAACCGGTTCAGGAGTAGAGACCAATGAGCGAAGTCAAAAACAACCATGAAGATTTAAAATTAAGAAAACTGGACGAATGCGGCAATATGTTAATCGATCCCAAAAAAGGTTACGGTATCATTAAATTAAACCAGGCGTTTTATCCTGTAGAAGCCGTTCAATTTGCGGCCCATTATTTGACAGAAGAAGCCAATATCATCATCAACGGCGACTCCCCCGACAAACTAGTCATCGAAATATTTTTAAAAGATCAAACACGCGATATCGAAGCCGTGTTCTGGAAATTTAATGAGTCGCTTATTGCGCATACGGTTTATCTTATTCAATCCGATAGGAATAAAGAAATCAGGGAATCGATATTGAAAAAAGCGCTTTCGATTGAGAAATAAGGTAACCAATGAATGATCAGTTGAATTTTACCAGAATAAAACGGTTTAGGGATAACATACTATTGACCACCGATCATGGCGGTTGGGCGATTATCACGGAGATCGATTATTTAAAGATGTTGAAATCCGAGTTGGATAAAGAGACCTATAACCTTCTTCTCTCAAAAGGAATTATCTTAACCGAAGATAATATTCTTCCGGTTATCACCGATTATAAAACGAAGTATGATAATTTTTATATGGGAACCCATCTGCATTTGGTCATACCCACCACCCGTTGCAATCAGCGGTGCATTTATTGCCATTCAAACGCCGTTCATCCTTCGTTAAGAGAGCAGACAATGGATCAGCAAACAGCGGATCGGGTTTTGGATTTTATCTTTCAATCGCCATCTTCTGATTCAACGATTGAGTTTCAGGGAGGCGAATCCCTGGCTGCGTTTGATATCGTAGAGTATATTGTAAAAAAATCCCGGGAGTTAAATCGCAAGAAGAAAAAGAAGCTGCGTTTCGAGATTGTGACCAATCTGACCTTGATGAATGATCATATGATCGGATTCATCGCCAAAAATAAAATAAAAATCTGTACCTCTCTGGACGGCCCTAAGGACGTCCATGACAGGAATCGAACATTTATCGATGGCGGGGGAACCTATGATTCGGTAAGTAGAATGATCACCCGATTGAAGAATGAAAACATCGATGTGGGGATGATAATGGTAGTAACCCGGTATTCCCTCCCCTTTTGGAAGGAAATCATTCATGAATATCTTCGTTTCGGTCAGGATTCCATCCGACTAAAATATATCGATTATCTTGGGTTTGCCAAAAATGAATGGGAAAAGATCGGATATACGATTGAGGAATTCAAGGACTTTTGGAGAAACGCAGTGGATTACATGTTTGATCTGAACAAAAAGGGGATATTCGTCTATGAATCCAATGTTGATTTGGTATTGAGAAAATTGTACGGCAAGCAAGACCCCAACTTTCTGGATGTACGAAGCCCTTGTGGGATGGTTACCGGGCAATTGGCGTACAATTTCAACGGCGATATTTACTGTTGCGATGAAGGCAGGTCTGATCCTTATTATATATTGGGAAATGTAAAGAAGGATCATTACCAGGATATCATGCATTCCGCAAAAACCAAAGAATTGGTTGGCTCATCGATTGCGGAAAGTTTTCTTTGCGATGCCTGCGTTTATAAACCATTCTGTGGTGTGTGCCCTGTTTTGAGTCGGGCCGAGAACAAGAAATTATTGACGTTTTTGCCCAGAGATAATCACTGTAAAGTGTATAAATTCATATTCGATTATGTTTTCGATAAAATCATCAGTGATCCCCGAAGCCTAAAACGTCTTTACATGGGGTTCAAACTCAGGCGGATGCTTTATTCTGCGTTAGAAAAAAACCATGCATCGAAAGGTGAATTCTACTTTTGAGAAGCAGCACGGGTAATATCGGCTTCGGTTATTTTTATCGGTTTGGGATAGGGTTTACATTTGCCGCAAAAAAGGACACCGTCAACAGCGAGGCAATTTAAATTTCGATCGGAGTCCTCGTAGGCGGTAATAATGTATGTTGTCGTTTTATGATGATTCTCACAAACCCCTCTGCCGCAAAACCGGCAAACGCCTATTGCTTCGTGATCGCATGTCCAGCATTTCATCGTATCTCCATTATGACCATCATTTTATTTGTCTGAATCGGTATACAGCGATTTTGATTTTCCGGATCTGAAATCCTTGATCTTTTTGTATTTGGTTAAAACCTTCATCATATATTGGGAATTATCATGAACCGGTTTTAATTCGCTAAATCCATAATGCGCACCATATTCTTCCCAGAAGCCTTCGCATATGTGATCGAACAAACAATGACAACATTGTTCCCCTTTTTGTTTAATCTCCGGTCTCTTTTTTGACCAATTCAGGGTCTTACCTCCGACGGGGCGGGTCTCGATGGATGCTGCCCTTAGGAAAGCCTCGCTTGCGCGTTCTTCATATCCTTCCAGGAAACAATACGGAATGGCTTCGGTATCAAACCAGATCATTTTTTTGTTGCAATAATCGAACGCTTTTCGCAGATATGGGATAATTTCTGTATATTGCGGGACGACATCCGCGAAGTATTTTCCCGCATTTCCGATACCGTGGGGAAATGTTAAACTCATATGTTTTACTTTTAAATCGTCGAGAATATCGACCGTCTCTTCGATGGATGTATAATTCAACTTTGAAATAACAAATTTTACACTCACAGGTTTGTTAAGGCCGATAAGATTTTTGATAGCGTTTACGGTATCGTTAAAACTTCCTTCGCGCCGAGTTATTTTATCGTGAATACTCTTTGGACCATGAAGCGCAACACTGAATGAAACCCTCTGATATTCGATGGTTCTTCGAGCGAACGTCATATCGCGAAATGCCCTTCCGTTGGTTTGAATATTCACTGAACAAGGGTGATCATTTATAAGAGACAGAAGATCAAAGAGATCGTTTCTCAGGGTGGGTTCGCCTCCGGTTAAAACAATTTTTTCAGCGCCCGATTGGATGGCGTCAAGGATTTCTTTCTTACATTCTTCAAAATCCCTATTTATCGGTTTCTGGTTCTGGATCAAATCATCCCTGTTTTCAGCAATAACGCAATGAATGCAGTCATTATTGCAGCTATAGCCAAGTTTTATATCTACTATTTTTCCAGATCTTATTTCTTCGGGTAAACCTGCCATCTTATCTCCTTATAAATTCGCAATTCCTGGTGGAATTGTAATTTTATATTATCCTGAAAAGTAAACAGGTTGTCAAGTATCAAAATTTGGGGTTGCGATAATCTCACACGGCGGTTAATTCCCACAAGGAATCATAAATTCACCGCTGATTTCTCCGCTTCAGCTTTCGCACGTTTAATACCTTCCAGGTTCCTTTTCATTTTATCTAAATTCGGATGGCCGCCGGGAAAAAGGGGTTGAAGAATAGTTACAGCTTTTTCGGCAAAGCGCAGGGCGTCGTTCCATTGGCCCATATCTCTATAAATGGTAGATAAGTTGTGGTATGACGTGGCCCGGTCGGGATGCAGGGAATCCAATACCGCTTCCTGGATTTCAATGGCCTTCAATTGAAATTCCAATGCCCGGTCCAATTCGCCCAAAGCCCGGTAAATCCCCGACACATTATTGTAGGACGTGGCTAAAGAGGGATGCTGGGAATCCAATACCGCTTCCCGGATTTCAATGGCCTTCAATTGAAATTCCAATGCCTGGTCCAATTGGCCCATATCCTGGTATATCATCGACACATTATTGTATGACGAAGCTAAATAGGGATGATTGTGATCCAATACTTCTTCCACTATTTTCAAGGCCTTCAATTGAAATTCCAATGCCCGGTCCAATTGGCCCATACCATGGTAAATGGTCGATACATTATTGTAAGACGTGGCTAACAAGGGATGCTGAAGATCCAATACCGATTCATAGATTTCCATCGCCTTCAATTGAAATTCCAATGCCCGGTCCAATTGCCCCATATCCTGGTAAATCATCGACACATTATTGGTCGACGTGGCTAAATCGGGATGCTGGGAATCCAATACCGATTCTCGGATTTCAATCGCCTTTAATTGAAATTCCAATGCCCGGTCCAATTGGCCCGTATCATGGTAAATCGTTGATAAATTATTCGCCAGGGCTGCCAGTTCGGTAGCCTTTTCCTCCACCCCCATTGCCCGAACCACGGATTCGCCATAAATTAAATACTCTTTTTTATGAATCGGATTGTCACCGGGTTTGTTCTTAAGTTTCCATCCCAGTGAATCGATTAATGCCCCGCATTTTTGGGCATCGGGTTTGGTTTTATACTTGACCACTTCCTGAATCACCGGGTGCATATAAATCCGCGATTCGTTATCCCTCGTTAACCACCCTTTATCAATTAACGAGGTGATATCATTATTATCCGTTAACTTCAACCATTCCGCGATCCAGGGAATGGGGATATAAACCGTCGGCAATACGGACAGATTGACCAATAAGGATAATTCCTTCTCTGTGACGCCGGATATATCGAATACCTTTTGGAGGTGATCGAAAAACGTCTTCTTCTCTTTTTCATCGTGCCAAAACGTGGAAACCGTTTCGCCGCGGTTTAAATTAAATCCCGTTGCATCCAATGTCTGAACCAAATCCCCGATGGTCATGGCCGCATGAAATGCGGTTTTGGCCAATAATTCCACGGTTAAGGTATGATAACCGCATAACGCTAATATTTTCTCCACCCGTTCATCATCCTGCTTCCCCTTGTAAAACTCATAAAACAAGGTTTTACAATCCGCCGGGCTTAAAAAATCCAAATTCCGACATTCATACCCGTCGATTTTTGAACGCGAATTGACCAATACGTTAATTCCTGACGGAAGCGAATTGAAGATACTCAGGTCCGGATCCTCCGGGTTTTCGATGTTATCAAACACCAATAAAAACGGTTCCCGAATCTGACACAGTCTTTGCTTTATTTTCTCAAACCGAATATCGGGCGTATCAATTTCGTTAACCGCGATGAAGGAGGCATTATCCTTTCCCAGTGCATTCACCATGGATTCCCGGACCGAGGAAATCCAATCCACCCATGCGGCATACCGGTAGTGTTCATAATGTTCCAGGAAAAACGCCTTGCATACTTCGGTTTTACCAATGCCCCCCAAACCATTGACCAATACGACCCGTTTGGAAGTTTTTAACGTCTTTTCCAATCCGGCCAGGTCTTTCTCACGACCGATGAGCTCAATTGTTCGCGGAGGTAACGGCGTGAATAGCGTGGCTGTAAACTCCGGTGCTTTGATCTGGCTCGCCACCCTTCCGGCAAACTCAGTCAAACGTTTTGATTTATTAAAATAGTTTAATGTTTTCCCATTATCGGGAAAACCCTGAATTTCTTTCAGCCAATCCACATTTTTCCATTTGCACTTATTTACAAAAAGCGGTAAAACGGTTAAGAGGCCCTTTTGTCTTTGTTCCAGGATAAGCGGGACTTCTGTTTTCATTATGAATTCAGAACTTAAAAAACCTTTGCTTACAATTAAAACCGCCACGCTCGCTTCATTGATGGCTTTTTTGATATCTTCAAGCCAATTTTCACCGGTTGGAATTTGGCGATCTTCCCAGGGGTCACATAAACCGCCCAGCTTTAGAACATCCAGTTGTTTCATCAATTGATCTTTAAGGCTTGTATCCTTATGACTGTAACTGATAAAAATCTTTTTAACCATGGGCATCGGTCTCCATAAAACGGATAAGCTACACTATACGCGGTCAAAAAAGAAAAGTCAAGGGATAGGCAAAATAGTATT
>JBLMYT010000087.1:0-48126 GCA_050258455.1 Candidatus Omnitrophota bacterium | reverse complement strand
CGGACATGTCTCTTAAACCTTGCAGAGAAGGCATAACCATAAACGAAACCAACACGGCTGCAAACAACAGCCCTAATAAACTCTTTTTTAAAGTCATCGTAAATCCTCCATTTGATTTTTTGTTATTACGCCAATATTATAAAGCTTTTTTTCACCGCGTCAATACAACCTTGGTTGTATTTTCGGGTGGATTTTAGGTAAGAAAAATCGTACAACCCTTTGGCGGTATCTGATTATATCAGAAGGGTCTATCGGTTATTTCTGGGTTGATACTCGATAGCATTCGATGATGAGTGCGATGATTTCTGTGCGCTACATTCCTTTATTTCGGAGATACCTGTATCGCGCCGGGGGCATTCCAAAAAGAGCCGAAGACGTTCAAGCCAACATTTTTCGTTATCTCTTGACAGGAACGGCATTTTAGGGTATTTTTAGTCATGGAGAAAAATATATGAAAGAATATTCAGGACAACTTATTGCTAAAGATTTTAAATTCGGTATTATTGTATCCCGGTTTAATGATTTTATCACCGAACGCCTGCTGCATGGCGCCATTGACGCGATCGTCCGAAGTGGCGGTCAAACCGAAGATATCGACGTGTTCCGGGTGCCCGGCGCATTCGAAATTCCCCTGGTGACGAAACGGGCCGCCAAATCGAATAACTACCATGCCATTATTTGCCTCGGCGCCGTAATCCGCGGCGAAACCCCTCACTTCGATTATGTGGCCAGCGAGGTAACCAAAGGCATCGCCCTCCTTAACCTTGAATTCGCCCTTCCGATTACCTATGGGATTATTACGGCAGATACGACCGATCAAGCCATCGAACGCGCGGGAAATAAAATGGGAAACAAAGGCTTCGAAGCCGCACGCGCGGCCATTGAACTCCTCAACCTCTTCAACGCTTCCAATATATAAGAAACAGATGTTCCGCATAAAATATTGCAGAGAAATTACCCTGAAAATTCTATATGAAGTGGACCTGCTTTGCATCGATGATATGGACGCCCATCAATTGCTTCAACTTAACACGGATTTCTTTAAGGGGCTCAATTCACAGGAACGCAACTTTATCACCAAAATTATTCAAAAAATACTGGATGAAAAGCAATTAATCGATCAACGCCTTTCCGCGAACCTGATCGGTTGGAAACTGGAACGCTTGCTCTCGGTCGACCGCTCCCTGCTTCGGTTGGGCGTTGGTGAATCCTTTTTTAATGACCAAAAAGCAATCATCATCGACGACGTTGTCCGCATGGCCAAAAAGTACGGCAGCGAAGAATCCTATAAAATAATTAATGCCATCTTGGACAAGGTCATCGAATAAAAATCAAATAAAATGAAGACGCGATTCGAAATTAGAAGGAGATAAATGCCATGTTAGATGATCAATCCACCATTCGTCTTGAAAAACTCAAAAAACTCGAAGACCTGGGAATTACCGCCTATCCTTACGAGTTTTCCAAAACCCATGATTTTCTCGAGGTGATCGAAGAGAATCAGCATCGGACCCATGATGATCTGGAGAGCCAAAACATCGTTGTCCAAATTGCCGGCCGCGTCATTGCCATCCGAAAAATGGGAAAAAGCGGATTCCTCCACCTGTTCGACGGTGAAGCCAAACTTCAAATCTATGTCCGCAAAGACCTGGTAAGCGAAACCGAATTCGAGGTTTACAAATTGCTGGATATCGGCGATATTATCGGTGTGGAAGGAAAATTATTCCGCACGCAAAGTAACGAGTTGACGGTTCTGGTCTCCCGGCTCACCTTTTTAACCAAGTCCCTCCACCCCCTACCGGAGAAATGGCATGGACTCCAGGACAAGGAATTGCGTTTCCGCCAGCGATACGTGGATCTCATCGTCAACGACGAAACCCGGAACATCTTCAACCTTCGCTCGCGCATGCTTCAAATGATCCGAATGTTCTTTTACGAACGGGGATACCTTGAGGTGGAAACCCCCATGATGCATCCGATTCCGGGAGGCGCGGCCGCCAAACCCTTTATCACCCGACACAATGCCCTGGGGATCGATCTCTACCTGAGAATTGCCCCTGAACTCTACCTCAAACGCTTGCTCGTAGGCGGCATGGAGAAAGTATTCGAGGTCAACCGAAATTTCAGAAATGAAGGTCTTTCCCAAAAACACAATCCGGAATTTACCATGCTCGAATTCTACGAGCTGTACAAGGATTTTAATCATTATATTCAGCTTACTGAACACCTGCTCGGACTGTTGAATGCCAATTTCCTGAACGATGATTATACCGAATATGAAGGAAAACGGATATGCATGAAACCTCCGTTCAAACGGATCAAATACATGGACGCGATCAGCGAAAACTCCGGGATTTCGCTCGCTGATTTATGGGACGAAGCCAATTTGAAACTCTTTATTCAGGAGAATATTCCCCACGAAGATATCCCCCCGACATATGGAAAAATGCTGGAATTGATGTTTGATCGTTACGTGGAACCGACACTCCAGGAGCCGACGTTTGTCACCTACTTCCCGAAGGAAATCTCCCCCTTATCCAAACGTTCCCGCCTGGATGAACGGGAAACGGAGCGCTTCGAATTGTTCGTGGCCGGGATGGAAATCGCCAATGGATTTTCCGAACTCAATGACCCCGTGGACCAGCGGAGTCGGTTCGAAAACCAGGTGAAAGACCGGGAAAAAGGAGACGAGGAAGCCCAGATGATGATCGACGAAGATTTTTTGACTGCCCTGGAATACGGAATGGCCCCGGCCGCCGGCGAAGGCATTGGGATCGATCGTCTGGTGATGCTGTATTCGGGGATTAATTCCATCAAAGAGGTCATTTTATTTCCTTTGCTCAGACCGAAAGCCGCGTCGGTGTCCCCGGAGGAGACGAAATAACTCGTGAAATTTGAATTTTTCATTGCCAAACGGTATCTGTTAAAGGGCAGAAAAAGTTCATTTATTTCAATCATATCCTTGGTATCGATTATCGGGATCGCCATCGGCGTTTCCGCATTGATTATTGCACTTGCGCTTCTCAACGGGTTTCAGGGCGATATTCGCGATAAGATTTTAAGTTCCACCGCCCACATTATGGTCAACAGCGCCATCGGGGAAGGCCTGGACGATTACCCGGCAGTGATCAAAAAAATCCGGGCCCAATTCCAGGAAGTAAAATCCGCCAGCCCCGTGGTATTCGGAACCGTCTTGGTCAAGGGTTCCAGCCGGACCGCGGCCGGGGCCATATTAAGAGGCGTGGATCTGAATACCTCCGGAAACGAAGTATGGGCTCAAAAAATCGAACACGGATCGCTTCCATCGGGTAAATTCCAGCTCCTGGCCGGAAGCGAAATCGCTTCCCGACTCGGCCTGTTTCCCGGGGAACGCTGCACGGTGATTACCCCGGTTACCACCCTGACGCCCACGGGCATTGTTCCCCGCATTCGAAAAATGGAAGTCTCCGGGAGTTTTAAATCCGGGCTGTACGAATTCGATAACGGGACAGTCATTACCAACCTGGAAACCGCCCAAAAACTCCTGGATATGGGCAATAAAATCAGTTACATCCAGATTTATATCGATGATATGTTTAAGGCCGAAGCCGTTGCCGCCAAAATGCGCGACCTCCTGCCCGCAGGCTTAACCGTGATCACCTGGAAAGATTTGAATGCCTCGCTCTATTCCGCTTTGAAATTGGAGAAAACGGTGCTGTTCTTCACCCTGACGTTGATTATTGTGGTGGCTTCCTTGAATATCATCGCCGGTTTAATCCTTTTGGTGATTCAGAAGATAAAAGACATTGCCATTTTGATCTCGTACGGTGCCACGCCCCGGATGATCAAAGAGATTTTTTTTCTTCAGGGCAGTGTTATCGGCGTTGTCGGAACAGCCGCCGGCGTCTGCATCGGGTTGCTGTTCTGCGTTTTGGCCAACCGGTTCGAACTGATCAAAATCCCTTCGGACATTTACCAGATGAGCTACGTTCCCTTCCGGATTAACCTCTTCGATTTTTTGGCCGTCATCGTGGCGACCCTGTTGATCAGTTTTACCGCCACGCTGATTCCGTCGCGAAAAGCCGCGTCCGTGAACGTCATTGACGCCATCAAAAATGAGTAATAAGAAATGAAAATGAAATTCAGATTGAAGATGAAAACAGGAATTGACTGGTTTAAGGAAAACAGCAGGAGGATTCTACATAAACGAAATGTCGTTTTGATTACCGGAAGCGCCAATGTGGACGCTTCCGGCATACCGGTGTACCGGATCGTTAAAGAGGCCGCGGGAAAATCTCTCAAAGCCATCTGGTCCCTTCAACACGGTTTTTTCGTCGATAAACAGGACAACATGATCCTTTCGGATTCCTTCTTTTGGGAACCGCTGGAAATTGAGATAAAAAGTTTATATGGGGCAAACCTCCTGCCCGACCCGTCCTGGTTGGAAGGCGTCGATGCGCTCTTGATCGATGTCTTTGATGTGGGAACCCGGGTCTACACGTTTTTAAACCATGTGCTGATGATCATGAAAGCGCTCTCGGGAAGAAACATCGCCGTGATTGTCCTGGATCGGCCCAACCCGTTAAACGGCACCGATTGCGAAGGGAATGTGCTGAGCAATGAATACGCCAGTATTGTGGGTCAGATTCCGGTTCCCATGAGGCATTCGCTGACAGCCGGCGAGTATTTGAATTATGGGAAGATTTACCATCACCTTGACCTTCAACTGGAGGTCGTCATGCTCAGACATTGGAAACGCGAAACCATGTTCGAGCAGGTGTGGACTTACCCATCGCCCAATATGCCGACCCTGGAAACTGCCGTGGTCTATCCCGGTGCGGTGATGCTCGAAGGCACCAATATTTCCGAAGGACGGGGAACGACCCGCCCGTTTGAAATGATCGGTGCGCCGTTTATCGATAATGACCGCCTGATCAGTGAATTGCAGCATCTGAATGACGCGGCATTGATTCCCATTTATTTTAAACCCGAATTTTCGAAGTTTGCGGGCGAGGTCTGCCGGGGGATTCTGGTCGTTCCCCAACGTCCGCGGGAGTTTAACAGCTTCCGGTTGTATTACGAAATCATTCGGACCATTGCCCGAATTCACCCGGACCGGTTTGCATGGAAGCAACCGCCGTATGAATTCGAATACCGGCGTCTGCCGATCGACATGATCTGTGGCTCGAATGTCATTCGCCTGGCGATCGAGAAAGACCTGGCTTTTGACGAATTGCACGAACGGTTGAAGCCGGAGATCTGGGCCTACAAAGAAACCATCGAGGAATACCTGTTGTATTAGGGAAAACGCCTATGAATCGCCTTCCTGCTTTGATTTTATTTGTGACGATTGTTGCTTCCATTTATTTCGGTATGCATTATTTTGTTTTCAAATGCCTTACCCGTCAACTCATCCATGATCCGACCCATCAACGGATACTCAAATGGTTCTTCTGGTTTTCCGGGTTGAGTTTTTTCTTTATCACCGCCTTTAATTCGTTCTATAAATTACGCATCCTGAGCTATTATTCCGGCGTATGGCTGGGAATCATTTCGATTTCTCTTTTTATTTTCTTCATCCAGTGGATTCTCGCCCGTTTCATCCTGATTTCCCCCGGCTATAACCAGGCCTTGGCCTTTATCGCGCTCATTGCAATCGGGGTCATTTCGATTGTGTCACTGATCAACGGTAACCGCCTGCCGCTCGTGAGACACCTCACGATTCCCATCGAAAGCCTGCCCCCCCAAATGTCGGGGGTTACGATCGTTCAACTCTCCGATTTACACGTGGAAACCTTTAGCAATCCGGCGCGACTCACTGAAACGGTGAATCGGACCAATGCTCTGCATCCGGACTTAATTGTGATTACCGGCGATCTTTTGGATGGGAACCTTTTAAAAAATCCGGAGTTTAAGCGCCAACTGACCCGGTTAAACGCCACCTACGGGAAAGTGGCCATCACCGGAAACCACGAATACTACGGCGGTCCGGACACCTTTTATGAACTGGCCGCCCAATCCGGTATCAAGGTATTGACCAATGAAGCCATCACCATCCGTGATACCATTCAGGTCGTGGGACTGGACGATGATGAAGGAAAGCGGTTTCGGGGACGCGGCCCTCATCTGGAACAGGCAATTAGCACCTGCGATCCGAAAAAGCCGATTGTGTTACTCTATCACCGCCCTCTAAAGTTTGACCGGGCGGTCGCCCATGGGGTGGATTTGCAATTATCCGGCCATACGCATGCCGGGCAAATTCCCCCGATGGACCTCATCGTGTGGCTGGCCTATAAATACCCGGTCGGATTGTACCGGAAAAATAAGGCGTATATTTATACGTCGCCGGGGACTTATGTCTGGCGAACCCCGATGCGGTTTTTATCCCACAATGAAATTACTCATATCACCCTTGTTTCCAAATAACCAACATGGGAGAGACCACACACACGATCATTAACGGCGATTCCCGACGGATGGCGGAATTAAGCGATAATGCGATCGATCTGATTGTGACCTCTCCGCCCTACTGGCAGTTGAAGGATTACGGTTCGCGCAACGACATCGGCTTTAACCACAGTTATGAAGACTACATCAACCACTTGAGCCTCGTCTGGCAGGAAGCCTACCGCGTGCTTGACCATGGGCGGCGACTTTGCATCAATGTGGGCGATCAATACGCCCGGGCGTTTTTTTACGGACGCTACAAAGTGATCCCCATCCAGGCCGAAATTATCAAATTTTGCGAAACCATCGGGTTTGACTACATGGGCGCCATCATCTGGCAGAAAATTGCCACGACCCATACGTCCGGCGGCGGCGTGATTATGGGCTCTTTTCCTTATCCCGGAAACGGCATTTTAAAATTGGATTACGAGTTTATTTTAATCTTTAAGAAAAACGGGGCGCCGTCCCGGAAGGTGAGCAGGGAAATTAAGATCCAATCCAAACTCACGACGGAAGAATGGAACGCGTTTTTCGACGGCCATTGGCATATCCCCGGTGCCAAACAGCAGAAACATTTGGCTGCGTTTCCCCTGGAAATCCCCCGACGCCTGATTCGGATGTTTTCGTTTATCGGCGAAACGGTTCTGGATCCGTTTGCCGGAAGCGGGACCACGGCTTGCGCGGCCATGGAATTAAACCGACAGTCGGTCGGCTATGAAATCAACCCCGACTTCATTCCCCTGATCCGGGAGAAATTACCCATTATTGAAAAAAAGCAAGAATCGATCGAAATCGATTTTGAAGCCGCCATCCAATGTCTCCCTTACCGGTTTAAAGACCCGGTGAAACTGAATCCGGTCATCGATCCCCGAACCGTTGATTTCGGCTCGAAAATCGCGCGAATCGATAAGCGTCATCAAACGGAATCTATCCTGTACTATGGCCTCAAAGAGATCCTCTCCCCGGAACGGATCATCTTGAAAAACAAAACGAACAATGCTATCCGGGTCCGGCTCACGGGAATCAAAGAAAATCCGGAAAAACGAGACGAAGCCATGGCGTTTTTGGAAAGGAAATTAAAAAAAGCAAGACTATTTTTGCGATTCGATGCCGCAGTCCCAATCACCGAAACCATAAACGGAGAAGAATGGACGTTCGCTTACCTGTATTTACGAAATAAAACATTTATCAACGCCCATCTGATAAAAGAGAACCTTGTTTGCGTCGATCAGGAAACTGAGTTCAAATATAAAAAAAAGTTTCTAAATCTGAAAACCCTATAGTTCAAAAACATAAATTTTAATTGAATGCTAAGCAGGATTGGGGTATAATAGATTGACTTACTTATGGAGCTATAATATGGAACTCGATTTCAATTCGATTGAAGAAAAGTGGCAAAAAATATGGGAAGAACGCAAACTCTTTAAAGCGACGTTTGACCCAAGCAAGAAAAAATTCTACTGCCTCGAAATGTTTCCCTATCCGTCGGGAAAAATCCACATGGGCCACGTTCGCAATTATTCTATCGGCGATGTGATTGTCCGGTTGAAGAAAATGAAAGGCTTCAATGTCCTCCACCCCATGGGGTGGGATGCCCTGGGACTTCCGGCCGAAAACGCGGCCATTAAACACCACACCCATCCGGAAACCTGGACACTCAACAATATTTCGGTCATGAAAAAGCAATTGAAACGCATGGGATTCGCCTATGATTGGGATCGAGAAGTGGCCACCTGCCTCCCCGATTATTACAAGTGGAACCAGTACATCTTTATAAAGATGTTTGAAAAGGGGTTGGTGTACAAAAAACTATCCGAAGTCAACTGGTGCCCGTCCTGCAAAACGGTTCTGGCCAATGAACAGGTGGTGGAAAACGGATGCTGGCGCTGCGGCACAGCCGTGGAACCCCGAAAGCTAAACCAATGGTTCCTGAAAATTACCGATTACGCCGATCCCCTGCTCAATGCCCATAACGAGCTCCATCAGTGGCCATCGCGAGTGATTACGATGCAGCGAAACTGGATCGGGAAAAGCGAAGGCGCTTCGGTTAGATTCAAGGTTGACAGCTCGGATCTCGAAATCGAAATATTTACGACCCGCCTGGATACCATATTCGGCTCCACCTTTTTCGCGCTCTCGGTTAAACACCCGATGGTGAGTCAACTGATCGCCGATAATCCCGAAAAGGACAAAATTGAGGCGTTTATCAAACACATCGAAGCCGAGAACAAAGCGTCCCGGGAAATAACGGAGAAAAAAGGAATTTTTACCGGTAAATACGCCGTTAATCCGTTTAGCGGAGAGCGAATTCCTATCTGGTTGGCAAAC
The DNA here is from genome assembly GCA_050258455.1 of Candidatus Omnitrophota bacterium. Lineage (GTDB taxonomy): Bacteria > Acidobacteriota > Aminicenantia > UBA2199 > UBA2199 > JAKAGC01. The sequence goes on along the minus strand of JBLMYT010000087.1, from coordinate 39,372 downwards.
TTTGTGCTGATCGAATACGGGACAGGGGCGATTATGTCGGTTCCGGCCCATGATTCCAGAGACTTCGAATTTGCTCAAAAACACCATATTCCCATCCGGCGCGTCATTGTTGAAGATAAATCTCAATCCTACCCGGAAGACGTCACGGAAGTATTTGAAGAAAAGGGTTTCCTCATCCATTCGGGCGAATACTCCGGGCTCCGCTCCGAAGACGCGATCCGCAAAATGGGAGAACGCTTAAAGAACCGGCATCTGGGCGAACTCAAGACGATGTTTCGGCTTCGCGATTGGGGCGTTTCCAGACAAAGGTATTGGGGGACCCCCATACCGATGATTTACTGCGATACCTGCGGGATCGTTCCGGAAGCGCTCGAGAGCTTGCCCGTGTTGTTACCCCGGGTGGTGGATTTCACTCCCGAAGGCGGCTCTCCGCTCGAAAAATGCGAGGAATTTTACAAGACCACCTGTCCCAAATGCGGAGGGCCGGCAAAACGGGAAACCGATACCATGGATACTTTTTTTGATTCGTCCTGGTATTTTTTCCGGTACGCGGGCCCCTCGGATACGCATCCGTTCGACCCAAAAGAAGCCGCCTTATGGATGCCGACCAATCTATACATCGGTGGCGTCGAACACGCCATCCTTCATCTGATCTATGCCCGGTTTTTCACACACGTGTTTAAAGACTTCGGATGGACCGACACAAGCGAACCGTTCCCTCATTTGTTGACCCAGGGGATGGTGACGCTCGGGGGAAGCGCCATGTCCAAATCCAAAGGAAATGTGGTGGACCCGGATGATCTGATCAAGCAATTCGGCGCAGACACGACCCGCTTGTTTATCCTGTTTGCGGCCCCCCCGGAGAAAGGCCTGGAATGGAGCGATAAAGGGGTTGAAGGCGCTTACCGGTTCCTGTTACGCATCTGGAATTTCTTTGTCACTAACCGGGACATGATTTCACGAAAACCCACGTTGCCCCTTTCTTTGGATGATTCGGATTCGCGGAAGCTGTATGTCAAATTGAATCAAACCATTAAAAAAGTGACGGAAGACATCGAGGACCGCTTCCACCTCAATACCGCGATTGCGGCTTTGATGGAGTTTTTCAATGATTTATCCGCTTCGCGCGAAACGCTTCACGATCAACATCCTGATTTGATTGCCCAAAGCTTCCAGGTCATGATTAAACTGTTATCCCCGTTTACCCCTCATTTTTGCAGTGAAGTGTGGGAGCAATCGGGGAATGGGTCCCTGGACGAGGAATCCTGGCCCGTGTACGATGAGGCCTACGTCATCGATCAAACGATTAATATCATGATTCAGGTCAACGGGAAAATTCGCGATAAAGTGGAAGCGGCTCCGGATGAACCCGAAGAGAGCATCAAGGAAAAGGCATTAAACGTGGATAAAATCAAGATGTATACGGAAGGCCATCAAATCCTGAAAGTGATTTATGTTAAAAATAAAATGGTAAGTATTGTGGTTAAGGGCTAAATGAAGAAACGGTTGTCATTTCCGCGGGTAATTGGGTTACCCATTGTTTTGCTAATTGTCATATTGGCCGGTTTGCCGGGTTGCGGGTATAGAATGGCCGGTTTCACCAGTCAGATCCCCCAGCATATCAAAACGGTTGTCATCCCGAGTTTTGAGAACAAAACAGCTCGCTATCAAGCGGATCAGTACCTGACCTATGCGGTAAAAGAAGAATTTATTAAACGAAGCAACCTGACCCTGGTGGATCGGGATGATCAAGCCGATGCCTTATTGGAAGGCACGATTACGGGGTTTGACGTCAAACCGGTATCGTATGCCAATGACGCTTCGGCCAACCTGTATCGGATTACCATTCAAGTATCGGTCCGGTTTATCGATTTGAAAAACAATACGGTCCTATTCGAAGGAGACGGAATTACCTTTACCGATAACTATGAGATCGAAGATACGGATTTCTTTACCCGGGAAACCGAAACGTTACTCAACATTTCGGAGGAATTTGCTTCGAGTGTGGTCACCACCATACTGGAGAATTTTTAATCGTATATGCCTGAGGTTTCGTATTTTAATTTCTTAAACCGGATGAAATCGGGAAAAGAGACTTTTCCGGTTATCGTGTTATATGGTTACAACGAGTTCCTGGGAGAGAATATTATCAAAACATCCTTTACCACCTTTCTTCAGGAACGGACGGATTTTAATTACCGGCGTTATTATTTTGACCCGGAATATGCGGATACGTCCTGGGAAGAGATCCTGAGTGAAGCCAAAGCATCGAGTTTCTTTGTCCGATCGCGCAAGATCATTGTGGTGACGATTCGCGATGAAAAGAAGATCGCGCTTTCCAAGCATGATAAGGAAGCGATGGCCGAATACCTGAAAAATCCGAATCTCAATACGCTTCTGATTGTTTACATTTCATTGAATGTCATGAAGGATGATTTCAAAACCATAAAGACTCAGAAGATCGCCAAACTTTTATCGGACTTTGTTTCCCCTCAGTGTTTTACGGTGGATATGGATAAAATTTCCGAATCCGAAGTCAAGGGGTATATCAAGCAATACCTGAAAGGCGAGGGATTGGCCATCACGCTCGAGGCTCTGGATAAAATGATGGAGATCAAGGACGATGATTTTATTTCGGTGTTGTCCCAGTTGCCTCGGCTGGAGATCGCTGATGTGCAAAATAAAACAATCGATTCGGGAGATATCGAGACGGTTGTCACCGGTGTGGAGGCGCATTCCATATGGGACCTTACGGATGCCATTGAGCGGGAAGATGCGGGGAAATATTTGAAAATCCTTCGCTATTTATTTATGAATGGGGTCAATGCGACACTGATTATCGGGACACTGGTGACCCATTATCATAAATTATTTACGGCCAAACTGTTATTGAAAAAAAATGTACCGGTTGCAACCATTGGAAAGGAGTTGGGACAGCCGTCGTTTTTCCTGAATAAATTCATTGCGGCTGCTCGAAATTTTTCCGATAAACGCTTGAAGCATATTCTTCAGTTGATTTATAATTTGGATTGCGAATCGAAAATGACAAGCGAGGATTCGGCTCGCCTATCGCTTCAGAATTTTCCGTTTCGCATTAAGATGCTTCGAAAGGCAATTTAGGATATTTTTTAAAATTAATTTAAATTAATCAAGGTGTTGGAGGTACGGTATGATGGCGGCAAAACGAGTTGAAAAAAATAAAAAAGAAAAAATTGAGCAAAAAGAAATAGAAGGTGGAAAGAGTGGGGAAAAGGTCAGTGCTTTCCGTGAATACACGCAAATGATTATCGAGGTATTGGTCCTTGTTTTCTTTATCAATGCCTTTCTTCTTCAGAGTCAGACGATCCCGACGGGTTCGATGGAAGATACGATGCTGGTCGGCGATCACCTCCTGGTGGATAAATCCGCGTATGCGCCGTATTTGGGGACATGGGACAAAAATTTTTTGCCGCGGTTGGACATCAAGCGCGGGATGATTATCACGTTCAAGGCACCTCCCGAAATGGATAAAGATTATGTGAAGCGGGTCATTGCCTGTCCCGGAGAGACGATCCGGATCAAAGACAAGAAGGTCTTCATTAACGGAAAACCCCTGGACGAACCGTATGCGGTCTTTAAGGGAGAGATGCCCACCGATGGCGACAATTATCCGTTAGACCAGCCGCGGATGATTGACCCATTGGGAACAATGACATATTTACCGATTTATATCATGAATGAATATGGGGGAATCGATACGCCGCGTACGGTTGAATTTTGTGAGCGCTTTAAGAATAATGTCATCATGGATGAAAGCGGAAACCGCGTGTTTAACGTACCGGACGGTTATTATTTTTGCATGGGGGATAACAGGGATAACAGTTATGATTGCCGGTTTTGGGGGCCTGTCCCGGAGAGAAACATTTTAGGAAAGCCATGGCGGATTTACTGGTCCTACGAATCCTCCACCGGAGAATATTTGACACCGGGAATTGCCCATAAAATCAAAGATCTGGCCTTAACGGTGGTTCATTTCTTTACCAAAACCCGCTGGGACCGGATGTTTAAAAAATTTTCATAGGTTCAGGTCAACGGTTTTGGGTTTATTTTGAATCGTAGAGACGTAGCACGCTACGTCTCTACAACCAATACGCAACCATAAAATTTTACACAAATTATAATACACTCTCAAAAAAAACTCAGCACAACGATACAACTATATCCCGTAACAATCGCTAATATCCAGCGGGGGCATCGGACCCTTCAGATCCTTCTTATCCATGACGTACCAGTCGTACCATTGCAGCGTCCGAATCAACAGGTCGATCTGCCCGGGCTGGCTTCGGTTGCCGTGTCCTTCGCCGGGATATTGGACCAGGCGCACCGCGGGTTTTTCATTCATTTTTAACAGGCGGTAAAATTCCATGCTCTGAGACGGATGGACACGGGGGTCATCGGCGCCGCCGGCAATCAGCACCGCGGTTTGGCATTGATGCGCCCAATAGACGGGGCTGCGTTTGAGCTCGAATTCCCACATGTTTTCGAGCTTATCGCCGGAATGCACGTATTGTTCTTCATAGGGAATATCGGTGGTGCCGCGTTTGGCCGTGACATCGCTGATGCCGACAAACATACACACCGCCCGCACGTAGTGGGTATAATAAGAGGCAAACCAGGCTGCGGCGTATCCGCCGTACGACCCGCCCCCCAAACCAACGCGTTCTTTGTCGGCGATCCCCTTGTTTACGAGAAAATCGATCCCATCGGCAATGTCGTCGAACTCTTTCCCGGCGGCGTCTTTCAATCCTTCACGGGCAAATTTGTAGCCGTACCCGGAACTGGCACGGTAATTGGGAAAAAAGACCACGTATCCTTTGGCTGCCAGCGTTTGCCCGGGCGTGGAATAACGGGTGACCCATTTTTGCGTGTACAGCCCTTCGGGGCCACCGTGAACATCCACGATCAACGGGTATTTTTGCCCCGGCTTGTAGTTGACAGGATAAATAAGGAGACCTTCGATTTCCACACCATCGCGCGCTTTGTACGTCACCACATCCTGTTTCCCCAGACTCCGGGATTCCAGCCAGGGATTTATATCGGTTAACCGATCAATCTGACTTTTTCCCGGTCCCCAGAGGAAAATATCCGATGGGATGTAGGGCGAACTTCCGATAAATGCCACTCGTTTAAAATCCGGTGTGAAATGCAACCGGTCTTTCTCAAATATCAGACCGGTTTTCTTCGCATCCAGGATAACGGTGCGTTTGCCCCCGGAAGCAGGCACGAGGCTGAGGGTGCTCCATACGCCCTCGAAGGCCATATATAAAACGGTCTGGTTATCTTTCCAGTTTACCCAGGTCATGTGGCCGCGAAAATCGGGAACCGTCAGGTTTTTTTGTTCCCTGGTTTGGGTATTTATCACAAAAACCTGGCTGGTATCGTGGTCCCCCTGATCAAGCGCACCGGCATACACGATACGGGTACTATCGGGGCTAAAAACAAAATTGCCGAGCTTCCCCGGATTATCGGTTAATTGTTCCCTTTTTTTCGATGCGAGGTCCAGGAGGTAAATCTTTTTGAACATGTAGTCATAATCGATCAGATTTTTGGACGTACCCGTAAAGGCGACGGTTTTTCCATCCGGACTGAAAACAAAACTCCAGACAGTGATGCCGTCGGTCAGTTGCTCGGGCGGGTTATTTTTTTTGAAAGGAAAATCGATCATGTAGAGGTTTTTATGTTTGATATTTTCTTCATAATAAATAAACTCATAACCTTTGTCTTTTAATTTTTTCTCTTTTTGAGGATCAACGGACGGCGAAATCGTGATATAGGCGATTTTGTTTCCGGCGGGATGCCATTGAAATTTTTCGATATCCGTGGGGGAATCGGAGACTTGAATGGCTTCGCCCCCGTCCACAGGGATGGCCCAGATCTGCTTTTTGGCATTTTCGCCGCGTTTCATCAAAAAAGCAATTTGCGAACTATCGGCGTTCCATTGAATCGACGATACGGAAACTTTGCCGGTAATAAACGGGATGATTTGCCGGGTATGGGTTCCGATGACATACAGTTCGTGATAAGCTTCACCGGGTTTATCCCCGGGAAGGCGGTTGACACTGACGGTATACGCGATCCACTGTCCGTTGGGGCTGATTTGGACGTCATTGCATGTCCGGGTATTCAGCACGTCTTTGGGAGAAAAAATTTCGGTTTTTTCACCGGCCGATAGGAACAGGGTAAACATAACGACAATCAAAAAACCTATAAGAAAACGATGAGAAGCAATTTTTTTCATGATATCCTCCGCATTTGATCATATCAGAATTACCATTTGAATTCAACCTTCGGGTATTTTGGTTTTTGAAAAACGGGTGCCTTATGTTATAATTAAACTTTATCAGTGTGGAGATTTTTTACGATGACGACTCAGAAGTTCTTCAAGTATCCGATTGATAGTAGGAAAAATGTGGTTTTTTTGTTTGCGAAATATGTGAGCATTTTAGGGTACAAATTCTTTACCCGAGCGTACGAGGAAATTCCCGACGACTTGCTCCGGTTAAAAAAGGAAGAAAATAGTGTCTTTATTTATGCATCCCTGCACAAGAGTTTATGGGAAGCAACGGGTATTATCGTCTCGTTGTATTTGAATGACTTGCCGATTGTGTATGCGGGCATGGGGGACAACCTGGTGCGGGGGAAATTTTTCCAGTCCCTGGCCAAGAAAGCCGGGGTGTTTTTGATCAAACGACCAACCAATCGGAGCGAGATGCTCGAGTCTGCCAAATCGTTAAAATCCCAGTTAATCAATTTTATGATGCACGGGAAAGACGTGCTCTTTTTTCCGGAGGGGACGCGCAAGAGTATTTTGAGTCAGGGGGAGTACGGTAAATTTTTTCCCACGGCATTTGAGGCGGTTCTGGAATATGAAAAGAATAAGGCCGAACTTTCCCACCTTTACCCTGATACCCCCTTGTATAACACGTATATTGTTCCGACTAATGTCGATTATTCCAAAATTCGGGAAGATCTGGAGATGCTGGAAGATTTTAAAGGCAAACCGCGGACCTTGCGTTTATGGGATTCGCTCAAGATGTTAAAAAACATTCGAGAAACATATGTGAGTTGCGGTCAGCCGATCCGGGTGGCCGAGTGTCAGGACATCGGGCGCAAAGAATTGGCGACCCTGTGCCGGGAGAAATGCCTGGAACTGGTCAAAATCCTTCCGATTAATCTGGTCTCTCGGGCGGTGCTGGATTCGGTCGACGGGGATCGGATCGATCAATCGCGAATCGAAGAAAACATTGGTCGTAATATCGAAAAATTGAGTCATCTCAAGGACCGGTTTCGGGGGTTTTCGTCCGATGACTCGCCGGCATCCATATTGGCCCGCGTCCGGAGCTCGGAAAAATATTTTCGAAAGGAATTTCTGTCGATTCAGTCTCTTGATTTTTACAGACTATACGCCAATTACATCAACCATTATTTCGAATCTCACCCTTAAGCACGATAACCATGTAGAAACGTCGCGTCCGACGTCTGTTCATTTTCTTTTTATTTCATGAATTCATCATTGCGGCGGGTAATTGAGGTTAAATATTTCACAAAACGTTTCGAAAAAACCGGAGGGGGTGGGATTCGAACCCACGGACCCGCGCAAACAGGTCAACGATTTTCGAGACCGTCCCATTCAACCGCTCTGGCACCCCTCCGTTCTCGGAAGAATTCCTGCAGTAAATTCGAAGCGTCGGGTAATATTATACCAGATTTTACTGAAATTGTGTGATTAAAAATATTTTTTATTGAATCAAATTTTCCGGTTGAGAAGATACCGGTCTTTTGATCGTAAGCGCCGTAGGACAGATTCTTGATCCGGGCGTGAACCATGGCGCAGTAACACATGATACAGGGTTCGAGGGTCACGTATAAATGGGTATCCAGGAGGCGGTAATTCTTAAGGGTCTGACCTGCCTGGCGGATGGCCATGATTTCGGCGTGAGCGGTAGGGTCCGATGTTCGAATCACGGAATTGTACCCGGTGCCGATGATTTCGTCGTTGAAGGTCAGTATGGCGCCCACCGGAACCTCCTGCTGGCGATAGGCGTATTCGGCGAGTTCCAGGGCTTTTCGCATAAAATAAATGTCATCCTTCATGCTCTCATCCATTTCCGATTACCAATTATCGATTATCAATTATCGATTATTCCCATTCCCCTAACAAGCATCCTCTTTATAAACGTTTTTGGCCCCACCTTTTTTCAAAAAGGTGGGACAATTTTTTCCAGCAACCCCTTCAAATCTTTAATCAAATACGGCTTGGGGAGCGCGCCGCAGAACCCGTAATGGGGATAATCGATCATGGCCGGGTCGTTTAAATAACCGCTGGAAATCACGGCTTTGGCGTTGGGATCGAGGGCCAGCAATTCCTTGATGCATTCCTTTCCCCCCATTCGACCGGGGATAAACATATCCAATACCACGAAGGTGAACGGATTGCCCGATTCCATGGCTTGACGGTAAGCGTCCAGGACGTCTTCGCCGTTTTCGACGGATGCGGCCGCGTATCCCAGGGTTTCAAACAGTTCTTTGGCGATTTCCCGGATAAACTCTTCATCGTCCATGATCAGCACTTTTCCTTTAACGCGGGTCGGGGGATCGGGTTCTCGGAGCGGGACATTTACCGGCAAGCGGTCTTCTTCCGGGAGAATGGCGGGAATGAGCATGGAGACCGTGCACCCATCGCCCGGAATGCCCGTGGATTTGAGGCGCACCCATCCCCCATGCCGGCGGATGATCGCATAAGCAGTCGTGAGTCCCAGCCCTTCGGCGTTTTCTTTGGTGGTAAAAAAAGGTAAGAAACTCTTTTCCTGAATGTCCGGAGGCATTCCGGTCCCCTGATCGGTGATTTCAATTTGAATGTATTTTCCCCGTTTAACTCCGGGGTATTTATCCGATGGAATCTCCGTGTTTTCGGTCGTGATCGCAATCGCGGTCTCGCTCGCGGACATGGCTTCGACCGCATTTTTTAATATATTCTTTAAGGCGATTGCCATCTGGTCCGGGTTGTAGCGGGCGGGCCACAGGTCCGCCGGGACACGCCAATCGACCCGCGATTGATTGTATTTGAGGATTGCCGCTGCTGCGGTTTCCAGCGTTTGAAGAACGGAGCCGGTTTCTTTAAACGGTTCGCCCTTCCCGGAAAATGAAAACAACCGTTCCGATATGTCTTTGGTTTTCTGAGCGCTGCTTTCAATTTCCATCAACTTGAATAAAAGTGAATCATTCGGATCCACGGAAAGCTGGGCCAGGGAAATGTATCCCAGGGCCGCGGTCAGAATATTGTTGTATTCATGAACGATATCACCGATCATGCTTCCCAATGCGTCGAGGTTATGTTGCCGAATGGATTCGGCTTCCAGCTCTCTTTTCTCCGACACATCCCGGATCACCCATACCGATCCCATGACCTCTTCCTGTTTGCGAATCGGGGCGCACGAGAACTCAACCGGAATGCGCCTTCCTTCCCGGTCGGTTAACACCCAATCGCCCGCGTCATGGGGGATGGGCGAACGGCCGGTCGGATCGTTCAATGTTAAGACATCCGCGATCGGTTTCCCAATGGCCCGGTCCTGCTCCCATCCGATCATCCGGCAGGCGGCACCGTTGATAACGGTGACCATCCCTTTCGTATCGGCGGCAATGACCCCATCGGCGATGGAACGCAGTGTCACATCGACCTTTTCCTTTTTTTCCGAAAACGCGTGGATGAGTCTCTTCTTCCGGGAGATATCCCGGAGAGAAATGAGCCAGGCTTTTTTGGATTGCCAGTGGAGGATCACGTGACGCATTTCTGCCGTAACAATCACGCCCCCTTTATGGTAAAGTTCAATCTCGGTTCGGGTGGACTCATTTTCGGGAAGGGGAAAACGGAATTCCCCACCCATGGCCTCTTTGCGCGTGCGATCCAGCAGTTTCTCGGCCGCCGGATTGATAAACCGAATATGTTTGTCTTCGTCCACGATAATCATTCCGTCGGGATCACCGGTAATGATCTTGATTAATTGTTCTTCGCTTTTCTTTAAATCTTCGGTTTCTTTTTCCAGTTGGAGTTTGAGTTGGTGGCGTTCGAGTGCATACCGAATGGCTTTAAATAAAAACGGAGCCGTGACCTGGCTTTTGACCAGGTATTCCTGGGCACCCATTTTAACGGCCTGAATACTGGATTCTTTATCGTCCAGAACCGTGAGCACGATAATGGGAATATCCCGGGCGGTCTCGATTTTCCGGAGGGTTTGGAGGGTATTTAACCGCGAGCTATCGGGCAAGGTCAGGTCGAGGATGATCAGATCGGGCCTTTGGGTCGAGAGGTGGGTAATGCCCTCTTTCAGGGTCGAGTAGATCGCCAGTTCAAACCCGGGTTCATTGGGGTTTTCGGTCTGAATATCCGCCAGCATTTCCTTGAGAATGAGGATATCGTCCGAATTATCTTCGAGAATCAATAAGTTAAGTTTGGGTCTCATGGATGTCCATCCTTTCTTTACTTTCTCTATACGGAGCCATTTCGAGAAAAGGTCAGGAGTCGTTGCGTCAGGGCGTCGGCACTTTGCGCTTTTTGTTCGGCTTTTTCGAGCATTTGGAATACTTCCGACTCCGGTGCAAGGCCGGTTTTGGCCTCTGCGATTTGCTGCCGCACTTCGTTAAACAGGTGATCGAAGTCCTGGGCCAACCGTTTGGCGGTCAACCCGATGGATTCGAGTTTAAGGCTTTTTTCTTTTTCTTCAATCCGTTTCTTTTGGGCGGTAACGTCGCGAAGGACAAACACGTAGCCTTTGACCTGTTTGTATTTCCCCAGAATGGGGGCTCGGGAGTATTCGATGGTCAACCGATTCTCCGGATTGGCCGAATTGTCGCCCGGCGCGGGCCGGTCAAAGGATCCGTAATACAGATCTTCGGAGAATTCCCCTTTTTCGCTGGTAAAGCCATCGACCTGGACGATGTGATCGAGAAACATTCCCGTGGCCTGACTCGTCAACCCCACCATTTGGGCGGCCATCGTGTTATACGAGAGGACCCGCCCGTTGTTATCGGTGGCAATAACGCCTTCGGCGATTGAGCGCAGCGTAATATCGAGCTTTTCTTTTTCGATGATCAGCGACCGTTCCAGTTGCTTGCGCTCGGTAATATCCCGAAGCGCCGCGAGGTAAGCGTCTTCCCCTTCCCAATCGATTTCCTTTACCCGGATTTCGACGATCAACGGATCGTCATCCGCTTCGGCAAGATTCAATTCGAGAAAATCCTGTGAAATACAGGCATACTTACGCATTAATTCGATTAAGCGGTTGGCCGACCCGAAAAAGTCCCGGGCCCGGTTTCCGGTCAGGAGTTTTTCCGCGGCCGGGTTCGCGAATTTAACGACCCCATTGGTTTTTGCAATAATGATACCGTCGGCGTTGTGTTCGATAATGCGCCGCAACCGCTCCTCGCTTTTTTGCAGCAGGGACTTTTTATTCTCCAATTGGGCGTACAACCGGTGCCGCTCAATGGCAAATCTCAGGCAATTTTCGAGTACATTGGGGTTAATTTGATTTTTGCAAATGTAATCCTGAGCACCCAACTGAATGGCGTGCCGCCCCATTTCTTCGTCGCCCATTCCCGTTAATACGACAATGGGCACATGGGACGCATGACGGCTCATTTGGGTCACGGAATTCATCCCCTGGCTGTCCGGCAGATTCAGATCCAGGAGGACAACGTCCGGGGGGCGCTTATTATTCATGTTTCTCAGTAGTCCGATGGCATCGGAAAGCGTTTCCGAACGATTGACCCGGACCGTGGTCAGAATCATCTCGCCGAGCATTTCGTTGATGAGCAGGGCATCGTCCGGGTTATCTTCAACCAGGAGCACGAGGATTTCCTTCATATATTCTCCGTTGGGTGGTTTATTCATCCTTTACCTTCATTTGTATGTTCATGGGTTTTAATCATGGGTTTTAGTCATGGATCGGTAATCGCACAATATCCAGCCAGAAATTTTCAACAAACCGAATCATTTTCATGAAGTCGTCCAGGTCCACGGGTTTGGTAATGTAACAATTCGCATGGCATTTATAGCATTTGACGATATCCTCTTCGTACGTGGACGTACTCAGAATGATCACCGGGATATCTTTCAATCGGTCGTCTTCCTTGATTTTCGCCAGCACCTGATGACCCGACATCCCGGTCAGGTTCAGATCCAGGAGGATGAGGTGCGGCCGCGGAACGTTTTCATAAGGGATGACCCGGTCCAGAAACTTTAGGGCTTCGGATCCATTTTCGACCACGTGGAGTTGTTTGAGGGTCGGGGTTTCTTCAAACGCCATCCGGGTGAGGAACACATCGTCCGGGTTGTCTTCGACCAGTAGAATATGAAAATTATCGGTTTTTTTTTTATGATTCATCGATCATTCATATAGCGTTAGGGATTCTTTGACGGATTCGCGGGGCTTTTCGTTTGTATCGTCGGTCATTCGGGGAAGGGTGAAGAGGAAATTGGAGCCTTCGCCGACAGTGGATTCGACCCAGATTTTACCGCCGTGGCGTTCGACGATTTTTTGGCAGATGGCCAGACCGATGCCGGTGCCGGGGTATTTGCCCCTGCCGTGCAATCGGTTGAAGATCTTAAAAATATGGTCTTTATGTTCGGGTTCGATCCCGATGCCGTTATCTTTGACCGAGAAAAGCCAGTCGTTATCCGTCGGGTGCGGTTGAGCGGATATATGGATAACGGGCGGGGTTTTCTCGCAGAATTTAATTGCGTTGGATATTAAGTTTTGAAACAGGCGGAGGATTTGAGATTCGTCGCAGACCAGTTCGGGCATGGGATCCCGGGTTACAATGGCCTTGGTGCGTTCGATCGAGGCGCTGAGGTTGGTTAATGTGCGGTCCATGATGGATTCGAAGGAGTAACGCTCAAAGGATTTGGCATGGGTGGTAATCCGGGAATAGATGAGTAAATCACTGATCATCTCTTGCATGCGTCGGGCGCCGCCCACGGCGCGGGAAATAAAATCCTTCCCTTTATCGTCGATTTTATCTTTGTAGCGTTTTTCCACCAATTGGAGGTAGCTGGAAATGGCCCGGAGCGGTTCCTGAAGGTCGTGGGACGCCACGTAAGCGAAGGCCTCCAGTTCTTTATTGCTGCGTTCCAGTTCCAGGGAGTAATTTTTAATCTGGCGTTCCATGTGCCTGCGTTCTTCGACTTCCTGTTCCAGGCGTTCGACCGTAATTAAGAGTTTTTCCGCGAGAATGGCTTTGGCTTCGGTGGCCAGTTGTTCCATGCGCGAGCGTTCCACTTCCAGTTCTTTGCGTTTTAATTCTTCAAAGATGCGGCGGTTTTCTTCCTGAATAAACTTGCGCCAGAGGAGAGCGACCAGTCGAGCTTTAATGATAAAGATGTCGCTGGGTTTTCCGACAAAATCGTCCGCACCGGCTTCCAGGGAGCGCGACATCTCGTCGCGGGTTTCGTATTTCATCAGCATGAAGATCAAGGGGGGGTTTTCCATGGTGCGGCGGATTTCAAGGATTCGTTTACAAAGCTCGATACTGTCGATTTCCGAGGTAATTTGACCGAGGAGGATGCAATCGTAAATGCCTTGTTCCTCGCCGGTAATTTTGGCGATCGCATCTTTACTATTTGTGGCAATATCGATGATGAGTCCATCTTCTTGAAATGCATTTTCAAGGAAATTCAAATAATCGATATTGCAGTCAACGGCCAGGATGCGGCTTTTATGGAACAGGGGGCTCGCGATATTGAATAAACCGTGGCGTTTCTCGGATTTTCCGAGTAACAGTTTGATGCGGTGAATGAGGACGTCATCGTTGGCAAATTGAGGGAGGTAATCATCGGCGCCGCTTTCCAGGGCATTGTGTTCAAGGCCGTTTTCCATGGTCAGCATTAAAACCGGGATGCAGCGGGTATAGACATTCATCTTTAACCGTCGACACAACGCGTTGGCCTGACCATCCGGAATGTGGTAGTCGATGATAATCAAATCGGGCATCTCTTCGGCGTGGAGAGCTGAAAGGGAAATCAGGGCCTCATCGATATTGGAGGAAGAGAGGACGTGCCAGCCTTCTTTTTTTAGGATGTGGCGGAGAATAACAGTAATAATCTCGGAGTCTTCGACGATCAGAATCTTGTGCTTTTTATCTTCGTGTTTTATATCTTCCAAGAGCAGATCTCCAAACGATAACAAACGTCAACAAGAAGAAGTTTCGCCTGTGGTTTACCTGAAAAGAAATTTTATATAATCGAAAAAAAATTGTCAACCGAAAAAAACGGTTTTCCGGTTTGACATTTTTTTTCGTAACAGATAAAATAATTAAGAAAGCAAGATGATTTGGAGGAAAGAATGAATATGAGACGACTCGTATGTATGGGATGGATTATTTTATTAATGGGTTTTGCCGGCGTGTTGACATTCGGTCAGGCGGCAAAAGGTGAGGCGGCCGATTCCCCGCGGAATGGGAAAGACATGTTGCCGTCCAATTATATTGTCAAGTTTACCATTCAGGAAGGAAAGAATGTGAACGCCACCTCGTTTGTGGTGGCGTCGAGCAAGTATTCCGCGTCGCTTTCCAATGAAGCCGTTCGGATCATGCTGATCGAGGGGCAGATTTTGGAAGCCAAAAACAATACGTTATTTGTGAAGCACTGGATTCGGATTAAGGATCCGATTGAACCGGCGGCCAGTGGGTTGAAGTTTACGGAGCGAAGTATTGAAACGTCGTCGTACGTGACGTTGGATCAGGAATTGACGCTCGTTGATTTCGGTTCGATGAAAATCAAGTGTTTGATCACCCAGGGAAAAGGGAAGAGTTAACGGTTAACCGTTAACTCTTAACCGTTAACAAAATTTCCTGTCGGGGCGCATCCGGGGATGCGCCCCCTGGTTTACGCGCCGGTCTTTCGGATTTCTTCTTCGGATAAACCGGTTAATGCAATAATTTCTTCGATCGAATAATGTTTATCGAGCATCCGTTTGGCCATTTCTCTTTTTTCTTCTCTTTTGACTTCTTCAATAGCGTCTTTGGTTGGTTTCCTTTTGATTTTCGGTCTGTCTTTACCGAGTACCCGCATTTTCCATTCACCGATATTTCGTTCGGATGCATTCAACCCAATACCTAACAATATTATTTTTTTGTTATTATCCAGATAGGGCGCATAGTATTTCTTCGCTTCGATTTGATCCAGAGCCGAAGCTGCGCTACCGAATTTAAATTCGATCACATAAATGTAACGATCCGCCATTACGATAATATCGCTTCTTCCCATGGCGCTTTGAATTTCGCATTGAACCTCCATCATGGATAACCGTAATGCAATATAAAACAGGGAATGGTAATACGCTTCCCGGTTTTCAATCTGAATATTGTAAGGGATAGACGACAGAAGGATTTTCATATATTGAATAAAATCATCGATTTTCTTATCGTTGAGGGCTTGCCGGATCTTTTTGGTAATCGGTTTTATGTCAATGGCGGATTTGCCGCTGTATCCTTCCAACAGGTAACGAAGAAACGATTCTCGGACTTCCCGGTTGGGATAAGACAGTATATATCCATCGTCTTCGACCGCCTTTATCGTCAGGTAACCGGTTTGAAAGAGGAGGACGGAAATATCGAGGTCTGAGATATCGAATTTTTCAAAGAAGCTATCGTCTACGTTTAAGCATTCATACTGGTCAATCGAAATATCGGTATTCTTTAATTTCCTTACGAGAAAAGTCGGAGAGCCTGTGGCAAACCAATAATTTCTAAAGGAATAGGTGCGGAAAAAACTGAGGATCGAGAATGGGTTGTAGACAAAATTTATCCCGTCCCATGAATACCCGTTGTAATGATTCTTCAATTTCTCAAACAAAACCTTCCGGTTCTGGCCGTTTCGTTTCACCCATTCCTCGATATAATCGGAAAAATAATATTCGATTTCTTCGGCGGTATAACCCAGCATCATGGAATAGTTCTGATCGATGCTAATATCAGCCAAATGGTTCAGATCGCTAAAAATCGATACTCGACTGAATTTCGACACGCCGGTAATAAGCAGGAATCTGATGTTCGAAACCTGGGATTTGAGAACAGAGTAGAAGTTTTTTAAGATATCCCTGTTTTTTTCGGCTTCCGGGATATCTTCAATATATTCGGTAATGGGTTTATCGTATTCATCGATCAGGATAACCACGGGTTTGTCTTTGGATAGCGTCTCGATTAGTTCGAGAAACTTCTCTTTAATCGTTTCTTTTGAGAATTTAACATGAAACGGCTTGGCCAAAGAATCCAAGGCATGATGCATCGCCCGCTCCAATCCGATGGACTTAAAATCGACATTGATAAAATCCAGATGGATAATGGTGTAGGTTTCCCAATCGATTTTATCGTAAATCCAGCAGTTTTTGAACAATTCTTTGTTTCCGCTGAAGATTTCTTTTAGTGTCGAAAGAAGGAGTGATTTCCCGAATCGACGGGGGCGGGATAAAAAACAATTGGATTCACGATGAATCAATTCGTAAATGTATCGGGTTTTATCCACGTAAATACAGTTTTTAAGAATACGGTTCTTGAATGAATGGATGCCTATTTCCAATTTTTTGGCCGGGAAATTGGGAACGGTTATCTTATCCATTATCGTTATGCACCTCATCTATTAATTATTTACTTACTGATTTAATTATAATCCAATTTTATTTTTTGAACAACCATGATCATTGGAGAAGGTTTGTCTCCTTTGACTGAAAATGAGTCTCTTTGTGGCAAAAATTTGTCTCCTTTGACTGAAAGTAAGTCTCCTTTGACTAAAAGTAAGTCTCTTTGTGGCAAAAGCAAGTCTCCCTTGACTAAAAGTTAGTCTCCTTATTGCAAAAGTAAGTCTCCTTTGACTAAAAGCTGGTCTCCCTGTTGCAAAAATTTGTCTATTTTGACTAAAGTTAGTCCTCCTTGTGCGCGACGTTTGGCTCCTTCCGCGTCAAGATCGTCTCCTTCTGCGCGACGTTTGGCTCCCACTGCCCGAAGATT
Source organism: Candidatus Omnitrophota bacterium (assembly GCA_050258455.1). Lineage (GTDB taxonomy): Bacteria > Acidobacteriota > Aminicenantia > UBA2199 > UBA2199 > JAKAGC01. The sequence continues at coordinate 22,335 of JBLMYT010000087.1, read as the reverse complement.
GTCTCCTTCTGCGCGACGTTTGGCTCCCACTGTCTCGAGATTGTCTCCTTGTGCCCGAATTTTGGCTCTTTCCACGTCAGGTTTGGCTCCTTCTGCCCGAAGTTTGGCTCCTTTTTATTGGGAGTGGAGAGTGCCAATGCACTCTCGACGATGGGTGCGATAAAATTGCCGAAAGACAACCGAGACAACCGTGCTCGGTGCGTTATCTACAAGGGATAGTGATACTGTTCGAGAGGGAGTTGATAATGGGTCATCAATTTCCGATTCCCCTCACGGAAGATGGTTTTCAATTGATCCTTGAACCGCGCCGGTATCTCAACCATTGCCACTGCCCCTCTTCTGTTTTGATGCTTGAATGACAAATAGGATTTCAATAATCCCAACAGAAGAAAATTTCGATGAAGCGGGAAAAACCTCGCTTTTAATAACTCAAAATCCAACGTATGCTGAGTAATCTCCCGATGCTCATGCGCATCGCTGACCCGTTCAAGGGATTCTACCGCATCGATCCCCAAAAATTCGGATAATTTTCGGATGTAGGTTTCTTTGTGGTGAATGAATTCCTCAAGCATCAGCACACAAACGTTTTCTCTTCCGAATAACCGCGAATAAAAATCAATGGTTTTATAATAATCGGCATGCGAAATGTAGCCCCGATCCAAATTCTCAACGCACAACGCCAACCAATCCTCAAACGTCACCCCCAACCCGTTCCACCGCGCCGGAACATTCACCAACAACCGCCCCCGACTCAAATACGCCGATTTCAACAGGTCGTACTGATTCCGGATCGTAATCAGAATGCGGCACGGCCCAAACACCTCCTTGATCCGGTTGGCAACCACGCCCTTATCCCGAACCTTGGAGTAAGACAAAAACATTTCATCGGACACCACCACCACCTTCCGGTTCGGGCCGTATTCCGACAACGCCATGAGCTGTTTCTCGTCCATGTACCGCGTCAAAGGACCCGGATCATACACCGTACTTTCCTGCATCATCAATTGATGAATCAAGGTTTTAAGTGTTTCATCCTCGAACGGCTTCCCCAAATACGCGACCTGCGAATGCTTCCCGAATACATGCTTCTGCAACGTGGTTGTCCCTGTTTTTGAAAACCCGACATGGATCACGACATTGCGATGACTCTGATCACTCCGTTCACTCATGTTTAGTCCTTACAGCCGGTGAATTCGCCGTCAACATGCTCCCGCCAATTTTTAATACTTTCCGCATCGGGCGAGGCGTTGTTCACATAAATATAATATTTGTTCACACCGCCGGGCCACGCCGCGTACGCGCCCACACAGGTAAAATTTTGTTTAAACTCCGGGGATAAAAACACGGCTTTATAGTTGATCCCAAAGCTCTCCCATTGCGATGGAGCAATCGTTTCCACCTTCCGGGGAAATAAAATCAGATCCACATGCCGACGCATCAGGTAATCCATGCTTAAACCGTGATGCGCAATATAGGGATCGGTTAACCCCGCCATGTCGATACAGGTTAACCGCGAATAATAGGGAATCACGCCCATCTCCGAATTGGCAACCACGACCCGGCGCGGGAGCATGGACATCAATCGCCCCAAATGCGCCCGGTAAACCGACGGATTGACCAACTCCGACCAATTTTTTACCACCTGCTGGGATTTCCCCATATCCCAATTCGTTCCCCAGACGGCAATCGCCGCGATCAACGCCACGGCGGCCACGCGAACCGGTACCTTCGGGATGCGGATGAGTTTCCCAACGACTTGACTCACACCCGGTGAAACCGCCATCAGCAGCAGTGGGACATACGGGATATAAAACCGGTGCAGGTAATTCATGGCCGGATAAAAAAACAGATAAACCGAAACCATTAGAAGAAACAAAGCGGGGTAATACAGGATCGCATAACGCCGGGAAACTTTCGATTTCGCGGCCCATACGGGAAGAACGAGCGCCGGAACGATCAGCCACCCATAGGTTTGGATAAACAATCGAAATTGACCGAATGACTGGTTGTATTCATTTCCCACCCGAATGAATTTATGATAAAACGAATGCGGCAACGGATACCCGAAAACAACCATTTTCATGGCAATAAACAACCCCATGGGGATTACCAGCCCCAGGACCAGATAGAGCCAGGGTTTGACGGTTCGCAGGTCGCGGCGTTGTTTGATCGCCAATGCCAGCAAGGACGCGCCGCCCACGGCAATGCCTTCGGGTCTGACCAGAAACGCAGCCATGGACGCGATACTGATAACCAACCACCACCGGGGCTGAAACCGGTCGGTAGTCAGGCCAATCGTGGTCAGGTAAATTAGGATTAACAGCGAAAAAATATAGAGTGCGGTTTCCATTCCGCTCACGCTGTGAGCGATGATGCGGTAATTTAAAAGAAAAATCAGCGATAGCACCGCTGCCGTTAAGATCGAACGGCGGGGCGCATCCTCCCCGGTGAGTCGACGGATGATCAGGTACAAGACACTGACCGATACGGTATGAAAAAAAATGCCCAATACTTTCGAAATAAAAACAATATTGACACCGATACGATGGAAAAAAGCCAGAAGCAGGAGCCACATCCAGGACGTGAACCCTTCGCCGGCCGGCTCGCCGGGGTTAAACACAAAACCCTGTCCCCGGGACACATTTTCCGCGTACCGGTAAAAAATATAACTATCATCCACCCCGAACGAATGAACATCCTTCAACATGAATTCGAAGAGGATAACCCCCACCACGCCCAGTATCATCAAACCCACTAAAAATTTCCGATCGAGTAATTTCCGATCGATTCCTTTCCCTTCCACTGTCCATTCCCCTTTTGGAATTTTTCTCATCCTTATTTCAAAATAATCAAACGTTGTTGGCCCCACCTTTTTCCAACAAGGTGGGAGATTCGTTCCAATGGGTGTCCATGACCACAAACCCTTGCGTCGAATCCTGGTGCTTGATCATATCCATATCGGCCAATATGGTAAACGATGCCACGCTGTGGGATTTATAAAACGATCCGCCTTCAAAGTCGGATACATAGAAACTCACATTGTAGTTCCCTTCCCGGAACCGGTTTTTAATCATCACGCATTCGATGGTGACGCGGCCTTCGTTGGGTTTTTGATCCATTCTCAATTTACTCGAACTAATGACCACATCATCGACCTGATCGCGGATGGTCATGGCCAGGAGAACGTTGTCCAGTTTTTGGACGAAGTTCATATCGAAGGAAACCGTGATATCTTCGAACGTGTCGTATTCTTTCTTTTCCACGCCCGATGCATCGCGGATTCGAACGTTCTCCAGAACAAACACATCCGGAATCGTCAAATACGCGGATTCCATCAGCAGGTTGCGTTCCTGCTGCCGGTCTCTTTTATGTTTTTTAATCGCATCGTTCAGATAAAGCGACGTCACGGCTGCAGAAGGACCAATGGATACGACCTGTCCCTTATCCAGGTAAATGCAGCGGGAGGTCAGCGACGACACCAGCGCCATGTTATGGGACACAAACAACACCGAAATCCCGGAGTGCAGCAGTTCCATCATTTTGTTTCTGGCTTTGCGGCGGAACGACGCATCCCCGACTGCCAGCACCTCATCCACGATCAGGATATCGGGTTTGAGGTTAACGGCAACGGCAAATCCCAGGCGGACATGCATCCCGGAACTGTAACTTTGAACCGGCATATCGATGAATTCTTCCATTTCGGAGAATTCCAGAATATCGTTCATCAGGCCGTCCACTTCTTTTTTGGTGAATCCCAGCACCGCGCCGTTGATATAGATGTTTTCGCGTCCGGTCAGAATCGGGTTAAACCCGGCGCCCAGGGCAATCAGCGCCTGAATCTTCCCCCGAATGGCGACCTCGCCTTCGTCGGGTTTAATCAAACCGGACAGGCATTTGAGGAGGGTGGTTTTTCCTGCACCATTGGCGCCGACCAACCCCACAAGCTCGCCTTTTTTGATTTCAAAATTCACCTGGCGAAGCGCCCAGAATTCCTCTTTGCGCAACTTTGCCGTTTGTCGCTTTCCGGCCGCCAGTTCCACCCCGATATCCTGAATCCCGTACCAGAGCGATCGCCTCAGGCGGCGACAGAACTTCTTACTAAGGTTATGGACGCTGACCAGTGTGTCGGACATGACTCACATCCCGATCCGTTCGATAATAATCGGAAGGGCGAGACGGTAAATCACCCAGCCGATAAACAGCAAGACCATGACTGCGCCAAATACCACAGCAAAAGGAATCAGATCCGACGGCAGATGACCGGCGACCAGTTCCTTGGCCGTCATCAACAGCGGGGTCACCGGGTTCAGACTCATGATTTTCCCCAGCGTGCCGGCTGCGGTCGGGGGATAAGCCACCGGGGTGATGAACAGAAACCCGGAGGTAAAAATCAGCAGGGCAGATTGAATATCCTGAAACAGCAACCCCAGGGGAATCAGGAGGATGCCGATCATCGTTCCCATCATCAGCATGCCCAGCAGCGGAATCGGAACCAAAACCGCGGTCCATCCCACATTCACCTTAAAATAAATAAATATCCCGATCAGCAGAACCACTTTAATGAAGAAGCTGAAGAGCACGTCACCGATTCCGGAGAGGATAAAGGCTTCTCGCGGAAGGTTGATTTTGGTGAGAATGGCTTTGGAGTTATTGATGACCTTGAGCGGGGCATTGAGGGAATCGACGAATACCTGATAAAACACCGTGCTCATGATGACATAGGCGGGGTAAGGCATGCCGATGCCCGGTACATCGATCATGGCGGACGATTTAAGAATAATAAATACCAGGCTGGATACCAGTGGAGGGAAAACCGCCCAAAAAAATCCCAGGGCCGTTTGCCGGTACTGGGCGGAGATGTCGCGGATAAATAATCGCCAGCCCAATTCCCGGGACGCTTTTAGATCGTGCCACATCTCTTTTAAAAGAAGAATGGGATGACGAAGTCTGGATTCGGGTGTGTACCGGGTTAAGGGAAGGCTTGTGGTATCGGTTTCATTCATTGTCAAATTCGGATCTCTTATCTATCATGGGAATCATCATCAGAGAAAATCATAAAAAAATTATATCATACGGATGCGGTTCTTTCAAGCCGAACGTGGACCAAAATGAACCAAACTGAACCGGAATAAAACCAAAATCCGGTTTTGCCTCCATTTTACCCGTGTCTTTGTCCCTTGCTTTCAGTGCGTTCAAGCATCCAAGTAACAGTAAGTAACAGTGTTTTGCAATTTAATTTATATTCTGATATATTTAAATGATGAAACATAAACCCTTGATATCTATGATGGGCATACTATGCCTGGGAATCGTATGTGTATTGTTTCCCGATCCGTATCGACCCCCAACTCGAAATAAAAACGATAAAAACGATTGGGAAAAAAACGTCAAAATCGCTCTCGATTTAAAAGATTACCCCAGGGCCATCCAATACCTGGAAAAAGCCGAATCCACCACTGCCGATAAAACCAAAGTGTTTCGGTACCTGGTCGATACCTACCAAAAAATAGGGGAAAACGACCGCGCCCTCGAAGCCATGCGAAAGGCATTCGATGCCCGGCCGACGGATACCGGTTTGGCAATGGACTATATCAACCTTTGCATGGAAAATGGCGACCCGGCCACAGCCCGCATGGAAATCGAAAACCTGATCAAAACCGAGGATGAAGATATTCGGTCCTGGTGCGAAAGGAACTTGAAAACCCTGAACGATCAGGTCGATCCCCAAATCAACCGGTGGGTCAAGGCCGTGGAAAAAAAACCGAATGACTTCAGCCTTCATTATGAACTGGCGAAATTGTACGAATCCAAAAACATGACGACGCAAGCCCTCCACCATTTTTTGAGAAGCTGGTTCATCCGACCCACGATGTTTTTAATCCTTCCGGAAATCGCCGATGCCTTTAACGCCGAAGGCGAAACGGAAAAAGCCCAGGCCGCTTTCCTTGTGGCATTGTGCAGCCCCAGCCCCCATAGCGCCGAGGCCGCCCGCCAGGCCCTCCAAAACACCCCACTCACCGAAAAGGTGTTTACCTTTGCACTGGAATTGGCCCATTCCAACGAAACCCTCAAAACCAACATCCGGGAATACCAATCGCAACGGAACGCCCCATCCCCAACACCGCCCGCTCCATTATCCCCGCCGGAACCAACCGCCTGGGAACCCATCCTCAATTCGATTAACCTGTCTACCTCCCCCCATTCCCTGTGCCCGGTTACGGTCATCGACCACGACGGCCCCTCCCAACCCACCTACGCCAAGCGCCTGCTGCAATCCGTTGGAAAAGGTCAATTCATCATCCTCCAGGGCTCGACCGCAATAGCATCGGAATTGGGTTTTCAGCCAACGGCCGAAACCCTGGCGGTCCGAAACGTCGAAGATCACCGGAACTCCGAACTCCCCATTATCTGGGAGAAGCCATGGGTCATTCCCCGATTCCGAGTCCCGGCCCATGCCCGAATCTTCGCCCGCGAACGCTGGAGCCGCACGCCACTGGTAGCCGGTTTCCGCCACGGTAAAGGCGCTGTCCTCTGGATTGCCTGCTCCCCCGGTCCTCAGGGCTTCGAACGCTTCCCCTATCTCCTTCAATACATGACCGAATTGGGACTAAAACCCCCGTTTGCGTCCCGCCGTCTATGGGCCTTCCTCGACACCTCCTACCGGTCGGGGATCGATACCGACTACTTCGCCAAAATCTGGCGAAAAATGGGAATCAGCGCCCTTCACATTGCCGCCTGGCACTACTATGACCCCGATCCGGACATGGATGACGCCCTCGATGCACTCATTGCCTCTTGCCACAATCAGGGGATTCTGGTTTACGCCTGGCTCGAACTCCCCCACGTCAGTGAAAAATTCTGGAACGATCACCCGGAATGGCGCGAAAAAACCGCCATCCTCCAGGACGCCAAACTCGACTGGCGCTCGCTCATGAACCTGACCAACCCCGATTGCTTCCACGCAGTCTCCCAGGGAACTCACCGCCTGCTTCACCGTTTCGATTGGGACGGCGTTAACCTGGCCGAACTCTATTTCGAATCCCTCGAAGGCCTGGACAGTCCCTCTCGATTTACCCCCATGAATCCCAATGTCCGAAACGACTTCAAAGCCGCTCACGGCTTTGACCCCGCCGAACTCTTCGACCCGGCTTCCCCCACCCCCTTTAAAACAAACCCGACCAAACTCCGCCAATTTCTCGATTACCGCATCGCCCTTGCCCGAAAACTCCAGGAAGACTGGATCAAGGAAATCGAACGCTTCCGCACCGATTTACCCCAACTCGACCTGGTCCTCACTCACGTGGACGACCGATTCGATCCCCGCATGGGCGACCTCATCGGCGCCGACGCCGCCGGACTCCTCAAACTCCTCGACACCCACGACATCACCTTCCTCATCGAAGACCCGGCCCCTCTCTGGAACCTCGGCCCCCAACGCTATCCCCAGATCGCCGAACGCTACCGCCCGCTGACTCGACACCAGGAAAAACTGGCCATCGATATCAATATCGTGGAAAGAGGCGGAAATGAAGTTTTTCCGACCTTTCGCCAAACCGGCATTGAACTTTTTCAATTATTGCACCTGGCGGCACTCTCGTTTGCCCGGGTGACCATTTACGCCGAAAACACGGTTTTTAAATCCGACCTTGAGCTTCTCCCCGCCGCACTCAGCGCGATCGACCACGTGAACCCAAACGGAACAACCCTCACCCTCCATTCGCCGTTCGGTGTCGGCCTCTCCTGGAAAGGCGCCGCCCGGGTAGACGGAAAACCCTGGCCGGTTACCGGAGACGGGTATCTCTGGCTTCCGGCCGGCGAACATCACGTCTCGCCATCCCGAAAAAAAACGCACCTGCATCTGATCGACTTTAACGGCGAGTTGCAGGCCGCCGAAAGCCTCGCCAACGGCATGACGTTTACGTATCGGAGCTCTTCCCGCGCCCTTGCCTGCCTGGACCGAAAACCGCTAGAGCTGGAAATCGATGGAAAAAGCACTCCATTTGCCCTCCTCTCATCAGGAAAACGATTTACCTTGAGCCTTCCCCGGGGAAACCACACGGTCACCGTTCGAACAGGAGTAAAACGCACCGTCCCAACCGAATAAATTTAAATAAAAAATAAAATAAAAACGGTTTTTTTTCAGTTTTTATGCTATTATATATACATATTAAATAAATGGGATTGATGGAAACGAGTGGGCTAGATATTTATTAGATATTTATTAAAAGCCTGCTGGCGCAGGCTTAAGAGATGGGGGGAATGCAATGCACTTTTACCGGCTGCCGTTTTAAAGCTGCCAAAAAGGAGGAAACATGAATCGAAGATTAAAAGAAGCCAACATTAAAAGATGCCTGAAAGATCTGGACGATTATTTTTCTTTAACTTCCGACGAAGGGGGTATCATTGCTCGGAACCTGCAAACCAGAGTAAAAGCGAGAGAATCTTTGGCGCATCTCCGCGATATATTAACGTCGAGTCCGGAGATTGGAGGAATGGTGAGCGGGTGTAGGGAATATTCGATTTCGATACCGGCCCAGGGCTAAGAGCGTCGTCTGAACTGACGCCGCAGCCAATCGGTACCGGTTATATTCTCATCGTTTGAATCCATGAGGGGGTTTTTTTCAATTTTTTTTGCCGCTTTATGTATTTTTTTGAGCGGCTCGCCCCTTCTCTGGTCCCTCACCCCCGATCGCGCCATTACCCAATACCCGCGGGATACCTGGAGGTACGAATCCGGGTTGCCGCGAAGTCCGATCTTTTCGATTCTTCAAACCAAAACCGGATATATCTGGCTCGGAACCCTCGATGGACTGATTTGTTTCGACGGCGTTCGCTTTCATGTGTTTAACACGCGAACAGTCAAAGCGCTTCACCACAATTGTGCCCGCGCGCTTTACGAAGATAGGAAGGAACGGCTATGGATCGGTTCGGAAAACGCAGTCATCTGTCTGGATAACGGACAGTTCAAAGAATATGCGTTAGCAGAGGAAGGATCGTTACCCAGAGGCAATGTCAGTTGCATCATGGAAGACCGGAGGCAAAACCTCTGGATCGGAACATTGGGGCGAGGGGTCTACTGCCTGAGCATGAAAGACCCGGGGCTTCGTCCCGTCACTTATACCACCAAAGAAGGATTATCGAGCAACGAGATTAATGATATCATCGAGGACTCCAACGGAGACCTCTGGTTTGCCACCCTGGACGGCTTGCAGGTCCTGAGAAACGGCAAATTTCATTTTTTACCCGTCAACAACAGCATCCATGGGATTGAAATTTATACGCTCAAAGAGGATCAGGAAAAAAACCTCTGGATTGGGACGGATAAGGGGCTGTCAAAATGGACGCGATCCACGCCAGGCGCCGAACCGGCATGGGCCACTATTTTTCAATGCACGGTCGGAGACATCTTCCAGGATCGGTGCGGGAGCCTCTGGGTCGGCACGGACGGAGGGGGATTATTTCGACTGGTGGGCGACCGTGTTTCCTCTCTGAATGCCGACCGGGGATTATCGGATAATTACATCCGTTCCATATACGAAGACCGGGAAGGGAACCTCTGGGTCGGCACCTCGTTCGGGAGCCTGAACCGTCTCAAAGATTCGAATTTTATCACCTATTCTTCCCGGGAGGGATTATCCATGGATATGACCTGGTGCGTCTCGGAAGACCGGCAGGGGAATATCTGGATCGGTACCGAGAACGGATTGAATGTCCTGGCCAACGAAACATTAACGTCGTTTCACGTCACCGACGGTTTATCCGGGAATAAGATCCTGTCCATGTGCGAAGACCCGGAAGGAAACCTCTGGGTCGGCACCGATAAGGGATTGGATTGCCTGGCCCGGACACCGGGGGGCTCATTTAAGGTTAAACCCACCCACATAAGCAAGAACCTGCGCGGCCGTAACGTTTCATGTCTATACAATGATCCGGCGGGAAACGTTTGGGTGGGATTAGCCCCCGGGGGATTGTTCCGGATCGAAGGGAAATCGCTCGTCTCGGCCATGATCACCGGGGCATCGATTCGCACCCCGATTACGAACATGCTGCGGAGTCGCACCGGCCACCTGTGGGTGGGAACCCGGCGAAGCGGTTTGTACCGCGTCGATCCGGCGTTGTCCTGCGAGAATTGTTCGGTTGCACACCCCCAGGCCCTTCACCATGTCTTGTGCCTCCATGAAGATGAAAGCGGCGCACTCTGGATCGGCACCAAATATGGGGGATTAAACCGCTACAAGGCGGGTAAATTTTTCTCTTTTAGCCAATCGGGCGGCTTTTTTAATTTTGAAGTCAACCGTATCCTCGACGATGGTCGGGGGTATTTCTGGATCACCTCCAACCGCGGGATTTACCGGGTAAAAAAAACAGATCTCAATCATTTTGCCGAAAAGAAAATCAAGTCGATCACGCCCACGGTCTACAACGAGAACGATGGCATGCTAAACCGAATATGCAACGGCAGCCATCAACCGGCCGGATGGAAGGGCAAGGATGGAAAATTATGGTTTCCCACCACCATTGGCGTCACGATGATCGACCTCTCCCGGATGAGACAGGATCAGACGCCGCCTTCGGTGATTATCGAAGAAGTCTTCGTGGATAATATGAATATGAAGCCTTTTTTCGACCGAGTGCCCTGTGGTGGCATGGTCTTTGACGCGGGGAAAAAGAATTTGGAATTTCATTACACGGGGTTGAGTTACCGTTTGCCTCAAAACGTGAAATTCAAATACAAGCTCGAAGGCTACGACAAAGAGTGGCACATGGCCGAGTCGCGGCGGGCCGCTTACTACACGAATATCCCGGCCGGCAAATACATCTTTCGGGTGACGGCTTGCAACAACGAGGGTGTCTGGTCAGCCGGGGAACAGTTTCACTTTCGGATCCGGTCTTACCTGTATGAAACCCTCTGGTTTTACCTGGTCTGCGCGGTCATGGTATTCGGTATCGTCCGGGGAATTATTCGGCACCGCATCAAGCAATTGAAGCGGAATAAAGTCGAGTTGGAGCGGGTCGTGGAGGAGCGGACCCATGCTCTGGAAGGGGCCATCAAAGAACTGAACCGCATCGCCACGATCGATGGCATGACCGGAATTTACAATTACCGGTGGTTCAGTACCAACCTGGACCGGGAATGGAAACGCGCCTTGCGTATGGGACGACCGATTGGAATTCTATTGATCGATGTGGATTTTTTCAAAGCCTACAACGACGCGTATGGGCATCAGGCCGGGGACGAATGCCTGCGCAAAGTCGCTTCGGAATTGCGGACGCATTGCCGTCGACCCGCCGATGCCGTGGCCCGGTATGGCGGGGAAGAATTCATCGTCATCCTGCCGGAAACCGACACCCAACACGCCGGAATGGTGGCAGGCATGATGCGCGAAGGCGTCGAAAACCTGGCCATCCCGCATCAGGTCTCCAGTGTCGCGCCCGTTGTGACCATCAGTATCGGTTACGCCAGTCTGGTTCCGCACGAAACCCTGGACGCGGCAGCCCTGGTCAAAATGGCGGACGATGCCCTCTACCATTCCAAGAAAAACGGACGAAACCGCATTTCGGTTTGGTAATTAGGGAGTGCAGAAATAAAACATTTTATTTACCGGCGCTTATGCCGGCAAACAGAACAGACGAAACCGGATTTATGGAGTAACCGATGAACGTCGCGAATGTATCACCCGATTCTCGGGATCATGCCCCGTGTGAGCGGAGACACAGCGATGCGCATGTCTCCGGCAAGCGATTGTCTACAACCATCTTCCTGAATTTAGCCATCACCATTGCCCAGATTATCGGCGGGCTGGTTTCCGGGAGCCTGTCGCTCCTGTCGGATGCCATCCATAATTTCAGCGATAGTATTGCCATGATTGTGAGTTATATTGCCATTCGTTTGGGCCGACAACCGGAGAGCGCCAGGTATACGTTCGGGCTCAAGCGGGCCGAGATCCTCGCCCCGGCCTTGAATGCCGGAACCCTGATCGTGGTCTGCTTTTTCTTACTCAAAGAAGCCTATGAACGCCTCAAGGTTCCCCAGCCCGTTTCCGGACTCTTGATGATCGCGGTCGCTGCCCTGGGCCTCGTGGCCAATATGGCGGGTACCCTCCTGCTCAAAAAAGGCTCGGAAGAAAACATGAATATCCGTTCGGCCTATATCCATCTTCTGGGGGATGCGCTCTCGAGCGCCGGGGTCATTGTGGGCGGGGTATTTATTTATTTCTTCAAAATTTTTTGGATCGATCCTGCCCTGACCATCGTCATTTCGATTTACATCCTCAAAGGCAGTATCGAAATCGTCAAAGAAGCGGTCAATGTGTTGATGATGGGAGCCCCTCAACATGTCTCGATCGAGAAAATCAAGAAAGAACTCGAGGACATTCCGGAAATCAAAAACATCCATCACGTTCATGTCTGGCGACTCAGCGACAAACATATCCATTTTGAGGCCCATGTGGATGTGACGGATATGCCCGTGAGCCAAACCGAACCCCTGAGCGCCTTAATCGAGCAAAAGCTAAAACATAATCATGGCATTGCTCATGTGACGCTTCAATTTGAAACCGATAAATGCGAAAGCAAGCGCTTGATTTAAAATTTTTTTATTTTAATCTTTTTTAATTCTTTTTAAGGATCTTAGAACAAGGTGCGCTGATTGCTGCCGGGCAGTTCTTTTCGAAAATGCTTGTACGCTTTATCGGTCGCCATCCGTCCCCGCGGGGTAATCTTTAAAAAACCCTGTTGAATCAAATACGGTTCATACACGTCCAGCAGCGTGTCTTTCTCTTCCTGGATCGATGTGGACAGGGTCGAGAGTCCGACCGGTCCGCCGCCGAAGTGTTCCATGATGGTTACTAAAATCTTTCGATCGGTTTGATCGAACCCTTCATCATCCACTTCGAGCGCGTTAAAGGCTTTGGCGGTAATGTGCGGTTCGATCACGCCTTCGCCTTCGACCTGCGCGAAATCGCGGACGCGTTTCAGCAATTTATTGGCAACGCGCGGGGTGCCGCGCGATCGGCGCGCAATGGCTTCCGCGGCTTTGGGGTAAATCTTCACTTCCAGGATCCGCGCACTCCGAATCATGACTTCCACCAGCTCGTCAATGGTATAAAAATCCAGATGGATCATGATCCCAAACCGGTCCCGCAACGGCGACGACAACAACCCTGCCCGCGTGGTGGCCCCGATCAGGGTAAACCGGTTGATATCAATGGTAATGTTCTTTGCGCCCACGCCCTGACCGATGATCACATCCAACTGGAAATCCTCCATGGCCTTATATAAGATTTCCTCCAGGGCCGTCTTTAACCGGTGAATCTCATCGATAAACAACACGTCGTAGGTTTCCAGATCGGTGAGAATGGCGGTTAAATCGCCTTTCTTCTCCAGGATGGGACCGGAGGTTTGCTTGATGTTCACGCCCATTTCCGCGGCAATGATATTGGCCAGCGTGGTTTTCCCCAACCCCGGCGGACCGTACAACAACACGTGATCGAGCGGTTCGTTTCGCTGCCTGGCCCCTTTGACATAGGTCTTCAGGTTCTCCACCTGCTGCTTTTGACCGATGAAGTCATCGAAAAACGACGGCCGCAAATTTTGCTCAAATACGGCGTCTTCACTCTGCTTCATCTTGTGTCCCGCCTGGGGCGGTTGGGTTATCGGGTCAGCGAATTCATCCATATCGGTTAGTTGGTAATCATTATTTTATTTATTATAATTATTATAATTTACTGATTTTTTTGAGTAGTTGCTTGAAACTATCGCCAAACGAGGCCGCTTCCGGGTTTTCTTTGAGATACGCTTGCACGAGCTCTTTGACCGACTTGGCCGGATACCCGAGATTTACCAATCCGGAGATCAGATCGTCGCGCAATTGGACGGCTTCCGGCATCGGGGTCTCTTCCAGTTCCAGTTTCCCGGTGAGTTCGAGGATCACCCGCTGCGCGGTTTTTTTACCGATACCCGGAATCGAGCTGATCTTGCCCGTATCCCCATCGTTGATGGCTTTGACCAGTTCATCCGACGAAAACGCGGAAATTAACGAAAGCGCGGTCTTGCCCCCGACGCCACTCACGGAAATTAATTTTTCGAAGAAGAGTTTCTCCCTGAGGGTTAAGAAACCGTACAACACCATGACCTCGTCTTTTACCCGAAGCACGGTGTGAAGCAGGACCTCGTCCCGGTCCTTAAGGCCGGAGAAATTGGAAACCGGGATGCGGATCTCGTAAATCACGCCGTTTCCGGTTTCAAGATGGGCTTCTCCGGGTTTAAGCGAAAACAATCGGCCTTTAACCGCAGATATCATGTGTTTGCTCTGCCTCGTGGTGGATTGATTTTGACGGTTTTACATTTCATTTTACGTTCAACGAATGGCAATACGCGACTGCCAGGGCATCGCTTTCATCGGCGCCCAATTCCTTCTGTTCCCTGGAATGGAGGTTGAGAAACATCCGGATGGTTTTCTCCACCTGGGGTTTGGGCGCATTACCGTTTCCGGTAAGCGCCAGTTTGACCTGCCGCGGGGAGTAGTAATCCAGATCTATACCCGCAGAAAGGAGGGAGCCCAGGACAACACCCCGTACGGTGGACAGCACATTCATGGATTTGACGTTTTTTCCAAGAAAACCATCTTCAATGGCAGCCGACGCAATCGGAAACTCTCGGTAAAGACGTTCCAGCCGGTGCCACAGGGTCTTCATGCGCTGATTAAAGGGGGTATCGTTCAGCTTGATCTCTTCGGAATAGAGGTATAGAATTCGATTGGGTTCCTTTTTCAAGATACCGAGACCAAAGCGGATCGATCCGGGGTCAAATCCAATGACCACCATGGGAACTAAACTTATTCCCCGGAATATTTTTCGATTTCTTCTTCGGAAATGTCGAAATTAGACCAGACATTCTGAACATCGTCCAATTCTTCGAGTTTATCGGAGAGTTTCAACATCTGTTCGGCGTGTTTACCTTCCAATTTGACATAGGTCGACGGGAATTTCCCGATCTGAGAAGAGATGATTTCCAGATTTTTCGATTTGACCGCTTCCAGGACGTTGTCATAATCTTCGGCTAACGTGGAAATTTCGTAGGTATCGTCTTCGGTTTTAATGTCTTCGGCGCCTTTTTCGAGCACCAGTTCCATTAATTCATCTTCGCTGATCGCGTCTTTGGGAACAATGATCATGCCCTTTCGGGTAAACATCCATGAGACCGATCCGCTTTCCCCCAGGTTTCCGTTATATTTTCCGAAAACATGGCGAATTTCGGCAACGGTTCGGTTTTTATTATCCGTAAGGCATTCCACGATGATGGCAGCTCCTCCCGGACCATACCCTTCGTACGCGACGTTCTCATAGCTCACGCCTTCGAGTTCGCCGGTTCCCCGTTGGATGGCTTTTTTAATATTATCGGCCGGCATGTTGACGGCTTTGGCTTCATCGATGGCGTGCCGTAAGGCCGCATTGGTCGTGGGGTCACCGCCACCTTGCCGGGCGGCAAAGGTCAGTTCGCGGATGTGACGGGTGAATACTTTACCTCTTTTTGCGTCAGCGGCAGCTTTTTTGTGTTTTATCGAGTGCCACTTTGAGTGTCCTGACATGTTTATCTCCTTAATTTAAATCCCCTGGATTCTTCCGACAGAAAAGTATTTTTAAATCGTTTCTTGGCTTCTTCGCGCATCTTGACAATATCCCTGTCCGGGTAATCGGGGTTATAGTGAAATAAGAATAATTTTTTAACGTTTCCTTGGATGGCGTTTGAAACCGCCATCGATACGGTACTGTGTCCGAACCCTTTCTTGGAAAAGGTACTGGAGTTGTAATCTTTATCAAAATACATGGAATCATGAATCAGGGCATCGGCCCCGGTGATGAATTCCAGGGTTTCTTTCTTAAATCCTTCCGGGGTTTCCACGTCGGTGGAATAGACAATGTGTTTTTGACCGAAGGCGATGCGGTACACCAGCACCCCCGAGAGCGGATGATCTTCCCGGATATATTCCACAACCGCGGTATGGCCGATCGGAATCATCCGGGGGTGATCCGTGTCCAGCGCCCGGAAATTGATTTTCGCCTTGACCCCTTTTTCTTCAATGGGGGAAAGCGGGGGCTTGAACAACGAATAGACCGTATCCGATAATTTATGCTGGGCATTCTCAAACCCATAAATATCGATTTCAAATTCGTTATCGTACATGGGTTTGAAGAACGGGAGGCCCTGGATATGATCGGTATGGAAATGACTGAGAAAGATGCTGATTTTTTTCAATTGGGGAAGTTTTTTTTGAAAGTAATTTCCGATCTCGATAATACCGGTGCCTGCGTCCAATATGAGCGGCTGATCATCGGTCTCGATCAATATGGACGAGGTATTGCCTCCGAATCTGGCGACGCGTTTCCCGGAAACCGGGTAACTTCCTCGCACACCGTAGAAAGTGAGTTTAATGTCATACATTAAAATTTATTTTCCAACACCTTGTAAACGCACAAGTCCCCGCACATGGAACATGCGTCTGTGGAAGTGCTGCGTTCGGTGCGTATTTTTTTAAATTGTTCGGGATCCAAGCAGGTTTGTTCCTGGAGGGTCCAATCCAGGTTGCGCCGGGCTTCGGCCATCCGGTTGTCCCGTTCGATGGCGCCGGGGATGCCTTTGGCGATGTCGCCGACATGGGCGGCGATCCGTGAGGCGATGATGCCTTCTTTCACGTCATTTTCGTCCGGAAGGCCGAGGTGTTCGGTCGGGGTCACGTAGCACAGGTAATCGGCACCGGCCGAAGCGGCAATGGCTCCGCCGATGGCCGAGGTGATGTGATCGTGTCCGGCGGCAATATCCGTGACAATGGGTCCAAGCACATAAAAGGGCGCATCGTTGCAAATCGATTTTTGCAGTTGAATATTCATCTCGATCTGTCCGATGGGAAGATGGCCGGGGCCTTCGACCATGACTTGCACGCCGGCTTCCCGGCTTCGCATGACCAGTTCCCCGAGGGTCAGCAGTTCTTCCATCTGGCCCCAGTCGCTGCCATCCGCGAGGCATCCGGGACGGAGTCCGTCGCCCAGGGACATGGTGACATCGTATTCGCGGGCAATTTCCAGAATCCGGTCGAAATGTTCATAAAACGGGTTTTCCCGGTTATTATGAAGCATCCACCCGGTGGTCATCGCCCCGCCGCGGGACACGATCCCGGCTTTGCGTCCCTGTCTTTTTAGCCGTTCGACGGATTTTCGCGTGAGGCCTGCATGAATGGTCATGAAGTCCACGCCGTCTCTGGCCTGGGATTCGATATAGGTGAGCATGCGATCCACGGTCATGGTCACAAAGGTTTCGCCTCGGGCTGCGGCGTCTTTGGCCATCTGGTAAATGGGGACGTTTCCGAAAGGAATCGTGGACCGGTCGATCAACGCCCGTCTGATTTGATCCACGTCTCCGCCGGTGCTCAGGTCCATGACCGTATCGGCCTGGCATCGGATCACCATATCGATTTTTTTAAATTCATCCTCGATCCGATGATAATCACCGGACGTTCCGATATTTGCGTTTATTTTTGTTTTAAGAAATTTACCGATCCCAATAGGGATGAGATTTTTATGGTTTTTGTTGCATGGGATAACAACCTTTCCTTCCGCAATCAGTTGTCTTAATTTTTCCTCATCAATCAGTTCAGCAGCAGCAACGATCTTCATCTCCGGAGTAGTAATTCCTTTTCTTGCATGTTCGATTTGCGTCATTTAGCTTCCTCTGTTGAATAAACCTTCATATCACATATTATAATATTTTGAAAGTTAAATCAAGAGACAAAGACGGAAACGCCATATTTTTATTGATAATTCAGCCTTTGGAAAGAAAGAGAAAGAAGAGAAAGAAGAGAAAGAAACGAAAAGGGTTCAAAATAATCCGGTAATAAATTGACCCGTGTGATCGATATCGATTCGTTCGGCCGAGGGTTGTTTCGGAAGTCCGGGCATCAGCATGATATCGCCGGAAATCGGAATCACGTATTTGGCGCCTCCGGCGATCAGGATGTCGTTGATATTGAGTCGCCATCCGGCAGGTACGTTTAATTTTTCCGGATTATCGGATACGGATAACGGGGTTTTGGCAATACACACGGGGAAATGGTCCATGCCCAGCCGCGCGATCAGTTTGAGTTTCCGTTTGGCTTCCCAGGAGAAAATGACCCCATCGGCGCCGTAGACTTTGGTGGCGATGCGCTCGATTTTATCCGATACCGGATCGTTTGGGGCATAGAAGCGTTGAAACGTGCCGTCGGAGCGATCGGCGGTGTCCATGACTTTCGCGGCCAGGGTGATGCCGCCTTCCCCGCCTTTGGCAAAGACG
Organism: Candidatus Omnitrophota bacterium; assembly: GCA_050258455.1. GTDB lineage: Bacteria > Acidobacteriota > Aminicenantia > UBA2199 > UBA2199 > JAKAGC01. The sequence goes on along the minus strand of JBLMYT010000087.1, from coordinate 4,008 downwards.
TCGCTCACGGCCGCTTCGGCCCCGCGGTCTTCGCTGAACCGTTGGATAAAATCGATTTCTTCTTCGGTATCTTCCGGAAAATGATTGATGGCAACCACGGGTTTTAGTCCGGTGCTTTTGACGATGTCGATATGTTTTTCCAGGTTTGCCAGTCCGATAGTGAGTCCCTTCATGTCGTTGGCGTTTCCCTGGTGTTTTAAGGCGCGGGTGGTGGCCACGAGGACCACGGCGTGAATCGGGAGGTTTCCGACGTGCGATACCAGGTCCACGAATTTTTCAAACCCCAGGTCGGAGCCGAAACCGCATTCGGTGACCACGTACTCGCTGAGTTTCAAGGCCAGGCGGGTGGCAATGAGGCTGTTGGTTCCCACCGAAATATTGGCGAACGGACCGCTGTGAATCAGGGCCGGGGTGTTTTCAATGGTTTGAACCAGGTTGGGCCAGAGGGCTTCTTTCAGAATCGCGGCCATGGCCCCGCATATCTTGAAATCCTTGACAAAAACGGGTTTATCGTCTGGGGTAAAGCCCACCAGGATATCGCAGATTCGGTTTTTCAAGTCCTCCATGTTTTCCGAAAGTGTCAGGATCCCCATGATTTCCGATGCCGCGGAAATGATGAAGTGATCTTCTCGGGGGTAGCCTTCGCCCGGACCGCCGAGGCCGACGACCACGTTTCGCAGTTCGCGGTCGTTCATGTCGATGCAGCGTTTCCAGAGGATTTTACGGGAATCCAGACGCAGGGAATTGGAAAAATGCATGTGGTTGCCAATCACGGCAGAGAGTAGGTTATTGGCGGTGGTGACTGCGTGAATATCGCCCGTGAAATGCAGGTTGATGTCTTCCATGGGGAGGACCTGGGAAAACCCGCCGCCGGCAGCTCCGCCTTTCATTCCGAAAACCGGACCGAGTGAGGGTTCGCGCAGTGTGACAATGGATTTTTTTCCCAGTCGGTTGATGCCCATGGATAGACCGATGCAGGTCGTGGTTTTGCCTTCGCCGTATTTGGTGGGCGTAATTGCGGTAACGATAATGAGCTTTCCATCCTTGCGATTCTTTAGACGGTTGAGGGTTTGAAAAGAGATTTTCCCTTTGTATCTCCCGTAAGGTGAAAACTCTTCGTCGGAGATATCCAGTCTTTCCCTGATTTGTTTAATCAGTAATCGTTTGGCTTCTCGTGCGATTTCGATATCGGACTTCATGCCATCCTCCCATATTTATATCTGCTGACCACGTTATGACGGTATTATGATACGAATGAATGAAAAAGTCAAGGAAGGCAGAACAAAGGTCAGGAGTTCTCATTTTATCCCTGATTCTGTTGGTTCGTCTCCTTTGACTGAAAATGAGTCTCTTTGTGGCAAAAGTAAGTCTCCTTTGACTAAAAGCTGGTCTCCCTGTTGCAAAAATTTGTCTATTTTGACTAAAGTTAGTACTCTTTGTGCGCGACGTTTGTCTCCTTCCGCGTCAAGATCGTCCCCTTCTGCGCGAAGTTTGGCTCCCACTGCCCGAAGATTGGCTCCTGGTATCCAAAGTTGGTGATCCAGTCGCTCGAGAGCCGCCCCTTTTTCATATATGTGCGCCCGAGGTCTGCCCGAATAGAAATTGTTATTTCAAAAAAATGCGTTTGAACGCTTGAATGCATGCACCGAGCTCGATCTTTAGTTAATCATTGTGACAAAGGACCATTATACCGATATTACTACTCTTCAAATAAAAGCGGCATTATTTCTTTATCAAGTTCCATGTTTTCCGGTTTGAATTTACTGATCTGCTTAATAATATTTTCATGAGTTGGGCTATCTTTAATTTTTATAATCCATCCTGTACCCGACTCAAAATTCAAAATATCCCCAAGATGTTCTCTCAAACCCATCATAAATTCCTTTAATAAACCTTTAAAATTCTTTTTAACACTTCTATCATCCCATATTTCAAATAAATGAAAAGTGGAAAAATTTAAAATTTCATTAATTGAGAGTTTAATCTCCACCGGCACATAAGCCGCTCCAATCTGACACAAAACATAACTCAAAAAACGCTCATATAATATTCTCCGGCAAATCCTCTCCTCTTCCTGGGAATGCTGATTAATCGAAGATGGATCATAAGGAATAAAGTAAAGAGGTCTCGGGTCCGTATCATCATCGATCGGCAAGATTCGGCCGTACGCCAATATCTCGAGTTTTAGGTTGGCATAACCATATGGTCATATTTAATTGAAAAAGCGGGTCCCCACATAATTCTTCAATTTGATGATTCATATTTTACCTTCGCCGAAGACTCACCGATCATGTCATTATACTTCATATCTCCAACATAAACATCCGCAGCCGGGTCAATAAAACGCTGAATATTTGTCACAAGCCGATGTACCGTATTCCCACAGGTCCCCTTTGGAATAATCGCCATTAAATGCTTGTCGGTAAATTCCATAAAAATAGGTTGCCAAAGATGCCTGTCTACACCATATACATGAACTTTCTTTGAGCCCAAACGAATGGGATTTCCCCATAAGCGGAACCGGTTCCTGGTCCTACCGAAAGTAGACGCAATCCAATAATCAAATGTTTCTTTATTCAACGGCTCCTTAAATTTAATGGTAAGAGGCGAACCAATGACATTTTGAAACTCCCCCAATGTTTTTACGGTTTCTTTTTCAATGGAAAACCAGATTTTTTCTTCTGTTTTCTTCATCAGTGAATCGTAAATATGCTGGATATAAAGGATATGGTTACGATGATCCCGGAAATCACCGCTCCTGTTTGTAACCTTACCATAATCATAAAAGTCATGCCCCCCACGTCCCACCGGGGATGGGAACCTTAATTGGCTGATTGCGTAAAGGGGAAAGTAGATATCCTGAAGACATTTTAATTTCTCATGAACAACGGAAATTTTGTCCACCAGCGTGAATTTTGAGGCCCGCCGTTCAAGTATCTCATGGTTATCATCTTCATCGCCCATATTAATTATCGTATTTTCATCGTCTTCTTCCGGTTCATCAGGTGATTCCATTTCCTTATCGATTTGATAAATGCTGTCATGCTGAAACATGATCCTTGCATATCGATTCGGGCGATTTAATTGAACAACCTTGTTCCAGAGTACATTAAAGGTGACCCCGCTTAACCAGACATGATCCAGGGCCGAGGTACTGGCGACTAGCTTCCTTATCCAGCGATCGATCAATTGGCTTTCATGAATACTATAGAAAACAAAATACCGGGGTGTCAGTGTTTCCAGAAACCCCATAAATAAATTTTTACCGGGTTCCTGTAACTTGGATAAATTGTCATCGATTGGAGTCGAAAGGATTCCCCTTTCGCTCATAATATTCGAAACGGTACTAAGATTCCGGGAATCTCCGGCATGCTCCAACATATAGCTTTTAACCAATGGGGCCCTGTTTTTTCTTTCATCGAGGTCTTCCAGTCGATCGGCAGAATATCCATCCAGAAAGCGGATCATTTGTTCCCTGGACTTAACATTCATGATTTCATTTGATACTTCTATTTCCGTCATAGTTCCTCGACCATCAAATAGTAACAAAATTTTGAAGCAATGTCAATTTACTTCACCTGTCTTTATATGACCTGGACCTGTGCGTGCTCGGTGCGTTACTGTGTTACTTTGTCTGAAAAATCGATTGAAGGAAGATTCATCCCATAAAGCTATACAGTAACGCACCGCCAACCCACCGGATTAGGGTTAATTCCGTAGGGGCGCACCCATGTATGCGCCCGAGGTCTGATCAAATGGAAATATTATTTCAAAAAAATGCGTTTGAACGTTTGAACGCACCGAGCACGATCTTACGATCTCACAAGCTGGGGCGATGGGTGCGATAAAATTGCCGGATTTTAACTTTGCCAATGCTTTTTGATATGTTATAATGTACTCAGGTAAAAAAGATGAACATGAAAAAATTGCCGATCGGAATATCGGATTTTAAAGATATCATCACAGGGAACTACTATTACGTAGATAAAACGCTATTTATCAAAGAAG
>JBLMYT010000086.1:0-28936 GCA_050258455.1 Candidatus Omnitrophota bacterium | reverse complement strand
AAATTGACATTCAGAAAATCTTATGGGTTGAGAACTATTGAAGCCACGAAAAACCTCTTATATCACGCTTTAGGAGATTTACCCGAGCCTAAATCAACCCATACATTTTTTTGAGGAAGCAAAATTTTGAATAATTCCCCTTCAATTTGGAAAGTTCAAGATTCTCACAAATATCGTGTTTGAAAATCTCATGCAGAAATAGGCCTGTGCATAACAAACAATTGTTCCATGGTCTGTTTTTATGTAAATTAAATTGAGTGCTAATTTTATATCTCACTTCATTGCAGTGATTAATGAAATTATTGTCACATTCAATACATGTTGCGCATATTTCATTATTTTTGATGGCATGACCTAAAACATTTTCTAATGCCTTAATTTGATCTGTATTTAAGTTAAGGCCATTAAAGTTAAATTGATTTATAGGCATTTTTTATGTCCCCATCCTTTCTAATGCCAGCGATTTGTTATCGTATTTAGGATCTCCTGTTACATCTTCACTGCCAATAAAGGGAGACGGCAGAGTAAATTGTGCATCCTTACTTTTCAACGATACTTCCAATAAACAAAGGCCACTTAAATGCTCGGCAAAAACATCAAACCGCCATTCCAAACCTTCGTATTTAAACGTGTATCGTGTTTTGGTGATGGGTTTTCCCTCAGCCTGCGGACGAAGTTCACGGTAAATGTATTCATCGATCGGAATTTCCAATTTGATACGGGAACCACTTTCTAACTTTCGCGCAATACTGATCTCACACTTATCGTCAGTTTTCCGCAATCGAAGCTCACCCCCTTTTGTAAGGCAGGGCAAGTATACTTGATCCAGTTGTTTGGCTTTAATTGAAATATCAATCTCCTTCACCCAATTCAAAAATTGATCGGGGGTTGTATGGACCTTGAATTTCTTCTGGTATTCAGCCACAGATGGTTCATTGCGGAAGTTTTCAATCACTTCCATAAGGCTGTCGAAACGCTTGACACGATCCTCAAATCCATAAGGCAAATTACGGGTCTCGTCATACTTGCCCTTTGTAGTCAAATAATTTCTGGCCGTGAGGGCAATAGCAGAATGCATTGCTTCCGGCTGAGATTCCAGAAATTCCAGGAATTCGGCCCGGGAAAGTTCCAATGCAATGGCTCCTGCGGTATCTGATATAACAGAGGCGAAATTGGGGGTATTTTCAGAACTTAATGCCTCCATCTCACCGATTAAGGACACCGGAGAAATCTGGGCAATTATTTGTGTTTCGGTGCCTTTGTATATGTTCAATGTACCGGCAGCAAGAATGAAGACGGAGTCACTCTTTACTCCTTCTTCTAATAATATTTCCCCAGGTTCGAGCTGACGGGGAGTCATTTGTTTGGCGAGCTCAAACAGGATATCGGAAGAAAGATTTTGAAAAACTGAACACAATTTCAAGTGTACCAGTTTTGTCGAATCATTGAATTCCATTTTAGTCCTCTTTTTTTACATCGGCATTTTGCGTGGTATGACTTATCGGATGGTCTTTGGGGAGCCCATCCCGTGCCAGGTTTTTATTTTTATAACCCTTATGAGAAGTTACATCGGTAGGATTAGTTAATATATTAAAAAATATCTCAGGCATTTGGGGTATATCTTCATTGGAGTTGACTTCCACCTCTGCGACTTTGAGTCCGGCTAAATTGCTATCAGGATTGTATATATCAATCTCCCACTTATTTTCTCCCTCGTAGACATATCGGTTTTTTTGAATCACATGACCTTGACAATGGGGTTTACAAGCTTCAAACATTTCTCGAGTAATTGGACATTCTTGTTCCGGTCGTTCAAGTGTTCCATCTCCCTTGAATGTTAAGTAATATGTATTATCAAAACGTCGCATTCGAATTTCGTAATTATCTTTTATTACTAAATAAAACTGCTCGATCTCTTTTTTTTCAAGTACAAGTTTTTCGAGATCTTCCGCGTTAACTTCAACGAGATACTTATACTCCCTTTCGATTGGCATTCCTTTAGTCCTCCTTTGTACTTACCTGCCAGGAAGCAGCGGTTAGTTTTGATTTTTGGATCATATTGGCTCTTGGAAGTCCGACAAGGGCCAGATTTTTATTTTTGTATGAGGCATTATCCGATACATCTTCAATTATTCTTAATCCCGGCGGCATTTTGGGCTTCTTCTCCGAAACAGGTACCTCGACCTCGGCCACTTCAAGTTGAGCCAGTCCGCTGGTTGAATCATAAATATCGATCTTCCATTTGTTTCCCAGGTAAGGATAAATGTACCGGCTTTTGCTGATCACTTGGCCCCTGCATAGCGGTCGGCACGCCTCAAACATATCGGCTGTAATCGTCACCTCTACCTCTTCACGGGAAAGTGTCCCTTTTCCCTTAATGGTCATGTAGTACGTATTGTTGGAACACCTTAACCGTACTTCATACTCGGGATCAACAACAATATAAAATTGCTCGATCTTTTTTTCCTCAATACCGGGAAGTTTGAGTTGTTCAGGGTCTACATCGGCAAGGAATTTATATTCCCTTTTCGTAGGAATCGAATCGAATTCATTATTGTTTTTTCTATCCGCATAAGTGAGGAATTTCTGAATGCTATCGTCCAGTTTTTTCATAGTGGCGAAAGCTTCGGTATGGGATTGATTGATTCTTTCATTAAGATTGACAATCATTGAGATTAAGTTTCCTGCCAGGGATTTGGAAGCTGTAGGGTATTCCATGATAATGGAAAGAAAGCGTTCCGCAGGGATTGCCCATCCCTGAACATCGGATTCCGCCACCAGGGTTTCGTACCAAAACGGGTTCTTTTGTGAAAAAACCTCCACCACACCGGCGGCAAGGGGCGCTTTGACAGTAACGGGATCATCTAGACGGTCTTGGATTAATATACCGCTGTGAAATATAAATATTTGTTTACACGGTTGATCTTGATCCGCAATGTGGTCTCCTTTCTTCCATTGATGGGGTTGAATGTCGCTTATCAATTCGAGAAACGCTGCACCCGGCATATTGGTGAACAGTGGAATTGAGCTAATAAGTTTAAGCTTTTCGATTTTATCGGTTTCAGGTTTATCGGTTAACTGACCCGCCTCGTATTGGGCCACGGACGTGAGCCAAGCATTTCCCAGTTTTGAGATATTTGCAATAATATCCTTCTCATTATCGCCGAGAAAGAGATCACGAGTCTGGGCCAGGTTTCGGATGCTTTGGATGTGATTGGAATTCTCGAAATCCACGGCGTCTTCATACGCCTGGAATTGACGGTAGACGTCGCGAACGCGGATACATTGCTCAAGAGACGCCAGGGCTTCGTCCCGGGTCAGGCGGTCATGCCGCCGTACTTTAATTAAGTCATTTTTAACACGCTCTCGATTGGAATCGGAGTATGCCAATAACTTAATCCATGTGTTTAACGAATTGCGTTCTGCTTCGGAAGCATGGCGTACTTCATTCAAAAGTAAAGGGAAGCCGTGTTTGCCCCGGCTTTTAAAGGTATCGACGGCTGCGTTGAGTGCGCAGAGTCGGCTTAATGTTTGCTGGAAAGCGTTTTTTACAGGATCTTTTAATTCAATTTCATCAATATAGAGAAGGTCCAGGGCGGTAATATTGTCTTCGATACGATGGTTAAGCGCAATTAAGGCGGCCTTTCGGATTTCCTCGGATTCGGAACAAAGAGAATCGATGATAAAACGATCGATTTCTGCCCCCTTTGTATCGGTCAGGACAAAGAGTTGGTCGGCAGGGGGTAATTTCTGAAATGAAGCGGCAACGGCAGTGGATGGGGCTGGGGAAGAGGCCATATACTTTTGTGTCAAATGAGGGAACCGTTGAAATATCTGTCTTGCGCCTTTTAACGCGACATCATCGAGGTCAGGGACCTTAAACAAACCGAACATGAGTTTTAGGGTAGCCTCGATCATTTCTGAACCGTAAGCCACTTTTCCAAGGGTACGCAAGGCTTCTTTTCGTTCCCCGATGGTGGCACCGTTTTCCGCCATATTGAGTAAATATTTTGAATATCCGCTGCTTTCCAAAAGTCCGAGAATTTCGGCAGCCGCCTGTCGTTCTTCAGAAATTTCCGATGTAAACATCCCATTCAACATACCGGCAACCGACGTCAGGGCATCGAGATGGTGGGTTCTTACAAACAGACGCATGACTTCGGTTCGGATATCCATATCCTCGGATTTTAAAAGCAGGTTGAAATCCTCCATGAGTTCAATGGTTTTTTCTGCTTTGAGGTATAAAGAACCCAGTGAGCGAATGGTTCCGGAATCGTTGAATGTGTGTAAAATGGGACGAAGTTGTTCGAATGTTTCGGTGGATGCGGCGGCTGAAAGTGCATCGAGGGCTGCCACACGAACCTGGGTGTCTTTGTGGAAGGCAAGATCACGTAATGTCGAAATAAAATTCGATACAATCCCGGCGTCTTTAATGGTATCCACCGCGGAGAGGATAACGCGGGGATCGTGGGAAATCAGGCATTTTTGAAGGAAATGGGAGGATCCAACGAAACCGCCTTTGGCTGCTTGATCCAACAGGTTGGTAAATTGGAGGATTTGGGAATCGGGGTCGCCACCGGCGCGCAACGCCACTTTTTTACGGTATTCGGGGATCAGGAAGATCGAAAAGACCAGCATGCCAATGGCAAAGATGAATGCGATGTTGGCGACCCAACCGGGCTGGAATCCTGGAACATAGGCGGGAATCAGTAGAAACAAACCGGCGAACCCAATGGTGAAAAAGGTAATGGCGCCTTCGGTGGTGTAGCGGACTTTTTGCCGTGTGGCTTCGCTTTCCGCACCGTATATAAATTGAATCAATGTTTGGTTAAAGACAAATTCATTGATGAGGTAGAAAAACCGTGCCAGGGCAGCAGTATAGAAGGAATAAATACTCAGGCCCGCAGCGCCCACAGACAGAAGGGCGGGGGCAAAAAGGTTCGTGCGTTCGACCCCCAGTTTTCGGATCAACTTGGATATGGCAGTAAATTGAACCAGAAACGCCACAACACCAAAAGCAATGGTGATATAACCGAACCAGACGGCCAATTGGTCGGCATTGGGGCCTAAAAATTGGGTAGCGGTGTTGGCCAGGGAGAAGTCGAACAGGGCACCGACAAAGAAGGTGCACACCGTTACAATGGCAAATAATTTGGCGTAACGTGATTTCAGGATAACCCCGATACCGGATTCTTCTTTTACGTTTGGTTTTTCCTGGACGACCTTTTCATTGGTCGTTGTTTCAATGTTCGCCTGATTCAGTGAAGGCCAATCCTTTGTTCCCCCACGGAAAATGATCCGGATCATAATCACACAACACAGGAGGAGGAGCCCCCAAAGGAGCAGCAGCAGACTGGAGCCGAGTTGTCGCGCTGCAAATACGGCAACCAGACCGCCCGCAGTAATCCCGATATGTCCGCCGCCGACAAACTTGGGGAACAGGCGTTCCAATTGCTTGGGGGTGAAGCGGGCATCGACCAGGGCGCCGAACAATTGCAGGCTGAGAAAGATAACGGTTTCAACCACGCAGAAGAGAAGAAAGTACCAGATGCGGGGGATTTTCTGGGCGTCTTGCATTCGGAAGAAAAACCCAAATCCGATGGCCACAAGCATGGCAGAGACGAAAGTTATACAAAGCAGTTTTCTCAGTTCAACTTTATTCAGGAGCTTCGGCATCCAGACACTGAAAACATACAGAATCACGGCATTAATCATAAAGGCCATGGGCAGCCATTTCGGTCCGGCATAGGAGTAGAACAAAGCATCGCGAACGGCCCGAACGAGAAACGCGCCGCCCATCAGGAAAAAATTTAAAAACAAAAACTGCCAGAAGGGTTTAACTTCAATCTTCCGCACCTGGAGGAACACATATAATCGTTGCATTACCTGATCTCCATTTGCATTATGTCAATTTGTTCAATCATATTTATATTACGTTTTCTCTTCACCATTTTTCTCAGACGTAAATAAATTTTTTTGTTCCGGTTTTTCTTTACGCGTTAAATTTAACAATCGGGAGGATAATTCGTTGAGTTGAGTTTCAAGTTCCAATACAGATGGATCGCGCTCTTTTTTATCCAAACGAAATTTTCCATTTTTTAAATCGATCGATGAAATACGGTAGGTATTGGGGGCATTGACCAATGCCCAGGCGTCGCTGTAGAAAGGGCCGAGACTGGCAGTATCGGCGCTGGTTAAGCGCGTGCGAGTTCCCGAAAAAATGAGAAGTTCGGCCGCGATAATGGCATAATCCACCCCGATTTTATCGGTGCGGCAATAAAGTTGAAAACTCAGTATGGAAAGAAAACTTTTAAGATTCTTAAGTGTTTCGGCATAACATTCTCCGATATAGCGTTTACATTCATCGGTTTCTCGTTCGGCTTCACCGAGGAAGCTGTCTAGAAAAGAAATGGGGAAGACTTCGATAAAATAATGGTCCCGAAGTTTTTCCTTCAACGCAAGTCTTCTGGCCGCACGGAAGATATCCCGGCCCAAGCGTTTGGTCACATCGTCAGCAATGTCGATAGGGGACTCAAAAAGAGAACGCTTGTTCAACATTTTGTTAATTCGATTAGTCCATTTGGTAATGTTGAATTGGATATTATTAATACCCCCCTGAATCATGAATGCTGCCAGTGTGTCGATGGCTTCTCGATACGTTTCCAATGAATCAAGTTTTCCCCTGGAGAGAGCATTCGATTCGCAATCTTCCAACTCACGGGAAAGGAGAGTATTTACTGTATTTATTATTATACTTTGGTGCGTTGGCGAATAAGAGCCTTTGTAGATCAAATCGAGAAAATCGCTGGATACCTGAAGGCGTTCATCCAGATACGGGGCAATGCGAAGTTCCGGGGAAAGCGGGATACGTTCCACAGAGAGAAGATATTCCTGGTAATCGAGTTCATTATTGGAATGATCATAACTTGGTTTGAGTGCGGTTGTGCCAAAATTCGGTATATTAAAGTAGACCAGTTCGCGTTTCAATTTTTGAACGAGCTTGTCCCGAAACTCGATGGTACGGTACCCCAGGCCATAGCGATTTAATATAGGGGCGACTTCGGCCAATGCGGCGCGCAGTTTAACTGACACGTCCGTGACATAACGGTTATTGTCAGCTTTGGACAGGTTTTCCTTGTCCGATGATTCCAATTCGGATTGGGTGAGCATTTCCACGGCCACATCCAGTTCGATCGACCAATCCAGGTGGCGAATTTCAATGCCGCGCACCATGAGATGCTTGAGCCATTCGGCCCTGCTTTCTTCCGGGTACCCTTTAATGGATTCCAATCGGGCCTCGGCACGCGTAATATCGATATCCAGCTCATCGCTGATTCGAAGTAAGGCGGCCAGAAGGTGGATGCGAATGGTTTTGATGCCGATATTCTCCACAGCATTATCATTAATTAAATCGATAAATGTATGGATACGTTTTTTATTTTTTTCTTTAACATCGGAATGGGCTTTGCAAATCCGCCCGGTAATGCCGGCCTGAGCAAGGGATAACCCAAATTCCCTGTAATTGGATAAAATAAAATTTTCGCTTCTTGCGGAATGAATCCGCCGGCACCGGTCCAGATAGTCATCCTGGTACTCGCTCCCTTCTCTTTTGGGTCGCGCATCCTCGGACATCCCGACATCGTGCATGTATATCGAATACAGCAAAATAAAGATTTCTTCTTCATTCATGTCTTCGATAAACGGCTCCGGCAGCAGGCGATTGACGATTTCTTCAATTTTTTTCGAGTGGCGGATATCGTGGGGGGTATAATTCGGGAATGTGGCGCTACGTAAACTGGCTTCAAACTTTGGCTGCATCGCGATAAAGCGATGAAAGTGATCCTGAGATTTTTTACCTAATTGGTCAAGAAGACCCATGTTTGCTTTTCCCTAAAAATATGCCGGCAACAGGAACCGGGTGACCCGTTTGCCTTACGGGTATTAATGAAACCTTCTTCAATTCTCATGTTGCGCCTCAAATATTAAACCATTCACCATCGATTTCGCCTCTATTCCTTAATCGGCGCTTTATTGCTGCTTCGAACGCATTTTCCGATATAAGGTTCAATAACCTGGTAAGAAAAAACTTTCAATTGCAATAAAGAGTATTTTAATCAATTCCGCAAAATTAATCAATAGGTGACCGTAATTTTAAAATTATTTTAATCTGTTTGGTCTGGCGGCATGGGAAATCTAAATTTTTGTTAATAATTCCTGACCTTGTTGCTAGGCGCGAGCTAGGCTCTGTTCCATATCCCTAGGGCATAGTTTATCAAAGTAGAAAAACCTCATTACCATCGCTGTGAGCGTCTAACGAGGTTCTCCTCATGTTGCTCCATCATCCGAATTTCATCGATATGTTTCCGTTTGCGCGCCGTGTCTCTGCGAAAATAATCCGGGGGGTGGAATTATTTATCCGAATCAGGATCGTTGATCCATCATTCGTGGGGGCGGTTCGCGAACCGCCCCTACAAAATTTGCCTTATTTGATCCCAATAAGGATCTTCGATGCATCAATTCGTAGGGGCGATTCGCGAATCGCCCCCTTTTTTCCTGTGGTGGTGTGACCGGGTCGAGCGAAACTTCAGGCAGCCGTTCGCCGGACCATGGATTATCAGGCGGCGATCGATCGATGGTACCCGGCAATCGAGGCCGATTTATTGGCCGATTCTTCGCGCCCCGCCCCACCGCGCCGCGCCGATAAATGAGCCGAACTTGGACACAAGGCGGCTTACTTTTGCAATCGATCGACTTACTTCGGGCACAAAGCGACTCACTTTTGCAATCGATCGACTTACTTCGGGCACCAAGCGACTCACTTTTGCAATCGATCGACTTACTTTGGGCACCAAGCGACTCACTTTTGCAATCGATCGACTGACTTCGGGCACCAAGCGACTCACTTTTGCAATCGATCGACTTACTTCGGGCACCAAGCGACTCACTTTTGCAATCGATCGACTTACTTTGGGCACAAAGCGACTCACTTTTGCAATCGATCGACTTACTTTGGGTACAAATAGACTCACTTTTGCAATCGATCGACTTTCTTCGGGCACAAAGAGCCCAATCTGTATGCAGAAGGAGCCAAACTTTTGGAACAAAGAGAGCAACCACCCCGACGAAGAGCCGATTCACCGTCGCAAGACCTCGAAGAAAGCAAGAAAAGCCAAAATTTTTTTAAATGCCGCACCGCTCCCAAAAGCAAAATCTTAAAATATTATTCTCTATTTCTTTCAAATGCGTTATAATAACGTTTTAAAATATCGTTTAACCTATAACAGTAAACCGTATACCTGGAGGCCAAATGAAAGAAGACGGTAAACACGATGCAAATCGAGACAATATCGATGCGATTAAAGCGTTTCGCGTTCTTCGCCGCCGAATGTGGCTAATTATTGTGGGAACTCTGATCTGCTTAATCGCCGGAATGATCCTCACCTGCACCCTCCCCAAAACCTACCGGAGCGAAGGCTTTATCCCACTCACTCACACGGGCTTCAATTTCGATAGCCAAAAACTGGATCAAATCCAAAATGGCGAACCGACCACGGATGGTTCCCCATCCAAAACCAATACGAGGGATATGCTTCTGAACGAAACCCTGCTCATGAACGAACTCCTGCTGATGAACCAGGTCCTGGAAGGCGGAAGCCTCATGACCAAAAGCATGACCATCCCGGATTATAAAAAATACCTGCCCCGGTTTACCGACAGCCAGATGTTTTCCTCATTTGTTAAATCAGCCCCGGATCGCATCCTCCCCAAAAATGAAAAGGAATCCCCGACGCTGAGCGGCGGCATCTCCCGGTTCATCGAACCGGTTTACGCTTACACCCGAAAAGACCTCAACGACATGGGACAAATCTCCAAAGACGCCCCCAACTTTGTGGTGGGCGTCAAATTATCCGGTGAACAATCGTCTCCCGCCAAAGCCCGAGCATTCGTCACGGCTTTCGGCGCCTATATCAACGATGTGATATTCTACGGAAAACTCAACGACTATATCACCTCCCAATTCCATACCAGCGCCACCGATTTCAACTCCTTTCAAAAAGAAATCCTGCAAACAGAATTCAAACGCCAACAAGTGACGGGAAAAGGCGAAACCGCTTCCCTCACCGAATCCCTGGCCTTAACCCGGCGAAACCTCCTGATTCAACAATTAAAATACGATTTCTTCTCCGAATTAAACAAGATTCTTGAACACGAACCCTTCGGATACGCGCTTTTCCAACGCTGCATGGACCAGTTGACCCAATTGGACAAAAATTCCAGAGGCGTGATTTATTCCGCCGATATCCTCAAGCAGGTCAACAATGAATTGGTCATGAACCTCAAGCGGATCCAAATCCTGGCCGAATCGACCCGGTTCAATTCAGGACCATCGACGCCGGCCTCTCCGTTTAAACCCCGAAAATTGTTGATCCCGGCCGTTTTCCTGGTCGTGGGATTTTTGTTTTTCCTCAGCCTCGCTTTCTTTCTTGAATGGTTGGAAATAAACAAGAACAAATTGAAACCATAATTTTTTTATAGTACAATGAATCCAAATAAATTTACTTTTAGCCCCCCCGTGGGGTATAAGGAGATATGAAGATGTTAAAAGAACAATGGATGAAACGAATCGAAAGTCGGGAAGCGGTGGTAGGAATTATCGGCCTCGGATATGTCGGGTTGCCGTTGGCTCGCGAATTCTTGAGAGAAGGATTCACGGTCATGGGATTCGATGTGGATGACGGTAAAATCGAAAAACTCAATCGCGGTAAAAGTTATATCCGTCACATCGAAGAAACATTTTTAAGGGAATATATTCTGGAAAAAAAGAAATTTTCGGCTACGTCCGACTTTTCCAGGTTAAAAGAAAGCGATGCGATTTTGATTTGTGTTCCCACACCGCTGGATGAACATTTCAATCCGGACCTTTCTTATGTGTTGAACAGTACCCAAATCATTGCGCAACATTTGAAGCGGGGTCACCTCATCGTGCTGGAAAGCACGACGTATCCGGGAACAACCGAGGAAGAAATGCTCCCGGTTCTTGAAAAAACCGGAATGAAAGTGGAAGAAGATTTTTACCTGGGCTTTTCCCCGGAACGCGAAGATCCGGGTAACAAGTCCTTTGAAACCGGAAACATTCCCAAAGTGGTGAGCTCGGTGACACCGGACGGATTGGACGTGATGAATGCCCTCTACAGTCAAATCGTTCATGTGGTGCCGGTTTCTTCCACCAAGGTTGCCGAAGCGTCCAAGATTTTGGAAAATACGTACCGGGCGATCAACATCGCACTGGTGAATGAATTGAAAGTCGTGTTCGACCGGATGGATATCGATGTCTGGGAAGTCATCGAAGCGGCCAATACCAAACCGTTCGGGTTCCAGGCGTTTTACCCGGGACCGGGATTGGGCGGTCATTGCATCCCCATCGATCCGTTTTACCTGACCTGGAAAGCCAAAGAATACGATATTCATACGCATTTTATCGAACTGGCCGGCGAGATCAATAACTCGATGCCTTATTACGTGATCGAGAAGATCCTGCGGGCTTTAAATACCGTGGGGCAATCGATGATCGGCTCCAAGATTCTGATCGTGGGTGTCGCCTATAAACCCGATGTGGATGATTTGCGCGAAAGTCCGGCGTTAAAGGTCATCGATCTGCTGTTGAAAGAAAAATCGCAGGTGGAATATTACGATCCGTATATTCCGTCGCTGCCGATTACCCGAAAATTCCAATTGGATTTGCATTCGGTGGACCTGACAACGATCGGTCCGTCCCATTACGATGCAGCGGTGATTATTACCAATCACTCGAATATCGATTATCAGGATATTGTCAACAAAGCCAGAATCGTGATCGATACCCGAAATGCATTGAAACAAAAAGGATTGAAGAGCGAAAAGATTTTAAAGGCGTGAAAATAAACATAATAAGGAGACCTCAATGAAACGGAATATCTCATTAATCGGGGCCGGACAATGGGGAAAAAACCATTTGAAGAACCTGGAAAAACTGGGGGTGCTGGTTTCGGTTCTGGACCCGAATGTGGAGAATACGTTAAAAATAACCCATGAATTTTCGGGTGTGCAAATCGCCCGAGATGAACGGGAGATTTTGGATAATCCCGAAATCGAAGCCGTGGTCATCGCGGCTCCGGCAGCGTTGCATTTCGACTTGAGTATGAAATTCCTCCACGCAGGAAAAGATGTGCTGGTGGAAAAACCCCTGTCGCTGACCGTAGCCGAAGGTTCCCAACTGGTTCAAACCGCAAGCGAGACCAATCGCATTTTGATGGTGGGGCATATTCTTCAATACCATGCGGCGGTCATCAAATTAAAAGAGCTGGTCGATGCCGGCGAACTCGGCGAAATCCGTTATATTTATTCCAACCGTCTCAATATTGGCAAATTACGCGCGGAAGAAAACGTGTTATGGAGTTTTGCGCCCCACGATATTTCGTTAATCCTCATGCTGCTGAACGGCGAAGAACCGGTGCATGTGGACGCGTTCGGCGGTGCCTATGTCAAGCCCGGGATTTACGATACCACGCTGACCATGCTCGAGTTCCGCAACGGGGTGAAAGGTCATATCTTTGTCGACTGGTTGCATCCGTTTAAAGAGCAGAAACTGGTGGTGGTGGGGTCGAAAAAAATGGCGGTGTTTGACGACGGCGCAGAAGAAAAACAGAAACTTTTGATTTATCCCCATAAAATCGATTTCATCGATGGGGTGATTCCTGTGGCGCACAAAGCCGATTCTTACCCGGTGGCATTTGAGATGAAAGAACCGCTCAAAGAAGAGTTGCTTCATTTCATTCGGTGTGTGGAAACGCGACAAAAACCGAAAACCGACGGCGTGGAAGGGTTGAATGTATTAAAGATTTTGGAAAAAGCCGAAAAAGCGATGAAAAACAGGAAGTAAATAAGGAGCGAATCAATGTCCGATAAGAAATTTTTTGTTCATGAATCGAGTTACGTCGACGATAACGTGGAAATCGGAGACGGAACCAAGGTCTGGCATTTCTCTCACATTCAGGGCGGGACCCGGATCGGGAAGAACTGTTCCGTGGGCCAGAACGTGAATATCGGGAACAATGTCACGATCGGTAATCATGTCAAAATCCAGAATAATGTGTCCGTATACGAAGGCGTGGAACTGGAAGACTATGCCTTTTGCGGGCCTTCGATGGTATTTACCAATGTGTTGAATCCCCGGAGCGAGTTTCCGCAGCGGGGCACGGAATTTTACCGCAAAACATTGGTGAAAAAGAGCGCCTCTCTGGGAGCCAATAGCACGATCGTGTGCGGGCACACGATCGGGACCTATGCCTTTGTGGGCGCCGGCGCGGTCGTGACCGCGGACGTACCGGATTACGGCGTGGTTCTGGGAAACCCCGCCCGCCTCAGAGGATGGATGTGTGCCTGCGGCACCCGCCTGGACATGACGCGGGATCCGCTGTCCAACGAAAGCGCTGTTTGCTCAAAATGCGGACGCGCATACGAGAAAAAAGGGTTGAACGTTATCCAGGTTTAACAGGATAAAAAATAAAAGATAATGAAAAGATATCTGTCTTCGACGACCAGGAACCTTTTCGAGAAAAGGTTCCTGGACCTCCCAAAGCTTTTAGTTTTTAGTTTTTCATATTTAAAACAATATTCAATTTTAAAATATTCAATAAACAAAAAGTTTTTTGAGGTGTCGGGACTTTTTTTCAAAAAAGTCCTGACCCGCCGGAGGCAAGAGATCATATAGGAGAATAAATAATGGATTTTATAGACTTAAATGCGCAGCAGAAACGAATCCGAGATAAGATTGAAGTAAATATCAAGACTGTATTGGACCATGGAAAATACATCATGGGTCCGGAAATCGACAAATTGGAAAAGAGATTGGCTCAGTATGTCGGCACCCAATATGCCGTTGGTGTCTCCAGTGGAACCGACGCGTTGTTGATGCCGTTGATGGCGTATGGTGTGGGACCTGGCGATGCCGTGTTTACCACGCCGTTTACGTTTATTGCAACCGCCGAAGTGGTTCAGTTGTTGGGTGCAACACCCGTATTTGTCGATATTCAACCCGACACGTATAACATCGATCCGGTGAAATTGAGAGCCGCCATTGAGCAAACCCTGGCACAGGGACGATTAAAGGCAAAAGGAATCATCCCTGTCGACCTGTTCGGACAGGCAGCCGATTATGATGAGATTAATGCGATTGCCAAAGAGTTCGGACTCTTTGTGATTCAGGACGCGGCTCAGAGTTTCGGTGCGTCTTACAAAGGAAAAAAGTCTTGTTCCAATGCCAATGTCGGTGCCACCAGTTTCTTTCCTGCCAAACCCCTCGGATGCTACGGCGACGGCGGTATGATTTTCACCGATGATCCGGATATGGTCGATAAATTAATCTCCATTCGAATTCATGGAAAAGGAACGGATAAATACGATAACATCCGAACCGGAATCAATGGCCGGTTGGATACCATTCAGGCGGCGATTCTTCTGGCCAAAATGGAAATCTTTGATGAAGAGATTCAACTGCGTCAGGAAAAGGCCGGCTATTACAGCAACGCATTGAAAGACATTGTCACGGTTCCGTTTATCCAATCGCACAATGTTTCGGCATGGGCGCAGTATTCGTTGCTTCATCCGCAGCGCGATCAGATGCTGGCCAAATTAAAAGCCAAAGGAATCCCCACAGCGGTTTATTATCCGATTCCCCTTCATCTTCAGGAAGCGTTTATCCCGCTGGGATACAAAAAAGGGGATTTCCCGATTACCGAGAAAATGTCGGCTGAAATATTCAGCATCCCCATGCATCCGTATCTGTCCCAAGAGGATCAGAACAAGATTATCGATGCCATTCGCTCGTAATCATTTGGAATCATTTCGGTGACACAAACCATGAACAAACGAAACCTGCATATTCCGCAGCACAAGACCATATTAGTTACAGGGGGAGCCGGTTTTATCGGCTCCCACTTGTGTGAACGCCTGCTCAACGAAGACAATGAAGTCATTTGTATGGATAACTTTTTTACAGGTTCCAAAGAGAATATCCGCCATCTTCTGTCCAACCCTCATTTTGAATTGATTCGCCATGATATCGTGCATCCCGCGTTTGTGGAAGTGGATGAAATCTATAACCTGGCCTGTCCCGCATCGCCGGTGCACTATCAATACAACCCGGTGAAAACCATTAAGACCAGCGTCATGGGTGCGGTCAATATGTTGGGGCTTGCCCGGCGCGTCAAAGCCAAAATCTTGCAGGCATCCACCAGCGAAGTCTATGGAAACCCGAACGTGCACCCGCAGCCCGAGTCCTATTGGGGAAATGTCAACCCGATCGGGATCCGCTCGTGTTACGATGAAGGCAAACGCTGTGCGGAAACCCTCTTTTTCGATTATCACCGTCAAAATAACTTAAAAATAAAAGTTGTTCGGATCTTTAACACGTACGGTCCCCGCATGCATCCCAATGATGGCCGCGTGGTCAGCAACTTTATCGTTCAGGCCCTCAAAGGGAAAGACATCACCATTTATGGCGACGGTTCCCAGACCCGCTCCTTTTGTTTTGTGGACGACATGGTGGGTGGACTGATTTCAATGATGAATTCAACCGATGAACTCATCGGTCCCGTTAACCTCGGGAACCCGGCGGAGTTTACCATCCGGGAACTGGCAGAAAAAGTCATCCTCATGACCGGTTCCAAATCGAAAATTGTCTTTAAACCGTTACCCGCCGATGACCCCGAACGCCGGAAACCGGATATCGCTTTAGCCAAAGAACGCCTGAATTGGGAACCCACCGTTCATCTTGAAAAAGGTCTGGAAAAAACAATCGCATATTTTTCCTACCTTTTCGAGAAAAGGTAGGGCCAAAAGCTTTTATTTTTGGGTTTTGATATTCGTTGCCGTAATCTGATTCGGGAATAGGGGGGTTCGTGGAGAGATTTTTCGTAGGGGCAGACCCGCGTGTCTGCCCGTGTTCGATGTGGGGATTACGGTTTATGCCTTTAAGCCGCCGGGGTTTGGGTTTGCGATTCGTCCTCGTTCACCCATTTGTTCAATTTATCCTGAATCAGGTCATACGTCTTATTGGAGATATCGGGTAATTCGCCTCCCAGCATATGGCGGGCTTCGGCAAATCCCTGATCGATGGCTTTTCGGATCACATCGATTTTACTCTTGTCGCCGCCGGATATGGCTTTGGCAAAATCCACGATCCGATCGCTGACCTTTTCCGGACTCAATTCCCCACCGGGTCCGATCATCTTCTCGGCTTCGGCGCGGGCCGTCTCATCCACCTTGATGTCTTTGACCTTCCCGCTCATCAATTGATCCAGCGTCACCCCCTGGCGGTCCAGTAAATCCGTGACCAAGGATTTGACCGAATGACCGACTGCGTCCGTCTCCTTCATTAATCGTTCAATGGCCGCTCCGTCCATCGAGAGTTTCGGGTTGGCATAACTGGCGGCCAATTCATTGGTATTCGTCGAATCCAATTGATAATTTTTTAAAATGCCGACATCATTGATGTCCTCGTCCGTGGAGTTTTGGGAATTGGGCAACTGGATGGTTTTACTCTTCAATTGCTCGGCGGAATACACATTCGCGAAATTGGATGGGTTTACTTTCATGAATCCTCCTTACCTTGTTTATATCGGCAGGAAATTCACAAAACTAAACGATCGGGACTCCCCAATGTTGGATTCGGTCAAAATCATCGCCTTTGCGAACGCAGGCGATCGGCGTTTGGGTCATATCCAGAATGGTCGACCCTTTGGAAAAGGGTAAGGCGCCCTGATCGATCAATAACCCCACGGAATCGGAAAAGTCTCGAATCATCTCGTTCGGATTGTTCAGCGGCTGATACCCCGAGCGGTTCACCGAGGTCGTGATCAGCGGGATATCGATCTGTCGAATCAGTTGTAACATGTTCGGCGTATCAGGAATCCGAATGCCGATTTTGGCGCTTCCTTTAACCAGGGCGCGATCGATAGATGGTGAGACATCGAACAGAAAGGTGAACTTACCGGGAAGCGCTTTGGGGTAAATATCCCGGAAAACATCCGGGATGAACGCCACGAGGGATTGGAGCATCGCATCGTCGGAAACCATGACCGAGTAGGGCATATCCGTGCGTCCCTTGATGGCATCGATTGCCTGGATGACGCGATGAGAGAAGAAGTTTCCGCCCAGGCCGTAAAGCGTATCGGTCGGGTAAATCAACACGCCGTCGGAACGGAGAAAGGTTTCGATGTTTTTTACGTTTTCGGATGAAAGGATGTCGCTATAGTTTATAATGATCATTTTAATTTTTCCGGGGAATTATTCAAACGTGAATTTATAGGGAATCATGAACGCAGGAAAGAATGTCTTGTAACCATCGATTTGAGAATAGAGGGTCTCGAGTGGCAGGGATTCCGAGGCATGGAATTTGGATTCCACCAGGTCCATGATTTGTTCGAAAAACGTTTTTTTCTTGGGGAGAGTCACAATCCCGATGGGTGTTGAGAGGGGAATATGGGCCAATGTTTTGGCCGCGTGAATGGCATCGGTCAGGCCGCCCGTTTCATCCACCAGGTGAAGCGTTTGGGCCGTGGCTCCGGACCAGACGCGTCCGCGAGCGATGCGTTCCGCGTCTTCGAACCGCAGGTGTCGGCTTTTGGCAACGATACCGACAAAATCCTTGTACAACTGTTCCATGACCTCGGTGACCAGTTTGCGTTCCTCCGGAGTGTACAGTCGGTAATCCGAGAACATATCAGCTTTCCCGGTTGTTTTAACGACCTCTTTGGAAATACCCAGTTTATCGTACAAACCCTTGAGCACGAATTTTCCGCTCAACACGCCGATCGACCCCGTAAGGGTTTGAGGCAGAGCCAGTACTTTGGATGATGCGCAGGCGATCAGGTATCCGCCGGAAGCTGCCAGATCGGACATGGAAACGACCACGGGTTTCACGCGGGCTGTGAGTTCCACTTCGCGGCGAATCATGTCCGAGGCCGAAGCCGATCCGCCCGGCGAGTCCACGCGTAGCACAATGGCTTTAATGGCCGGATTGGTTCGCATCCGTTGCAGTTGTTCCGATACCGTATCCGAACCCATGATCGGGTAACCGAATAACGATTGGATGCCGCTTCTCCTGGCGTTGATTTGACCGCAAGCGAAAATGACCCCGATTTTGTCGGAACCTTCATACGGAAGCGGGGAGGACGTATCCTGGTAGGTATCGAAAGAAACCGTGGCGTAGGCTTCGCTATTGTCTTTGAGGATTTCGTCTTCGTAACAAATCGCGTCCACCAGTTTGGCGTCCAGGTAAAACCGGTTATCGGTCGGTGAGTCTTCGCATATCTTTTTTAACCCCTCGACGGTTAATTTTCGGTTTACCGCGATGGTTTTGAGGGTCGAGTCATAGACGTCGTTTACCACTTTTTCGATGGACTCCTTATGGGAAGGGGTCATGGATTGTTCGGTGAACATATTGGCTGCGGTTTTGTATTCGCCGATGTGGATGAATTCGGCCTGAATGCCCAGGAGGGCAAGTGTTTTTTTCAAAAATACCGTTTCGGTGGCAAGGCCTTTTAAAAAGAGGTTTCCGCCTTTAAACAGGCAGACTTTATCTGCAAAGCTGGCGATATAGTATTCATCGATGCCCCCGCCTTCGAGAAAGGCATAGACCTTTTTCCCACTGCGTTTAAAATCGTTGATTACCCGTCCGATATCGTCGAGGCGGGCAAATCCTGTATTCATGTAGGAAATGCGAAGGATGATCCCCTTGATGCGGGAATCGATTTTGGCGCGTTCGATGTGATACCAAAGATCATTGAATGAGACCTTTTTCGAAATCATCGCCATATCGATATCCGGAATATAGCCGGACAGATCGATTTGGAGAAATGCATGTTGCGGGATATCGGGTTCGCGATTGAGTTGGAGGTACATGTAACCGGCACCGAGTGCCAGGAGGATAATCAGGGTTGCAAGAACAAGGATTGCAATCAACAAGCCTTTTTTCATAATCTAAACTCCTATGCGTCGGTCAACGTGTCGATGAGCGGCGAACGCCCACCGACACGTGCCTGACGGAAAACATAACGTAAGTATTAATACTTATTTTGATGAAAAAAGGTTTAAAACTCTTAAAATGGTGCCGTGGTTTGTCAACAATTTTGTTGGGGCAACAATTTTGTTGGGGCAACAATTTTGTTGGGGCATGGTCGTGGGTGTTGCGTGGCTTTGCCGCGGTCGGATAATTGTTCAACGATATTGGCAAAAAGCACATCGGTCATCCACACTTGCGCCTCGCGAGAATTGGGGCTTTTTAGCGCATCGATGATTTTGAAAATGACATCCGGTACGTCGGTACCTGCTTTATCCAATCGATGCATCTTTTGCTCCAGAGCGGCAGTCGAGATCTTTTCAATGCATGCAATCAAAATGTTCTTCATGAATGACTTGGTGCCAAATAACTTCAGGGATTTCTCGTAGAGGTTTTTGATTTCTTTATTGAGAATTGTAACATTTTTAAGCCGCTTCTCAATTTCGCTACGCTCGAATAAAAAGACGGCCATTTCGGCCATAAACAGCGTATCCGATTCCTCGATCCCTCGGAGGCGCGTTTTGTACCAAATCCGGTAAACGTAATCCCGGAGCGTGTAAAATACTTCGTTCTTCCGTATGCTTTCCGCATTAATGGATATTTCCCTGGTCCAACCTTCGGCGGTCAATCGTTTCAATTGTTCCAGAATTGATTTGTAATCTTCATTAATGTATTCGGCGATTTCCGTTGCCGTCTGCGCCGGGGCTTCGGTGGCCAGCGTGTCCAGGATCAGCTTCCGCTGCCCGGATTCTTCCCTGGTTTTATCCAGGAAATAAGGCGTTAATTCCGTAATCTTTTCCAATACCATCCGCGTATCCAACTCGCGGTTCCCCAATAACAATTCATACAAGAAGAGAACCAGGCGGGGATTTCCCCCGGTAAGAAGTTGATAGAGATAAATGTAACGGCGATTTCTTTCGATCCGTTCATCGATTTTCTTATCTCTCCGAAACGCGGCCAATTTTAAAAGGAAATCCACAATCTCCTGTCGGTCCATGTTGTCCATGCTGCGAACACGAAAATAATGATAAAAGGGTTTCCCATAATCGGTGATGTCACCGAATACCGTTAATGCCGTACCAATGATAATAAACACGTCGGAGTGCTCATTCATAAAACTCCGGAGCTCCTTGGTCTCGTCTTCCGATAACTGTCCCCCGAAAAGATACTGCAAATTTTCCAGCATCAGGATGAACGATTGATTCAGGGCACCCTTCAATTGGATCAACAAATCAAACAACCGCTTGGACAAGGCATGGAAAATCTGCTTTTTTTGTTTCAAGTTACCGATGGTGCGTTCTTTCTTAATGGCGAGAAACCGGTTTCGGATTTTGGGGGGAATCTCAGTCGAAACATCGCCTTTAAATATGTGTTCGAGTACCTGGATTAAGAAACGGTACAGGGAATCGACAACGAATAATTCTTCGGGAAAAAGAACCGGTCGCCACCGTCCGGACAACTGCGGATCGTTCCTCACCCGGTGATTCAACAAAGTTAATAAATGGGATTTCCCTGCGCCGCGAGCGCCGGTAATAATCCAGGATTGACGCGAAAGCTGCCCATCTTTCCCCGGTTCCAATTCCGCCATCAGTTCGTCGAGGATCTTTCCCCCGCACGCAAACGTTTGGTCTAATTCCTCGAATCGTTTGAGACGTGGATCATATTTATTCATCAGCATGTCGATTATCTCTCATATTCATAGTGATTCTTCCACCAATCCGCCAATAAAATGGAAACAAAACCATATTTTCCGTTTTCTTTTTTCAGGTAACCTTCATCCGTTAATCGCTTTAATATTTTATTCACCGCGAGTTTTTCCGGTAAAATATTCTCCAAAAAGGGATAAATATCATCGAAACCCATCGGGCTCTGACAGCAATGGGCCAGAATTTTGGTGGCCGCATTGTATTCGGCAGACTGAAGATGGTTCTTCAACCGGTTATGAAGATCGAGAAATTCTTTATGTGTTTTGTCTGTAATCCGCTTGTACAAGTCTTTAATTTCATCAAGATTATAGATAGTTCGATTTCCGCCCCCATAATAGGCCAAACCGTCCGCAAAGAGTTGAACATAAAAAGGAATGCCGTCGCCCAATCGCTCTTCCACGAAATCGAGCGCCTCTCGACTCAGTGTAATTTTTTTTACTTTGAGTAATTCGGTCGAAAGCGACCGGATCTCTTCCCTTTGAAGGGGCAAGATTTCAATATCGGTCATGTCATTGATCAGGTACAGAAAATTCAATTCCTCGATGGTGGAAATAATGTTGATCGAGCCCGTGATCATCAGCCTGAGTTTTCGCTCATGGCGCAAACGGCGCATCCATTCCAGAAAAAATTTAACCTCATCGTTATTGCTTTTTTTCAGGTTCAGGAGGAAATCCGAGAATTCATCGAACGCGATAATAAAGTTTTCGTTATAAAGCAAATCAAACACATCGTCCATTCGGTCGATAAAATCTTTGGTGGTCTGGGTCAATTCTCCGGTTTTTATTTTCAAAATTCCCCCGATTTCGATTTCCGAAAGCATTTTGTTCAACGTGTTCCATTTCTCGATCGATTTATCTTTCCGTTTAATAAGTCCGGGAAAAGACGATTCGATTTCTTTCATCAAATCCTTGCACAACTCAATGATGGAATACCTGCCTTCCAGATCGAAATAGATAAATTTATAATGCCGGTGGTTCCGACGCATAAATTCTTTGACCAGGCTTGTTTTTCCAATTCGTCTCGGGCCGGGAATAAATATTCCCGTTGCATGATTTTGCCAGATGTCGGCGATGCGTTCCAGTTCCTTATGCCTCCCGAAAAAGTTTTCGCCTTCAACCGAAGGACCGACGTTAATTCTCATTTATCCTCCTACACATTCGAAATCAGGGTGTAGAAAGATCATAATATAACCCATCCGGTTTGTCAACAATTTTGTTGGGGCAACAATTTTGTTGGGGCAACAATTTTGTTGGGGCAACAAAATTGTTGGGGTAACAAAATTGTTGATATTCAGCACCCGGTGTTCCCCTTTTTTGAAAAAAAAGGGGAACACCGAGTGAGCTAAAACTCAATGCTGTTCGGCCAATCGACGGCTGACAAAGGTCAGGCCGGCTCCAATAAACAGCAAACCGATAATAATAAAATAGGTAAGGTTATTGGATTGAGTGACGTCTTTGATAAATCCGTTCATCCAGGGCATGATCAAACCGGCCGAACCCCAGGCGGTAAACACCAGGCCATAATTAAAACCGAAATTTTTCAAGCCGAAGAAGTCTTTGACTGCCGAGGGAAAGAGGGAGAGGTTCGACCCGTAATTGGCGCCGATCAGGATAATGGCGATCATGATCGAAAGCCATCCGCCGTCGTTTTTGACCAGAAAGAGCGTGGATAGGGCCAGAGCTTGCAGGATCATGGTGGCAAAAATCGTCCACTGCCGACCGATTTTATCGGATAACCAACCCGCGATAATCCGTCCGGAAGCGTTTCCGACCGACAACACGACCACGGCCAGGAAGGCCAGTTCGCCGAGGGATTTTTTACCCAGGTCTTGCGCAATACTAATAAAGGTGAGACCGGCGCCCGCGCCGATAAAAAACATTAGCCAGAGAACATAGAATTGGGCAGTTTTTAAAATCTCTTTCCAGGTCATGTCGTGGGAGAATTTCGAAGCCGATGGTTGAGCCGGGGCATCGTTCTTTTTTGCACTGGGTTTGATGGCCACCGGGGGATTTTTTAAGAGTTGGGAGAGGAGTGTTACAACAATAAGAAAACCGATACCCAGGAGGATCATGGTCTGGGAAACGCCTTTTTCCATCACGCCGTCTTTGGGGTTCATCACGGCAAAGGTACTCAGCAGTTTGGTAGCCAGGGGCGCGATGTAGACCGATGCGATACCGAAACCGGAGACCACGATGCCTGCGATGACGCCGGTTTTTTGAGGCGGGAACCATTTCACTGCCGGGGGCGTGGTGGATGCGTACCCAAAACCGAAACCCAGACCGGCCATGATGCCGAAACCGATCACGAATCCCATCAGGTTGGATCCGGAAAGCCCGGCGATGATACAGCCCAGACCGGTTAAGATGCCGCCAAGCGTCGCGACCCAGCGGGGGCCGATTTTATCCTGGAGTTTCCCGGCTGGAATCATGGCAATGGCAAAACAGAGACAGGCAACCGCATACGGGAGAGCTTTATCGGCGTCGCCCCATCCCCAGGAGGCCGGAATACCGCCTTTAATGATACTCCAACTGTAGAGAACGCCGAGAGCCAGGTTAATGCCGGTTCCGGCCAGGGTAACGATCCATCCTTTGGTTGTGTCGTAGGGGGTTTTTGTGTTGATTGTGTTGGTTGTGTTGGTTGTGTTCATTTTGTTCATATATATATACTCCTTTACGATTATGGTTGAATGAATGGGCAAATATGAAGATATCATTATACTATAAAAGCAGATATTTGGGAATGAATAGTTAAATTGAAACAATAATTCCTTTGACAAATTGGATATTTTTTCTTATACTACCATCTTATTTTTTGGAGGAATTTAAATGAGAAAGATAATTATCGCAGCGTTTTGTTTTATCATTTTTTTCGGAATACAGATGGATCCCTTAAAGGGAGAGGAGAAACCGGCCGTCAATGTTTACGGTTATATCAAAGCGGACGGTATTTATGAAACCGGGAATTCATCTCATGGCAATTTTATCATTTGGGCCAGGGACCCGGGTCAGAGTAACGGCTTATTTTATCTGACTGCCAAAGAGACCCGTATCGGGGCTGCGGTTTCGGGATTTGGTTTCGGTAAATTTAAAGTGAGCGGCAAATTGGAAGTGGATTTTCAGAGCACCGGTACCGAGGAAAATAAACCGTACAATTACATGCGGCATGCGTATCTGGAGATC
Organism: Candidatus Omnitrophota bacterium; assembly: GCA_050258455.1. Lineage (GTDB taxonomy): Bacteria > Acidobacteriota > Aminicenantia > UBA2199 > UBA2199 > JAKAGC01. Next base: position 4,952 of record JBLMYT010000086.1, on the reverse strand, counting down.
TCGAACGGTTCCTTGGCGATTATTGTCGGTCAGACCTGGGATATCATTTCTCCCTTGAATCCCGTGACGTTGAATTATCCGGTGATGTGGGGTGCGGGTAATATCGGGTATCGACGACCGCAGTTAAGTATGCGTTACGACGCAAAAGCCGGACAACATGTCGTTACGGTACAGGCGGGTGTATTTCGGACCATTGCATCGGATTATGACAACGATAGCATCGAAGATGGAGCGGCTGCAGGGTTTCCCACGGTTCAAGGAAGGGTAGCGGGAAAAGTTGCCCTGAGTCAAACCGCGTCGTTGCAAGTGGGCGTATCCGGGCATTATGGAAAATCCAAAGGAGTCATCTCCTACACGTCCGATTCGCTGAATCTGGATTTATTGTGGGTTTTTTCGCCGCAGTTTAAGATTATTGCCGAAGCCTTTACCGGAAAGAATCTCGGCACATATTTCGGCGGGATCGTTCAGTACGTCAACCCGGCGTTGGGAAAAGAGATTGCGTCCAAAGGGTTTTATGTCAATGGCGTGGTGAATCCATCCAAAAAACTTCAGTTCAGTGTTGGTTATGGCGTGGATAACCCGGATGATCAGACGCTGTCTACCGGGATGCGTTCGAAGAATCAATCTTATTGGGGAAATGTGTTGATTAACCTGTCTTCGTCTTTGAAAGTAGGGTTTGAGGTTTCCAATTGGATCACGGATTATTTGGCGCGGGCGCAGCAGGAAAGTTTGAGGCTTCAACATTCCTGGATTCTTTATTTCTAATATATTAAATTGTATGAACCGTTGAGAGAAATGTCGTAGGGGCAGACCCGTGGGTCTGCCCGTGCGTGGGATGGCATGGGTAATAATTGACAATAAAGGGCTTTGCGTGTAAAATGGAATCTATTCAGGAGGCATCATGACAGACGTTCAAACGGAAACTCAGTATAAAAAGTGTCCCAATTGCGGACAGGATATTTTGGCAGAAGCCATCAAGTGCAGGCATTGTAAAACGCATCTGACCGAGCATAAATCGGAAGATGGAATGAGTTCCTCGCAGGCCTCTTTCTTTTATAGTTCAATCGTTATTATTTGTGGGGGAATATTCTTTATTTCGAAAAGCCTTAATTTGGCGTTTATATTAACCGCCGTATACAGTTTTGTTTTGTATTTGGTCTTGGATCGAAAAAACAAAAGATAAGAAAAAAAGTCCGGTCTTCATTATAAAATGAGAAAACTTACCTAAAGGTTGATTTTTTTCCAAATATAAAAACAAAGATTTTTGGGATGGAAATTCTCTTCAAATCATTTGCTTGACAAGTTTTAAATATGTTATAATTGTCATTCTTTTTATTTTATTATCCAAAAATTATTAATTTAGTACGTTTTATTAAGTTGGAATTTAACGATCAAGAAGGGAGATTATTCGTGCGTGTCCGGAATTCACAGGATTTTGAAAAATTATTAATTGCAGCGGGAAAAAAGGTTAAGGAAAAAGAGTTCTGGTTGGAAAAACTATCCGGGGATCTGCCAAAAGGCAGCTTTCCGTTTACGCATTCCGAAAGAATGAGTAACGAGGGTATTGACTCGGTTAATTTTCGGTTCGACGGTCATTTGTATTCCGGCTTAATGAAAATGAGCGCCGGCTCGGATGTCCGCCTTCATATGATTCTCACGGCCATACTCACTCTTTTAATCGCCCGATATTCGGGTAACGACGATATTCTCGTCGGAACCCCGCTCTTATCGTCCGGTAAAGAGAGCGCCGGTCTGATCAACACCGTGTTGGTATTAAGGAACCAATTAACGGAGGAGATGTCCTTCAAAGAATTGCTGTTACAGGTCCGGCAGACGATGATTCAAGCGGGCGAAAACCAGAATTACCCGATTGAGGTCTTAATCCGCCAGTTGGGTTTACCCGATTGGAAGGAAGACGACGGATGTCCTCTGTTTGACGCGGCGATTTCGCTGGAAAATATTCAGGATAAACAGCATTTTTCCCATATCAAGCCCAAAACTCTTTTCTCATTCTTCAGGACGGAAGGTTTCATCGATGGAAAAATAGAATATGATGCACGGTTTTATGATCGAACAGCCATCGAGAGGATTTTCGGTCATTTTCGTCTTCTTACCGAATCGGTTCTTGGCAATCCGGACGTTCGATTATCGGCAATCGGAATCATCACCGATGAAGAACGCAAGCGTATATTAGATGAGTTTAATGATGCGAAAACCGAGTACCCCAGAAATAAAACCATTCATGAGTTATTTGACGCGCAGGTCGTGCGTGCAGGAGATCGAATTGCAATAATCGGCGTTACTTTCAGTGTAGGGGCAGACCCGCGTGTCTGCCCGCAGTTTCAGTTATCGTATCGCGAATTGAATCGACAATCCGATCAACTCGCGAATCGATTGAGAGACAAAGGCGTTGGTCTTGACACCATCGTCGGTGTTCAAATCGAGCGTTCGATTGAAATGGTGGTTGCGATTTTGGGAATATTAAAAATAGGAGCAGCCTATTTACCCCTTAATCCCAGACAGCCTCAAGCCCGGACCGACTACATGATGAAAGACAGCGGGGCTGCATTACTGATTAGCACCGGTAATAAAGAAGAAGTTGAGAAAGCGCTCTTTATAGACCATCTTATCCTCTCATCTTCTTACCCTCTTAACTTCTCCCCTCCCCCCTCCCCCTCCGTGTCCTCCGTGTGCTCCGTGAGAAACACCACAACCCTTGCTTATATTATTTACACCTCCGGTTCCACCGGTAATCCCAAAGGCGTGCCGGTCTCGCATTCGAATTTTTCGCCGTTGATTCACTGGGGATATACACATTTGGGAATCAATGAAACGGATCGGGTGATTCAGAATCTGTCGTATTATTTCGACTGGTCCGTGTGGGAGATATTCATTGCGCTTACCACAGGGGCTTCGCTTCATATGATATCCGAAGAGATATTATTAAATCCGGAAGCAGAGGTCAATTTTATTTTAAAACACATCATTACCGTTCTTCATATCACCCCCACGCAGTACGGGTATTTGTTAAATGTCGGCAAGAAGTTGGAAACATTGAAATATCTCTTGATCGGTGCAGAAAAATTAACCGTCAATCTCGCCAGGCGGAGTATCGAGTCTGTGAATGCGGATTGTCGGATATTCAATATGTATGGACCGACAGAAGCCACAATTATCGCCGCAGTTTCAGAACTGAAGCGTTCGGCACTCGATGTTTATAGCCAATTAACCAGTATCCCGATCGGGACACCGGTTGGTAATACGGCATTGTTAATTGTTGATCGTTACATGAATTTGCTTCCTGTTGGAGTCAATGGTGAGTTGTATATTGCCGGCGACGGTGTGGTAAAAGGATATTTAAATAATCCGGAGCTGACGTTTGAACGGTTTTGCCTCCGGCTTGGGGAAGTGGGTTTTGAACGGTTTTATAAGACCGGGGATTTAGCCAGATGGCTGAGCGACGGCACGATTGAATTTTTGGGACGCATTGACCAGCAGGTAAAGGTCAGGGGATATCGGATCGAATTGGAAGAGATTGAGAATCGATTGCTCAAATACGAAGGGATAAAAGATGCAATATTAATATGCAAGACCGATGAATATGGCGAAAACTTTTTATGCGCTTATATGGTGGGTGAATATAAGATTCAAACGTTGACCTTAAGAGAATATCTTTCCAGCCATTTACCCGATTACATGATTCCGTCCCATTTTATCCAAATGGATCAAATACCGTTAACTCCCAATGGAAAGGTGGACAGAAAAGCGTTACCGGAATTGAACGGCAAGCCGGAAGAAACATATGTAGCGCCTGAGGATCCGATAGAGAAAAAGCAGGCGCAAATCTGGTCGGAGTTATTGGGAATTGAAATCGATCAAATCGGTGTTCATGATGATTTCTTTCAACTGGGTGGCCATTCGTTGAAAGCAGCGGTATTGGCGTCAAAAATTCATGAGAATTTCAATGTGAAAATGTCATTGCCGGAAGTTTTCGAGATACCGACGATCCGGGGGTTATCCGAGTATATCAAAAAAGCAGTCGAGGAGAAGTATGTTTCATTCATACCCGCTGAAAAGAAAGAATATTATGTCTTATCTTCTCAGCAGAAACGATTGTATATCTTGCATCAAACGGATGTGCATGGTGCGAGTTATAACATCCCGTTTGTATCGGTATTGGAAGGATCGATCGATAAAGGAAGGCTTGAGAATATATTTAGGGAATTGATCCGTCGCCATGAAAGTTTGCGAACGTCGTTTCATATGGTCGATGATGAACCGATGCAGATGGTTCACGATGAAGTGGAATTTAACATCGAGTATTTTCTCACGGAGCACACGGGGGACACGGAGGGGGAAGGGAAGAAGTTAAGAAGTGAAGCAGTTGAGAAGTTAAGCGATCGTTTTATCAAATCTTTCGATTTGGGAAAAGCGCCGTTAATTCGCGTAGGGTTGATAAAGGAAACCGATCGCCGGCATATCTTAATATTGGATATGCATCATATTATTTCGGATGGAACCTCCATGAATATTATCGTCAACGATTTCATGGCGATAGTGAAAGGGGAGACATTACCTGAGCTGAGAATCCAGTATAAAGATTTTTCCGAATGGCAAAACCGGGAAGGGAGGGAATCTCAAAGAGCCCAGGAAGCTTTTTGGTTCAATGAATTTGACGGGGAAATACCGGCACTGGAACTTCCGATCGATGATGGAAGACCCGCGGTTCAGAGTTTTGAAGGAAAGCAGATCGGTTTTGAATTGAATGAAGAGGAGACGGATAAACTCAACGCATTGGCATTGGAAAACGGGGCCACATTGTATATGGTGCTTTTGGGCGCATACAATATATTATTATCCAAATTGAGCGGTCAGGAAGACATTATCGTTGGGACTCCGGTTGCAGGTCGAAGACATGCGGATCTGGAACATCTCATCGGCATGTTTGTCAA
>JBLMYT010000085.1:0-3365 GCA_050258455.1 Candidatus Omnitrophota bacterium | reverse complement strand
GATTTTAACATCTTCGGGTCATCAATCCTATCACGATGTGACTCATGGCGAAGGATTTCTGCGGTCATTTTTTAATGTGGTCAAAGGAGGAACAACCGGAAGCGGCGCTCCCATTTCCCGTCTCTTTATGACCGGCGTTTCACCCATTACGCTGGACGAAGTGGCTTCCGGCTTTAATATTGCCGCCAATATTTCTTTGGATTCGGATATCAATGACATCCTGGGGCTCACATTTGAGGAAGTCGAAGCGATGGTTGACTACTACAGGCAAACAGGAAAGATCCGGCATTCAACACCCGAACTCATGGCACTCATGAGTCAGTGGTACAACCATTACCGGTTCTCGCTTCGTGCCACCTGCGATGTCTTCAATACTACCATGGTATTGTACTTCCTTCGGGAATACATGAAGGAAGCCCGAATTCCGGATGAACTAATCGATAGTAATGTTCAAATTGACTATAATAAATTACGCCATTTGATTGTCATCGATAAGCAGGGCGCGAAACAAACCAATGGTAATTTTTCCAAATTGCTTTATATCGTGCAAAACGGCGGTATTCATTCCACGATTGAAAAAAGTTTCCCCATTGAAGAGCTGACCGACACCAATAATTTTGTTTCTCTATTATATTACTTTGGGCTTTTAACGATTGGGGGAATCGATGATGAAAATACCCCCATTCTGACCATACCCAATGAAACGATCAAACACTTATATTATGACTACATCCATGACACTTACAAAGACACCGGGGTTTTAAATCTCAAAACCGATGTATACAAATCCTTGATCCGGGGAATGGCTTACAAGGGAAATTGGGAAGAACTGATTCGGTTTATTGCCGGGTGTATGGAATCCTCGTTGAGTCTGCGGGATTTGATGAGCAGTGAGAAAGCGCATCAGGTTTTTTGGACGGCGTATTTGGGACTCAGCACGCTCTATAATATTTACTCGGAGAAGGAAATAGGGCAGGGATATTGTGATCTGGTCATGGTTCCCATATTGGAACAGAACCCCCAAATTAAATATTCTTATATTATTGAATTAAAATACATCAAGCCTTCCGATTATGAGAAAAAGGATGGGGCAGAGAGACTGGAGCTGCTTCGTTCTCAGGCGGCCGAGCAATTGAACCGGTATTGTTTGGATGAAAAGTTCATGCAAACGGTGTCTCAAACCACATTAAAGCGATTGATTCTGATCTTTAGCGGTAATCGATTGGTTCATTATTCGGAGATGGGATAAAAATTATTCGCCCAGGTAAACGTACTTTTATATCCTTTTGCGGAGGGCAAGGAGGCAGTTTTTCAAGGGGACTGCGTCCCCCGGCCCCTTGTCTTCTTTCATTGTTCCTATGCTTCCCGGAGAATATAGTCGAGTACATCCTGCCAGGGTAATACCTTAACGTCCTTCATTATCTGGGCTCTTTCTACCCTGCACGCGAGGATAAGTTGCGCCTCCGGGACTTTTTCTTTAAATGAATATAGTCCCTTTAGCATCGTCGATGTCGGACTTACAGTTGATTTGATTTCGATTGCCAATATTTTCCCCGCCGGGGTTTCGATTATACAATCGACTTCTGCCCCTCTCTCCGTCCGGTAAAATGATAATACCAAATCCAACCGATTGTAATGGTTCAATTTAATTATTTCCAATATAACAAAATGCTCGAAAGCTCTTCCGAATTCGTAACTGTTTTCTGCCGGATCCACTCTTAGTCTATTCGTTAAAGCGGTGACAACACCGGGATCGAAAAAATAAAACTTCGGTTGCTTGGACATCTTTTTCCGAATCGAACGGTCGTACGGCAATAAAAAGAATCCCAATAACGTATCTTCCAATATTTTATAATATTCCCTTACAACATGGGAGGAAACTTCGGTTTCTCTGGCAATATTTGAGTAATTGATTAACTCGCCGTTTTGATGAGCGGCAATAGGCAAAAATCGTAAAAAAGCACTGAGATTTCTGATATTGGCTTCAATTTCAATCTCTTCTTTGATATATGTCTCCACATATGAATGAAGTATTTCTCTTTTCTCATATTCATCGGTGTTCAAGTAAACACCGGGTAAGGAGCCGTACTTCAGAACCGAAAAAAGATCGAAAATATCTTTTAATTCAGCGTAAGAAAAAGAATGAAGGTGAAATGTCCAGGCTCTTCCTGCCAGCATATTGGCATGACATCTTTTTAATTTCCTCGAACTTGAGCCGCTTAGAATAAACACACAGGGAGCGCATGACTCGATGAGATACTGGACTTCATTCAAAAGTTCCGGAATTCTTTGAACTTCATCGATAATGATATATAACGGTTGATTATTTGAGTTTATTGCTGCCTGGACTTCGTTTCTGAAAATTTCCGGTCTTGCCAACAGTTTCCGGTAAATTTCTGTTTTCAACAAATCATAATAAAGCGTATCTTGAGAAGAAAATTGTTTTTTAAGAAGCGTGCTCTTTCCTGTTTGTCGCGGGCCGAATAAGAAGAAGCTTTTATTTTTTGGCAGTTTGATAGTTCTTTCAATATACATGAAAGTATTTTACGTCGATATTTTTAACAAGTCAACAAAATATCGACGAAAATTTTAAAGCGCTTTAAAATTTTCGACATTGAAAAGCGGAGTGTGGCAGACACACGGATCTGTCCGTGTGTTGGATGTGGTTTTCGCGTTGGGGACAGAATGCGAATTGCTCCGCTTCCGAAGGTTGACTTTTTTTCCATTTCAGATTAATATAGGGATATGAAAGCCGATCACAGCCTCAAACCGATTCCCTATGGGAAATCCGATTTTACCGAGTTTAAAAAAAGGAATTTGTATTTTGTCGATAAAACACGGTACATCCAAAATATTGAAGAGAAAGGATATTTCTTGTTTTTTATTCGCCCGCGTCGGTTCGGAAAGTCCCTCTTTCTTTCCATCATGGAAAACTATTACGATATCGCTCTCAAAGACCAGTTCGACGATCTCTTTTCCGGAACCGATATCCATAAAGAACCGACACCCGAAAGAAACCAATACATGGTTCTTAAATTTAATTTCGCCCGGATCGATCCGATCCCCGAAAAAGTAGAAGAGGCTTTCCTCAAACACATTAAAACCACTTGCATTTCATTTATAAACAAATATGAAAAATATCTCAATCTCGATATTGAAGAGATTAAAACCGAATTCAATTCCACGACAAGTTCATCGGTAATAATGGATACGCTTTTAAATTATTGTCTTGGAAAAGAACAAAAGTTGTATGTCATCATCGATGAATACGATAACTTCGCCAATACGATTTTAACATCTTCGGGTCATCAATCCTATCACGATGTGACTCATGGCGAAGGATTTCTGCGGTCATTTTTTAATGT
>JBLMYT010000084.1:0-41429 GCA_050258455.1 Candidatus Omnitrophota bacterium | reverse complement strand
CCCCCCCCCCCCCCCCCCCCCCCCCCCCCCCCCCCCCCCCCCCCCCCCCCCCCCCCCCCCCCCCCCCCCCCCCCCCCCCCCCCCCCCCCCCCCCCCCCCCCCCCCCCCCCCCCCCCCCGCCGGAGGCGCACTACTTCACTTCTGCTCTTTTCAAAAGAACAAAAAAGCCTTTTTTTGTTCTTTTCATAATCACAATACAATTAATAAGCCGATAGTTTTCTTGAAGATTGAAGTGTTTCCAGGACGTAATCGCCGATATTTCGTTTTTCCGGGTCGAATCCAATACCCAGGAGAACAATTTCCTTTCCTGCATTCAAGAACTTTTCATAGTATCTCATTTCCCGGATTTGAGTTAAGGCTTCCTGCGCAGTACCCATTTTGAATTCCATGATGATGATCTTCGTTGCTGTTTCTAACACCGCATCGATCCGGCCAATATTGGTGGCCTCCTCACACCGGACTTCCGCACCGCTTAACCGGAGTATTAAATATATGATCGAATGGTAATAGGCTTCTTTCCCCTCTATAAAAATAGGGTAAGGTATCGATGCAAATAACGATTTGAGTTCCCAGATAAACCTATCGATATCATCAGCTTTCAACGATGCGTTTATTCGATCGATAATCCGGGTACTTGAAATCATATCTTTCGTTGTATATGCCCCAAATAAATGAGATAAAAAAGATTCCCGCACTTCATGATTGGGATAGGACAGATGATACGTTTCAACCATGTCTCGAACCGTGACCGCTTTGATCGTCAAATAACCGGTCTGAAACAACAATCCTGTAATTTCAAGGTTTTCAATCTCATAGCTGTCAAAAATAAAACTATTTACCGGTACATTCTCAAATTCCATGAGTTCATATTGCCGATCCATTATTAATTTGATTAAAAAAGTTGGTGTTCCCGTCGAAAACCAAAAATTTTTAAACCGGTTCTTATTAAACAAATTCAATATAGAGGAGGGATTATAGACAAAATTCTTTCCGTCCCAGGAATACCCATTATACCATTTTCGTATGGTTTCGGTTAAATCGCTTATGGATGTACTCTGTATCCTGGACATTGCTTCGATATAGGGAGCAAAATAATGGTGCAGTTCCGCCTCTGTATACCCGAGCAATGTGGAGAATTCATCATCAATCGTAATATCGACTAAATTATTGAGGTCTGAGAATACAGATACTTTTGAAAATTTTGAAATCCCGGTAATGAAAACAAACCGAATAAAGGCATCCGATCCTTTTATAACGCTGTAGAAGTTCTTTAAAACAGATTGGATCTCTTTTGCCGTATTGATTTTATCTTTTTCCAGGTATTCGATTAAGGGTTTGTCATATTCATCGATCAGGATAACGACACTGTCTTTAACGGATAATTTTTCGATCAATTCGCCAAAGCTCTCTTTATAACTATTGCTTTCATCCAATGTAATCCCATAAGACTGTGCAATTTTATTCAGATATTTTTTTAACGACGTTTCCAGTTTTTGAGGTGAATTGAAATCGATGGTGGAGAAATCAATCTGGATAACCGGGTGAGATTCCCAGTCAATTTGGTCATAAATCCAGAGTCCTTTGAACAATTCTTTATTCCCGGAAAAGAGTTCCGCCAGGGTTGAGATGAGCAGGGATTTGCCGAACCGGCGAGGTCTTGATAAAAAATAGTATTGGCCGCCTGTGGCAAAGAGGTCGTGGATTTGTTTCGTTTTATCCACGTACAGGTAACCCCCATTGATTAATTTTGAAAATGTCTGGATCCCAATCGGTAAATTCTTCATGAATGTATTATAACACAAAAGCGGGGCTGAAACAAAATCAAAGGTTATCAGGGAACCTTGAAACGATTTGGCCGCCGGAGGCAGTATCACTATCCGGATAATAATTTTTGTGCAAGAAGTGCTTGCACAATTTTTTCCATACGGCAAAAAAGTGCCGAAATTTGCCGTATAAATTTTTATACGGCATAAACCTCGCCGTATAAATTTCCATACGGCAACTTAATGCTCAAACTCGCCGTATAAAATTTCATACGGAAAGTTAACGCTCAAACTTTCCGTATAGATTTTTATACGGAAAGTTAAGGCTTAAACTTTCCGTATAGTTCTAGAATAAGTCCAGATATTCCTTAAATGAATATATCCTATTCCTCTTATGTCCTGTAATCTCATGCAAAAGACCGATTTGCATGAGTTCTTTTATTAAGTCTCTGGCGGACCTCTCGGTAATACCAAGCGAGGTACCTACTTCCTCGGCAGTTACGACCGGTTTACTGTACAAAAAGTGGAGCAATTTTTTTACGTTTTGCGTCTTTTTTCCGAGCGTTATTATATTGTTCTCCCATTTTTCTCTTAATTTGAAAATTCCGATAAACGTGTCTTTCCCTTTATAAGAGGTCGCGATGATCGCATTCAGGAAAAATTTTATCCAATGCGATAAGTCATTCGATTCACGCACCCTGGAAAGAGCGTCATAATAAGAAGGCCTGTTTTTCTCAAAGAAATCAGAGAGATACAACGTTGGCTTTAGAAGCAATTTATGGCTCACCAGGTAAAGAGTTATCAGAAGTCTGCCAATCCTTCCGTTTCCATCAAGGAAGGGGTGAATGGTTTCAAATTGATAATGACTGATAGCGATCCTGACGAGTTGAGGAACGTCGATCTCTTCATTATGCCAGAATTTTTCCAGGTCTCCCATTAATTCCGGGACATCCTCATGGCTGGGAGGAATGAAAACCGCATCGGCGAGGTTAGAACCTCCAATCCAATTTTGACTGATCCGAAACTCTCCGGGGTATTTACGTCCACCCCGAACCCCCTCCATCAATATTCCATGAGTGTCTTTTAAAAGCCGGTTAGAAAGAGGAAACATTTCAAGTTTTCCAATAGCATAATTGATCGCCATCACATAATTCTGTACTTCCTGCCAATCATCTCTTTTTTCAGGAGAAATTTCCTCTTTACTCATGGCAGCCTCATCGATGGATGTTTGTGTGCCCTCAATTTTACTCGAACTATTCGCTTCTTTCAAAATATGCATACGTATAAAAAGATCGACATCCGGCACAATCATCGAAAAAGCATTTAATTCACCCAGTAATTGTGTGGCTCTTTCAAGCAGAACAATAATTTTGGGGTCATCCAATATCCATTGACGATTAATCGTCAATGGGTAGAAACTTTTGTACTGGAATTGTTGTTTATAATATCCGGCTTTGAAGTCATTCAGATTCACGATAACCTCCTTCCGGAGCAAAGAGATCGTGGATTTGTTTCGTTTTATCCACGTACAGGTAACCACCATTGATTAATTTTGAAAATGTCTGGATCCCAATCGGTAAATTCTTCATGGATGGATTATAACACAAAAGCGGGGCTGAGACAAAATCAAGGGTTTTCAGGGAACTTTGAAACGATTTTTCCATCGACGCATAAAATTGCCTTGTTTTTTCTGCACATTTTGCATATAATTACCTTGGATTTTCTGCAAGGAGGAACATGAAACGTGCAGTCGACCATTTATTATGCTTATGGAAAAAAGACGAACGCCGAAGGCCGCTCCTGGTCAGAGGGGCCAGGCAGGTCGGTAAATCTTACTCCATTAACGAATTCGGGAAAAAGGAATTCAATAACCTTGTCACTGTCAATTTCGAACAAGATATCCATTCAAGAGCGTGTTTTGATTCGCTGAATCCAAGGGAAATCATCGACACACTTTCACTTCTTTATAAAAGTGACATTATTCCCGGTAAATCGCTTTTATTTCTTGATGAAATCCAGGAATGTCCCAGAGCAATTACCTCATTACGCTATTTCTATGAACAAATGCCGGAACTCCATGTTATTGGTGCCGGTTCGTTGCTCGAATTTACCCTCATCTCGGAAAACTTTAAGATGCCTGTAGGAAGAGTCCAATACTTGTTCATGAAACCCCTTTCCTTTTTTGAATTTCTGGATGCAATCGGGGAAAAAAAAGCAGTGGAAACAATTGATTCCATCTCATGGGATAATCTTCCGAATGAAAGCACGCACCGGTATCTCCTTTCCCTGGTAAAGAAATATGCTTTTATTGGAGGAATGCCCTCGGTCGTTTCTGAATATATTAATTCCGGGGATCTTTCGCGGTGCAGGCAGATTCAATCCGTTATTATCCAGACCTACAGGGATGATTTCGGGAAGTATGCCAATCTGGTCAGGCATAAATATCTTCAAAAAGTATTTTATGCTGTTCCCAAGATGGTCGGTCAGAAATTCAAATATGCGCAAGTGGATGACTCCTATCAATCCAGGGACCTTAAAGAAGCACTTGAACTCCTGGAAAACGCCGGTGTGGTTCACCGTGTCAAACAGACAAGCGGTCATGGTCTTCCTCTTGAAGCCAATGCAAAAGATCGTCATTTTAAAGCCATTTTTATGGATACCGGGCTGATGCAAAATCTATGTGGAACCGGCCCCGAATCTCTTCTGGAAGAGGATTTCATGGATGTAAATTCAGGTGCAACAGCAGAGCAGTTTACCGGTCAAGAGCTGTTAGCGTATGTCAATCCTTTTGAAAATACGTCTTTATATTATTGGGCAAGGGAAGAGCGTAACAGTAATGCAGAAGTGGATTATTTAGTACCCATTGGCGGGCATGTATTCCCTCTGGAAGTGAAAGCGGGAAAAACAGGAACTTTACGCAGTATGCATTTATTCCTGGAGAAAGTTGCCCCTACGGTGGGAATAAAAATTTCCCAGCAGCCGTTTGGTAATAATCATCCCATTTTATCTGTACCGTTTTACGCGATCAAAAAACTTACCCAATTTATTCCCCTTGCAGGAGCTGCGCCCACATTTATTCAGGCTTCGCCATCCTGAGAGAGCCGCTGATATTTACACAATCTGAACCAAAAGTTTTGGGGGTTTGGGGGACTTTTTCAAGTGGGCTGCGCCCACATTTATTCAGGCTTCGCCATCCTGAGAGAGCCGCTGATATTTACACAACCTGAACCAAAAGTTTTGGGGGGTTTGGGGGACTTTTACAAAAGTCCCCCAATTTTTTATATTCTTTTTACTCTTTTCCGATCGTTACGCGGATACCTTCGGAATGGCTGGAAAATTCCGGGGCGTACATGCATTGGATCGTTGTGATGCCATTGGTAAAATCGCCATTGTGTGTGACGCGTAAGGCGTATTCAAACACGTAGGTTCCTTTTCCCAGATAATCGATAAAGAAATTGGTCGAAGCATCTTTCGTGGCCTGGTAATACCCGAGGCCGCCCTGAAATTTGTACGCGGAAAGAACATCTTCCGGTTCAAATGCGGATGCCCGCATGTCTTTCATATGGATGTATTCCATGTCGCGGTCCACGCGGAGCTCGATCCGTACTTTGATTCGATCGCCGATCTTCAATTCCGTATTATTGTCGATCGGATGAATGACGGGACCGGCATCGGATGGTTTCTCGACAAACAGTTTCTTTGAAAGTTTTAAGGGTGTTTCGGCGGCTGTTATTTTGTCCAGGTTTTCAAAATACTGCCAGTACATCCCGCCCCAGGCCGGAACATTGTTATTGTTCTTGATGGTGACCCGTCCCATTTCAGGTTGGATGTCGCTGCCGCTCCAGGAAACTTTGAAATACCCGGTTCCGGCTTCGGCCGCGATTTGTTCACCGTTGGGACCGGTTTTACCCGGCTCAATGGTTAAGGGATGCTTGATGCCCAGGGTAATCTCCGGAGGCTGATTTTCCTTTAACCAGTCTTCACCCTTTAACAACAACGCATAACAGGCTTCGACGGTCGCTTTGGTAGTCCCCCAATCCTGGGTTTGCTTCTGTTTCAACAGCCAGGTTTTCATTTTCTCCACGGATGCGCGGTCGTTCAGTACTTCATCGAAAACCTCGATAAGCAGGGCCTGAGTTTCGATCGGCATCTGGTACCAATAAAAACCGACCGGCGTTTTCCAGTACATGCCCATTTCTTCCGAGTACAGGGCGTGTTCTTTAATGGACGTTGCAATGGCTGTCGCTGTTTTCGTATCCTTATACCGGTTCATCGCCAATGCGATCATTCCCTCGATGTATGTATTGTCATTGAAACTCGTCCAATACGTTTGCGCCTGAGCCTTGTAAAAATCAAACGCTTTTTGATCCCGGTTATCGATAGGGATATCCCGGAAATAACTTCTGGCATACAGGTAATGAACATGAATATAACCGATTTGATTTTTGGTTAAATCGGCTTTGTTAGCAATTAACCGTTCATAATCCTTCCGAATCTCATTGTCCAGGTAAGGAATGGCCTTATTGATCATGGTTTTGATGCGTCCATTTTGGTTAAGATTCACGACCTTGCGAGCATTGAGCTGGCCAAAACCGGATATGATATGTTGGGTGATAAACCGGTTTTCACTCATCCCTTTAAACCACGGCCATCCACCGGAAGGCAGTTGGCCGTCTTCCAGTTTTCTCAATTCATTTTCCGATTGGGCCGCCATGGTATTGAGATCGAACAGCAACGCGATCCGGCGCTTGCGTTCGCTTTCGTTTTTACCCTCCATTACCCAGGGCGTTTCTTCGAGTAAAACGGATTTCAACTCCTGGTTTTTCTCAAGGTTGGAAAGCAAGGCATTGGCATTCGGTGAGGCCGGATCCACTGCATTTTTCCATAGATCGAAGACGCGTTTGATTTGCGGATTGGAATTGACGATAAAAGACGCCAGATTATTTCCATAATACCGGCTGAATACCTGTTCGAGGCATTCGTATGGGAATTCGACCAGGAAGGGGATGGCCTGAACCGCGTACCACACAGGATTGGATGTAAATTCAAGGGTTAATTTCGAACTTCTGATGGTCGTTGATGTGGCGGATTCGATTAATTTATCGAAATGAAACGTCCGGGTCTGGCTGGCGGAAACGGGAAGGGACAGTGTGTCGGTCACCAGGATTCGATTTTTTAAAACCGGTAACGTCTGTTCTTCGCCGTCGGAGAACTTTCCGGCCGATGCGGTGACCCGGTAGATCACGGCATCCACCTTCTCATTAACGGGAATTTCAAGAGGCCATTCGGCCAATGCGCTTTGTCCTTTGGCGGCTTTAAACGATTGTTGGGCCGCATTATTTTTGAACAGGGTATTCACCGGTTGCAGGGTCTCGGCATCCAATAACTCCAATTTAACGGTACCCGACAGTTCATTTTCGGTCAAATTGGTTATTTTGGAGGTAAAGATCATCCGGTCGCCTTCGCGGAAGAAGCGCGGCGGATTGGGAACCACCATGAGATCTTTCTGGGTGATCAATTCATTGGTAATTAAGCCGTATTCCAGGTTCCGGGTATGGGCAAAACCCAGCATTTTCCATTTGGTCAGAGCGTCGGGAATGGTGAACGAAATGGTGACCTCGCCGTCGGATGACGTCATCAGATGGGGATAGAAGAAAGCGGTTTCTCTGAAATCTTTCCGGATGTTTGTCGGAGGGGCCGCTTGAACGGGCGCCTGTGGGGGTTGCTGAAGCGCCTGATCGATTTTAGCCATTGATTTGAGTGCTTTCTCGGGCGGTGCGGCTGCAGCCGGTGCGGCCGCCAATTTCATTTCGTCCCGCATTGCTCTGAAGAGTCGTAACGCCGGATAAAACCCGAACCAATTGAGGGTGTCGTACTCTTTTTGGATATAATGGGATTCGGCGGCAAATTTTCCGGCCTGATACGACGGAGCCGTGAAAAAAAACAAATTGGCATACCAATCCGCGATCAGGGTATGGGAAGGAAAAATCGAGAATGACCAGGAGTGGGGGCGAAACGCATCGAGGGACGCATCATACAAGGCCGCAACCATTTCGGCAGCCGCGTTTTCCCCTCCGGGCCCCTTGATTTTAATTTGCCATTGCTCCTTCTCTCCCGGAAGTAATTTGCTCCGGAATGACCCGAATGAAATATCCAGTTTTTTATTGGACCAGGGCACCAGAACGTTATGGCTAAACATAAAGAGACGATTGTCGCGAACAAAGGTAACGTGAACCCCGATATTGCCTCGGTGTTCGTCGCGGATGGGAAGTTCGATCCGTTTTTGCTCGTTGCTCAACGATAGAAACTCCGAATGGATGATTTGGCCGTGGAGCTCCACTTCGTACAGCACCCGGACCTTCTCGGACGAACCGATTAAAAATGCCGCGGTTTCTCCGGGTTGGGCGTCCCCCTTTATGACGGCAAACCATGCCAATTGTTTGTACGGGACCTGTTTTCCGGTTCCCGAATACAGCGTGAAATATTTAATCTCTTCGATCTTGTTTCCCCGATCATCCACTGACTGCATTTCCAGAACATACTTACCGGTTTCCCATTGGTTCAAGCCCGATACGGTGATTTCTTTCGATTGGCCGGTATTAAAGGGTTTGGAAAAGACCCGGCGGCCTTTTTCCCACTGGGTGACATTATCTTCGTCGTTGTACACATCATGAGGAAAATAAGAAATGAATTCTTTTTTATCCATGATGAATTTGTCGGGCTTCTCCCATAACCGGTTTCTCAGGATGCGGTTCGGTTCATTCAGTTTATAAATGGAAAGCGTTCCCGATGCGTTGATCGCGTCCCCGGAAAGATTGGTGGAATCAATGGCGAGCGTTTTCGTTCGGTCATCCTTATTCAGGGTTTCGGGCAGGTTAACGGACAACTTTAGGCTGGTATATCCGATAATGATTGGCTGATCCGCGCTCCGTGTTTCGCCGTTAATATCCGTGACATCGGCATGAATGGCAAAACGGAATGCGGGTAAGGATTGCCGGGGAATGGTAAGATCGGGGATGGCGTCAAACGTGAGGGTAAATTGCCCCGAAGCATCGGTTGTGGTTGTTCCGTTGGTAATTTCCATGGCCGGTTGGCGGACCGGAAAATAACCGCCGTATCGCCCCCAAAACCACGGATAGGGGTAGAACACCTCGCGAGTCACGCGGTAGACCACCGTGGCGTTATCGATCGGATAGCCGGCATATGCATCGGCTTTTCCGGTGACCGTCACTTGGTCGTTGAGGCGGACGCCTTTTTCCTGGGGTTTAAACGTCACGCCAAACTTGGGCCGTTTGTATTCTTCCATCGAAAAATTGGTAGCCCCGCTTTCGTTGGCGATTTCCATATTTCCCGTCAATAAACCGGTCGGAAGGACGAACGAGCCGCTAAACGTGCCGTAATTATTGGTGGTAAGCGTTCGTTTACTCACTTCCTGATGGTTGACATCGAACAGGGTAACGGTGGTGGGGCGGCCGGTAAGGATTTTATTCCGGTTTCCGTCTTTGGAATCGGTCTCCATCAGGATACCTTTAAAATAAACGGTTTGGCCCGGTCGATAAATGGCCCGGTCGGTAAAGAAAACCGTAAGCGGTCTCCGGGTTTCTTCGGTATACGGCGGATATAAATTAAACGCTTCACCCGAGATGAGATGGTCTTCACCGTTGATAAACTCCAATAAAAAGTTCGTATCTTTGGTCGAACCGTAGGGGATGGTGATATAACCGTTCGGGTCGGAAGCAAGCCGTTGCCCCTTGGTGTCGCCATAACTCCGGGTCGTCGGGTTATAGGTTTTATACCATACCTGGGCCGAGGCGTTGTCAAGGGGTTGGCCGGTTTCCCGGTCCATGACCCAAATCTCCAGGCCCTTCTCGTCCTGTCTGCGGTGGATGTAAGCGATATCGGAAACGGTTATAAACGAATAGGTGACCGCATGGCGTTTGGAATCGAAATTCGCGGTATTTGCGGCAACAACAGCATATTGACCCCATTTGAGGGCATCGACCTTAAATTCAACGGAATGGTTTTGAAAATCGTTATCGTCGGGGATCTGGGATTGCCAGGACTGAACGGCCGGCTTTCGAAGCAGATAGTCGACCACGTCTTCCGTGTTCATGGATTGCGTTCGAAGCGTGTCTTCGCGAGATATCGGGATCACTTTAAAAAACGTTTGATTCATGTTTCGGTAATTGAGTAAACCCCGGAAAGGCTTATCCTTGACCGTGGCTTTTTCCAGAGTCAGAAGAAGGTTTTTGCTCTCGATGCGATCGATAAGCGCGCGGCAATTGTTGGCGCCCAGCGAATTGGGATAGGCCGCAATCGCGATGGCACATCGTTCATGGGCCTTTTTCTTTTCCCATTTGAAATCTTCGGAAACTCCGGGTTTGTAATTGTTCCCCAACGCGTCATACAGTTCGGCCAGATCATAATCGATATCCGTGACCATCGGATTGTTTTTGTATTGATCGATCATTTGAAGCAGTGTCTTTTCATAGAGTGTTTCTTTATGAGCGATGGTCGAGGCTTGGTACACGAATTTGAGGCGTTTCAGGTCGACATCGATCCGGGCATTGGGTGATGGATCATTCAGATGAAATTTAATGAGATCCTGGAGATATTTAAGGGCGTGAAATTTGAACGAAAGTGAGTCTTTTGCCGTAAGGTCCAGTTTGACAAAGGCTTCGGTTTCGAGAAGGTAATCCGGGTTATTGAGCGTAAAGGTGTAGCGAGGCGTGGTGAGTGAGGCTTCTTCGTTCATATAAAAGTCGATGGCGCGATGGGCCAGGAAATCATAAAGCGTGGGCCTCAACGGTCGTCCTGTTTGTCCCTTTACGATCACCTCATCAAAGGTGCTGACCGGAACAGCACCGAGTTTTTCAGGGTTTTCAAGGGATTTTTCATAATGAAAAACCACGGTTTCCACGATTTTTCGAAGGTCCCAGGTCAGGATATCATCTTCGTTGAAATCGGGGGAAGTCGGGGTACGATTCAGGAAACGGTAACGGTTGGATGCATAGAATTGCCAATACATTTCCGCCAGCATGGAGTGAAGAAGCGGGGTTTCGGGGAACTGGCTGTTGGCGAGTGCGTTGAGCAGTTGTTTTTGGGCTTCCACAAAGCCGTTTTCGTTAATTTCCTGAATAAAGAGCATCTTGTGGATCAGCGCTTTGACGATTTGTCCCTGGTTTTGATCGGCTTTTGCGCGTTGGTAGATCTTTTCGACAATTGGCAGTGCGGATTTCGGAAGATTTTTTTCAATGAGTTGGGTTACCTGTTTCCACATGGATTCATAATCCTGTGAATTTTCCATCTTTTCCTCCTTTATTTTTTGTGTTTTTTGGGGTGAGAGGGTACCGGCGTGGCCGGGAAAGACAACAAAAAAAATGACGGCCAATAATAAGATGCCGATACCGGATAAAATAAATGAATGCTTTAATTTACTCATCAGAGCCTCCTTATTAAATTGTGATCATATCCATCACCGTAGTGTCCAGGAGAGAATATATCATATTCGAAAAAAAAGTTAAACTTAAAAAGTCAAAATCTCTTGACATTTTTTTCTCAATATGTTAAATCAATTGTTGTATGGGAGTACAAAATTAAAAAGGAGCGTAAACATGAACAGAAAAGATATTGCTGAGAGTATTCATAAGAAAGTTGGGATCAAGAGATTCGAAGCTTACGGCTTCGTCGATCTTTTGATTGAGTCGATTTCCGAATGCCTGCACACGGGCGAGAAAGTCGTGTTGTCCAATTTTGGGACCTTCAAAGTCGTGCAGCGGCAGAGAAAGCGGGTTATTAATCCGAATGACAAACAAGCCATGTTTATCCCGGAACGAAAGATCGTCAAGTTCATTCCTTCCCGGGAACTGCGTGCCCTGGTTGGGAGCCGGAAAAAATGACCAAGGAAAAAACTTCTGCACACGGGCGAGACCATGAAGTGAACACACTTCTGTGGGCCACGGATTTCTCCAAAGAAAGCCGGAACTGCCTCCCCTATGTGAAAGTTTTTTCCAACACCTTACATACTCAGAATTATGCGATTTATGTCCTTCCCCGGTTTTCGGATTGGATCTATGAGACTGCGTTTGTACCCAAGGAAGAGTTGATGGTATCGGTCGAAAAGACCCGGGAGAAATCCGCAGCCAACCTTCTGAAGGCGGTCAGGCGCACCCATATCGAGTTCGAAACCCGGATTACGGAAGGCATTGCCAGTACGGAAATTATCGAATTTGCCACCCAGAACCGTGTGGATATGATATTTGTCGGTAGACGGGGGGATTCGGAGATCGAGCATATTTTGATCGGTTCTACGACCTCCCGTTTAACCCGAAATTCCGCAGTCCCTGTTTTCGTTGTTCCCAGGGCCGTACGAAACGTTCAGATCGAGCGAATCTTATGCCCCATCGATTTTAGCGAATATTCGATGAAGGAATTGGATTTTGCCATCAGTTTGGCCAAACAATTCAACGCAAAACTTTTCGTGGCTCATATTTCGGAATTCTTTAATTACAAGATTCCTGTATTTAACCGCGATAAGCTGCTGGAAAAAATCAACGAGAAGATCGAGAAAACCGGTGAAGCCCATCAATATAAGATCGAGAATTTTATATTTGAATTGGGTGAGCCGGCTAAGAAAATTCTCGAGATCGCGCGAACCAACAAGGTGAATGTGATTACGATGACCACCCATCAACGGAAAGGGATCGAAAAACTTTTCCTTGGAAGTATCGCGGAGAAAGTGTTGATGTATTCGGATATACCGGTGATTATCCTTCCACCCGATCGTCACGGTTAGTGCAGTAAATTTATTTGATGTTCTTCGATAAGCCAGTCCATACGGGATCGTCGTCCGGTTTGGAGCGGATCGCGTTTGCACGCGTGACCTCTAAGAATCCGAAAGCCAGACGAAAAACATTAAAAAAGCATATCGGCCCTGCTCAACTGCCTCAATGCAGCCCCGTGGAGTTGGGATTATTAGGTTTTTCGGAAAGCGACATATCGGATATTAAAACCGGGTATCTCGGCATCGCGGAACAAGAAATGGAGTTAGCCCTTAAGAATAAGGTAGACATTATTTTTAAGGAAGATGAGTTCTATCCTCCGTCGCTGGCAGAAATTTATGATCCACCGGACTTCATTTATGCGCTGGGAAATAAAGACATCTTAAAGACCCAGAAAATTGCTATTGTCGGATCACGGAAAGGCAGTCCGTATGGGTGGTGGTGTCTCAATGAGATACTGCCCGATCTATGCGCGGCGGGCTTAACCGTGGTTTCCGGCATGGCGTACGGCATCGATTCGATGGCTCATCAGATTGTCCTCAAATTAAAGGGGAATACGATTGGGGTCAATGCCGGGGGATTGCTTCATCTCTATCCACCGGGAAATACCGGTATCATTCACGCCATCATCCGAAATGGATGTATCATTACGGAATTCGGTTTAAACACGGTTCCCAGGCCGTTTTATTTTCCCATCCGCAATCGGATTATTGCCGGCATTTCGCGATCGATCCTGGTGGTGGAAGCGGCGCTCAAGAGTGGCTCCCTGATCACTGCCCGCCTGGGGTTGGAGCAAAACCGGGATATCTTTGCGATCCCGGGACGAATCGATTCCCCACTCAGTCAGGGAACCAATTATTTGATTCAACAGGGCGCCCGCCTGATTACGACCTCCAAAGATATTCTCGATGAATACGGTATCGTTTCGACTTCCGCTAAAAAAACGATGGATGTGGAATTATCCCTCAACGAAAAACAGCTTCTGGCCTTCATGGAAGACGGGAGTATAAAAACGGTCGATGAATTCGTTGACCGTTTCGACTTTTCGGTTTCCGAAATTATCTCCATGTTAATGGGGCTGGTTTTAAAAAATGTGGTAATGGAAGAATCCGGCGGCTTCAAGTATATTCGCCGACTGCTTTAAAAATACTTGCACCTATTTTTACACTGGGGTATAATAGCCTCAATTATGGATTCCCAAAAATACGAAAGCATTGCCATTATCAAATTATCGGCTTTGGGCGATATCGTCCATACGATCCCTGCCTTCGATATCCTGAGAAAGAATTTCCCCACCTCTCGCATCACCTGGTTTTCCGAACCTGCAGGTGCCAAATTGCTTCAATGCGTCGAGGGAATCGATGAGATTGTGAGTTTGAACCTGAAAGTAAAGGGGGTCTTCCATTTCATCCGCAACCTGAAACAGGCGCTTTCCGTGCACAGGCATCGGTACGACCTGATTATGGACTTTCAGGGGTTAATTAAGTCTTCGGTCTGGGGATGGCTGCTCGACGGGGAGGTAGTGGGGTTTGCAAAGAAGAATTTAAGGGAACCGCAGGCCCGCTTCTTCTATTCCCGGACGGTTCCGGTGGTGGATGAATCCCGTCATGTGATTTACAAAAACATGCATCTGGCCCGGTCGGTGATTTTCGGGGGGGCGGACGGATCGGTTCGGGATTCCGAGCTTAATCATCCGCATTATCCCCTTAAGCCGCTGGTCATGAGTGCAGCTTTAAAAGACTTCATGGAGAGAAACGATTTGGAAGCGAACGGTTATTTGATTTTAAATATCGGTGGGGGATGGAAGACGAAAATCCTCGATTTCGATCAGAACCTGGAACTCATCGACGGGCTTAAGCGTAAGTACAAGGTCGTGATCTTGTGGGGAAACGCGCCGGAGAGGGAGCGAGCGTTGAATCTTGGCCGGAAAACCGGCGCCATCATATCGGATTTTTTTGACTTTCAGGATCTCATCCTTCTGATCAAGCAAAGCCTTTTGATTATTACCGCCGATACATTGGCGTTGCACCTGGCCGATATGGTCGGCAAGCCATCCGTGGGAATCTTCGGGCCCACGTCTCCGGCGCGAAACGGCTCGTTGCGACCGGACAGCGTCTCGGTTTTAAAAAAATTGTCGTGCGGTTTTTGTTATAAAAAAAAATGTGGTACAATAGAGTGTATCAAAAAAATCCAACCCGGTTGGATTCTGGAAGCTGTCGGTAATGTTGATAAAATTGATAAGAAGGTTAATGAACGATGATGAATGCAGTCGAATATTTTATTAAGTACCGTTCGTTTGTCGGTATACTATCTTTGATAGTACTCTTGTATTTGTCCGAACCCTCTCCGGTTTCCGTGGCCATCGGTTTTTTCTTTGTTGTTGCCGGAATGTTTTTTCGGGCCTGGGCCTCGGGGTACATTAATAAAGATAAAGAATTGGCGACCAAAGGTCCTTTTTCGCTGACGCGCAATCCGCTCTATTTTGGAAATTTCATATTGGGAATGGGTATTGCCATTGCCGGGCATAACCTGGCCAGTTACATTATTTTTTTTGTGTTTTATTTGACCTTTTTTCCCTTTTTGATGGTATATGAAGATAAACGGTTAAAACTCAAGTTCGGCGACGAATATGACGCATGGAAAAAGCGGACCTATGTCTTTTTTCCCAAGATTCAGCGGATTGAAAGTTCGGATTTTAACATTTCCTATTACATGAAAAACAAAGAGTACCGGGTATTGTATTTTTCATTTTTGGTAATTGCGGTTCTGGTCTTGAAAGTGCTCAAATTAATTCAAACGCATTGATTCGGAGAACGCGATGAGTAAAAAAATGAGTCTTGCATCCACTGGTTCTGGCATCAGACAAACTCAGGGTTTTACCTTAATCGAGACGGTCATTATCTTATCGGTCGTTGCGATCCTGACGGCGATATTGGTTCCATTGATTACTCAAAACATTCAGTCGGCTCGGGTGGCCAGGGCAGGGGCGGATGTGGCAACGATCGGAAAAGCGATGGTTCAATTCCGCCAGGATACCGGAAAGTGGCCGGTCTCAGATGGCGTTAATAATATGAAGTTATTGTACAGCGACTCGGATGCCAGCGCCGGGATTCCGTCCACCTGGAATACCATTGCTGCGGCCGACCGTCTCGGGTTATCCTATCACCTCATTCATTATAATACCACGGTTCAACGGGGCCCTTCCGCCAATGGATTGCCGTCATGGAACGGGCCGTACTTAAGCCAGGCCAGTGCAGATCCCTGGGGGAATGCTTACCTGGTGGATTCCGAAGGGTTGTGGCCGGGTAATACAGGGATCGTGTTTGTGATTTCTGCCGGTCCCGGACGTCCGGCATCGATTGAAACCCCGATTGGGGGCGTTCCGCCGTCCGGCAGCGACGATATCGGCTTTCGGATCCAGTAATCGGAGGAGCGATGATGAGGCAATCGATGATGAGCCAATCACCGGGTTTTACACTGGGGGAAATGATCATTGTCATTGCAATCATTGCGATATTGGCCTCATTGATCACACCGTTGGCGGTAAACGTCATCAGCCAGAAGCGGGTCGATGGATGCATCGAGGAATTAAGCGTTCTTAAAAAGGCGATTGTGGGAGACCCGGCACTGGTCGAAGGCGGGACCCGGAGCAGCTTCGGCTTTGTCGGAGATATCGGCGTGCTGCCCGCAACACTGGACGAACTGGTTTCCAATACTCAGGGGCGACCGGTTTACCAACAGTATGGCACCACGGGGATGTTTTACGGATGGCGGGGCCCTTATGTGAGCGATGTTGTCGATCCATGGGGAAATGCCTATGTGTATTCGACGACTCCCGCGAATCTTCCGGCCAACGTGTGTGTGAGGATGTGGTCGTATGGGGTCGATGGGGTCAATAACAGCGGAAACGGTTTGACGATTGCCGGCGATGATATCTATATCGATATTCGGACCGATGAGGCTTTTTCCAGGGTATCGGGAAATACGCTGGATGCATGCGATGCCTGTTCTCCCTTTACCGCAATATCCATTGCATATCCCAATGGAACGGCTGTGGTTCAAACCACCGCCAATAAAACGACGACGGCGTTGAATCCGGTTTACATTGTGTTGCCCGGGGATACGTTTACAGGGGTGGGGATTCCCATCGGGGTTCGGGTCATGACCTTTACCACGGCCACGCCCACAACGGTGGTTCGGTTGATTCAGGTGAACAATGGTCCCATGGTGACACTCAACCTGAAAGATCCCGGAACATGCAATTAAAAACGGTTTTAAAAAACGGTTTTAAAGGTATTGCGGCCATTGAAGTCATGGTTGTGATTGCCGTTTTATTTGCGACCTTTTCGATTGCCATTCCGTTGTTTTTCCAGGCGTACCCGGTCAACCGGGCCAATGAGACGACTAAGCGCCTGATCGATTTGAAAAACGCCATGGTGGGGGATGCGTCGCTGATGGTTGATAAGAAAAGAGTGTCTTTCGGCTTTGTGGGCGATTTGGGAATCTTGCCGGTTAATCTCGGCGAACTGGTCGCCAATTCTCAAGGACGACCGGCGTATCAGCAGTATGGATCAACCGGGATGTTTTATGGCTGGAAGGGGCCCTATGTCAAAGATGCCAATGCGTTGAAGGATGCCTGGGGGGATGATATTGCGTTTAATACGATCAATGAGGTCGATCCGGTCAACGGGCGGCTTCGGATTCGGGAAATCGTCAGTGGGAATCTGGATGCGAGCCGGATCGTTTACATCTATGAGGATGAAGTCTCCGATTTTGTCACGGGCGGAATGGTGACCCGGCTTCGGCCCCACACGGTCGATACCACCCAGAGTGATACGGTGTATATCTTTTATCCCAATGGAACCGGGGTTACGCAGAGCAGTTTTAATATTACCAATGGGGTATACAATACTCAGACCGGCGGGAACGTTCGCATTCCGGTCGGGTATCGGCATGTTCAACTTCAATCCGGAGGGCAGCTTTTGGCGGCACTCAATGGGTTTGGAAATGGGATCGTGAATTTTATCGGCACCGGATCATCATCGCCGTCGCCTTCTTACGACGAATCATTTGATTCCGAAGATGATATCATCATCAACGATAATGATTCGAGTCACACCGACCATCACATTAAAATTATTACGGTGAATGACGGCGTTGCAAATTTGCTGGATGGGTCTGCATTATATGCCCATGGAAATAAGCACGATAGTGCGACGTTTGTTCCTGAAGTCGCCAGCAAAATTTCGGATTTGGTTAAGCCCGGAAAGGCATTCACCCTATCCATATGGATGTATATGCCTTTTTTCAAAAACAATGAGTCCTACGTGATTATTTCCCAATACCTGTATGATAAAAAAGATAATATCGATCGGGGATGGAAACTCCGGGTCGATTTTCCCGTTCACGGCATTCCGTCGGTCAAATTCACATTTGCCCAGGACAGCACCCATAAATTGGAAATCCAAAATGACAATCAATACAATGGGGCGACGTTGGTTGAGAACAAATGGTATCATGTGTGCGTCGTTTATGATGGAACCTCTTACAGCGGCAGTACTAAAATTAATGCGTCGGCTTTAAAAATTTATGTAACGGCGTTGGATATCGCGCATGTGAATGTGACGCCGACCTTGACCGTCTTATCGGAAACCCTTTATGCCAATAATAATACCGATTGCGGTTGCGATTTGTTGTTATGCAATGAAGCCAATGGGGATAGTCCATTTTGGGGGTACCTGGATGAGTTCAAGATTTTTGGCACCGCTCTTTCCACCGCGGAAGTCGAGACTCTGTTCCGGTTACGATAAGCTCTCCTTTTATTTAAATTAAAAACGACCACCTTCCTGAATTCAGGAAGGTGGTTTTTTTTTACCCTTTTTCTTAAGGATCTTGGGGGTTGTACATTTTTTTTTTTTCATTTTCCACCCGAAAATACTACTTTAGTTGTATTTACAATAGTTGAAAATCACGTATAATCCTATGCGTGACAAAGCCGGGTGCTTTGGTCACGCGCGCCAAAAAAACCAAATCAGAAGAAAGTTTAATCAGAAGAAAGTTTAAAAATCTAAATCTATCTCTAAAAACGGAGGAAACATGAAGAAAACGTTGTTAGGGCTGTTAGTCGCAGCCGTGTTAGTGTCGTTTATGATGATGCCTTCCCTGCAAGGCGTAAGGGACCGGTCCGATGACCAGATCAAATTTTCACCCGATGACAGCATGAAAGATCTCCAGGTGAAGATCCAGAAGATGAGAGAAGAGATCCGCCGCAATGGCGATACCTTTGATGTGGACATCAACCCCGCTATGCAGTATCCTTTGGAACAGTTATGCGGATTAAAAGAAGATACCGCCCCCGCCAATATGCCTGTTCGGGAAGTCGCTGCTGATGCTCAAGCTTTACCCACCTCTTATACCGGTTACTATACCTCCATTAAGAATCAGGGAAGCTGCGGTAGCTGCTGGGATTTTTCAACCACCGGCAACTCCGAAGGCGTACTGTTAAAGAACACCGGCACCACCTATGATCTGTCCGAACAGTATGTTCTGGATTGCAATACGCTCGGTTATAGCTGCAGTGGCGGTTGGTTTGCGTTCAATATGTTTGTCGCTCCCTATGGCGGCAGAGCTGAAACCTGCTATCCGTATACCGCTGTACAGGGAACCTGCAATCCCAACAATTGCCCGTCGATCGTGACCATCAATGGTTATGCCGAACTGTGCGGGGCTGCCGTTTGTGCGGCCACCGATATTAAGAACACCATTTACACCTACGGAACCGTTTCCGTGGCTGTTTATGCCGATTCTTACTTCCAGTCCTATAAGAGTGGATGCTTCTCCCGCAATGTGGGTTCCAGCATCAACCACGCCGTTGTTCTCTGCGGTTGGAACGACACCACCCCCTGCGCCGCCGGCGCCTGGTACCTGAAAAACTCCTGGGGGACTTCCTGGGGACTCAGTGGGTTTATGTGGATCCAATACGGCGTCATGAGAGTCGGCTATAAAACGACTTACGCCTGGTAGTTTTAAGCATATCCAATTAGTAAAAAACCACCTTCCTGGCTTCAGGAAGGTGGTTTTTTTTTACCCCTTTTTTAAGACGTAGACGCAGTTACGTCTCTTCGATATCGCAATATACAAACAATTCCTGACACTCTCTTTGGGGTTGTATATTTTTTTCTTTTCACTTTCCACCCAAAAATACGACTTTAGTTGTATTTACAATAATTGAAAATCACTTATAATGTTATCGTGACAAAGCCGGGTGCTTTGCTCACACCGTGCCCAGAAAATAAAATTCAGAAGAAAATTTAAATCTAAAAATGGAGGAAACATGAAAAAAACGTTGTTAGGGCTGTTAGTCGCAGCCGTGTTAGTTTCGTTTATGATGATGCCTTCTTTGCAAGGCGTAAGAGACCGGTCTGATGACCAGATCAAATTTTCACCCGATGACACCATGAAAGATCTCCAGGTGAAGATCCAGAAGATGAGAGAAGAGATTCGCCGCAATGGTGATACCTTTGATGTCAACATCAACCCCGCTATGCAGTATCCTTTGGAACAGTTGTGCGGATTAAAAGAAGATGTCGCCCCCGCCAATATGCCCGTCGTGGAACTTCCTGCTCAGACCATGGCTTTACCCACCTCTTTTACCGGAATTTATACTTCGGTGAAGAACCAGGGAAGCTGCGGTAGCTGCTGGGATTTTTCGACCACCGGTACCGCTGAAGGCGTCCTGTTAAAGAACACCGGCACCACCTATGATCTGTCCGAACAGTATGTTCTGGATTGCAATACCCTCGGCTATAGCTGCAGTGGCGGTTGGTTTGCGTTCAATATGTTTGCTGCTCCCTATGGCGGCAGAGCTGAAACCTGCTATCCTTATACCGCTACCCAGGGAACCTGCAACGCCACCTGTCCGTCGATCGTGACCATCAATGGTTATGCCGAACTGTGCGGCGCTGCTGTTTGTGCCACCACCGATATCAAGAACCTCATCTACACCTACGGCCTGGTTTCCGTGGCTGTTTATGCCGATTCTTACTTCCAGTCTTATACCAGTGGCTGCTTCTCCCGCAACAAAGGCTCCGGCATCAACCATGCCGTCTGCCTGGTCGGTTGGAACGATACGACCCCTTGTGCCTCCGGCGCTTGGTACCTGAAGAACTCCTGGGGAACTTCCTGGGGACTCAATGGGTTTATGTGGATCCAATACGGCGTGATGAGAGTCGGATATAAAACGACTTACGCCTGGTAATTTTAAGTATATCCCTTAAATCGATTTATTATTAAAAAAACCACCTTCCTGGAACCAGGAAGGTGGTTTTGTTTTTCAGAACAAGGGAATCCGGCCCCGGTGACATCATAAACCATCATGCTAAAGCTGGATCGACGTTAACATGAAACAAAATAGCTGCCAAATAAAATAAAAAAATAAATGGAGGAACCATGAAGAAAACATTGTTCGGGCTGTTATTAGCAGCTTTGTTAGTTTCGTTTATGATGATGCCTTCTCTGCAAGGCTTAAGAAATCGGGCGGATGACCAGATTACGATCTCCCCGAATGACACCATGAGAGATCTCCAGGTGAAGATCCAGAAAATGAGAGAACAACTTCGCCGTGATGGAGAAACCTTTGAAGTCGGTCTCAACCCTGCGATGCAGTATCCCCTGGAACAGCTCTGCGGATTAAAAGAAGAGCTGGCCCCCGCCAATGTGCCGGTGATGGAACTCCCCACCGACGTTCAGGCTTTACCCACCTCTTATACCGGTATCTATACATCCATTAAGAACCAGGGAAGCTGCGGCAGTTGCTGGGATTTCTCAACCACGGGTACCGCCGAAGGCGTATTGAAAAAGCTCTCCGGTACGACGTATGATCTCTCCGAACAGTATGCTCTGGATTGCAACACCGATGGTTGGAATTGCAGTGGCGGATGGTACGTGTTCAATATGTTTTGCGCTCCTTATGGCGGCAGAGCTGAAAGCTGCTATCCTTACACGGCTGTCAAAGGCACCTGCAAATCCACCTGCGGCTCAGTTGCGACCATTTCCGGTTATGCTCAGGTTTGCGGATCTTCTTCCGTGTGCGCCACCACTGATATTAAGAACGCCATTTACAACTACGGCTTAGTCTCCGTGGCTGTTTATGCCGATACCACCTTCCAGTCTTATACCAGTGGATGCTTCTCCCGTAACACCGGTTCCGGCATCAACCATGCCGTCTGTCTGGTCGGCTGGAACGATACCACCCCTTGCTCCACCGGCGCCTGGTACCTGAAGAACTCCTGGGGTACCGGCTGGGGTATCAGTGGGTTTATGTGGATTAAATACGGTGTCATGAGAGTCGGATACCGGACCACCTACGCCTGGTAATTTTAAGTATATCTCTTAAAATTCTGACTTACATTTAAAAAAAACCACCTCCTCTGCGGGAGGTGGTTTTTTTTTTCTCCCGATTGGTTCCCGATTTCATATCTCCGACTCTCTCCCACTCACTCAATCTCTTCTTCGTGTTTTCTCTCTATCTTTTTTTTCATTTTATTTCACTGGTATATCTTTTTTTTCCTTCATTTCTCCTTCGGAAACTATTTTAGTTCTATTGACAAACCTGAAATTTTCCATATAATGCTGTCTTGATCATTCACCGGGTATACGTTTTATAATGTTTTATAATAAACACTAACCATTGATGAAACAATTAAATCAAATAAATGGAGAAAACATGAAGAAAACATTATTAGGGCTGTTGTTTGCGGCCATGCTAATTTCATTTATGATAATGCCTCCTTTGAAAGGCTTAAAAGACCGGTCTGATGATCTGATCAAGTTCTCACCGAATGATACCCTGATGGATCTCCGGGTAAAAATCCAGGAAATGAGACAGCAAATCCGCCGAAATGGCGACACGTATGATGTGGATATCAACCCTGCCATGCAGTATCCGCTGGAAGAGCTCTGCGGCTTAAAAGAAGAGATGGCCCCGTTCGATGTTCCCGTGATGGAACTGGGTACTCGATCCGTATCCGATTCGGTGGTTTTGCCTTCTTCCTACACGGGCTATTTTACTCCCGTTAAGAATCAGTTAAATTGCGGCAGTTGCTGGGATTTTTCAACCACCGGTAACGTCGAGGGTGTGTTTTTGAAGAGAACCGGTAAAACGTATGATTTTTCCGAACAGTATGTATTGGATTGCAACACCAATGGATACGATTGCGGTGGCGGTTGGTTCGTGTTCAATATGTTCTGCACCCCTTATGGCGGCAGATCCGAGTGGCTCTACCCCTATAAGGGAATAAAGGGCACCTGCAACACAAACTCCCCTGAAATTGGGAGAATTAACGGTTATGCGCAAATATGCGGCTCTGCCGTGTGCGACCCGACCAGTATCAAAAGTGCCATTTACAAATACGGCACGGTTTCTGCGGCCGTTTACGCCGATTACTACTTCCAGGCTTATCGGGGCGGTTGTTTCTCCGGCACGGCGTCTTCCTACGTCAATCACGCCATTGTCCTTTGCGGATGGAACGACAATGCCGCCTGCGGCGGCGCCTGGTACCTGAAAAACTCCTGGAGCATCTACTGGGGCGAAAAAGGGTTCATGTGGATCAAATACGGTTCCCAGAAAGTCGGATACCGAACAACCTATGCCTTTTTTTAAATTGATTCTTAAACATTCTGATTTTTGATTCAGTTTTAAATAATAGTTTAAATAAAAAACCACCTTCGGAATTCCGAAGGTGGTTTTTTTATTTTTATTTTATATCTTTTATGGTTGTATATTTTTTTCGACTACTTTCCACCTGAAAATACAACTAAAGTTGTATTTACAAAAAAAACCGAATTCACTTATAATTAATTAAACCATAGGTCATAATAAAATAATACGACGGTTTCCCTAAAAGGAAAGTTTGATGAACATTTTGAAGAAAAGTTTTGTTTTGCTTGCGTTTACTATTCTAACGCTCGTTTTATTCTTTATGTTCTCTTCTTTCCATGGATTTAGCGGAAAGGAAAAAGAACCGCTTCAATCGTCTATCGCGGATGAGATATCGAAAGACATGGAAGCCAAGATAATCAAAATGCGGCAAGATATCCGCCGCAATGGCGATAAATTCGAAGTCAGTGCCAATCCGGCCATCCAGTATCCGGTGGATCAAATTTGCACGCTTAACCCGGAGATGAAGCCGGGAAATTCATATTTTCATGAGAATTTCGACCTGCCGGTGGCCGCCAAATCGATCGATACCCCCGCTTCATATTTTGGATATTATTCGCCGGTCAAGGACCAGGGAAGCTGCGGATGCGGTTGGGCATTTGCCACGACCGGCGAAGTCGAGGCCGTGATCAAACGATCAACCGGCATGACCGTGGATTTATCCGAACAACATCTGCTGGATTGCAATTACTCCGGATACGATTGCAACGGCGGATGGTTTGACTTTGACATGTTTATGACCCCTCACTGCGGTAAAAGCGAAACGTGCTATCCGTATCAGGGATATCAGGATTACTGTTATACCGGATGCTCTTGCACCTACCGGATCAATAATTGGTACTTTATCAAGGAAAGTTGGTCGGTTCCGCCTGTCGAATCGATTAAAAAGGCGATTTATGTTTATGGCTCTGTGGCCGCATGCGTGGCCGTGGACCCCTATTTCCAGGCGTATAAGAGCGGATGCTATACCCGCAATATTTCCAATCGGGTAAACCACGCGATCCTGCTTTGCGGCTGGTCGGACCATGCTTGCTTTTCCATCGGTTCCTGGTACTTAAAAAACTCGTGGGGCACTGCCTGGGGAGAAAACGGCTTCATGTGGATTAAATACGGCGTTTCTTCGGTCGGATACGCCGCGTGCCTGGCGAGTTATCCCTGATGTGAGACAATGTCAGGACCTTTTTGAAAAAAGGTCCCGACACCCCCAAAAACTTTTTCTTTATGGAATCAATTTTATGGTATAATACGGTATTATTTTTTAGATTATTTTTTTCATCTTACAAATTAACGATCAGGAGATATATAAATGGATTATGGAATGAAAAACCGACTGAGCCGGGTCATTAAACCCGATGGCCGATGCATGTTTATGCCGATCGATCACGGCTACTTTTTAGGCCCCACCCGCAGCCTGGAAAAACCCGGCGAAACCATCCAACCGTTGTTACCGTATTACGATGCCTTATTTTGTACGCGGGGCGTACTGCGCGCCTGCGTCGATCCGTCCGTGGATAAGCCGATTATCCTCCGCGTCTCCGGCGGCCCCAGTGTCGTTGGCAAAGACCTCGCCAATGAATTGATCACCACCTCCATCGAGGACGTCATCCGGTTAAATGCCGCTGCCGTGGGCATTTCGATTTTTGTGGGAACCGAATACGAAACCCAAACCCTCATGAACCTCGCGGATATGATCAACCAATGCGAAGACTTCGGGATTCCGGTGATGGCCGTCACCGCCGTGGGAAAAGAAAGCGAAAAGAAAGAAGCCCGCTTCCTGGCCCTGAGCTGCCGCATGGCTGCAGAAATGGGCGCCAAAGTCGTCAAAACCTACTGGTGCGAAAAAGATTTCGATAAAGTCGTCGAAGGATGCCCCGTTCCGGTGGTCATGGCCGGCGGCCCCAAATGCGAAACCGAACGCGAAGTGTTCGATTTCGTGTACGACGGTCTCCAAAAAGGCGCCATCGGCGTTAACCTCGGCCGAAATATCTGGCAAAGCGAACATCCCGCTGCGGTCGCCAAAGCGCTGTATGCCGTGATTCACGAAAACGCCACCCCCAAACAAGCCGAAGAAATCTTCAACGACGAAAAGAATCATTCCTGAAAATCGTCAGTCGTTTTTATTCTGTTATTTTATTATTCTGCTCATTTCAAATGAACCATTAACCAGGAGGTATCATGCGCGTCGGAATGTATTACAATAACCATCAGGTCTGTGTCGAAGAAATGCCGGTTCCACGCATCGGCGACGGAGAAATACTTGTTAAAGTCATTGCCAGCGGTATTTGCGGCAGCGACGTACTGGAATGGTACCGGATCAAAAAAGCCCCCCGTGTACTCGGTCACGAAATCGCCGCCGATATCGTCGAAGTGGGAAAAGAGGTCAAGGATTATAAGGTCGGCGACCGGGTGTTCGTGGCTCACCATATTCCCTGCAATTCCTGCCGCTATTGTCTAAAAGGATACCATACCGCTTGCGAAACGCTGCATACCACCAATTTCGACCCCGGAGGCTTTGCCGAATACCTCCGGGTTCCCAAACTCAATGTCGATCATTGCGCCGTGTTTGTGCTTCCGGATGAAATGACCTACGATGAAGGAACGTTCATCGAACCGCTGGGTTGCGTGTTGCGCGGACTTCGAGTCTCCCAATTCAAACCGGGAGATTCGGTCCTCGTTCTGGGCTCCGGTATTTCCGGCCTCCTCCAGATTGCTGCGGCACGCGCCCTCGGCGCCGGCCGAATCATTGCCACAGATCTCAATGAATTCCGTCTCACCATCGCCAAAGAAATGGGCGCAGATACCGTAATTCATGCCAGCCAACCTGTCGTGGAAGAGGTGATTAAGGCAAACGGAAACCGCGGCGTGGACCTCGCCATTGTTTGCACCGGAGCCTTAAGCGCGTTCAACCAGGCCTTAAAGGCCGTGGACCGCGGCGGCGTGGTGCTATGCTTTGCCACCACCGACCCGGACGTCAACCTGTCGGTTCCCATCAATGACTTCTGGCGAGATGAGATCAAACTCATGCCCTCCTACGGATGCGCACCCACCGACGCCCTGACTGCCATCCAACTCATCGGTACCAAACGACTCCCCCTGGAGAAAATGATCACGCACCGCTTACCCATGAAGGACATCGGAACCGGCTTTAAACTCGTGTCCGATGCCAAAGAATCCATTAAAGTCATCATCGAACCGAATAAGTAAAATTTTTTGTTTTTTTTTATTTTTTTTACTTGAAATTCGATTGGCGGATTGCTATAATCAATTTTCGAAATCCGTTTTCGAAAGGAGAGAATGTTGAGAGGAATCAATGATGTCACTTTATGATTTAACCCCTGAATTATTTTTAAATCTTTCCGGGTTTTAAATCGCCTTTTTTTCATTTCAAACAATCCTTCGGTCCGGAAACGTTTTAACGTTTCCGGACTTCTTTTTTTTATCCTTTCAAGACTTTCAGGTTGAGATGTTCCTTCCGTAATGTTATAATGATCGCTATAATTCCGCAGGAGGTTTCCTTGAGTCTATCGGTCGTGATTCCTGTTTACAACGAAGAGAAATATATTGAGAGAACAATCGCCGAAATTCAATCGGTTTTAAGTAACAGTCAAATCGAATATGAGATTATCATCGTCAACGACGGTTCGACGGATAATACGGGGAACATATTGAAAGAGAGCCGCCTGGCTTCGGCGTTTCACCTGGTCACCCATGATCACAACCTCGGGTATGGGGCATCGTTAAAATCCGGAATTCGAAACAGCCGGTACGATTATATCGCGATTACCGATGCGGACGGCACGTATCCGATCGATGATATTCCCAAACTCTATGCCGAAATCGCAACCTGCGACATGGTGGTGGGCGCCCGTACCGGAGAAAAGGTCCACATCCCGTTGATGCGCCGACCCGCCAAATGGCTGCTCCGAAAACTGGCCAATTACCTCACGTCTTATAAAATCCCGGACCTCAACTCCGGACTCCGAATTTTCCGCAAAGACCAGGTTTTGAAATTTTTTGGCATCCTGCCCCGGGGGTTTTCATTTACCACCACGATTACCCTTGCCATGATGACCAATGATCTTCAGGTTAAATTCATCCCGATCGATTATATGAAACGCTCGGGCAAAAGCAAAATTCGCCCGATTCGGGATACCCTCCTGTTTACGCAATTGATTATTCGGACGATTCTTTATTTCAATCCGCTTAAGGTCTTCCTCCCGGTTTCGCTGTTCTTATTTATGGCATCGGCCGGTGTGTTTGTGTATACCGCGTGTTTTGCCCCCCGAATTCTCGATACTACGGTCGCTATTCTTTTTCTTGCCGGGCTCCAGATGCTTTCCATCGGTATGATTGCAGACATTATCGATAAGAAAAATCGATTATGAAGGTTTTATTCATCAATCCTCCGGCGTTAAACGAACTGCTGGGAAATAATCCGTCGATTATCGAATCCGAACGGGGATTCAATCCGCCGTTAGGGTTGCTGCTCCTTGCCGGTTACCTTCTCGACCGTAACCCCAGCCATTCGGTGACGGTGATCGATGCCCAGGTCGAACGGTTAACCTACGCTCAATTGGAACAGCGGCTGAAGACTCTGGATTTCGATGTGGCAGGAATGACAGCCATGACCTTTACCATGCTGGACGTGAAAGAAACGGCCCGCATCCTCAAACAGGTCAACCCCGGCTGTCAAGTGGTCCTGGGCGGTCCCCATGTGAATCTCTTTCCGCAGGAAACCATCCGCATGCCCGACGTGGATGTCCTGGTTCTCGGCGAAGGGGAAATCCTGTTTTCACACCTTCTGGATCATATGGACGATCCGGAGAAGTTACGTGAATTTAAAGGTCTGGTGTTTAAAGACGCAAACGGTCGGATCATTCATACCGGAGATCCGGAAATCATCAGTGAAGCGGTGTTGAATACGCTTCCTTTTCCTGCCCGTCAGTTGACGCCTTACCGTCAATACAGTTCGCTTCTGGCCAAACGCACACCGGTTACCACCATGTTTACCAGTCGCGGATGTCCGTTCCGCTGTTCGTTTTGCAATCGGCCGCACCTGGGAAAAACATTTCGGGCATTACGTCCGGAGCGAGTGGTTGCGGAAATGAAAGCCTGTTTAGAGCTCGGAATTCATGAATTTCTGATTTATGACGACACGTTCACGGTTCGAAAGGACCGGGTCATGGAGATTTGCCGGCTGATCATTCGCGAAAAATTGGATATCGGTTTCGATATTCGCGCTCGGGTGGATACGCTGGATGACGACATGCTCGATATGTTAAAGAAAGCCGGATGCCGGGGCATTCATTACGGTATTGAAGCCGGAACCCCGAAGATTTTGAAGGTGCTGAATAAGGGGATCGATTTGAACCAGGCCAAACGCATCATGGACGCCACCAAAAAACGTAAGATGCAAACGCTGGCTTATTTTATGATCGGTGCACCGACCGAAACTCGCGCGGATATTGAAACGACATTCGATACGGCAAAATGGTTGAACCCCGATTTTGTTCATCTGACGATTTTAACGCCTTTTCCCGGTACTCCCCTTTACCTGGACGGGCTATCCACAGGAATGATTCAAAGGGATTACTGGAAAGAGTTTGCCGAAAACTTAAATCCGGATTTCAAGCCGCCTCACTGGGACGAAATCTTCCCGCGGGAGACACTCGAGCAATTGATCGTTGACGGATATAAACGGTTTTACGTTCGCCCCTTGTATATAATAAAAAAATTGTTTTCGATTCGCTCCTTCGGTGAATTGAAACGCAAAGCCGTTGCCGGTTTGAAAGTGCTGGTGATGAAGAAAAGAAGTCATCCTAAGGAATAATTTCCGTAGGGGCGCACCCATGTGTGCGCCCGCTCATATTTGGGTTCAAATAGGGGCAAACAAGTTCAATAGCGGGCAGACACGCGGGTCTGCCCCTACAAAAATGAGGTTATAACGATGTTTCAGGAATCCCATTGGGAGCGTGATGAATTGGATAATCGTCGGCATGCCACACACCCGGTCATTGCCGAATACGTGGGTTCAAAAATTCGGTTAATTCAACCGTATATCGATTTTACAAAGGAAACCACACTTCTGGACGTGGGCTGCGGCAACGGTTTCTTTACGTATTACTTCGATCAAATCTGCCACACCACGGGCGCTGATTTTTCAAGCAAAATGCTCGAACTCAATCCCGTAAACCAAAAAACACGCATGAACGCCGCCCAACTGGCGTTTAAAGACAAGACTTTCGACGTTGTCTTCTGTCACGCTGTCCTTCACCACGTGGAAGATATGAACGCGGTTATCCGCGAAATGGCCCGAGTTTCCAAACGATACGTGGTTATCCTGGAACCCAATCGAAACAACCCGCTGATGTTTCTGTTTTCCGCTCTGATGAAAGAAGAACGACAGGCGATGCGATTTTCACTCCGTTTCCTGAAACGGGAAACCGAAACCTGCGGATTAACCATCCTCGATGCGTTTTCCTCCGGATTGATGGTTCCCAATAAAACACCGCGTTTCTTACTTCCGGTTTTCAAACATCTGAATATCAAACAACCGCTCGGTATGACTAACTTTATCATTGCCGAGAGATATGATATAATGGATCATGCATAAGGAGATCATCATATGTTAAAGAAAAGACCGGTTTGTTTGATTATTCGCGATGGATGGGGCAAAGGAAACCCGAATGACAGCAATGCCATCTTCAATGCCAATACCCCGTTTGCCGATAAAATTGAGGCCGAATATCCCACGACCTTCATCGAGACATCGGGCGAAAGCGTGGGACTGCCGGAAGGAACACAAGGAAACAGTGAAGTCGGACATTTAAATATAGGTGCAGGACGCGTGGTTTACCAGAGCCTGACACGCATCGATAAAGAAATTCGTACGGGAGAATTTTTTAAAAACAAGGTTCTTCTCGAAAGCCTCGGTATTGCCAAAGCGAACCATTCGCGCGTCCATTTAATCGGATTGATTCAGGACGAAGGCATTCATGCCACTACCCGCCATTGCATTGCCTTACTCGATATGTGTAAACGAAATGGCGTCAGCGAGGTCCTGATCCATGCCATTACCGATGGCCGGGATACGCCTCCCCAATCCGCGCCCGAACACATGGCGTTTCTGCAGCAAGGAATGGATCGATTCGGAATCGGCCGGATTGCCACGGTCGCGGGACGTTATTACGTCATGGACCGGGATAAACGCTGGAACCGAACCGAAACCGCTTACCGCGCCATTATGGAAGGCATCGGTCAACCGAGTGCCAACTGGCAGAACGCGATTCACGAGGCATACGCTGCCGGTGAAACCGATGAATTCATTAAACCGCGAATTATCGGCGACTATCATGGCATCAGCCCGGACCATCCGGATGATGTCATCATTTATTTTAATTTCCGCTTCGACCGAACACGGCAATTAACCAAAGCCATTGTCGAACCGGATTTTAACGAATTTAAAACTGTTCCTCATCATGTTCATTTCACTGCCATGACCCATTATTACGACAACGGTCATTTCAGTGAAGTATTTCCCCAAATTTCCTATGACAATATTCTCGGCGAAGTACTGGCCAAAAACGGATTAAAGCAACTTCGCTGCGCGGAAACGGAAAAGTATGCGCATGTCACTTTCTTTTTCAATGCACAGGTCAATGAACCCTTCGAAGGGGAAGATCGTATCCTGATCGACAGTCCGAAGGACGTATCAACGTATGATCAGAAACCGGAAATGAGTGCGTTTCAGGTTCGGGATGCATTGGTGAACGCGATTCGGTCTCAAAAATACGATTGCATTATTACCAATTTTGCCAATTGCGATATGGTCGGTCATACGGGAAAGTTTGATAAAATCGTCCAGGCCGTTGAAGTCGTGGATCGATGCGTCAAAGACGTTACGGAAGCCGTACTGGCTGAAGGCGGGGCTTGTATTATCACCGCAGATCATGGAAACGCCGATCAAACCAAATTGGAAGACGGCTCGGTCATGACCTCGCATACGCTGAATCCGGTTCCTTTGTCCATTGTCGGAATCGGAAGCGCATCCGAGGTCAAATTAAGCGATAACGGCAAATTATCCGACATCGCGCCAACCATTCTGCAACTCATGGCGATTCCCCAGCCCGCAGAAATGGATGGCACATCCTTAATCATTTAAAAAAACAGTTAAAAACGGAATGCGAATAAAAAAATCAACCCCTTCCACCCATTACCCCTCATCCCATCAACCTCCCCCCAATTATCCAACCCCAAATCAAAAGTTTTTGGTCCCACCTTTTTTCAAAAAGGTGGGCCGCCGGAGGCAGATCTTTTTAGCCCTTCTTTTTCTTTTCATTGGGATCAATTGGTTCCTGATGATCACCGCAGAAAAAATGGGCCCGCCTGATTTTTATTCCATTTATGGCATATCGGAGCGTTTATACGCGGGTGATTTAAAGGTCGGTATTATTCCTCCTTTATTTCCGTTGTTGTTGTATCCATTGGGAAAACTGTTCAGTTTTTTCCTTTCTCGGACCGATGCGTTTTTACTTGCCGGGAGGATTCTTTCCGTATTGGCAGGAATCGGTGTGGCGTGGGGCACCTATCTCTTCTTAAAACGAACGGTAGGGGAGGGCGCCGCCGAAATCGGCGCGTTGTTTATGGTGATTTCCTCGTGGTATTTGAAATTACTCCCGTTTCCCATTACCGACATGGTGTATTTATTTTTTATCGTGTTGGTTTTTTATTTCTTCTTAAATAAAACCTCGCCGGTCTGGATTGTGTTGGCGATTGCGGCTGCGGTGTTGACGCGGTATGAAGGGGTATTGCTTTTATTATGTGCCGGGATTTTTTATCTGAAACAAAACCTGAAACAGAAAAAGAAAATCCTCCCGATGCTGACGGTGATTGCCGGGCTTACAGCCGGCGTATTTGCTTATTTCGTTTTTTTCTCGCCGCGTATCTTCGCCCATTTGAAAGATATTATCTTACCGCAAAAATCTTACTTATATTTATTTTTGCATCCCCTGGATATGGCCAATGTGATTTCCGGGAGCATCCTCTTTTTTATGCCCGGCGGATGGATCCGGCATCTGGTATTTATGCCCGTATTGATTGTTTTCATTTACGGCTTTTATAAACTCTTCAAACTGGATGAGCGTTATCAGCGGGTTGCGCTGGCATTACTGGTTTATGAAGTTCTGTTTATGATTGCCAAGGGGTATGTGGACGCCGGAGACCCGGACCGGGAATTTCGCCGGATTGCTTCCGGACTTTGGATCTTTTATCTGATCGCTTTTATCGGGCTTTGCTTCTTCATTCGATATTTATATGAAACCCTGTTTGAAAAATCACGGAAAGGGTTGGTGATCAAAACCGTCGCAGTTCTCTTGTTTCTGATCGTTATCATTAATATCTATCCCTCTTCGTATCGATCATCCAACGCGTATGCGGTTTCGTATGCCAGGAAAGGTGCATTGGCCATTACGCAGTGGTTGAATACCGGAACATTAAAAGCCAATCCGCTTATTTTGTCCTTTACCGACAACACGACCGTCGCCTATTACCTGGATAAAAAATCCGCAGCGCGGCTCATCCAGTTTACGGTTCCCATGCGGTATTCGCCGGAGAACCGGGAGCCGTATATCGCGTTTTTCATGCAGGAATTGAAAAACCGGGGCGTGGATTATATCGTGTTCGATCATTATGTGGTTCAAAGACCCGAATTTTTAGGCGTTAATGATGTGCATGCCATGCTGTGGGATGAAAAGGATAATCCCCGTTATTTTTGGGCCAGGAAGGATCTTTTTTACAAGGGTGAAAACGTGGGGTGTGTGTTGAGACCGGTCACCAATGCTCAAGCGGATCATTAAAACCTCTTTTTTTTCCGTCGGTTCCCGCGTCTTTATGACCGCTGCCACTCTGGCCTTAACTTATTTGGTGTCTCATGGTCTCGGGGAAGTCAAACTGGGAATTTTCTCTCTCACCTTTTTTTTCTACTATTTATTTGCTTTTCTCACCTCGTTCGAATTAACCATTTATTTCGGAAGGGAAGCCGCGCATCAGCGGAACAGCGCCGCAGAGATGAAAAAACTCGTGGACGATACGGCTTCGGTGTTTGTCATGGGGTTGGGGATCAGCGTGATTCTCCTCGTCTTTCTTTTCCTATTCTATAAACAACTCGATCCCGCGGTTTTGTTTATCTCTTCCATCAGCGGTATTGTTTTCGGCCTTGAAAAAAACCTGTCCGGTTTTCTTCTCGGCAAAGAACAAATGCATGTGGAGTTTGTTGTTCAGGCATTGTCGTTTTTTATCGTTGTGATACCGGTGTGGATGGCGATAAAAAAAATCGATATTATCGGCATTTATTACCTTCGCATTCTGGCATCGATGATTTCCATTCTGATTCGTTGGATATTTTCCGGGATGCGCGGTTCGTTTCATATCAAAAACATCCGTTTCAGGTTCCACAATCCCAAAGAGATCCTGCTTTTTGCCGTCACCGGTTTGTGTTATTTCGTTCAATATCACATTGACCTGCTCATTCTTTCGTTTTATGTTTCCGTTTCCCATGAAGGAGCCTATTTCCTTGCGCTTCGGATATTCACTGCGTTATGTTTGCTTCCGGAGATGACCACGTTTGCGCTCACCCCTTTTATTTCGCGGGTTTATCGGGACCAGGAAACCGCCGAAAAAGGGGAGGTTCTCAAGTTTCATGATTTTTATAAGAAAATCATCGGTTCCGGAGTGTTACTCGGATTGGTTTCCGCAGCCTTTCTCTTCTTTTCGCGTCATTTCGTATCTCTTATTTTCACCAAAGAGAACCCGCAGCTTGTGGCCCATTTCCTGACATTTTTTGCATTCCTCCTGTTCTTTCGGTTCGTATCTTATTATACCGGAATTATTCTCAGTGCCACTCAATTCCAAAACGTGCGATTTTACACCATGATTATTTCCTCCATCCTGATGATTGTTCTCGGATTTATCTTCGCATTCTTTTATCATGCCCAAGGTATCCTGTACGCCCGCGCCGTGATGGAAATTTTTATTTTCATCGCTTATTTCACCTACTTTTTTGAAAAAAAGTAGGCAAAAAACTTTTGGTTAGGGTAAATTCGTGGGGTTGTATTTACTATATTGGGTTGAAGTAAAGTCAAAATAATTGGAGTAAATTAGGGAATTATCAAACTCCAAAAAAACAATAAATGAAACTAACAAATCAAGTCCTTCTAAGATGCCCGAAGGGCTGCAATAAAAGTTTTTGGTCCTACCTTTTTACAAAAAGGTAGGTTGGTCCTATCTTTTTTCAAAAAGGCAGGTATGGTATAATAGCATCCGATGAAAAAGTTAATCACGTCTTTGTCGCTCGTTGTTGCGGACATTTTTTCTCTTGTCATTGCCTTTTATATGGCTTATTTTATTCGCGTTCGGGTCATTCAATATCTGGTGAATGTCGCCAATCCCTGGTTTTTTCCCATCGAGCATTTTTACAAAATGTATTATCTTCTCTTTGTGTTTATCCTTATTTTTTCGTATGAGAAGTTGTATACGCGGCGGTATCAGTTTGCCGAAGAATTTGTATATATAGTCAGAGGGCTGTTTATTTCCGTTATCCTCATTGCCGTGATTGTGTATTTGAGTCGGTCCTATGAAACCTTTACGCGTGCGTTACCGATTATCATGATGTTTACGGCAATGATCACCGTGCCGCTGGTGCGATGGATCGTAAAGAACATCTTAAAGGTTACCGGGTGTTATATTAAGAATGTGCTTGTCATTG
Organism: Candidatus Omnitrophota bacterium; assembly: GCA_050258455.1. GTDB lineage: Bacteria > Acidobacteriota > Aminicenantia > UBA2199 > UBA2199 > JAKAGC01. The sequence goes on along the minus strand of JBLMYT010000084.1, from coordinate 6,407 downwards.
GTATGAAGGACGAGAATGATCGGGTCATTCCGGTGTTGGAGAAATTGGAAACCACCGGTTATAAAATAAAAGACGTACTGCATCTTAATCCCGGGGTAGGGGATATTCGTGACGGCATTCGGTCTGTGGGAGATATTGAAACTTTGATCATCATTTCTCGGGGTATGGACAAAGAATGGTTGAATCGGTTGATCAATCATTGGGAAAATCACATCAAGGAAATTAAGATCATATCCGATTCCATTTATTTAAAAACCATTGGCGTGGAAACCGAGTATGTGGAAGAGTTGTTGGTGATGCGTATGGCCAATCGGTTGTTATCGCCGTTTAGTCGGTTGGTCAAGCGGGTATTTGATTTGGTGGCTTCTTTTGTATTGGGAATCGTGATGCTGCCGTTTTTTGTATTGATGGGAATGCTCATCAAGTTTGATTCGCGGGGGCCGGTTTTGTTTATTCAGGAGCGGTTTGGCAGGCAGGGAAGACCGTTTAAGATACTCAAATTTCGGACCATGCATCTGGATACGGATGCCAAGCTTCAGGAGTATTTGCTTGATCATCCCGAAATGCGGGAGGAATGGGACCGGTATAAGAAGTTAAAGACCTTTGATCCGCGGGTAACGCGGATTGGGAAGTTTTTGCGTCGATTCAGTTTGGATGAGTTTCCGCAGATTTACAATGTATTGAAGGGTGATATGAGTATTGTGGGACCGCGGCCGTATTTGATTCGGGAGAAGGAAGAGATTGAGAAATCCGCGGCGATTATTTTTCGGGTGAAATCGGGTTTAACCGGGTTATGGCAGATCAAGGGGCGGAATGAATTGAGTTTTGATTCGCGGTTGAAATTGGATGAATTTTACGTACGGAATTGGTCGTTTTTTTTGGATATCACCATAATTTTAAAGACATTTGGGGTGGTATTAAAAGGGAAAGGAGCGTATTAAGAGGGAATCGCAGAGAGACGTTGCACGCAACGTCTCTATCAAAGGTAATCCTGTAGGGGCGGTTCGCGAACCGCCCATTGATAATTCGGTAATTCGACACCACATCGAGGGCACGGGCAGACACGCGGGTCTGCCCGCGTGTTAGAAAGGGATTGAAAAGGAAGAAAGGGGCGGATACATCGATCCGCCCCTACAGAACAGCCATGATACACCGCGACGCCGCCGGTCGCGGCAAGTCTCTTCTTTAAGTGGTTTTAAGATGGATTCCGTAGGGGCAGACCTGCGTGTCTGCCCCCTCAAATTGGTTCTCTTATGGGATTATGGTGGGATTCCCGGAAATTCCGTAGGGGCGGTTCGCGAACCGCCCATTGATAATTCGGTAATTCGAAAACCACATCGAGGGCACGGGCAGACACGCGGGTCTGCCCCTACAAAATAGGAGATCGCGGTGAATTTTTTTCCGTTCTGTTGATGTTATCAGGATGCGGAAAAATAAAAATAATGCTATAATAACTTTAGGACTTTTTAATATGGAACAACAATACGACATAGGACAATTGCCCGAAGAATATCGACAAGATATTCAGACCGCCGTCGATATCCTAAAAGGAGAAGGATGCAATGAAATCTACCTTTTTGGTTCACTGGCTAAAGGCAATTTTTCCGATCGGTCCGATGTGGATTTGGCAGTAACTGGAATGGAGAAAAGTCGTTTTTTCAAAATCTTCGGAAAATTACTGACGGCGTTGGATCATCCGGTTGATTTGGTAAATCTTGAAAAAGAAGATCGATTTTCGGCTATATTAAAACGGAAGGGGAATTTAATTCGTGTCGCCTGAAGAGATAAGAGAGCAGATAGAATTTGAGCTCGAAGAGATTGAATCATTATTTGAATTATATAAAGAAGAATTACGTAACCAAGAAAGGAAGCCCGATTTATTTAAAATGACAGCATATGGGGGAATTTTACATTCATTTTATAATGGAATAGAAAGGATCTTCTTGATAATTGCCAAAAATATCGACAAAAAAATACCGAATGATTCAAGTTGGCATAAGAGTTTATTATTAGAAATGGTAAAGGAAAATCAACGCAGGCCGGCCGTCTTATCAGAGCAATTAAAAGATCAATTACTCTATTACCTTGGATTTCGGCATTTTTTCAGGCATTCATATTCTATTCATCTGGAATGGGAAGAAATGGAATATCTTATACATTCGTTGCGTGACGTATGGGTAAAATTTAAGGTTGAAATAATAGTATTCTTGGATAATTTCTTAAAATAAACGTGGATGGGTTGCAGATAGAAAGGGATTGAAAAGGAAGAAAGGGGCGGATACATCGATCCGCCCCTACAGAAGAATCTTGATACGCCGCGACGTCACCGGTCGCGGCAAGTCCCTCTTTCAAGTGGTTTTAAGATGGATTCCGTAGGGGCAGATCTATGTATCTGCCCCTCAAATTGGTTCTCTTATGGGATTATGGTGGGATTTCTAGGAAATTCCGTAGAGGCGGTTCGTGAACCGCCCATTGGTAATTTGAAAACCGCATCGCGTGCACGGGCAGACACGCGGGTCTGCCCGCGTGTTAGAAAGGGATTGAAAAGGAAGAAAGGGGCGGATACATCGATCCGCCCCTACAGAAAAGCCATGATACACCGCGACGCCGCCGGTCGCGGCAAGTCTCTTCTTTAAGTGGTTTTAAGATGGATTCCGTAGGGGCAGATCTATGTATCTGCCCCTCAAATTGGTTCTCTTATGGGATTATGGTGGGATTTCTAGGAATTCCGTAGGGGCGGTTCGCGAACCGCCCATTGATAATTAGGTAATTATAAAAACAAACCGAGTGCACGGGCAGACACGCGGGTCTGCCCCTACAAAATAGGAATTACCTACACTATAAGGCTATCCGAGAACCCTTTATTCACTCATATTTCTTCTTATCGAAAGAGAACGATGGCGATGATTCACAAACCAATTTCCCCATCTCGGCGGTGATAGCCCATTTGGTCGATCATTTCTTTTGCGGTAGCGAAATGACCTGCCGCTTCGTCGTTCTTGCCTTCATCAAAACATAGTCGCCCGGCTTCGAGATGGTAATCTGCCAGATGAAGTTTCATCGACCCCAGTTCCGCGATTTCATGGGCTTCGTTGAGATCATCCCATGCATTGGAAAACTTTTTTTGAGTGCGATAAAAGGCCGCCCGCGCCAAAAGACCGCGCGGCAAATGGTCTTGGGTTCCCGCTTTCCTCAACCCGTCCACGGCCTGGTTGAGGTAACGGTCGGCTTTGGCCACATCCTCGGCGTCTTGCATTTCCAGAGCCCGCGCCATCCAGGCGCGGCCCAGGGTGAGCTGATCCAATGAAATATCCAAAAGCCAATTGTTTTCTTTTGCAACTGTGAGTGCAAATTCGGCCCGCTCGATGATTGCCGAAATCTGCCCCTGGCCCAGCAGCAGGTCGCAGAAGCGAAACCCTTGCACCGAATACAGAAACGGATACTCCGGCTGTCTCTCTTTTTGCATGGCTTCGGCGTCCCGAAACAGGGATTCCGCTTCCTCGAGGTTACCGGCTTGGTGCAACGCATCGGCCAGGGTGGTTCTGTTGACTTCCTTTTGAAAATCATTCCCACTTTGGTCGGCATACCGGACGCTTTGCCGGCCATAAGAAACCGCGCCGTCTATATGGCCCAGGGTCAGCGCCAGTTGGCTGAGGTTGGAGGCGTCTATGGAAGCGTTTTCCCAATATTTTTGTTGAATAGCTAAATCCAATCCCGCCCGCATGGGCCCTATGGCTTCGGCCAATCGGCCCACGGCCCGCAATCCAAACGCGGCCCAGCTCAATACACTGGCTTTATCATGCTCCGCTAACCCGGCGGCGGGTTGGACCCAGGGAGTGTCGAAAAAATTGGACAACACGGCTAAATCCGAGCCGAACGCGCCGAGTTTTTTCATGCAATAAAACTCATTTCTCCTTGAAATCCGTTTCCAATATACATCGGTTTTTGCTTCCCGGTGCAGCCCGGCGGCGCACCCATGCGCCACTGCGGCAAAAAGAGGTTCCATTTCTTCCAATGTATCGGGATATTCTTTCCCCGGCAGGTTCTTGTAGTAGTGATACAAACGTTGATGGGCGGCTTTCCACCCGTCCGGATTTTGTCTTTTGAGTTTCATCCCGAAATGCTCCCGGATCAACGGATGACAATCCAATGTCTCGGTTCCGGGTGCTTTGGAATCGTGTTTTGACAACAGCCCCAATTTTCGTAACCGGTTTAAGGCAAACTGCCACTGATCCCGCGTCAAGTGTTGAAGTGTGGACGTGACCCCATCGATGACGGGCGGTTCTTTTAAAACGTTAATGGCCCCCATGGGCGCGGGTCGGTCAAATAATCCCATCATGTAGAGGATATCGCGTTCCGCACTCTCCCCCAACCACCGTTCATACGATTCCATGACTCGTTTGGCATGCCCGCCCTTTTCTTCTTCCAGGGTTAACGCCGGGATTAAATCCCGCTTTCGGATATCCCCTTTATTGGCCGCATTTAAATAATTTCCCAATAAGGTCAATGCCAGGGCATGACCGCTATACTCATCGACGGCCCGACCTATTTCCTGTTCCGAACCGCGGACACCCAGGGTGTTTAACAATTGCATGCCCGTATCGCGGGAAAGATTTTCCAATAATACTTCCTTGACACTATACCCGGTTTTATTGGATAAATCCGTTACTTTTTCGCGTGTGGAAATCACACACAATCCCGGATGACCGGCGCCTGCCAGTTCTTTTAAGAAGGCTTTCAACCCCTGATCTTTTAATAATCCATCCATTCCCGGCGGATGACCGGGCGGATACTGTAACGGTTCCAACCCGTCCAGAATCACCAAACTTTTTTGATTTTGCATCAACCGCGCCAATCGGCGGCCCCTGGCCGTTGCATCGCCCTCGGTGGGGGTGGGATCGCCGAACCATTTTAACGCTTCTTCTAAAAAGACGTCGGCAGAAGCTTGCTTCCCTTCTTCTGCGCCCTGGCTGTAAAACGACCAGCCGTAGACGTTAATCGCACCCGCGTAATTTTGGCGTTCCATTTCATTCAACCAGCGGTTCACGAGCGACGTTTTACCGACGCCGCCCATTGCCACGAGAGTGATAATATGCGTATGAGGATCTTCCCACGCGTGATGGAGTAATGCGAGTTCCGTTTCCCTTCCCAGGAAATGTTCACTGGTTACGGGTAATTTGGAAATGGAAACGTTGATATTTTGGCATTCCCTGGTTGGAAATAGAGAAGGGGTTTCTTTTGTTGGAAGCGTTTTTAGTTTACCTGGTTCCGGTTTTTTTACTAACGGCTGATCCGTCAACCTCCGGTACAAGTCTTCGTACCCTTTCTCATCGTTTAAACAATAAAACGTTGAACCTTTGAGTATAGGCGGGATATGGTTAATGTCTTCGGATTTGAAAACAACCGGAATGAATCGTGTATTTTTCGAATCGTCATTGTATATATACTGGTAGGTGAGGGTGGATTCCCATTTTACTCCCAAACCCTTTCCCGGGTTTTCGTCATCCATCACCCTTCGACAATAGGTTTCGGTTATAATCAGAATCACCTGATCTGCGTTCTTTAATTGCTTGTCCATCCATTTGGGCCATCCTTCAGGGGGAGAACTTTCATATTGATCGAGGAAACAATTCAGGCCGTCGGCTATTAATTGGTTGGATAAGGCCAAAACACGATCGCAATGCTCTTGCGAATCATGACTGTAACTGATAAACACGTTATTCATTGCTGCCTCGCATCGGAAGAATTGCAAAACGCTGTGAAAATGAAAGTCAATTATATACGAATATAAAATGAAATAAAAGATCAGTGGTAGCGAAAAATCGTTTGAATTTATTTTGAATTAATATATGAATAAGGAGAAAAGAATAATTTTATATGTGTGAGTGGCGAATTACCGACGCTTACTCTTGAATATCGATGGCACCCTTATCAGCCTTCCGCTTATAAGCATCCTTATAAACCACCATATCTTCTCTATCCCCTATTGCGATTATAAAAACAATCATTTTCCCTTCTTGAATGCGATAAATAATTCTTATTTTTTTCTTATAAACGTACATCTTCCTGAATTCCGATAAATCCATTCCTGCTCTATTTCCCAACTTATCTCCCAGATGCGGATTTTCTTTCAGTTTTATGAGTTGTTTCAACACGAGTTTTTTAATACTTCCATCTATCCGTTCAAATTCTTTTCTTGCTTCGGGGTGAAATAGGATTTCATAAGCCATTTTCTTTCAATACTTGATTAAGAGGGATATATTCCTCAATAGGGGTTTTCTCCCTTTCCTTAACCAACTTATAAATTTCAACATGCTCGACAATATCATAAGCTTCCTGAAGCAATTCATAATCCTCAACCGGTATAATCACTGATTCGAGCCTATTATTTCTTGAAATAGCTACCT
>JBLMYT010000083.1:0-99606 GCA_050258455.1 Candidatus Omnitrophota bacterium | reverse complement strand
ACACCCATATTGAGCCGGCAGAGCGCCATGCGTTGCGAGGAACCGGATTTCCCAATTTTCATTCGGAATTTGTCGACCGATTGAACGAGACCTACCCGGAACGCCCCAACCCGCAACAGGTCTTTTACTACATCTATGCCGTGCTTTATTCCACGATTTATCGAACGCGCTATCACTCTTACCTGGTGAGCGATTTTCCGGCCGTACCGTTTACCACCAATTACGAGCTTTTCATCCGACTCAGCGACCTGGGACAGCGGTTAGCGGAGATTCATCTGATGAAATCCGGGGAGCTGGACCGGGTCAACCTGGAACTCCAAATCAAGCCGCAATATTTCGAGCAGGCGACCATCGATCCGGAACCTTTTCTTTCCAAAATAACCGAACAGGAATGGGGATACGTGTTAAACGGATACCGGGTCATGGATAAATGGGCTGTGTATCAAACATCGAGGAAAGGAAACCGTCTCACGCCCAGGGAGTGTCTTCGGTTGATGCGAACGGTAGAAGCCATTCGGTTGACCATTTCTTATCAGGAGGCGATCGATCGATGGTATCCGGCAATCGAGGCGGATTTATTGGCCGATTGTTCGCACCGCGCCGATAAATGAGCCGAACCTGGACACAAGGCGGCTTACTTTTGCAATCGATCGACTTACTTTGAGCACAAAGACACTCACTTTTGCAATCGATCGACTGACTTCGGGCACAAAGACACTTACTTTTGCAATCGATCGACTGACTTCGGGCACAAAGCGACTCACTTTTGCAATCGATCGACTTACTTCGGGCACCAAGACACTCACTTTTGCAATCGATCGACTGACTTCGGGCACAAAGCGACTCACTTTTGCAATCGATCGACTTACTTTTGGAACAAAGACACTCACTTTTGCAATCGATCGACTTACTTTTGGAACAAAGACACTCACTTTTGCAATCGATCGACTTACTTCGGGCAGAAGGAGCCCTACAACGTGGAGAAAGAGCTCAAATTCCAAGCAAGAGAATGTTGCGGTTGAATGTTGACAGCGATTTTGTAAATTCATATAATAAACCCGGATAAGGTTATCATATTAACTGAAGACCGGAGGTCTTTATAAATGCTAATGCTTAAACTTGCTTTTCGAAATATCCTTCGTCAAAAACGACGATCGCTATTAACCGGCCTGAGTATGCTGGGCGGATTTGCCCTGGCCGCCTTTTCGATCGGATGGTCCGACGGCTCCTACAAAGGGGTCATCGATACCTTCACCCGAAACCAACTGGGCCACATTCAGATCCATCATACGGATTACCTGGACCGCCCGGCTATCTATAAAACCATCAACAACCCCGCTGAAATCGCATCCCTATTAATCAAAGACCCTCTGGTCACTTCCTGGGCACCGCGCATCTACTCCGCAGGCCTGGCATCCGTGGGCGAGAAAACCGTGGGCGTCCGAATCATCGGGATCGATCCGATCCATGAATCCAAAACCACTCATTTCAATCATAAAATCATTGAAGGTTCCATGTTTAAACCCCATGCGGGCAATGAAGCTATCATCGGGAAAGGGTTGGCAAAACTCCTGCAAGCCCACATCAATGACGAAGCCGTGATCGTTTCCCAGGGCGCAGACGGTTCAATGGCCAATGATAAATATAAGATCACCGGTATCATCGATACGGGCGATGAAATGAATAACCGCAGCGCGTTTTACCTTCCCCTTGCGGCTGCCCAGGAACTACTGGTCCTCCCAAACCGCGTCCATGAAATCGCGATCACGGTCAAAAGCCTCGACGATGTTCAAAAGGTGACGGAATCCCTTACCACGACGTTAAAAAAACGCGATCCCCAACTCTCGATCGATCCCTGGCAAGTCTTTGCCAAAGATTTCTACGTGGCCATGAAAACGGATGAAAAAGGTCAATGGGTCATGCTCTTTATCATTATGCTGGTGGTCAGTGTGGGCGTTCTGAATACGGTTCTCATGTCCGTACTGGAACGTCGGCGAGAATATGGCGTTCTCAAAGCCATCGGTACCAAACCGGGACAAATCGTCCGAATGGTGCTTCTGGAAGTGTTCATCCTTTGTCTGTTCTGCCTTGCCGCTGGTAGCGTGATTGCCCTGGGCCTCAATTATTACGTATCGATTCACGGCGTTAAAATGCCTGAACCGATGAGCTATGGCGGCATGTCGTTTTCACTCATGAAAGCCGAAGTCAATGCCCGGAGCTTTTATATCCCGGCAATAACGATTTTAATTTCGGCGCTGGCCGTCAGTCTTTTTCCCGCGTTTAAAGCGGCCCACACGGATCCGGCAAAATCCATGCGAAGGCATTAACTAAGGAGAGAGCGAGATGTGGTTCTATATTAAACTGGCCTGGCGAAATATTTTAAGAAACAAACGGCGAACGATTATTGCCGCAATTGCCATTGGTGTCGGACTGGCCGCCCTGTTGTTGGACGCGTCGATTATGAAAGGCATGATGAAAGGCATGATGCGCAGTTCCACGTCCTCGTTCCTGGGCGAAGCCGAGATTCACAGGGAAAATTTTCGAGAGTCGCAAGAAGTGGAACGGACGATCCATCACAAGGATAAACTGGCCAATGACCTGGCGCACGATCCTCTGGTGGATCGGTTCACCTTTCGAACGCTCTCCATGGGGATGATCACCTCTCCGGCCAATGTGGACGCGATCCTGCTGGTTGGGGTGAACCCTCAAACGGAAAGCCCCCTTTCCAAATACGATGAAGCGGTTGGGAAAGGCAAAGGAACGTTTTTCGCGGGAAAACCCAATATCCGAGATATTGTCATTGGGAGTAAAATGGCCGAGATTCTGGAGGTCGAGCTCGGTGACCGGGTGGTTGTGACAACTGCCAAAGCCTATACCGGCGAATTGAGCCAGGAGATGTTCCGTATTTCCGGGATTTACCACTTCGGTATCAAAAGCATGGATACGGGTATGGCCTTTATCCATATCGAACAGGCTCAGCAAATGCTGGGAATTCCGGGTCAGGTTCATGAAGCCGCCATTAAATTTAAAGACATTCGCACATCGCTTGAAAAGAACAATCCGTTCTGGAAACGTTATTCCCGAAACGGCAATGAAGCGGTAAGCTGGATCACCTTACTCCCGCAAATGGATATGGTTTTCCGAATGTCGAAATTCGGACTCATCATTATTATTTTCATCCTGGCGGCATTGGTGACGTTCGGTATCATCAATGTGTTATTTATGTCGCTCTATGAACGGATGTTCGAATTCGGCGTGCTTCGCGCTGTGGGAACCCGCCCGGGGGGCATTCGTAAATTGATCCTCTTTGAAGCAGGCGCATTGGCGGTGATCAGTATCATCATCGGGCTGGCACTCAGCGCACTGGTTTTATCGATCCTGTCTTACACCGGACTCGATTACCGAGGCATTGAAATGGCTGGTGCCGTGATTCAGGAAAATATTTACCCGGAACCGGTATGGTGGTATTTTCTTGCGTTTCCTGTCGGTGTCTTTTTTTTCACGGTAGGCATCGGTTTATACCCGGCATGGGTCGGTGGTCGGATGCGCATTGCCGACGCGATCAGAAAAAGTTTGTAAGGAGTAAAAATGGAACATTGTAAAGGCGCCATTATTGTTACGGAAGATGTGAGGAAAACCTACAAGGACAATGGCATGGAAGTCGAAGCCGTACGCGGGATTAGCCTATCGATCCGGCCCTGTGAATTTACTGCGTTAGTGGGACCTTCCGGTTCAGGGAAAACCACCTTTTTAAATATTGTTTCCGGGCTGGATTCCTTAACCTCGGGTAAAGTGTGGTTAAATGGAAAATTGATTTCCGAAATGAAGGGTAGAGAATTATCGGATTTTCGCCGGGATCATATCGGTTTTATTTTTCAGTCTTACAATCTCATTCCGGTTTTAACCGTGGAAGAGAACGTGGAATACATCATGCTTTTGCAAGGCGTTCCGGGCCCGGAACGCCATGAACGCGTCATGGAGATATTAAAAGAAGTCGGACTGGAAGATTTCGCTCATCGTTTACCGTCCAAGCTTTCCGGTGGCCAGCAACAGCGAGTGGCCATCGCACGCGCGATGGTGTCCAAACCGGATCTGATCCTCGCCGATGAACCGACAGCCAACCTGGATTCCAAAACCGGGGCCGAATTGTTGGACATGATGGCAGAGCTCAACCAACGCACGGGCATGACGTTCGTCTTCTCGACGCATGATAAAATGATCATGGAACACGCCCACCGAATTATTACATTAAAGGATGGAATGATCGACAGTGATAAGAATCGATGATTTCCACCTTTTTGGTGGGCGGCGCCCACACCCGATGCAGGCCTTCGGGGGGCGGGTTTTTTTAAAATGTTGTGCAAAAAAAAATTATAGAAAAAAAACCAAAAAGTTTGGCGGGGTCCGGGGGCGTTTTTACAAACGACCCCCTGCTCATTCTTTTCCTAATCTTTCTATTCGGTCACACCTTAACAGGAACCGCGTTAAAAATTCACGGATATTACAAATCGTTTTTTATCGGTTTCAAGATGCCGGATTATGATACGATTGATAACCGCCAGTCCACGCCTTCGTTAGGGGCAGTGACCAATCATTTACGTCTGACGTTTTCCGCTTCGTCCGGTTCCTGGTTGCATGTGGATGCCGCGTATGATTTTTCACCGCGGATTCAGGATCCGAAGTTGTTTGAGGAAAATATTTTCTTTGGTGCCATTGATCCCTATTCCTACCGGGTCACGGATTTCAACAGTCGGTTGTATCCCGGGCAAAACAAAGCGGTTGGCAGTTTCGGTGTGTTTCATAACGTGGACCGGTTGATGGTCACGATAAAAACCGGGAAAGCGGATATTTTGATCGGCAGACAACCCATTGCCTGGGGAAGCGGCCGTTTTGTGAGTCCCACGGACATCATCGCGCCCTTTGCCTTCAATGAACTCGATACCGAAGATCGACGCGGCGTGGATGCTGTTCGCGTTCGCATCCCGTTGGGAACCCTGGATGAACTGGATATGGGGTATGTCCTCGGAAGAGATTTCCAATTTCCAAAGAGCGCTTTTTTTCTCCGGGGAAAAGTCCATGTACTCAAAACCGATCTGTCCGCTTTGTTTATGGGGTTTCGTCAGCACCTCATGGTTGGACTCGATGCTGCCCGTGCCATTGGCGGTGCCGGTTCGTGGGTCGAAGCCGCTTACGTATCGCCGTATTTCTTTGTCAAAGATAAGAAAAGCATTCCCATTGGACATGCATATCGAAAAAGTTACGTTCGTTTCTCTGCGGGAATGGATTACAATTTCCCCGGACAGGTTTACGCGTTTTTCGAATACCATTACAATTCCGCAGGCGGAAAAAACCCGTCTCAATACGCCGATTTATTTCAGACTCCGGCTTATCGGGATGGGGCCGTGTATTTGATGGGGCAGCATTATCTCAATCTGGGGGTGACCAAACAGATTACGCCCTTGATCCCGTTTACCGGAATGGTGATTGTGAACATGACCGATGGATCGGTCGTGATTTCGCCATCGGCGGAATATAACATTTCGGAGAACATGTATCTGGGAGGCGGTGCTTATATTGGAATGGGAAAGCGGCCCACGCTTTCCCCTTTAACGGTGGTCCCGCCGATTATCGGATTTCATTCCGAATTCGGCACCTACCCGGCCATGTTGTATACGACCTTTCGCATTTACTTTTAAATGCAATTATACACAGCGAGAAAAAATATTTTTTTTCTCTTTCATCATTTGCGTAATGTGATCGGGAGGGACCGGGGGACTAAAGTAATATCCCTGTAACAGGTCGCAATCATTGGCGACCAGAAAATCCAACTGTTCTTTGGTTTCAACCCCTTCGGCCAGGACCTGGATATTCAAATTTTTACCCAATGTGATAATGGACGAGGCAATAGCCGTAAACTCAGGATCATGAGGGACCCCTTTCATAAACGAGCGATCGATTTCCAGAATATCCACCGTGAAACTCTTCAAGTAATGCAACGAGGTAAATCCCACGCCGAAATTATCGATGGAGAGTCGAATACCGATTCGCCGAAGGATCTTCAAAATGCGGACCATTTTGTCTCGGGTGGCCGTATCGATCAGGCCGCTTTCCGTGAGTTGAATCGCCAGATCGCACGGGTCTTGTCGGGTATCGCTCAACAGTCGTTGAACACATTTCAAAAAATCGCTGCGCATGAATTGTTGGGAGGAAATATTAATCGACACATACAAACCGTCGAGTCCCAGGAGTTTCCATTCCAAATTTTGGCGGCAACTGGTTTTTAATACCCATTGTTCCAGTTGCAGGATCATCCCGGTTTCACTGGCCAGCGAAATAAAATCAACCGGGTACATGAGTCCCGTTTGGGGATTATTCCATCGCACCAGGGCTTCCACGCCTTCCATATACCCGGTTTTGAGGTTCACGATCGGTTGGTAATGGAGGACAAATTCTTTCTTTCGCAATCCGCGCCACAATTGATTTTCCATTTCCACCCGTTTCTTGATCGTCGAGTTCATTTCCTCGCTGTAAAACACATAATTGTTTTTCCCCTGTTCTTTGGCGTGATACATCGCCATATCTGCGTTTTTCATGAGTTCGACCGGATCTTTCCCATCTGCGGGAAAAATACTGATGCCGATACTGGTGGTCGTGTACAGTTCAAGTTCCTCGATATAAAAAGGGTATTTGAACACATTGAGGATGCGTTGAAGCACGGCCACAATTTCTTTTGGGTCCGGGATTTGAGGCAGGAGTACCGTAAATTCATCGCCGCCGATGCGCGCCAGCGTGTCCTCGTTTCGGATGCAATTTTGAAGTCGGCTGGCAGTTTCTTGCAGGACCAGATCTCCTTTCAGATGGCCCAGGCTATCGTTGATGCGTTTAAAATCGTCCAGGTCCAGAAACATCACCGCGAAGTTTTCTTTATTTCTGGACGCGCGGTTGATTTCCAGGGCGAGGCGGTCGTTAAACAGGAACCGGTTGGGTAAACCGGTGAGCATGTCGTGATAGGCGCGATGCTCGATTTTGGCTTTATCGTGGGTTCGGGATATGCGGTAGTCGCGAAGTTCGATGAAGTATCCATAATAACAATTCTTGGGTTGTTTTAGATTCAGGGCCGAAACTGTGTAGTGGTAGAGTCGATGGAATTCGCCGTCTGCGGTCAGCAAACGGATGACCCCTTGAAAGGACTCGGTGGGGGTGGAAATGATTTCCTTCAAGCCTTCGGCAAATTTTAGATTATCTTTGGCATGGATGATATCGGACAGGGCGACTTTTTGGTCCATAAATTCGTCCTGGGAGTAGCCCAGTTGGGAGATATTGGGGGAGATATATTCCACGACCCAATCTTTTTGGCACGACCATTTGATAAAAATAACAGGGCCGATACTGAACATATGATGAATATCGTCGGCAACTTCGGTAATATAACCCTTTTTTTTCTTTGTCATGTTCTTTCCATCTTACGTTAATATTAGTTATATTAATATATCAATGGGAAAAAAAAGTCAATAAAAATCAAACTGAACCATCATATTGTAAAAAGCATACTTTTTTAGTATTCTTTTCTATGAAAAAAATTGAAAATATCGCAAACCAATTTCAATTAAACGGTAATATATTCGCGATTGATCCCTTTGGAAACGGGCATATCCACGACACGTACCGAGTAACGGTTATCGGAAACGAGCAGCGTTCCGATTATATACTTCAACGCATCAACCGATACGTCTTCATCGATCCGCCGGGAGTCATGGAAAATATCCTGCGGGTCACGCAACACATTCGCGGAAAATGGGAAGCCCTTTCTCTTTCTTCTCCTTCGTCGCTTTCTCCCACTGAAATCGATCGCCGCACCCTGCATGTCATTTTAACACGAGATGGCGATCGTTTTTATAAAGACAATGAGGGCGAATACTGGCGGGTCTACAACTTCATCCCCCATTCCCGGAGCCTGGAGGCACTGGAAACCCACGAGCAACTGTATCAGGCCGCCTTCCTGTTCGGACAATTTCTTTCCATGCTGGCCGATTTACCCGCACCGCCATTAAATGAAACCATTCGCGACTTTCATCATGGCCCGAAACGGTTCCATGATTTTCTGGAAACCCTGAAGGCCGATGCATTCAACCGAGCCAAAAACGTCAAACCGGAGATCGACTTTTTATATGCTCATCACGCCATGTTTGACGTTTTACCCGAACGGGTGCGGGAAGGAAAAATCCCAATCCGTATCACCCACAACGATACCAAGGTGAATAATATCCTGTTTGATCAGGCCACGGACACGGCGATTTGCGTCATTGATTTGGATACGGTCATGCCGGGACTCGTGCATTTCGATTTCGGAGACCTCGCGCGAACTACAATTTATCCGGCCGCTGAAGATGAACGGGATTTATCCAAAGTGTCCGTGCAGGTTTCCCGTTTCGAGTCGATTTTAAAAGGATATCTGGATGGAACCGGCGGCTGTTTAACATCAACCGAAAAAGAATACCTGGTGTTTAGTACGAAATTGATGACCTTAATGGTCGGAACGCGCTTTCTCACCGATTATCTGGCCGGGGATACGTATTTCAAAATCCACCGACCGTCTCACAATCTCGATCGCGCCCGCCGCCAGTTTAAATTGGTGGAATGTTTAAACGCCTTAGACGACCCAATGGGGCCAATAGGCACGGATTGTGCCGTCACGGTATAGAATCTGCATCGATAATTCCAGGTCTTTATTCATTTTCACGATATCATTCAATTCATTCACGGCTTTTTCCGGAAACACGACCCGGTATCGCGAGGGTCTTTTGAAGCGTTCCAGACCCAATCCGCTGTCGGACGCCTCCAACCACGCCGGAATATCGACATCCAATTCAACGACCCGTTCCTTAAATACCTCCTCCATATCGGAGGCACCCAGAATCGATTTCATGTTCCGAGTCGATAAAAATCGTTTCATGTTGGCTAACAGTTCGTTGGCGGTTTCTTCGCCGCAGACCTCGGCCATCAATTTCTGCGCTTGGGCAATGGCCACATCCAGCAGCGAACCGAAATGTTCGAAAAGAATGATGCACTTGTATTTCCGTAAGAGATTATCCCCCAATTTTCCCATGCAAAGCGCTTCGTAATTTTCGGGTTTGGAGTAGAAGTCCACCAACGCCTCTCGGGTGGGAAACAATTCATCCCGGGTTTCCTGTAAAAAGTTCTGATACGCGTCATAAATATCGGGGTAATGACGCAACCGGTCGTGAATCCCAAGGATCCAGGCACTGATTTTGATTTGATGCTCCACGATCAGTTTCACCAGCGGAATCAACTCCGAGGACGCCAAAAACGCCGAAACCGTAAAACTCAGGCTTCGAAGCTCGATGTAATCGTCGAAGGACATCGTGTTGGTGCCCACGATGACCTCTTCGGTATCGAAAATCTTCGTCCCGTTGATATCGCTGAACTGCCGCGGAACCACCCGGTGCCGCACCACGTACCCATAGGTTTTCTCAAACTCGTCGGAGTTTAACGGCGTTCCCCGTAATTTCATGAGCGTATAGATAATAATATTCTGTGTCCCCGAATCAATGGTTTTTACCAGCGTATCCATAAACGTTTCTTTGGTTTCGCCGGGAAGACTTAAAATCAATTCGGTCGCCGATGGCCGGCCGGTTTTTACCGATACCTTTTCCTGAAAATCCAGGTAATCCTCGAAGGGAATATTGACCCGCTTGATGTTTTTCAGAACATGCGGGGTCAGGGTCTGGAGGGAAATTCCGGGCATATATCGGAAGATCGACAGCATCTCGATCAACTTCTTCGGATTTTTCCCCGAATTAATATGAATCTGATGCGGCCAATCATAGGTTTCTTTGATCTGTTGAATCACGCGGGCAATTTCAAAATCCTGATCAAACAGACTCCAATTGGTATTGGCAATATAGAGCGGAATATGATACTTCCCGCCGAACCGTTTTCCCAAAACCTCCATGTCGCAGCGGAAGAGTTCCGGTGACAAAAATAACATCTTGTTGTAATACGAGTCGCTCGTATGACAAAAAGCACAACCGAACGGGCATCCCCGGTGGGTTTGAACAAACGGGTGGTACCCTTCATCCAGGAAAGTATCAAAGAACCCGTCGGCATAGGGGGTACCCAGTGTATCGAGCGACTCCAACCGCGGCGGGTTTTCCATCCGGTTGATCAATTCCCCGGTTTCCGGGTTCAACGCATACGTACCGGGTTCCGGGTTTTTCCGGATATCCGTTTTGGTTTCCCCGGAAATCAACCGGCGCAGGATATCGGTAAACGTGATTTCGCCGTCATAGACCACACACACATCCACATACGGTTCCTGTTTTAAAAAATCCAGTTTGGCGGGCTCCATTTTGTAAATATTCGGTCCCCCGGCAATGACCAAACAATCGGGATTAAGCGCCACAGCCGCGCGCGCCGCAACCAGATTCAATTCGCTGTTCCAGGAATACTGCGCCAATCCCACGACATCCGGGATCCAGCGACGATGAAAGGTATCCAATGCCGCATGGATATCTTTAAATATTTTAATATCAAACGAGACATTCAGGTTTTTCTTAAGGTAGGAGGAAATCAACCCTAATCCCAGCGGCGTCGTATTGGTATGAATGCCGCGGGTCGAATGATTGAGATCTAATAGTGCAATTTTCATTTTGAACCTCCGTGGATGGGTAACATTGCATTGGAATAATGAAGCGAACGATTAAATCGGTTCCGAAATCGTGATGGTTTTCGATTGGCAATAGCGATTGAAATCGTTGATGATCGGATTGTTCCAGGATAAATAGCGATAAAAGGTTTCATAGGTGGCTTTATCGTTAAAACTCGCGATGGCCCCCTGGTAATATGTTTCATAGTTGACCAGGTCGCCCTGTTGTTTGTGAATATACCCCACCACCAGGTAAGCGGCAATATGGCCGGGAATCCGCAGGAGCAATTTCTCACAAAATTCTCTGAAATCATCGATTTGCTCGGGCGTTTTAAGCGACGGATTGTCCAGGAAATTCAATTCGATATTGATATCATAGATGATTTCTTCGAGTTTGGCCGCATCCCATTCGTCGGACAATAAGAAATTCGACCGCCGGGGTTCAAAATTATCCAGGTTGCTTTCATCGAAGTTCAACAAATTCCATTTCTTGGCGTCTTCGTAAACTTCCGTGCCGGGATAGGGAACCAGGATCAGGAATTGATTGGAATGGGCGTTCAACTCCCGGGCAACGGAAAGGGTTTCCTGGATCTGGTCCATGGTTTCATTGGGAAAGCCGAACATATAATTGACATGGACCTTTAAACCTTTGGATTTAATGAGTTTGACAACCTGCCGGACTTTATCGAAATCCAGGTATTTTTTCAATTGTTTTTGCATCTCAGGCGAACCGGTTTCCACGGCAATGCCGATGGTTTTGATTCCCGCCTGTTGGAGCAGGTCGATGAGGGTTTCATCGATATGCTGGGCGTGGAAACTGGAAGGCACGGGTTCGAGTTCGATGTGGTTTTCCAACGCCTGGTGGAGAAAGTCAATGATCCATTCCCGGTTGACCGAGCGGTTATCGTCGACGAAATGAAGAAGAGCATTATATTTTTCATTGAGTGCGAGCATTTCGCGGATCAAGGTATCGACCTTTTTGTATCGCAATTTGTAACCCCACGACAGTTGCGTGTTGCAGAACGTGCAGCGGCAGGGGCATCCGCGAACCCCTTCGATGGCCAGCATGCGATCCCCGCTGTTTTGGAAGTATTTCTCGACATTGAGGTATTGCCAGGCAGCCATCGGGATATCATTCATATCGATAAAATGGGTTAACGGTACAATCCGAATATTGCCGTCTTCCCGCTTTTCCCCGTAACCGTCGAACGGAAACCGGGCTTCAAACGCCGGGTCGCTGAAATGGTTGTACCGGTTTAACAGGTGAATAAGAGACGATTCCCCTTCCCCGATCACCACGCTGTCCACATCCAGCTCCCGCAACGTTTTTTCGGGAAATATGGTGGGAAAACCGCCGCCAACGATAATTTTGGCTTCGGGGTGGTAGCGACGGGAAAGGGAAATCGCCAGCTTTAGCCAGCGAATATTGAACACGAACATGACCGATAGTCCCAGCACGTCGTACCGCCGGTTCTTGATGTGCTCCTCCATCAGGCTGGGATAATCGTTGATATCGATGGGAGTTCCGGGTTTTTGGTAGGCTTCGATATTGATATCCACGGCCTCAATCTTATAGCCGAAGGAATTATGCGCTTCCAGAAACGCGCACAGCGAAGCCAGCGCAAATGACGGTATCGGCCGAAACGTATGCCGTAACCGAAAACTATCGTTTTCCGGGACTGCTTCAGGGTGCACACAATGCGGTACTTTGAGCAATAAAATCGATCTGTATTCCTTATTCGTGTTCATTCGCCGTAAATCCTTATTTCAAGTCTCTAGTTTTTTCTTTAATGGGTTGGTCGAATAAAAAAATCTTATTCGTTCTCGTTTTATTTTCAATGGTGATGCGGACGTGCTTCTTGTCCACCATGCCGCCCTGGTTGGTAAAGAACACCAGGTTATAATTCCCGAGGAATCCCGGACCCGGCTGCCAGGTGAAAATTCCGGTTTTCGAATCGAGATACGACCCGATGGGAAGGTGACGCAATTCGTCATCCACCAGCATGTAACCGGAATAGGTGGCCCCGGTTTTTAACAGTGAACGACCATTCCGGTTCTCATCCAGGTCAATCTCAAGCCGGTCCGTCTCCTTCATGGTCGTGTACAGCATACCTGTGGAATCGGGGTAAATGGTTTGCATCGCTTTCTTCAGCGAAAAACCGGTGCGAACCTGCATCGTTCCGATCGAATTGGGCAGTCCCTGCAACATGGCCAGCGAATCGCCGCCAGTCATACTCTCGGGAACAGACAGCGGAAGGGTCGCGGTCGGAGAGGAAAGGTTGAGAACCGAGAAGTACCGTGAGCCGATGCCGGATGAATTGCCGCCAGTGTCGGTGACACTCCAGGAGATCGTATGAATGCCGTTCGCATACTGGGTGGTATCCAGGTCATAGTAGGCCCAGGCGCCCTTGCTGTTAACCAGGTTGGGAAATAACGTGGCAATGTCTTCCCGGTACGCGTTGTATTTGGCTTTTCCGATAAAGGTGCCGTCAACGAACACATTGATGGTGGAGCCATCCGTGGGAATGCGGTTCGGTAAAGGGGTCAGGACCCAGCCGCTGTTTCGGTACTTGGTTCCGGACGTATCGCCGCCGGAAGTGGGGGTATCGATCGCCCCGAACGGATTTTTGGCATGACTATTATCGATGGTGATGGTTTTGGTTCCCAACACCGTTTCGTGTCCGGCCTTATCTTTGGCAATGGCTTTCAATACCACCTGACCATCGGGGAGGAAGTTGCTTAACATCATGTACCCCCATCCGGCCCGCGTATTATTGGGATAATCCGGATACGCTTGTTCCACGTCCGGTCTGGCCCCTTCGATAAAGACGCCCTCTCCGATTAACGCCAGATCACCGTTGGTATTGGCCACACGATATAATTTGACGCTATCGAGGGAAACATCGTCCAGCGCCCAGCCGGTCAGGGCGAGCGATCCGGCCACGCCGGACGCTCCGTCTGCCGGAGAGGAGAAATCGCCGAACGGGGGATTGTCTTCCAGGTTATCGCCGACTTTCAGCGTGACGGTGGCCGATTGCGGGGAATTGACGGCATTGGGATCATTGACCGTAAGATGACCCGTATAGGTTCCTTTACTTAAACCCGCAGGGTCGATCGACACTGTAATGTACCCATCGCCGTTTCCGGTACTGGGGCTCAATTTTATCCAGGTGGCATCGGCCGAGGTCGCCGACCAGTTTAAGGTTCCCGATCCGGTATTTCGGATGAAAACGGATTGAGTTCCCGGCATCGCGCCCTCCAGGACATACCCGAAATTCAGGCTGGATTTATTCAACACGATTTGTTTGACCCCGCCCAATGAGAAGACCCGGTCACTAGAATCGGCCAATGAGCTATTGGATGTATCGGCGATTTTGACCAACGCATAATCCGATTTGACGTCGGAAGGCACGGCCCACTGATAGGTTCCGGAGTTGGAAACACCGCTAACAATGGATTTCCAGGTCGAACCCGAGTCCGTGGAATAAAAGACATTGACCGTGCTGCTCACCGAGCCCGAATGGGTCCAGGTGATGGTTTGCGTTGAACTCTGGGGCCAGGATTCCCCGCCGTTGGGCGAGGTGACGGTAATCGTACCCGCGAGTTTTTGGATATTGAAGTATTCCGAATAATCGATGTTATTGCCATTGGTGGCCGAATACCCCTTGATCCACAACCGGGCTTTGTTTCCCGAAACCGTGATATTGGGGACATTCCAGGCATAGGACCCATTATCCGGGGCACTGGTGGTAATCGATGAGCTCACGCCATTATTGAGCAATTCGATCTGGACATAGTCGAATTTGGCGGAGCTGGTCCATTGGACGTTGTAGGTGCATCCGCCGCCGACATTTTCGCCGGCTGTGGGTTTGGCGAACGTGATCGTGGGCTTGGCGGTTCCCGGGGCGATGGAGAATACCCCGCTACTGTAATTATAGGGAGAGCCGGCTGCATTAAAGGCCAACACTTTAACCTTGCAGTTGGACGCCGTGATATTGGGGACGGTCCAGTTGTACGAACCGGTATTGGGCGTCGATGAGGTAATGACCGTATCGTAATTGGTGCCGCCATCGGTCGATAACCGAATCCGGATGGGGTCCGACACGCCGGTGGATGTCCATTTGATCGTGTAAGTCGAGCCGCCGGATAACTTCGCCCCGGAACCGGGGGCGGTCACGGTAATCCCCGACGACACCGGAGTCTCACCGATTTGAAAGGTCGACGCACTGATTCCGGCCGGCAAACCGTCCTGGTTGATGGCGAGAACTTTGAGAAGGCAGTTGGTGGATTTGACATTGGGTACCGTCCAGGTATACGAGCCGGTGTTGGTTAAGTTATCGGCAACCGTGGTAAAATTGGTGCCGCCATCGGTCGAAAGTTTGATTCGAATCGGGTCAGTGACACTGTTGGACGTCCAGGTAACGGTCCATTTGGTGCCGATTTTTAAAAACTCGCCGCCTTTGGGAGACGTCACGGAAATGGAAGGACCGCTGCTGCCGCCGCATCCGCGACCGTCGCCGATTCCACCCGTGGTATTGGAGATGATCAAGGTGCGGGTTCCGACGGCAACAGCTCTCGACGTACTGGATGCGCAACCCAGAAGAGAGCTGTAATCCGGGGTCCGGTCTCTGACCCAGGTGACGCCATCCAGACTGGCCATGATATTGGAACACCCATAACCATCGGAGTTTCCGCACGCGATAAAATGTTTGCTGGTCCAGTCGAAATCCATGAAATAGTTGGTGGGAGAGTGTTTCCCTTTGGTCCAGGTGGCACCGTCGTCTTTACTGTAATAGACGGCACTGACCGCGGAGGAACCCCCGCCGACAACCCAGACGCCGTCGGCGTAAGCCACGCCCTTATTGTTCACGCCGGTGTCCACATTACATTTGTTCCAATGTAAACCGTCCGTGCTTTTATAGACATCGCCGGAACTGCTGCCGGCAATAAAGATGCCGTTCCCATAAGCCAGACCATCGACTTCTCCGGAGCAGATCCGGGATCGTTCGGTCCATTCCATGCCATCGGGGCTGGTCAGACAGCGCCCGGCCACACCGGCGGCCACAAACAAGCCGTCACCGTAGGCAACCGTGGTCAAACTATCCCGGCTATCCTGATCCACACTGTGGCGTTTGGTCCAGGAAATACCATCCGGGCTGGAATAGATTTGGCTGTGATGCCCCACGGCCACATACATCTCGGCCTCACTGCTGTAGACGACTTCGTATAGGTTATACTGGGTACCGGGATACCGTTTGGTCCAGGGACTCAGGCCATTGGGGCTGGTCATGATCAACCCGGCATCGCCGACAGCCACAAACTGGTTCCCTCCATAGGTCACGTCCCGCAATACGCCTCCGAGGATCCGTTGGATCTGCACCCAATCGGCTGCCTGCACGCCTATCGAAAAAATGATAAGAAATACCACAAACAATCCCAGAATTGTATTGAGCCTCTTTATCTTTGTACTCATGTTTTTCTAACTCCTTATTTTACTTATTGAAACGAAACTTTACGGATTTCCTGGAAAAGGATGGACTGTTCCTTTCCCGTCTCAACCAATTTCCCGGTCACTTCTTCGGAAGTGATTTCGATAAAGCCATCTCGAGGTTCACTATTTTTAAAGTGAACATCGAAGGTCCAATCATCGTCCCGTTGATCGCAATGATTCAACGTCGGATTTAAAATGTAAATTTCTTTGACATCGTTCGGATTGAAAGCAAAGGTCTCACAGTTCGTCTCATTCTTGATTTCCGGGGTTACCCAGGGAAATACGAACGAGTCTTTTTGGAACTTCACGGTGCTGTCGTCTCTCAATGTCACCAGAACAACATTTTCTTCGCCGTGCAGAACACGGGCACCTGTGATGATGTACAATATACCAACAACCACAAGGACAAATTTAGTCAATCGTGTACGTGTATCTTTAGATTTTGTTAAATTTTTCATAATGTACCTCCAGAAAGCGTATACTACCATAATTTTTTTTAAAATTCAAATCGATTAATCGGAGGTTTTCTTTTTGTAATCGAGCGCGATTTTATCCGGATAAGGTGAGGGCGTGCACATCGGTCATGAAATCCGATCGAATGCGGCGCCATTCGATGTTAAACCACGGCGTGTAATGGTCGGGAAAGGCGTCGAGATCTTGATCCAATGCAGCCAGATCCACATATTTCCATTCGGCGATTTCTTCGGGATTGGGGATAATTTTCGAATTCGTGATGCCAATATAAACCGAACACCGTTCGTTTTCGGAGCCTCGATCGTGAAACGCAGCCTGATACCGGAAGTCGAAGAGGAACGTTAAGGGAATATCGATGTGGATCTCTTCGTTTAACCGGCGGTGAGCCGCCTCGACGTCGTCTTCTCCCCGTCGGGGGTGGCTGCAAACGCTGTTGGACCAATACAGGGGCCATAACGGTTTGAGGGCACTTCGTTTTTGAAGAAGGAGCTGCTTGTTTTCGTTAAACACGAAGATGGAAAAGGCTCGGTGTAACATGCCTGTTCCCTCATGACATTTGGCCTTGGTCTCATAACCGATGATGTTATTTTGACCATCCACCAGGATTAAATCGTCATTGGCCGTGAACGGTTCCGATTGCATGAAAATCTCCTTAAAGGTTATTATTATATAATATATTATATAATATTAACAATAGATATTGGCTCCGATTTTTTGTAAATCGGTGAAAAAGTTCGGGTACGATTGGGTGACGCAGTGATAATTGTGAATGGTCACGCTATTTTCCGCATTTATGGCGGCAATGGCGGCTGCCATGGCGATACGGGGATCGTCATGCGAATAAACCAGGCCGCCTTTTAACGGGGTTCCGGCGATTTCCATCGTATCCCCCTGGATCCGAGCCTGCCCGCCCAGAGAAAGGATGAGCTGTTGCAATTTCCTGGATCGGTCGTTTCCCTTTTGGATTAAGCGGTGAACGCCGTTGATGGTACTTAACCCCGTGCAATTGCAGGCTAAAACGGTAAGTGGAGGAAAAAGGCCCGGGCATGAGGCGGCATCAAACGCGAATGCCTGAAGCTTGTTTTTTTTGATGGTGATCTGATGATTGGATAGGCTCACGTCGGCTCCGGCCGAGGTCAATGCATTCAGAATCTTCTTATCGGACTGAATCGATAGGCAGTTGAGCCCGGTTAAGGAGACGGAACCGCCGATGGCTCCGGCCACCATCATAAAGGCGGCCCCTTTCCACTCGCCTTCGATCCGGTACTGGTGTTTGTTATTTTTGAGACGATACGGCTGATCGCCTGGAATGGAAAAAACCGCATAATCGGTCTGATCGATCCGAATCCCGAAGTCATTTAACACCTTTAAGGTGATGGCAACCGGAGGGATACCATTGGGGTTACCGATGCGGAGGGTTGAATCGCCGTGAGCCTTGGGAAGCGCCATTAATAACCCGGCGACAAGCGACGGATCGCTGGAACCGTCCATGGATAGTGGACCGCCCGTTAAAGGGCCGGTCACCGTCACCGGACAGGAACCGTCCGTGCTCCGGAACTGGGCGCCCAATGAATGCAGCGCCGCCTCCATCCGGGAAACCGGTGCGGCGAACAGCCGACCGTTACCGGTCAGGGTCAGGCGTTCCTGAAAAAGGGCGGCAACCGGGGTGAACAAGCGGAGGATGGAACCCGATTGGCCGCAATTGAGGATCTCACCCGTGGGGTTCATCTCGCCCCGGATATAGATTTCATTCGGGTGGATCCGGACATAGGCGCCCAGGGCTTGAATCAGGTTCAGGGCAATTTGGGAGTCCTCGCTAAATGAAGGGTTGGACAGGATTGTGGGGGATTCGGATAGGAAGGCGGCAATGAGAGCCCGATTCATGATGGTTTTTGACGGAGGCGCACTGATCGTTCCGCTAATGGTCGACGGATTGATGCGTTTCTCGATCGAATCCAATCCTCTCTCTCCTCTAATCTCGTTTTTTCATCGTTGATCAAACTATACAATAAAAAACTTTATATTGTCAAGAATTTTAATTATTTAATTTATTTTACATACTTGATTTCTTTTTTCTTTGTTGTTATCATATGGTCATGAAGCAACGAAGAAACGCCAAATTAACTCGATCGGAGGGAAACGATGAAAAAATATATCGGAATATGGTTGGACCATGCCAGGTCCCATATTGTGACGGTTACGGAAAAAAATGAAGAACTCGTGACCATCGAGTCCCAGGCAGACAATGAGCGCTTATCGGAAGGTTACCAGACTCAATCCGTTAATAGTCGCGATGCGGCTACCGAAGGTCGGCACCAGGAAAAGCGCCGCCAAATTCTCCGCCGTTATTACCAGGAGGTCATCAAATTAGTCAAAGATGCCGAAAAAATTTATATATTCGGGCCCGGTGAAGCCAAAGTCGAATTGGAAAAAGAAATCGAGAAATGTAAGGATTTTAATCCCCGATTAATGGCCATTGAAACCGCCGATAAAATCAGCGAAAACCAGATCATGGCCAAAGTAAAAAAGGTTTTTAAACCGTATCTATAAGCGTAAATTTATTTTAAACCGATAATTTATACAAATTACAGCAAAAGACATTTAAAAATTCCTCCTTATATGCTAAAATAGATCTTTAAAAATTCGGAGAGCCGGGCGCAGATCGTTAAGATGTTCGGATATGAGGGTAGTTAATATGGTGTGACCATGCCGGAATTGGGATTGTTTGAATATTATCAAAATATGTGCAAACGAAATATTATTCTTGATTTTCAGGGGGCGATATCTCAAGACATACTGGTAGGCTTAGCGGAATTATTAAAGAGTAAATTCTCCTTAGTATCCGGGCATTCGCCCGTTAAAAAGTTATTCTCAATCTTTATCGAAATGGCCCAAAATATAGCGTTTTATTCATCGGAGCGAATTTACAGCGAAAATCATCATAAAGACATTGGCGTTGGAATCGTCATGGTAACGGAGAAGAGTAAGTGTTACACGGTTATTTCCGGGAACATGGTCCAGCGGTCGACGATATCCAAGATTCAGGACCACTGCATGAAGATCAATGGCATGACCCCGGACGAATTAAAACAATTTTATAAAGAACGGATCAAGTTATCCCGAAAGGTCGGAGAAAAAGGCGCGGGTATCGGCCTAATCGATATCGCTCGAAAATCGGGTAGCCCCATTCAATATAACATTATTCCCATTGATGATTTCAATTCCTTTTTGATTTTATCGGTCAAAGTCAAGGAGAACGGCAACCATGAATAACTTGCAAATCCCCAAAACCAAATATACAATGGAGATT
Source organism: Candidatus Omnitrophota bacterium (assembly GCA_050258455.1). Classification (GTDB taxonomy): domain Bacteria; phylum Acidobacteriota; class Aminicenantia; order UBA2199; family UBA2199; genus JAKAGC01. Next base: position 79,665 of record JBLMYT010000083.1, on the reverse strand, counting down.
GATTTTAATAAAGATACCGGTATATTTCAGATGGGGGGCTCTTCTTATCCTGAAAATGCGCCGGAATTTTTCGAGCCCATTGTCCTGTGGATCAAAACCTATATCGACGAAGTGAATCAACCCGTAACCATGAACATTCGCTTGAATTACCTCAATACCAGCTCGACCAAATGCATGCTGGATATTTTCGAAATTTTCGAACAGTATCATCAAAGTGGGGGGCAGGTCAACATCCGGTGGTATTACGCGAAAGATGACGAAGATATCATGGAAACAGGGGAAGAATTATGCGAAGATTTTAATTTCTCAATCGAATTTATTTCCTTATAACCGAGTTATCGCTTATCCCTAACTCTTCTTCGCACCATTGACCATGGGTAAGGTAAATCGGAAATGGGTCCCTTTACCCACCTCACTGATGACGTGAATATTGCCTCCGTTCTTTTCCACGAATTCCTTGCAAATAATCAGGCCCAGTCCGGTCCCCTTTTCTTTGGCCGTTCCCAGGGTCACATTGTCCTTCCCGATGTCGAAGAGAGTCTCCAGGCGCTCGCTCGGTATCCCGACCCCGGTATCCCCAACGCAAACGGCCACGCGTTGATCGCCGCTCTCACCTTCGGGCATGGACGAAATCGTCACCCTGCCGCCGGGTCCGGTAAACTTAATCGCATTGCTCACTAAATTGCGGATCACGGATTTGATCATATTCGCATCCGCATAAGCCGGTGTTTTTACCCGAATATCCGATAGTAATTGAATTTGCTTTTTTTCCGCATTCTCCAGGAAATAATTGATCACGTCATCGACCAATAATTTTAAATCGATGTTAATGGGATGGCATCGGATATCGTCGTATTGAGAGCGCGCCCATACCAGAATATTTTCTAATAATTCCGACATGTTTTGAGCGGTGATAAATACCTTATCGATAAACTTTTTGATGGACTCATCCGGGGGCTTATCCTTGTCCCATTGGCTGCCGATAAAATCGGAAGTAAACAGCAGGAAATGGAGGGGGTTTCTCAAATCATGGGCCAGAATGGAATACAGTTTGTCTTTGGCGGCGTTAGATTCCCGCAATTTGATGTTCAAGGTTTCAAATTCGGTTTTTTGACGCTGGATGTGATCGTTGGCATTCATTAATTTTTTATAATGCTTATCGCCGATGTGAGTGATCTTGATCACATTCTTTAGAAGTTTTTCATAATTTTGCATTAAAAAACAGTAGGCCATCTTCCATTCATCATGGGAACATTCGTCCCGATCAACGACTTGTCGCGCTTTTTCAAGAACTGCCAATTCTTTTTCAAACATATTCACGCCTGCCTTTTTTCAATTTTTTATTTGATGGGCGTATTTATTTTATCATTAAATAAATCATATTGCAAAAAATCCCGGTTGCTGGTAAAATAAGCGATGCATGTAAATTTGAAAGACATACAACAACCGGTTCAAAATTGGCTGGATGAAACCGATCGTCTTCTCGAGGAACAGGTTAAAAGCGGCATCGGATTGATAAATAAAATTATCGAGGTTGCCCCGATTTATAAGGGAAAAAAAATCCGTTCCACCTTGTTGTTTCTGCTGTCCGGGATGAATGGATCCTTTCATCCGCGATTAGCTGAAATTGCCGCCTCATTGGAAATTTTTCATCTTTCGAGTTTAATTCATGATGATGTGGTCGATAATTCGACACTCCGCCGGGGGAAACAGACCCTTCACCACAACCTGGGAAGCGATATCTCGGTCATGTGGGGCGATTATCTGTTTATCCAGGCCTTTAATTGCATCAACAATCTGCATGTGCATGCCTTGATGTCCCTGATCCTCAAATCCGCCCGCCTCATGGTCGAAGGACAATTGATCGAGATGGAGAATACGTGTAATGTCGACCTGGCCCCGGAAACGTATTACGATATTATTGGTCGAAAAACCGCTTCGCTGTTTGCCGGTGTCACGCATATCCCCGCGCTGTTAACGGATTTGCCCCCGCAAACCCAGGAACGGTACTACCGCTTCGGGATGGATTTTGGCGTGATCTTTCAAGTCTCCGACGATATGCTGGACATTTTCTCCGATCAATCCGGGAAGGACCGGTTCCGCGATTTGAAAGAAGGGAAAATCACCCTTCCCTACATTTTGCTTCTGAAAAACCGCGAACGCCATCCGGAGATCCGGCACGCCCTTTCTCAAAAAGATGGCGAACGGTTATTACCCTTCTTTCATCAATTCGACATTAAAGATGCGGTATCGAAGGAAGTTGGGGTTTATTGGACGCGGGCCCTGGAATTTATCCATTCCTTTCCCGATTCGGTTTACAAAGCATCGATGTTGCAATTGCTGGAATTTATCGCCTGCCGAGAATATTGAGAATGGCGATCATGGAACCGCGATGAGACCGCACCCTTCCCCTTCTCCGGAGCTGGAGATCGAAATCAAACTCAAACTGAACCGGATCGAGGACATAAGGCCCAAAATAGTGGCTCTGGGCTTTACGGTGGCGGTTCCTTATTCCTTCGAATCCAATACGGTATTCGACACCCCTGACCGAACGCTTAAAAATCGCGGGTCTCTCCTGCGTCTCCGAACAATGAACGGGAACCATACCTTAACCTTCAAATGCCCGCCTCCGGAAGAGATCCCGGATGCGGTCGGTTATAAGATTAAAAAAGAAATCAATGTGGGCATCGCCGATTCGGAAAATTTTCAAGCGATTCTTACCGCCCTGGGGTTTGAACCCTTTTTTATTTACGAGAAGTACCGCGAGATCCTGAAACGGGAAGCGGATTCGCTCATTGTTACTCTCGATCATACCCCCGTGGGCGATTACCTGGAAATCGAAGGCCAAACCGACCCGATCGACCGGCTGGCCGGTCAACTGGGATTTGGCAAGCCGGATTATATCACCGATACCTATTATACCCTGTTTGTAAAGCAAGGGAAAACCGGCGACATGACCTTTTAATGGGTTTAATTCCACCAATGCTCCCCTTTCCTTTTTTTATCCTGGCGGGTGGTTATGGCAAACGCACCCAGCCGCTCTCCTTCTTTAAACCCAAGCCCATGTTTCCACTGGATGGTGAGCCGCTGATTCGAATCATGTTGAACCAATTAACCCAAAAAGGCTTCAACCAGGGCTGGATCAACCTGCATCATCTCGCCGACATGCTTCGGGATTGCGTGGAAGCGCTGCCCGCCAAGCCCTCCCTCTCCTATATTTACGAAGACCGGCTTTCGGGAAGCCGGGTGTTAAGGGAAGCCCTGCCGCACCTGAAACCCGGGGAATGGCTTCTGACCCTGAATGGGGACATTTTCCTGGATATTCCGGTTGAGGGGATGCTCGAGGCAGGACGAACGGCCGACGTGGATGGCATCCTATTGGTGCGCCCCAATAAGGAAACGAATGCCGCGTATACGGAGATTCTGGCCGAGGATGGATACTTCACCGGCAAGCAATCCCACGCCGGGCGGAACGCCAACGCCGATTCCTGGATGTATACCGGCGTGGCGTTATTCAAACCCCCGGTGATCGAGGCCATTACCGAGATCAACCTCTTCGATACCCTGGAAAGAAAGAAGACGACGTTTCGAATTAAACTTTTCCCCTACGATGGAATATGGCTGGATATCGGCGATCCGAAATCGTATCGGGAATCTAATTTTGCATATAAAAAGCGGATGAATACCGAAGGGACCAATTCCCTATCCGAACATGTATCCATTTCTCCCGATTCGATTGTCGAGCATTCCATTGTTTGGGAAAATACAGAGATAAAAAATAAGTCAACGGTCAGGAATTGTATCCTGACCGGAAATATGATTCTGGATCACCAGTATTATGAAAATCAAATAATAAGTGGTTTTTAGCGACGTTAGCGACGTGAACGTCGTTCACAACGTTCACGCCGCTAACGTTGTTCACCTTACGGGAAGACAATTTTTACCTTGTCGCCGCCAAGAGCGGTAATGGTTAATTTTTCATTGAAGTATCTTCCGACACCCTTTAACAAACCGATGAAGAAATCGATCAGGCCGCGGTGAGAATTGTACTTCATGATCATCACCTTGTCGCCCTGCAACTCATAATCGAACCGAGGCGGTTTGGCACCGGCAATGGTTTCGGTGACGGTCTTATGAACCTGGTCCATGGCGGAAAGAAATTCTTTTGCAGTCTTTTTATCTCTGTAGTAGCTCTTGTAAATTTTGGGGGCGTAGACGTTGACCCAATAATCGCCAAAGGCGTCTGCGGCCTGGTTTAAGGTAATATTTAAGACTTTGCATACCGAATCCACCACTTTTAAAACGGCTGCATCGTCAACGTTTCCTGTGGGAAGAAAAAAAGTGGTTTTAGGAAGCCCGGCATGTTCAAGGCATTTGTCCCATTTGTCCTTCCCAAACTTTTCCTTTACTAAATCCCCTAAGCAAACTGCAATAACACCTTTCATAATAAGACCTCCGTTTTTTTATTTTTATTTATTAATATAACATTAAACCATAATTTTTTCAAACCTTTTTGAGGCATTCTGTTTTTTTAAACTCTGTTTTTTTGGGGGGAACCTTCGGCAATGTTTTTTTCCCAATAGTCGGTCGCATTCGGGGGAACCGAGGTAAAATTCACCCGGTAAACATACTCATATCCCGTTATTTTCGCCACCACCCGGGCATACAGTTCGGCGTCCATTTCCTGTCCCTGCGCATCGATCATCGTGATTTTAAGCGAGGTGTGCCGCCGGAACGAACGGTCCACCTGAACGTCAGCGATTACCCCATTGACTTTGAGCAATTCGCCGGGATAGGTTTTATCCAATATCTGGCTCTCCGTGATAAAGTGATAAAGAATCGGTATGGGATTAGGTAATGGAATCAGCTCGGTTTCCTGTTTTTCCGGGAGATAGAGGTTAAAGTCGCCGCCAATGCCGCCGATTTCATAAATATTAATCGGATATCGAACGCCCTTGGGATGCACTTCCTGACGGTCATCGATGCGTAGCGGTAACCGGCAGGCTTCCATGGTGTTTTCGGAAATGAAGATCTGGCCCCCCATCGTATAGGATTGAACCCGAAACGTGAGGTTCACCGCACTGCCGACCACCCCATACTTGATCCGCTTATTGGAACCGATATTTCCGACAACGGCCCGCCCGGTATTGACCGCAATCCCCTGCTTGACTTCCGGATAGTTCTTTTCCCGGCACCGCCGATTGACTTCTTCCATCGCCAATTGCATCTCCATGGCACAGGCAATGGCGCGTTCCACATCATCCGGGCGCGAAACCAACGCCCCAAAGAACACGAGAATGGCATCCCCGATAAACTCATTGATGGATCCCTGATATTTTAAAATCACTTCTGTCATGACTTCCAGATAGATATTGATAATGCCGACGACATCTTCGGCGGGAAGCTGCTCGCAAATAAAGGTAAAGCCTCGGATATCACTGACCAGAATGGAGAGCTCCCGTTTTTCGCCGCCGAGATTCACCCCTTCGGGGGACTCGAGGATTCGGTCCACAATATCATCGGAGAGATAACGCCCGAAGGTTTGCCGAATAAACCGGTTTCGGATATTGAGCTCACTCATGGTTTTGATCAATTCCAGGGTCCGCTTTTCCAGATTCATGCGCTTGTTTTTGAGCTCGAGATGGGTCCGGGCCCGGGCATTCACGCTCGACATATTGAAGGGTTTGGTGATGTAATCGACCGCGCCGATGGCAAATCCTCGGGTTTCGGCATCGGCTTCATTCATGGCCGTCAGGAAGATGACCGGGATATCTTTGCTCCGCACATTGGCTTTTAACCGCCGGCATACCTCATATCCGTCCATGCCGGGCATCATGATATCGAGGAGGATGAGGTCCGGCGGCGTGTCCGAGCACGCAATGGCCAGGGCTTCAAATCCATTGCCGGTGGTAACGATTTTGTAGTCCGGGCTCAGCATTTCCGCCAATAATTCGCGATTTTCCTCCGAATCATCGACGATTAATATGGTTTCGGATTGCTCCATCGTATGGATCAAATCGGGTTTCATAATGGTCTTTCGGTTTTTAATCCGAGCCCAATGCGCTTTTCCGTGATCACTTCTTTTATTTTTTGAGCCGCCACCTGCGGATCGGTTTCAATCAGGAAATGAGAACCAAACAGATCCTTGGCGGTTTCGGTTAAGATTTTCGTGACGGTTTTTCCGCCCAGAACAGGGGGAACGACCCCCAGGTGGGTGGTAATTCCCAGGGTAATGGCCCCGGTTCCGATCGAAATGGCTTTCTCGGTGGCCGGTTCCGGTGCCGAAGCAGCGACCGGTAATTTGTCCACGTCCACGCCGAGTTTTTCGGCCAGGGCAAAGACCAACCGGACCGCCCGCGAATTATCGACGCAAGCGCCCATATGCCAAATCGGCGGCAGCGGCCGGTTCAGGCCTGCGGCATGTCCCAGATCGGTGAGGACTTTCTTTAATTTATCGCCACAGATCTCATCCGTGGCTTGCGGCGATAAAAATCCTCTCTTGGCAAAGGCCCCGGCGCCGCACCCGGTCGCCAGAAGAAGGATGTTATCTCTGGATAATTTTTCGGCGATGGCAATGAACGCAGAGTCCTGAGTGACCCGGTAATTGTTGCATCCGGCAAATAAAACCACTCCATAGATATCGCCGCTGACAATGGTATCGATTAACGGCTGAAGCGGATCCTGGGGATTGACCCGGCCGAGGAGTTCGACGATGGCCTCGGTGCTGAAACCGACGAGGGTCTCGCTGGTAAAATCAGGAATATCCACTTTTTGGGGATCTCTCTTTTTAAAGGCCTCGATACTTTCTTCCAGAATTTTTTGGGCGGAAGGTTCCGCATTTAGGGCGTTGATCTCGCAGTGTTGGGCACCGGGTATTTTGGCGACGCCCATGGTGGTAATTAATCGGGTATGAAAGCATTCGCACAATTGGGCCAGCGACGGCATGATGCATTGAACATCCACCACCATGGCATCAACGGCACCGGTTAAAATCACCAGCTCCTGAGAGGCCAAATTCGTGGCCTGAGGTATCCCGCGTCGCATCAGGGCTTCATTGCCGCTGCAACAGACCCCGACAATATTGATCCCCTTTGGCGCCCCGGCAGCCCGCGCTTTTTCCTGGAACTGGGGAACCATGCTCAAAATGGCTTCGCTGATCAGGGGATTATGCCCGTGAATCGCGATATTGACCGCATCTTTTTCCAACACCCCGAGGTTGGCTCGGGAATAGATCGGATGGGGCGTCCCCAATAAGATGTCTGAGAGGATGGCCGAGATGTCCATGCCCAGGAAGTCGGATATCGAACATTTGATTCCGCCCAGCAGGAGATTGACCGGGTCGGCATCCACGCCCATATTGGTCCGGTGGAGGGTTTCGCGGATGCAGGCATCGATACCGGGAGGCAGTACCCGTAATTGAAGGAGTCGCTCCAGTCGCGGCCGGGGGATGACGTGGGTCAGCCAATCGTTGATTCCCCGGAGATTGGAAAACGCGCGTTGAATCTTTGGAATCAGCTCGCGGGCCAGGGCCATGCTATCGCTTCCCTCCGGAGAGACTTCCAGTTGACGGGCCAGCGCTCTTAATTTCGCGTCATCCGTAAATTTGAAATTGACCTCATGACCGAGTGCGACGCGTTCAAAGGCTTCCAGGATATGAGCCCCGTGATCGCAATGCGCCGAAGCCCCGGCCACAATCATCCGGCATAAATTACGGGCGACCATCCCGTCGGCGCTAATCCCACAACTTCCTTTCTGAGGACCTTCCCCGAAAGGATCGATTCGACAAGGCCCCAACATGCAGATCCGGCAGCACAGCCCCAGTTCGCTAAAACCGCAAGGGTCTTGCATTGCATCGAAACGGTCCCATCCGGTTTCAATATTGGACGTCTGTGCTTTTTCCAATAAATATTGAACTGCCGGATCTATGGATCTTAAATTTTTTTTTTCAGCCATTGCCACACCACCTCATTCCAAAGTTATTATAAGTAATCTTCGCCGAGTCGGGCTCTTGGGGCGAGTCCCACGACCAAGGCATTGGTCGGACAACTGCGGACACACGCCGGACCGGCACGATGTTCCATGCAATAGGTGCACTTCAAAGCGACCCGTTTCTTTCCCTCGGTCCGAATCAGGGAGATCACGTTAAAAGGGCAAGCCAGCATACACAAACCGCAGCCAATGCATTCGTCATTGATAATATTAATGGTACCGGAACCAACGTCCCGGCGTATGGCCCTCTTTTTGCAAGCCTGTAAACAGGGGGCGTCCTTGCAATGGGTGCAGTGTTCGGGTCGGATAATGGGTTCGGAACCGCTTTGATCCCGGCGAACGCGGATCCGTTTGACCGGGAGGGGTTCCTCATATATTGCACTGTATAATTGATGGGTTCTGGATTTTGCAACCGCGCACGCAATCTCACAGGTTTTGCAGGAAACGCACCGCTCCGGTCGCGCGATAATGGTCATTCCTTCAAAAAACGAGACGCTGCGGGCCGCCGACATCTCGTGGCTCGTATGGCGCATCCGGCGACTGAGGACCTTTAGCATATTGAATGAAATCATCGCATTTTTTTGAAGCAATTTCTGGAATTGATCCTTGGCGATGACCAGAAACCGGGTCTCTTCGGTCGTCACGGCCGTGGCCGAGCGGGGCAGGGAATCGATTAACCCTTGCTCGCCGAAAAAATCATCGCTGCCAAAATAAGCCAGATTGATCTCTTTGCCGGATTCCGATTTTCGACAAACCCGAACGCCCCCTTTGATGATCATGTACAGGGAATCGGCCGGGTCGTTCTCATTGAAGATAATGGAATCGGCCGGGTAGGCTTTTTCAACGAGGATCCCCATGATGTACTTGAAACTTTGGTCGTCCAAATCCTTGAATATTTCGACTTGATTGAGTAACCGCCGAATACCGATTTCCCGGATCAGGGAAGAAAATGAAGGGCTGCATTTCAGGATTTCCAGAAACTGATCGCGGGAGATTTGAAACAATTCGAGTAAGCCAATGGCTTTAACCGTTGCGGTCCGGCCGATATGCTCAATAATACCGATCTCGCCAAAGCAGCTCCCTTCTTTGAGCAGGTTTAAGATCTGCTCGTCTCCTCCCCTGGTTTTGCGGGTGACCAGGGCCTGGCCGGATTTGATAAAATAAAACGTATCCGGGACATCTCCTTCGTGAAAGACTACCTCTCCCGGTTGGTACCGATGAAAGGTAAGATTTTTTGTGACTTCTTCAATGCCCTGAGGGTCCAATCCATAATTGTTTAAAAAAAATTCAATCCCCTTTTTTGAAGGTTTCTCCGAAGGAATAAAAGAAAAAGAATTTGTTTCAGTCCAGTTTTCCATGAGGGATTAATTGTATACGAAAATGAGTTTTTTTTCAATACTGTTTGAACCGTAGGTTGAGTATATGATTATTTTTTCGGTTGACTTTTGATGCGAACGTGTTAGAATTTGAAATCAGACAGAAACGCAAAAGTAAGACAACATTAAGACAAAATTAAGACAACATAAGACATCGCACACATGATATCAGGGGATTTTGAAGATGACAATCACGGTGAATGGCCAACTGAAGGATTTAAAAAATATTAGCAATATAGAGGAATTGGTTTTTTCATTGGTTGAAAAAAACCGAAACGTTTTGGTTGAACTAAACCAACGGATCGTCAAGCGTAACGATTGGAAATCCCGGCTTATCCGGGAAGGCGATACCGTGGATTTAGTTCAACTGGTCGGGGGCGGCTAAACGTTTTTTAGATAGTTGTTGGCGACTTTGAGGCCTTCCTCGGTGACCCGGTACTTCCGCCGCATGGCTTTGGCATTCCCCTCTTTTTTCGTAATCTCTTCGAGAAGTTTGACTTTTTTGTTCATTATTCCGTTGATGGAGCTGGAAATATTGGGTACGCCGACTCCCAACCGTTTTAGCCGGAGGTTGATATCAAAGCTGCTCAGTTCTTTATAATTTTGTTGCTCTTGCAAATAGGCGGCCATGAGAAGGATTTTATCGCTGACCCGTTTTAAATTGGCGTCTTTGAATAAGTCGTTGACCGAGTCATAGTCGGCAATGGTTTTCTTTCCGCTTTTTCCTCTCGTTTTAGGGGCCGGTTCCGGTTTCATCTTCTTGTTGCGGGTTAATTTTTTATTGTTTTTATTTTTGGGAAGGGGGGCTTCCGGAGATTCCGAAAGCGAAAGCTCGGGGGAGATCTCGCCGAATGTCTTTCCTTCCATGATGTCCAGTCGATCTCTGATCCAATTGAGAATCCGTCGAATTTTGGGTTTGTCAAGTTTTTTTAACGCATCGAATGTTTCACTTAAAGCTACGATTTCTTGATCATGGTCAACCATTTTGCCTCCAGTTGTTTTTAATTAGTTATTAAATTTATCATAATTAACAGAAAAGTGCAACTTTTTTATTTATTTTCATTAAATATTCTTTCTTAATTTTTCCTGAAGGGAAATAATTTATTTGACATTTCGAAGGATTTTGTTACAATTTAAGTTCATGTCATTGACGATTATTTTTTATTTTCTGTGTTATTGCATTTCATTTTTACTGGGGATACCAATCGGACCGGTAAATCTTGAAATTTTCGGAGATGCCGTCAACAAACAATATGCATCGGCGATCAGTGTGGCGATCGGTGCGGCAGTGGGTGACGGTACATGGGCTTTATTGGCTTTTTTCGGAATCTCACCCTTTGCGTCTTCCCCTCGGATGGAAGCCGCGTTTTTCCTGTTCACCGCGATTATTACGTTTATCCTGGGGATGATTTCCCTGAATGACGCCACCTTCATCGAGAAAAAAGAGGTGTGCCTGGTCAGTAAAATTAAACGCAAACGCTGGGCGCTGCTGAAGGGATTGATGATGGTGTTGATTAATCCGTTGGGGATCGTGTCGTGGATGGTTTGTCTGCAGTTTCTCCGCAAAAACGGAATCTTTATTCCCATGGAACTTCGTTATGAAATTATATTTTTCGTTGTGGTGGTTGCGGGGGTCACGTCTTATTTTCTCCTGGTGGTTTTTATCACCAACCGGATGAAAAAAATATTCAATCCGGAACGGGTGAGTAAAATAACCAAATTTCTCGGTTACCTGTTGCTTCTCTTCAGTTTGTATTTCTTATACAACGCGATAAAAGTATATCTTCTCAAATAAATTCAAGTTATTTCTTCGACCGGTTCGGGATGGACGGTCACATCCGATTGAGGAATCAGGCGCTGGATGGTTAATTCGATTAATTCGGTCAGATCATGGGCTTTGGCCAGGGTTTGGTTGCCGTCCAGCGAGACGTGAACATCCACGAAGAGTTTGGGGCCGGAATTTCGGACCCGAATGTTATGGCAATCGGTGACACCTTCCAATTCTTCGACCGATTGTTTGATTTTCACATCCAATCCTTCGGGCGCACCATCGAGGAGGGCATAAACCGTCCGTTTTCCCAATTTGAAACTGATCCAGATCGAGATCAGTGCCACGCCAAGAGCGGCGATTGCGTCGGCGACGCGGAGGAAGGCAAGAGCAGGATACATTTGGCTGAGGAGGAGTCCGACGAGTCCCACGAGAACCACGCTGGAGCTCCAGATATCGGTGCTGAAATGCAGGGCGTCGGCTTCCAGGGCCTGGCTGTTGTGGGCGCGAGCGGCGCGATAAAGGACTCGGGTTCGGGAAATGTCGATGAGGATGGAGGTGATAATGACAAGAAATGCCCAGATGGAGGCGTCGACCTGGACCGCCTTGAAGAATAACCGCTCGATCGATTCCTGGATGATCCAGATACAGGTAATGACCAGCAGGATGGTTTCAATGAAGGCCGACAGGTTTTCGATTTTCCCATGGCCATAATGATGGCCTTCATCGGCGGGTTTATCCGATACATACACGGCAAAACAGGTGGCGATTGCCGCAATCAGATCGATACCGGAGTGGGCGGCTTCCGATAATATTCCCAGGCTGTTGGTTAGGAGACCGATAAATAATTTAAATCCCGTTAAAACAAATGCAGCAATAACAGAACTTAATGCCGCCGACCGTTTTTCGGCCTGTGCTTTGGTATCTCCAAATAATTCCATAATTTCCTCTTTTTTTTTTTTTTCCTCTTTTTTCTTTTTATGATAATCGTCGTTTTTGCTCACTTCCGAGCCTGTCATGCCAGGCCGCAATGTATCCATGGGTTTTTATTTCGATATTAATGCATAGAACCACGATATCCACGATATCCACATATCGAATATATCCATCAAGATTTTATATAAATTTAATTAGAAAGTCAACAGTTGACGCTTTCGCTGTATTTCCATGCAAATGCCGCATAGAATTGAGCAGCCTTGATGAGATCGGCGGCATTGACTTGATCGTCGGGCGTATGGGCATATTTTTCTTCGCCCGGTCCGAAACCGAACGTGGGGATATGGTATTGCCCGTTGGTGCACACCCCGTTGGTGGAGAATTGCCAGACATCGATGGTGGGTTCGTTGCCGAATTGGTTCCGGTACGTTTGGATGGCGGTTTGGATACACGGATGGCCAGGTGCCATGAGCCAGGTGGGATAATATGCATGAACCGAGCCCGTCCAGCCGGTATAAGAAGTTACCGGATAGTGGGGAATAAAAACGTCGGCGTTTGCTGCCCGAACCGATTGGAGAGCGGCAATTTCTGCGAGGATTGAATCCGGGGTATCGGTTTCGGTTAAGCGTCGGTCCACGCAAAGCGTGGCCAGTTCCGGAACAGCGCACAAGGAGGGGGCGGTCGACCGCACGTCGGTGACCGCCAGGGTGGCCTGGCCCAGGAGCGGGTGGATGGGGAAGGTTCGACTGAGTGCTTCGATTTCACTGATAATCGGGGCGATTTTATACACGGCATTTTCGCCGCGGTCAGGGGCGGAGCTGTGGCACGAGTGACCGTGCGTGACGATTCGAATCTCGGCCCGGCCGCGCTGACCGATCCGGATGCCGAGGTTACTGGGTTCGGTCAGGAGGACCACCTCCGGTTGGAGGTTATTATGTTTCAGCATGTAGTTCCAGGAGAACCCTTCCTGGTCTTCTTCAAGAATGGAGGCGACGATCATCAGGGACAGGTTTTGGGGGATTCCGATTTGTTTTAATAGTTTTCCCGCATAGATGGCGGAAGCCAGGCCTCCCTTTTGATCGCAGGCGCCGCGGCCGTAAATGATTCCATTTTCATGTTTCCCCTCAAAGGGATCATGGGCCCAGTTGTTGCGGTTGCCGGTGTCTACCGTATCGCAATGGCCGTCGATGGCGATCCGGTGTTCACCGTTTCCTAGTAAACCGACGAGGTTACCGAGACCGTCGGTTCGGATGTCATCGAAGCCGATTTTTTCCATTTCCTGTCGGATGCGATGAATCACGGCTTCTTCGTTCCCGCATACCGAGGGGATGGCGATCAGGTCGCGGAGAAAAGCGACCAGGTCTTCCGTTAAGGCTTCTGCCAGATGATGTATGTGTTTGAGATCCATGTTGGGTTTAAAATTACTATTTTTTCAATTCGCCTTTATACAAAAATGCATTATAAAGCATCGGGCTTTATAATGCAACAGATAAGCACGCTCGCTCGATAACGCTCGATAACGTCAAAACCTTGACATCACCATTTACTTGTTGTAAGATAATTCAGGAAGAGATAGGTGGAAATCAAAACAACCCGCTTAACGCTAGATTTCTCACTTATCCTACAATTAAGGAGAAATGGAAATGGAATCAACTGTCAGGCATCAAACCAATTTAGAACAAATGGGCAACGATATCGTAAGGGCCGCCGAAATCGCCGATGCACCCTACGACCGGGAGATCATTCAACGCTTCTTAACGACATACGCCGATTTTTTCAGCCGCTCACCGGTTACCTTTGCCACCAACACTCAGCCAAAGGAAAGACGAAATCTGTCCGTCCGGTATGTGGATTTGCAGGTTCCCCACGACCCATTCCAGCTCGCACTGGAAAAAGGATTTCTCAGCATGGACGATCATCCGATCTATGAATTAATGGCCGATATCCGATCCCGGTTCCGGATCTCGGGATATGGAGCCCACCTGGACGCCGGACGCGGACTGGATAAGATCGGCACCTTTGTGGTTCCGACGCCCGTGGAAAACGCATTGACAATCCCTTCGTTACCCCGAAGCATTAAAGATTATGCCCATTTCTTTGCCCGCCACCGCCTTGAAATGATTGACCTGCTAACCATGGATTTTCAGCATAAACAGGTGAACCTTTATTTTACGGTTAAACCGCGGCAATTGACGGATCACGACGTGGCAGATATACTCAATGAACTCGATTTTGAAATTCCAACCTGGGAAATATGCGAATATTGTTCCCATGCCACTGCGATTTATTTTACGTTCCAATGGAACTCGATCCGCGTATCGCGAGTCTGTTTCGCGATCCCCGCTCAAACGTCCGGTCTGGTTCCCGCTCACCTTCATCCGCTTCTGGAAACCTACGTAAACAAGGCCCCTTTCCGGTCCGGACTCAGACGATTCATCTATACGCTCACCTTTGAATATCAAGCGCACTTCATTAAAATCGAGAATGATTATACCGGTTCCATGATCGAACTGATGGAACAAACGCACGGTTAAGCGCTGATCCCGGTTTTAATTATTTAGCCACAGAGGTCACAGCGATCACAGAGGTTACAGAAAAAAAATATAAATTTTTTGTTGTAAAAAAATTTTCATTTCTATATAATCAAATTTCAATGGATCAGAACGGAGACATCCAAAATGAAACAGTTCTCAGGAGTGTTTCGGATATCTGTACTGTCAACGCCCATGCACGACCGCAGCTACGATGGGGCTGCAAACCCAAACGCTTTTCATAATTTACCAAGCGGTATAAGTATGTCGTCTCAATAGTTAAAATATTCGATACGTTAGACAAGGGGAAAGCAACAACAAATTTTTAAATTTTTTTAAAAACGGCAAAAAGTGCGTCTAAATTATATATGGCGTTTGTAAAAATATTTTAATAAGGGGATAACAATGCGTATGTTAAACGATGGTGTTACAGATACGGTATTGGGTTTAAGTAAACAACAAGCGGGGAGTATTTTTGACGATGCAGTGCTTTATGTTAAATCATCGATGAAAAAAAGAATCGATATTTACGAACCGCTTGACTTTAATACCACTTATCATGATTTTCTTTCCTGGATCAAGAACGATGACCTTAGGATCATTCGGGAAAAACCCGACGAATATGGCCTGGAACATTACCTGGATGGATTAATCAAAAACTTCCTGATCGAAAAAGCCTATTTTGCATTGGAGATCAAATACATCAAATACCGAATGATGAAAGAGATAGGCGTCACCCATCCCAATGATATTCGTCTCCTGGAAATCGTCGAATTTATTACGGATCGGATTGAAAAAGATGAACTGAACCGGTTAAAAAAGTTTGAAGAAAAATGTAAGTTCAAGACATTCCTGAGTACCGTGATCAGCCGATTGTTAACCGATTTTTGGCGGGAAAAGTTTAAAATCCAAAAAAATGTGACCAAATACGAACCGGAATTTTATTACTTATTCAACAGTCCTCAGAAAGACCCGTTGGATACGATGATCGATTGGGATTACGAAAAAACCAAAACCAAGGCGTCCAAATTTTTATCCCATGCCTTGAATAAATTGGATTTTAAAGAGAAGCTGACCATTAAACTCAAATACGAACAGGGAATGAACGTGAGTGGAATTGCCAGAACTTTGGGTTATACTCGCTATAAAACCGAGCAATTCATAGAAGAGACAGAACGAAAGGTTTCGTTGGAGATAGTATCGGATCTAAAAAAAGGAGGATCCTATGAAACACCTGGAAGACCAGGATATCGGCAGGTTGATAGAGGGAAATATCGGGAGAATGGAGCGGGAATATTGGCTACGGCATTTGGCAGAATGTGATCTATGCTTAAAAGTCTACAGCGATACCTTGCGGTTTGTCAATGATGATCTATCGGAACATTTACTGACACCGGTTTCGATTCCGGCGGCGCAGGCCAATCGCTGGTCATACAATTAAAAAGCATCTTCTTATTTTAGAAGCATTTAATGATCAGATCATTCAACCGTCGCTTGGGTACATGATGTACCCCGTTTTCATCGCGCCAGTATTTAATATTCCCATCCTTCTCGTCATCGATAACGACGCGCTCTTTGGGTTTGCCCAGAGCCACCACGCAGGCAATCTCCCATTCTTCCGGAATGAGGAGCAGTCCTCGAATACGCTCTTTATCGCAGGCCGCAATCGCACAAGCCCCATACCCTTTTTCCGCTGCGCTCAATTGGAGGGTTTGAAGTGCAATGCCATAATCCCATCCGATGTAAGCGCTCATCGTCCGATTGCCCAGGATCACGATGTAAGCGGCGGGTCGCTCCCCTTCTTCGGGCCCGTCCCAATCCGTTAAATACGCCGCCCATTTTAAATACGGAAAGAGTTTCCGATTCATTTCCGGATCATGGACAATCACAAACGTCAACGGTTGTAAATTGGCCGGAGACGGTGCAAAACGGGTATTCTCCACAAATTCCTTCAATACTTCCGGCGGAATGGTTTCCGCTTCGTAAAATCGCCGGTAACTCCGGTTCCGAATAAGTAGTTCTCTGAATGGGGTCATGGTTGCGTGTGCCTCCTCATGTTTTTTTATGATGATTAATACCTGAACATTAATACTTGAACGACGATCCGCCGATGTATTCCCGGAGAATCGAGGTCGGGGGAATCTCATTGGCAGGAACCGCACGGAAAAGCTCCAGAAAATCCAAAAGCCGTCGGGCTTCGGGAAACGCTTCATCCAGTTCGGAGACGGCGCGAAGCAGCGGCGCGGCATAATCCTTTAACACGGCGAGTTCATACACCAGAGCGGAATTAAAAACAAAATCCGAGCTCTCCTGCAGGGGAAAGATATGCATGCGCTCGCCCCGAATAACCGAATTGAAACGTTTAATGGTATCGGCGGGGCCGTATCCCCGGTAACTCTTGTCTCGGATCATTCGTCGTAAGATCCGGGTATCGGTGGTGGAAATGCGGTTGTTGTCATCGATGGAAAGCTGGGTGAGAGCAGATACGAAAATTTTAAATTTGTTTTTGGCACGAATCGCTTCGCTTAACCGTTCATTTAAGCAGTGGATGCCTTCGACGATCAGGATCTGATCGTCTTCGAGTCGGAGAAAATGATGATTGGGGACGCGTTTTCCGGTTTCAAAATCGAATTTGGGAATCGCCACTTCTTTGCCGTCCAGCAGATCATAAAGCGTTTGATTGAAAAACATCAAATCCAGAGCTTCGAGTGCCTCAAAATCATACTCGCCTTTTTCGTCTTTGGGACAGAGAATGCGGTCGACAAAATAATTATCCACGGAAATGGTAATCGGGCGAATGCCGTTGACGCGTAAATGGATGGCCAATCGTTTGGAAAAAGTGGTTTTGCCTGCGGCCGAAGGCCCGGCGATCAGGACCAGTTTGACATTCTGTCGCTCCTTTTCGATCGCATCGGCGATATTGGCGATTTTCTTTTCATGAAGACTTTCAGCCACTTTGATCAAATCCGAAATCCCGTTGTTTTCGATAATTTGATTGAGTCGCCCCACGTTATTCACGCTTAAAATCTGTCCCCATACCTTGCTTTCATGGTAGATATTGAAAAGCTTGGTGTTTTTTCCGACATCGGCGTGGATCTGGAAATTTTCCTGATCGGGAAAATTCATGATAAACCCGGGACTGTATGAGGTTAAATTGAATTTGGTGATGGCTCCGGTGGAATACGCGAGGGGATAAAGGGCCAGATCGGAGAATCGGCCGTTTTGATAGATTCCGACTTCGTTCATGTCGGCGTATTCCAAAAAGCGGACTTTATCGCTCATGGCCCGATCGCGAAAATAGGCAATGGCCTCTTCCCGGGACACGATTTGCTTTAAAAAAGGCGTATCGCGGTCAATTATTTCGACCATTTTGTTTTTGACGGTGTTCAAAACCTCCTGGTTGACCGGGACATCCAGAAAAAAATCAAAATAAAACCCATTGCCCAGCGAGTGACCGATGACCAGCCGGGTGTTGGTGTAGAGTTCGTTGACCGCCATGTAAAGAATGAAGTTGGCGGTTCGCCAGTAGACTTCTTTGCCCATTTTGGAGGCGTAGGTGAGGAATTCGACCTGGGCATCTTCCTGAGGGACGTAAGCCAGGGACCGGAGATGGTTATCGACCTTTGCCGCCAGGATTCGAAATTCGGCTTCGACCGGGATATCTTTGGTTACTTCGTAGAGGGACGTACCCCGTGGGATTTCAAGGGGAGGCGCATCCGGGAATGTCAGTTTAATTTTTTCCATATGGGGACTCCTGAAGAAAAAATAAAAATTTATTATAGAGAAATTAAAAACCGAATTCAATACTTTTTCCGGGTTTCTGAAAATAATTTGAATAATTTGAATAATTTCGGTGAATATCGTATAATAAGGTCCGATAAGGAGAACGGATGACGACGAAGAAGACGATGACGACGACGATGACGACCAACACCACGGCGGACGTTGATGCGCGAATGAAACGGATTACCGACTATTTGTGTGAAATACGGAAGGATGTGTCCTTTATTTCCACGGATGTATTGGATCCGATACCCTATACCAATCCGGGTGGAAATACCTGGGTTCATATTGCCAATCCCGAGTTCACGTCGCTTTGTCCCAAGACAGGGTTGCCGGATTTCGGGACGGTCACGATCAATTATTTGCCGGACCAATATATTGTGGAGTTAAAATCCCTCAAATACTATTTCCTTCAGTTTCGAAATGCCGGGATTTATTACGAGAATTTGGCGCAACTGGTCATGGACCATCTGGTCGGTGTGTTGGATCCGTTTGAAATGGTAATCGAAGCTGTGTTTACCAGTCGGGGCGGCATTTCGTCCCGGGTTGTGTCCACGTACAAGAGGAAATAAGGGTTTCCGATTCGAAGGGGAGAATGACGAACGAAAAACAAAAGGTCGTTCATGTCATCACCAAACTGGAATTGGGTGGCGCGCAGGTCAATACAATATATACGGTTGAGCATTTGGATGATTCCCGGTTTGAAACGTATTTGATCACGGGACCGGGGGGGATATTGACCGATAAGGTGGAGCGAAAGGACCGATTCATTGTTCTCGATAACCTGGTTCGCCCCATTCATCCGATCAAGGATGGGCTGGCATTGGTGGATCTTGTTCGGGTATTGAAGACGATCAAACCGGACATTGTTCATACGCATTCGTCCAAGGCAGGGATTTTGGGGCGGATGGCTGCGGGACTCGCGGGCGTGCCCGTGATCGTTCATTCGGTGCATGGGTTTTCGTTTTCTCCCTTTCAATCCTTTTTGAAACGCATGTTCTACACGACTGCCGAGAAGATGATTTCTCAGGTCACGGATCATTTTATCTTTGTATCCACGGAAGATGTGGAAACCGCGAAAGCCTGTCAACTGGTTAGGAACAATTATTCGTTGATTCGAAGCGGGTTTCCCTTTACGCATTTTACGGAGCAAAACGCGGATTCAACCGCCATTCGTTCGACGTACGGCATTAAAGACTCGGATTTTGTGTGTGGAATTATTGCGCCGTTTAAGCCGCAGAAGGGGTTATGTCATCTCATTGAAATCGCGTCGGAGGTCTTGCGTTCCGCCGAGATCAAAAAGAACATTGTGTTCATGATCATGGGAGACGGGGCATTACGGCCGTCGATTGAATCCGCATTAAACGAAAGGGGCATCCGGGACCATTTCCGGTTGCCGGGGTTTGTGTTTGATATTCATCGGGCGATCGATGTGTGTGATCTGGGAATTTCAACCGCATTGTGGGAAGGATTGCCGCAGAGTCTGGTGCAATTGCGACTTAAACGCAAAGCCGTGGTGGCGTCGGATATTTCGGGGAACCGGGAAATCGTGAAGCACGGAAAGAATGGTTTTCTGGTGAATGTGTTTGATTATCAGACATTTGCGCAGCGTATTTTGGAACTGGTAACCGATGATGATACCCGGGAGCGGATGGCAAATTTTGAGGAAGATTTCTCCGAATGGGACGCGGCAGTTATGGTCAGGAAGCAGGAAGAGTTGTATCGAAAATTATCGATCCCTCAACAATCATCGTAAGGCATTCCGGTATTGTAGGGGCGGTTCGCGAACCGCCCTAATTTATTTTGTATTATTTGAATGATGAGAATGGTTTGTTTAATGATTGGGGGGCGGTTCGCGAACCGCCCCTACGGAATGGATCCTAAAAAAGCATTTCATCGCCGCTGCATGTTGTAACCGACATTCGCCGTCCGAATCGGTTTTAAATGTCACGTCCTTGATTCGGAAATTAGCGTTGTCTAATGTGACAATGGCCTCATCGGTTTCATAAATCGATTCATTCGGAAAAACAGTCAGTGTGTCGATCTTGCCGGCCCGTTTCGATATAACCGTGCGTTTGTTTTCCTGTGCGTCGATAAAAAACGCATGACTTTCGCTTTGAAAACTTTCCCGGGTCAAACAAATTTTGGGTTTATCGCGATAAGGGGAACCGCTCGTGGGGCAAAAGGTACTACAGTTTCCGCATTCATTACAAAAGTCCGCGATATTCAGAACTTGAAACCGTTGATCAACGTTGAACCATCCGTCTTCTTCCAGACGAACGGTTCCGCTTTGACGGATTGCTTTTTGAAGTTTGTATGAAACAGGGTTGATTTCATAGGAAACATTCGCCCGATTCGGGCAAACGGTCACACATACATTGCATATATCGTTGCACAACAAACAACGCGACGCTTCGGTTCGGGCTTCCGGTTCCGAAAGCGGACGATCAACGGTGTCGCCGTAAATTCGAGTGGCGGATTTTTTCTGATAATCGGCAAGACTCAAGCCTCTATCGTTGACACGCGATGGCGTAAACAAGGAAGGGGAATTTAGGATCCGATCCGCGGCACGTTTGCCGTCTGCGATGGCTGTAATGATATTACGGGGACCGTGAAGCGCATCGCCTCCGATAAATACGTTTTCAATGGCGGTTTGACCGGTTAACGGATCGCATCCGAATGAGGTTTCATCGATAAAATCCAGCCTAACCTGCTGACCGACTGCGGTAATCACGCTGTCGGCGTAACAATCGAAATCGGAACCTTCGATCTTGACCGGCCGGCGTCTGCCGGAGAGTTCCGCGTCGGTTAATTGCATCTTCGCGCATATGAGCCTTAAGTGACTGGGTTTCACACCTTTTTGAAAAAAGGTGTGGCCAAAAACTTTTGGTTTGGGGAAATTGGAGTTATTGGGGGGATGGGTTTGAGTATCAATGATCTGTATGGGTTGGGTTAATTCCATGATGGTAATGCCTTCGGATTCGGCGGCATGGATTTCCTCGGGATCGGCAGGCATTTCATTCCGTGTGCGGCGATAAAGGATCGTTACGTTTCCTTCGGAAGCCGGAACCAAGCGCCGGGCCGTCCGTGCCGCATCGATCGCGCTGTTTCCACCACCGATAACCAGAACGTTTTGACCCAAATCAACCGGCTCGTTTCGTCGAACGCGCGATAAAAATGACAATGCATCCAGCACATACGGGGAATTTTCCCCTTCGATGGCCAGCCGCGTGCGGACCTGGGCACCAACGGCAATATATATATAATGGTATGTCTGTCGGAGTGAGTGAAACATCGAAACGTCGATGGTTTGATGATAAAAGAAACGCACGCCCTTCGTTTCAATCCGTGTGATATCGCTCCGGATATCGCTTTCGCTCAACCGAAAAGCCGGAATCGCATCCGACACCATTCCCCCCGGGAATGAGTGGGTTTCATACACGGAAACCGTGGCGCCGCGAAGCGCCAAATAATAGGCGCACGATAAACCGGAAGGCCCCGCGCCGATAATGGCGACCTTGACACCATTTGAGGGAACCGGAAGCGGTTTTTTTCCGCTTCCGTGCGCATGGGCAAAATACTTGATCGCCCGGATTTCAAGCGGGCGATCAACGTTTAGCCGCGTGCATCGCGTCATGCACGCATGATCGCATACCCGACCCGTGACAGCCGGAAACGGATTGGATTCCAATATCGCATCCAATGCCCGGTCATCATTCCCATGGGCGGTGTCAAACATATAGTCCGTCACCCGCTGATGTGCCGGACAAACCGTTTGACACGGGGCCTGAATGCAATCAAAATAAGTCAGCGGCCGATCCGTTTTCATGGATCGGCCGGGAAAATAATCCTTCCTGTAACGCCTGGCACCGCCATGCGTCACGTATTCGGCATAAGCGAGAAGATTTGAAAACTCGTTTTGCTTCAAATTATCAGTATTGGTTTCTTTTGCTTTTCCCAAATCGCGTGAAAGATAGTCGATATATTGAAACAGTCGGCCATAACCGCCGGGTTTCAGGATATCGGAACACACGGTCACCGGTTTCAGACCGGAAGACACGACCTGCGACACATTGAAACAGTCCACACCGCCTGAAAAGGAGATATCCAACTGACCATCAAACGTGGTTTGAAGTTTGGCAGCCAGGGCAATGCCCAATGGATGAAGGGCTCGGCCGCTCATATAGATCATTCGTTCATTTTCCGGTAAAACGTTTCGGGAATTAACGCTTTCAAGCGTATTGGTCAGCTTCACACCGAATGCCACACCGTTGGCATCGGCCGTATGGCGAAGTCGGGTGATGCATTGAACCGCATCATCGTAGGTTATATCGTGGGCAAAGGCCTCATCCGGGATTACAGTCGGATAATGAAGCGTCTCATTCAGAATTTTTCGTAATGTTTCCGGGCCCAGCAGGGTTGGGTTCAGTTTCACCGTCGTATGGAGTTTTCGTTTTTCAATCAGGTATCGGGCAATGGTTTCGATTTCTGCGGGTGGGCATCCGTGCATGGTGGAGAGGGTCACCTGATCCGAGATTCGGTTCGGGACCTTCACCTTTTGGATTTCGGGGTACACGCGCGAAAGCGAATCCAGTTTTTCTTCCTTTTCGATTGAGCAGTTTTCCATCTTGTCCAGGAACCATTGGACGTTTTCGGATAGGATTCCCTTCATGGTGTAACCGACACTCATATTGAACATAAAACCCGGCTCGGTGCTTTCCCGGCCGAATCGGTGTTTTAACACATGAATGAGGATCCAGGCGTTCAGGTATTGATCGAAGGAATCTCGGATGCGAAGTTCCTGGGACCATTCGCAGTTATAGCCTTCGTCTTCCATATCGATGCAGGGTTTGGAGACGGTCAGTTGGTCGAGGGTTTGAATGGTTTTCAATTCCAGGTATCGGGCGCCGGTCAGCCAGGCGGTGATGATATTTTGGGTCATCTGAGTATGCGGTCCGGCTGCAACGCCGATCGGTGTTTCCAATAAGTGACCGTACCGGGTCATTCGAAAGGGATCGCTTTCCGACGGTTGAAAAAACAATTCACGGGTGATCCCGAATAGTTGACCGGATGTTTCTTCGTTGAGAATCCGACTCAACAGAGTTTCAATGGGAATAATAAAAAATTGGTCAGACATATTGTATTCCTATTTCAATTATAAAAATGGTATTTCTTCTGATTATATAACTAAATTACTGGGCTTTCAATCGTTTCAGAAAAGTTTGGGGGGTCAAGTCTTGCGTTTCATATTTCACGACCACACGATCGATTGCTTCCGCTATCACCAGGTGTAATTGTCCGGAATTTTAATCATCTTGACTAACATTTTGACGTTCAAACACAAAAGTTATTGGTTCAAATGGTGGAGTGACACGATTTTGTCTAATTTCAACAGGGTTTTGTCTAATTTTAACACGTCTTCACCTCGTGAAGGGATATTCTGACTAACATTCAGTCGTTCAACTCCCCCAGCGTTACGTTTTTGACTAAATTCAAGGCGTTCGTTGGGGCCGAAAGGAATATATTGACTAAATTTACTCAATTATTGTCTAAATTCAGTACAATCATTTGTGTCTTCCAGTGTAAATTGACTAAAATCTGTCGGAAATTGACTAAGATCACTCGGTATCAATCGGCTGACCAGAGAAAATTGACTAACTTTACTCCGATCGCCTCACCGAGAAGCCGGAAATTGACTAAAATCACTCGGTATCGATCGGCTGACCAGAGAAAATTGACTAACTTCACTCCGATCGCCTCACCGAGAAGCCAAAAATTGACTAAAATCACTCATTACCGATTGAACCGCTTTCATTTTTGGTCTCACTCAACCCGTTCCACAATCTGTTATAATAACGGTTGCGGTATTCAATGATTATTTTCACATTAAACGGCAAAGAAAAAAGATACGACGGGGATTTGTCTTTGTCGTTACTGCATTATTTACGAACCATTGAGGGAATAATTTCCGTGAAAGACGGGTGCTCGGGTCAAACCGCCGGAGTTGCGGGGGCAAGTCTTGCCAAATTGTCCGACTCTTGAGTGGTTTTCAAAAAATAAACACTGAATTATAGGTATTTCTCAAACCGAAAAAGACGAAAATATCAGAGCACGCGCCACCAATGCCGACGAATGACCCGCTCCGAAAGGGAAGGCCAACTTTTGGAAAGGCAGCTCAAATTTTTGGTACAAATCGCTGTAAAATAGTGTTGTGAAAGTTGCCATTTCATTCCCTTTCATCTATAATATATACCGTGAAGCAAAAATATTATTAAGGGAAAATAGAGATGAAAATAAAACTAATACTCATTATATTATGCGTTCAATCCATTATCCCATTGACCGCAATCACGGTCATGGATTATCAACCCTATGTCGCCTATACCTCGATTCCCCCGGGCTCCGTTCAACTTATTCTGAGAAAATTCCGAATGAATAACCGACCCCAGGTACTCGCCGTTGACCCAATCACCCTCAATACCCGGATTCTCCCCGCAGAGAACCTGAATTCCATCGAAATTTCCTGGCCCAACCTCTGCCGGAAATTTCTCGGGTCCCCTTACTGCATTGCCCTCTCCAACGCCGAAAGTAACGCGAAAAAGGAACAGGATGCCGGAATTACCCATTTTCTACCCACGGAACGCGGCATCAACTTAACCATTGATCTCTGCCCTTCCCGAAAACCCCTCGACCGCAATTTGTTTCGGAAAATCATCTCGCAATTCGAAAAAATCGAAAAACCCGTCCCCCTGGCTATTGCGGTTTCCGGCCGCTGGATTCAGGACCATACCAACGACTTGCAATGGCTCCTCTCCCTGATCCGCCAGGACAAAATCATCGTCGACTGGATCAACCACTCATTTAGCCACCCATATAGCAAAAACCTGCCATTGTCCCGAAATTTCTTTCTTGAACCAGGCATCAACATCGACAACGAAATTCTCAAAAACGAAATTCTCATGATCGAAAACGGAATTACCCCATCCATCTTCTTCCGATTCCCCGGCCTGATCTCCGACTACACGATCTTCAAACGGGTCATCGCGTACGGTTTAATCCCCGTCGGCTCCGACGCCTGGCTGGCGAAAAACCAAAACGCATTTGACGGCAGCATTGTGCTCATCCATGGAAACGGGAATGAACCCCTGGGGATCAAAAAATTCTTTAATTTACTCAACGCAAAAGCATTGGATATCAAAAAGAAAAACTGGCTGCTCTTTGATTTGCATAAAAGCCTGAGCACCGGAGATTAAGACCGAAAACTTTTACCCGCAAATTTGCGTATGCTTTATATCTTAGGAAGTAAAAATAAAAAAAACGGAGGCTTTTTATGAAGATTTACACCCAAACGTCTATCTCTGCAAGCCCGGGATCGAAACCGTTCCGATTTTATCTTTCGATTCTCCTCATCTGTGTCGGACTACTCGTCTCCAGCCTGACCCTGCTGCACGCAGAAATAGAAAAAAAACCACTGACGTTTCAGGAGATGATGAAATTCAAAGCGCTTCGCGATGCCGCCTTCTCCGAAAAAGGAGACATCGTTGCCTATACCACCCAATCCGACCGCGGAAACCCGGACGTTGCCGTCCATAACCTGACCACCAAAAAAGTCTACATCATTCCCCGCGGTACTAAAGCCATTATCTCCAAAGACAGCCATTGGGCCGCAGCAACCGTCCTGCCCGATGCCCTGGAAATGGAAAAAGCGGAACAAAAAGACAAATTAAAAAACGGGATGGCGTTCATCGATACGACAAACGGAAAAATGACCACCATCGAAAACGTCAAATCCTTCTCCTTCTCGGACAATTCCCTTTGGTTAGCAAATACGCTCTTCCCGGAAGAGAAAAAAGACGATAAGAAAGACGCCACCAAAGACGAGAAAAAAACGGCTGAAGAAAAGAAACCCGCCGAAGAGAAGAAAGCAATCGAAGAGAAGAAACCGGAAGAGAAAAAACCCGAAGAAAAGAAACCCGAAGAGAAAAAGAAAGACGCCGATAAAGACGATGACGAAAAAATCGAGGTCTCGGCCATCATCCTTCGAAACATGGAAACCGGAAAAGAAATCCGGATCGAAAAAGTCAGCAACTTCCTCTTTGATCCGGCATCTTGCTTTGCCGCCTATACCCTCTTCGATAAAGAAAACCCCAAACAAAATGGCCTCTATGTCAGAGATTTAAAGAATCCCGATGTTGAGAAAAAAATCCTCTGCCAACCCAATTCCCGCTTCACCACCCTGACCTGGAGCAAGAAAAAATCCAGATTGGGCTTCATCTATTACGATAAACCCGAAGAAAAAAAAGATAAACCGGATCCGTTTTTCACGGCCACCCTCTTTGTCTGGGATGGCGGGAAAGATAAACTGATTACCGTCACCCCCAAAGACAAACTGCCGACCGGGTGGATGGTGCCTTACGAGAATACCTTAACCTGGACCGAAGACGAAAACCGATTGTTTTTCGGCTTCAAACCCGAAGCGGATTACCAATGGACTCACCCCAAAAAAACCAAACCCGAACCGGATAAAGTCGATGTGTACAGCGTCGATCAAATCCTGGACAAACGGGGGATCGATGTCTGGAATTGGCAAGATCCGTATATTAACCCTCAGCAGAAAATCAACTGGGAACAGTTCAAAAAAGAAGTGTTCCTGTCCGTCTACCATTTCGATTTGAACCGGTTTGTGGTGTTAACCGATAAGGAACTCCCGGAGCTTTTGATTCCGGAAAACCCGGATGTTGCCGTGGCCATGTCCGACGTCCCGTATCGCGTGGAAAGCACCTGGACCGGCCAGTACCAGGATATGTACCTCATCAACCTCAAAAGCGGGGCCAGGAAAAAGTTAGCGAGCCATTTAAACGGCGAGTTTTTCGGAGGGCAACTCTCCTTTAACGGTCGCTACGTCGCGTATTACAAAGATAACCATTGGTTTCTCTATAACGTGCGCACCGGCGTCTCCCGAAACCTGACCGAGAAGCTCCCAACCCCGTTTCATGATGTGGACGACGATCATCCCTGTGAACCCCCCAACTTCGGTCCCTCCAAATGGACCGAAAATGACCATTCCGTCATTATCTATGATAAGTACGATATCTGGGAATTCCCCACCGAGACCGGAGATCCCCTCTGCTTAACCGCAGGCGAAGGACGAAAAAACAAAATCACCTACCGCATCCTGACCCTGGACCCGGAAGAAAAGTTCTACAAGAAAAACCAGGAATTCCTGTTGAGCGGTATCTCCGAAGAAGAAAAATATGTCGGTTTTTACAGCGCCGTGGAAGGAAAAGTCGGCGTGACCACCTTACTGCAAATGCCTGATCGCGTTTTCCGGTTGAATCAGAAAGCCAAAAAAGCAGATAAAATGTTATTCACGCGCGAGAACTTTCAGGAATTTCCCGATGTCTGGGTATCGGACCTGCGGCTCAAATCGCCGGAAAAGATATCCAATCTCGGTGCTCAAACCGAAAAATACCTGTGGGGAAAATCCGAACTCATCGAATGGAAGAGTTTGGACGGCGCCCGGCTTCAGGGTGTGGTGATTAAACCCGAAAACTACGATCCGAAGAAGCGGTATCCCGTATTGATATATTACTATGAGATATTCTCCAATATGCTTCATTTCTTTGTTCCGATTTCGGTCAGTGCCCGGCCCTGTTTACCCATGTATACCGGAAACGGGTACGTGGTCTTTTTACCGGATGTGAAATACGAGATCGGTCGGCCGGGTTTATCGGCCACCAAGTGTATTGTGCCCGGTGTTCAGAAGTTGATCGACCTGGGCATTGCGGATCCCAAAGCCATTGCGCTTCATGGGCATTCCTGGAGTGGGTATCAGACCGCGTTTGTCATTACCCAGACCAACATCTTTGCGGCTGCGATTGCCGGCGCTGCGGTGACCAACATGACCAGTGCCTACAACGGCATCCGTTGGGAGTCAGGAATTGCTCGGGAGTTTCAATATGAGAAAAACCAGAGCCGTATCGGAAAGAGTTTGATCGAAGCCCCGCAGCTTTATATCGACAATTCCCCGGTGTTCTTTGCCGACCGGATCAACACCCCGCTTCTGTTGGAGTTTGGTGATAAAGATGGCGCGGTGCCCTGGTATCAGGGGATTGAAATGTATCTCCAGATGAGACGGCTGAAGAAAAATTGTATCTTACTTCAATACAACGAGGAAGGGCATTCCCCGACCAAGTATCCCAATAAACTCGATTATGCGATCAAGATGAAAGAGTATCTGGATCATTATCTGAAAGGAGCGCCTGCTCCGGATTGGATCAAAAAAGGCGTGCCTTATCAACAAATGGCCGCTCAACCTGCTTCTTCATCTCCAATGCCTCCCCGTCCGCCGCGAAGGTAAATTTAAACAATTTTATAAGGGCGCACCCTTGGGTGCGCCCTTTTTTTTTCGAAAACTTTCAATGCAAAATCCCCAACCGAGTCAAATCGACCTTCAATAACTCTTTCTCTCTTTTATCTCTCACCTTAAATCGATCCGCAATCGGCGATCCCACGGACCAGATAATGGCTCCGTCGCCATTGACCAGCACCGGGTTTAGGTTCCGCAGTTCGGACGGAATACCGGCCGATCGAATCATCTCGATCACCTTTTGGTTAACCGCGGCATCGATTTTGATGTATCGATCTCTTCGTTCCGGAAGACGAACCGTCAGCGGAAATTCCACAGACGCCAGCGGCGTGACAATACTGTAATTATCACGATTTTTGATGAATAGTCCAACCCGTTCAAAGGTCATGGTTCGGCCGATTTCCTTGATCTCAAGGGAGAATGATGTTTTGATATAGGGGATAGTGTACCGGTAACCGGGAATGGTGGTTCCCGACGGAAAGATGAAACCCTTATGAAAAACCAATTCCACTCCCGGAATGGCCAGGCCTTTGACTTCGGCGTGTCGGGTGCGGATGGCTTCGATATGATCAAAATCGATATTCAATAGATTTCCTTTTATTCGTCGGATATATTCACGAAGAATGTGGCGTTGCATGGCGGGGTGGACATTTTTTAAAATGGCAGCCGGTAAGATTTGATTCAGGATCAAATGCGTGTTCAGGACATGGGTTGCCTGTTCACTAAAGTAATCGTACTCGGCCTGAATGATGGAAACCGTTTTAAATATGCGTTGGTGGATATCCGGTTCGATTCGTTGGATTTCCGGAACAAGCGAATGGCGAATGCGGTTTCGCAAAAATTGATCCTGATGGTTGGTGTAATCGCTGAAAAACGCAATATGGTTTCGATCGAGAAACGCGAGAATTTGGTCCTGGTCGAAGAGCAGCAGCGGGCGGATAATCAAGTTGTCTTTTTTGTGAAAGATCGTGCTTAACCCTTGAAGTCCGCTTCCGCGGAAGAGTTTGATGAAGAACGTTTCGGTTAGATCGGATTTGGTGTGAGCGGTCGCCACTTTCGCATTCAGGTATTGGGACGAAAGCTGTTTGAAGAAGGTGTAGCGGGAGATCGAGGCTGCGTGTTCCAGGTTGAGTTTATGGTCATTTTTAAATTCAATGATGTTTTTGGATCCGATTACCAGTGGGATGTCTCTGTGTTGGCAAAAGGTTTCGACCCATTGTTGTTCGTCGTGGGAATCGGTTCGCAGGTTGTGGTTGAAGTAAGCGGCGATGAGGTGGAAGTAGATGTCTTGGGTTAGTTGTTGGAGGAGGCAAGCCAGAGTGACCGAATCTTTTCCCCCTGAAAAACCGAGTATAATCGTATCGGAATCTTCAATCAGATGGTTTCTCTTAACATTCTCCCGGAATAGCGGATACAGCGTATTCATAACATTCGTTAAAAAACAAATAGCGGTGGAGGGGATTGAACCCCCGACATATCGGATATGAGCCGACTGCTCTACCGGCTGAGCTACACCGCCATTTATTTTAAGAAAGAATTATAACCTATTTCGTTTTAATAATCAATATCTTTTTGATAACCCTGATGATTTTCAATTAATTCCTTCTTACTGTTCATTGATATACTGGTCATAAATTGCCATCTTCTAGTAAATTCGATTGGCATTCCCGGTTGTTGAAAAGATAAAATTGGGGTATAATGAATCGACATCAATCGGAGCAAAGCAAGATGACATCCATATCTTTAATTGCCGCATTGGGAAACCCCGGCGCCCAATATCAACGCACCCGCCACAATATCGCCTGGCAGATGATCGAATACCTCTCGTTCTCTTCGCAACTGGATTGGCATTCGAAATTTAACGGCGAATACGCCACCTATCGCTTCGGAGAAGAAATCGTTTTCTTTCTCAAACCCATGACCTACATGAACCTGAGTGGCAATAGCATTTCGGCACTGATGAAATTTTATAAATTAACACCCGAAGAAGTCCTCGTGGTTCACGACGAACTGGAACTGGATTTTGGAACCATCAGCTTTAAACGCGGCGGCGGTTTGGGCGGACACAACGGCCTGCGTTCCGCGGTCGCTTCATTGGGAACGCCGGATTTCAACCGCTTCCGGTTGGGAATCTCCCGACCGGCGCACCGGGACATCACATCGTATGTTCTGGGGCCCTTTTCCAAAGACGAACAGATCGTTCTACCCACCTATCTTGAGGAAGCCGCCAGGCTCCTCGAAATCTGCCTTACCGATGGCGTCGAATCAATGGAAACGTTATATAAAAAGAAAAAAATAATAATAGGATAACTTCGAATTTTGCTTTCGTTACCCATTTCATGATCCGGCGCCTAAACTAAAACGTTGCTTCCCAAAGCGATGACGAAGCCATCCCCGTAAAGAAATCCTTTTCCAGTTTACCCACGTAATGAGAAATGATTTCCCGCTCCCGCACGCAGGACTCATCGAACTTTACCCCCAACAGGTTCAGGTTTTGCTCCGAGTATTGACGCATAATCAGGGCTTTCAAATTTTCGACTCGCACGCCATCCGGTAAACTGAAATTCAGGGCAATCGTGTCGCCGACTTTTCGGGGTACCATGTTGGACATGGCCGTCAACCGAAGCGACGCCCCTTCCTTTGAAATATCCCGGGTAAAATACACTTCACCTTCGGGCGTGGTCACCTCCAGGGTAATCGGAATCCGGGAACTTTGCCTCAAATTAATGACTTCAATCTCCAGGGGATACTCAAAAAACCAAAAAGGCATGGGTTCGGTTTGTTTATGAAACAGTTTGGTGACAAAACCATAAATCTGACCTTCATGGATATAGCGGACAATCAGCTCGGTTCCGGTGGGAATGGCCAGAATCCCGGTATCGTAATTGTTGTGATAAACGACCAGAAGATGCGGGCGCACCCACCCGGCTAATGACACGGGAAACCGATTTTTTTTGTACTTATCGGCCGTGGTTTGAAGATTGAGACTCTGCCCCACATAGAACGGAGGCGGGGCTGCCGGATCCAATAAAAATGAGTACCCTTTTTTGTCCTGATCTTTTGTGCTCATGGCATCACTTCCTTTTTGATTTTCCGCATTTGCCGATTTTAAACCATATCTTACCAAAGTTTGAGAATAAAAACAATTCCCTCATGCGCGTGACACGGTCTTTAAAAAACAGAAATTTTAGTATATAATTTACAAGTAAACTGATTATGGAACGATGAAAGAAAGTAACGAGATTTTAAGCAGCGACAGGTTGAACGACACGCTTTTCCTTCTCAAGGAGATTGAGAATTTCCAGGACATTATCAAATACATCAAACCCTCGTCCGGGGAGATTCCTCATTTAAACGGAATCGATATGTTTGGCGGGGTTATTCCGTATAACACCCTGGTGGGTGGGGACCATATTATTTACGTGGATTTTAACCAACGGTATGACCTGGACCGGCGCATTGCGCATGCGGAGAAACGGGGGCTTTCCGAAGTCGTGGAAAAACTCAAATTAAACAAACGCCGCGCCGGGGTTCTGGTCGCGGATGTCTCCGGTCACAAAATCACGGATGCCATGCTTTCGGCCATGCTGCATCAGGCGTTTCTTATCGGCGTTCAGTACGAATTGAAACAGCATGGGGAAGTCACGGCCGGGTTATTTGAGAGTTTGAATACCCGGTTTTACAATTCATCCAGTTTCTCGAAATTCATCACCTTGATTTACGGCGAAATATGGGACAATGGGAATTTCCGTTTTCTCAATGCCGGTCATCCCATGCCTGTGGTTTTCTCGTATAAACTCAATAAATTAATCAAAATATGTCGGGATCAGGTCATTCATTATCCACCGATGGGGATGCTGCCGTCCGATGCGGATCTGGATTCGCGCCGCAATTTCAGTCGATTGGGGTATAAAAAAAAATATAACGTCAATGATATCGAATTGATGGGAATGAATGATATCCTGATTCTGTATACCGATGGGCTGATGGATCATTACAACGAGAGTGAAGAGTTTTATTTTCCCGACCGGCTCGAATCGATTCTAAGAGAGGCAAAAACCGGAACCGCCCGGGAGATTTACTCCCGGGTTAAAGAGGATATCCTGAAATTTGCCAAACCTTCGGACGACGTGGCGCTGGTCATCATCAAGCGCGTCTAAGACGGATCGTTATCCCTCACTCGTTTTTTTCAATAGATAAATCACCCAGGGGTTAATCCGCGTTTCATTGACCCACGCATAGGGTTCACTTTCTTTGGCCAGCGGCTTATGGGTTTGGAGGATATCGAATCCGCCTTTTTGAAAGATCTCTTGATAATCCGCATCCGTGCAAACCAAATCTTCGACCGGTCGGCTGTCGTCGATCGCGGTGATAATGATTTTGACCTTGTCTCCGCTCTTTGCCAGTTTATTCTCCGGAAAGTCTTTGGTTGAAAACGATGCCCACTCATTGACATAGATTTGAGGATCCGACACCAGGTTAACCACTCGGCCGTCGTTTTTCAGTAGGCGTTTGAATTCCTTTAATATGTTGATCTTTTGTTCTGCTGAAGGGATATTATCAAATGTAAAGGCGCACAGAATCAGATCGTAACCGTTATCTTCGAATTGGCTCAGGTTGCCTTCTTCGATCAGGTGGTAGTTTCCATTCGGATCGATTTCTTTGGCTTTCTTGATCATATCTTCGGAAATATCGACCCCGACCGCATCGAATCCCAGTTTTTCGAGGAATCGGGTGGAACGTCCGGCGCCGCATCCGAAATCAATGGCTTTTCTTCCCCGGGTATGTTCGGAAATGATTGCGGGTAAATCCCGATATGCCAGGTAATAGGTATCCGGAAACTCCAGTTGGGCATAGGCTTCTGCACGCTTCGCATCTTCGTATGAATTAAAAACTGTCATCAATAAACTCCTTTTTGGTGGTATCGCCGTATGAATGTTAAAACGTTTGAAGAAAAATTATACCGTGTTTCGTGATGATTCACAAGATGGGTTAAGGCGCACATTCGGGTAGACCCGCAGGTTCTGCCCCTACAGGGAAGGGTTCGCCCCCTCAGTGTCGCCCCGTTTTCTAATCCAATTTAAAACCGATAATCCCCAGTTCTTCTTTTTCTTTTTTGGTGAGTTTCGGGATGGGCGCGGCTTTCAGCCACGCCATGATTCCTTCCGGTGTGGGCCAGAGGATGGCTGTTCCGTCCAAAGACGCTGTCACCATGGTTTTTCCGTCGGAGGAAAAAACGGCGCTGATGACGTCACC
The DNA here is from genome assembly GCA_050258455.1 of Candidatus Omnitrophota bacterium. GTDB lineage: Bacteria > Acidobacteriota > Aminicenantia > UBA2199 > UBA2199 > JAKAGC01. The sequence continues at coordinate 45,657 of JBLMYT010000083.1, read as the reverse complement.
GTTATGTCCCTTTAAATCGGCGAGCAAATGCCCGTTCACGTCCCAGAGTTTGGCGGTATTATCAACCGATGCGGTAAGGATTCGCTTGCCATCGGGTGAAAACATCGCGCGGTTGATAAGCCCCTTATGGCCCCTGAAATCGGCCAGAAGTTTTCCGTTCAGGTCCCAGAGTTTGGCGGTATTATCCTTTGACGTCGTGAGAACCTGCTTGCCGTCGGGGGAAAATACCGCGCCGGTCACCCAATCCGTGTGGCCTTTGAAATCGGCGAGAACGTGTCCATTGATGTCCCAGAGTTTGGCGGTTTGATCATTGGAGGCGGTGAGGATGCGTTGGCCGTCGGAAGAAAAGACGGCGCTGTTGACCAGGGACGTATGGCCTTTGAAATCGGTGAGAAGTTGGCCGTTCAGGTCCCAGAGTTTGGCGGTGTTATCCCAGGACGCGGTGAGAATCCGCTGACCATCGGGTGAAAAGGCCGTGCCCGCGATCCAATCCTTATGGCCTTTGAATTCGGTTAATCGTTGTCCGTTGATATCCCAGAGTTTGGCCGTATAATCATAGGAAGAGGTGAGAATGCGTTGGCTGTCCGGGGAAAAAATTGCGCGGGTCACCGGTTCCGTATGGCCCTTGAATTCGGAGAGAAGGTGTCCGTTCACGTCCCAGAGTTTGGCCGTGTGATCGTCCGATGCGGTGAGGATTTTGGTTCCATCCGGAGAAAAGACCGCGCTGTTGACGCCATTGGTATGTCCCTTGAAATCCGTCGTATAAAACGGACGCTCGCGGGTCGAATAGGCGGCCGCGCTCAGTGCGCGAAGCACTGCCGGTCCCGGATGAGGACCGCCGATGCGATAAGCCGCTTCTGCCAGACGGATCGCTTTGATATTATCGATGGGGAGAACCAGATTGGATTCCGATGCCAGTCGGAGGCTGACGGAGTTTCGGTATTGATCATCTGCCCGGTTTTTTTGAGTATTGGCGAGTTGGGCGTTTTCGGCTGCTTTTAGTTTTTGTTGGACCGTTTCTTCATCGGCCCGTTCTTTTTCCAAATAAGCCGAATTGGCGTTTTGTTCTGCTTTTAATTTTTGCAAGTACACTTCTTTCTTTTGCCTGATCGCTTCATTGTACCGGTCTTCTGTCCGGTTCTTTTGGACAAATGAAACGATCGCCAAGACAATGGCGATGATACAGGTTACGGAAAGGATTCCGGTAACCATTGGCTTGCGATGCCATGGATTGTCCTTTTCTTCATCGTGATGAAGATCGCTAAACGGATGGATTTGTTTTTCCGGGCACATGATTGTCCTCCCACTTAAAATAAGAATCAACGACGTCAACGCATGGATATGCATTCATTTTTAGGCATTCCTTCGGAAGTAAGCCAAATTATACCACAGTAAAGATTTTCTTTAAAGGAAGGATTGGGGGATTTGGGGTATTGGGACATAGGATCAAATTTTTGTAGGGGCGAATCGACGGATTCGCCCCCTCTTTATGTTTTCTTATTACCTTTTACGAAAACCACATCGAACACGCGGGCAGATACGCAGATCTGCCCCTACCGAATAAAGAATCCCCGACGTGGGACCGGTGCCCGTGCTCGGTGCGTTCAAACGTGCATCTGTTTTCCTGGTGCACATTCGGGCAGACACGCGGGTCTGCCCCTACGTTTCTTAAATGCGAATGCTGGAATTTAGGGATTAAGATTGAAAAATGCTTCTATCTATGTTAGATTGAGCCATTAAAATAAGGTGATTAACAATGATAAAAGTAAATAGTGTTAAAGCAAAAGAAGATTATATATTGCATGTCCGATTATCCAATGGGAAAGAAGGACTCTTCGACGTAAAACCATACCTTGAAAAAGGGATTTTTACCGAGTTAAAGGACAAAAATTTTTTCGAATTGGTAAAGCCGGCCTTTTGTGGAATCGTGTGGCCACATGAGCAAGATTTTAGTGCGGATACAATTGAATGCGAAATGCAATCCATTTAATCGAATTAAATATTAATCCAATTTAAAATCCGCAATGCCCAGTTCTTCTTTTTCTTGCTGGGTGAGTTTCGGGATGGGGGCGGTTTTCAGCCAATCCATGATGCCTTTCGGTGTGGGCCAGAGGATGGCGATTCCGTCCGAAGACGCCGTCACGACCTTTTTCCCGTCGGGAGAAAAGGCCACACTGTTTACACGATCTGTATGCCCCTTTAGATCAGCGAGAAGCTGGCCGTTCAAGTCCCAGAGTTTGGCGGTATTATCCCAGGAAGCGGTGAGAATGTATTTGTCGTTGGGCGAAAAGACCGTTCTGATTACTCCATCCCTGATATGCCACCACCACTTTATATTTTTTAGGCGATGTCCTTTTAAATCCCATATATATATGGTTTTATTAAAAGATAAAGTGATGATGAGTCGGCCGTCGGGCGAAAACTCGGCGCTATTTACCCGATCTTTGAGCCCTTTAAAATCGGTCAGGAGATTTCCCTTCACGTCCCAGAGTTTAGCGGTATGATCCCAGGAAGCGGTGAGAATGTATTTGCCGTTGGGCGAAAAGACCGCGCTGTTGATTTTACCTCTATGCCCCTTTAAATTGGTCAATAAATCCACCTTCAAGTTCCATAGTTTGGCGGTCTTATCCATTGACGTGGTAAGAATCCGCTGGCCGTCGGGTGAAAAGACCGCGCTGGTTACAGCATACCTATGTCCCCTGAATTCGGTCAGGAGCTGGCCGTTCAGGTCCCAGAGTTTGGCGTTATGATCACTCGACGCCGTGAGAATCTGCTTACCATCGGGTGAAAATACCGCATCTCTTACCGCTCCCGTATGTCCCTTGAAATCGGTGAGAAGGTGGCCCTTCAAGTCCCAGAGTTTGGCAGTTTCAGCAGATGTGGTAAGAATCTGCTTGCCATCGGGGGAAAATACCGCGTTGTGTATAATATTTTCATATCCCTTTAAATCGGTGAGAAGATGTCCGTTCAGGTCCCAGAGTTTGACCGTGAAATCCCACGACGCGGTGAGAATTTGCTCTCCATCGGGTGAAAACACCGCATGATTTAAAAAAGACTTGTGGCCCTTGAAATTGGTGAGAAGATGCCCATTCAGGTCAAAGAGTTTTGCGGTTTGATCCCATGACGAAGTGAGAATCCGGCGACCGTCGGGGGAAAAGGCCGCATTAATTACGATATTCGTGTGCCCCTTCAAATCGGCGAGAAGTTTCCCGTTTACGTCCCATAGTTTTGCGGTTCTATCCTGCGACGCCGTGAGAATCTGCTGACCATCGGGGGAAAACACCGCACTAATTACAGGCCCCTTATGCCCCTTTAAATCGGCGAGGAGATGGCCGTTCAAGTCCCAGAGTTTCGCGGTTCCATCCAAAGATGCGGTAAGAACTTGCTTGCCATCGGGCGAAAACACTGCGCTCATTACAGTCTTTTTATGTCCTCTGAAATCGGTGAGAAGATGTCCCTTCAGGTCCCACAGCTTTGCGGTTTTATCTGAAGAAGTGGTAAGAATCCGCTGGCCGCCAGGAGAAAATGCTGCACTACTTATCCAATCTGTATGCCCCTTGAAATCGGCCGTATAAAATGGATGTTCTCGGGTCGAATAGGCTGCTTCACTCAGCGCCCGCATCACTGCCGGTGCCGGATGAGGGCCCCCGATTTTATAGGCTGCCTCTGCCAGACGAATGGCTTTCACATTATCGGTGATCAGCGCCAGGCTGGATTCCGATGCCAATCGAAGAACGAGGGAATTTCTATATTGTTCATCCGCCCGGTCTTTCTGGATGAATGCAACGATTGTCAAAGCAATGGCAATGACACAGGCCACGGAAATTATCCTGGTAATCACCCGTTTGCGCCGCCATTCCCTCTCCATCTCCAACCGCTTTTTCTGCTCCAGCCTCCGGTTCCGCCGTTCGCTGATCACGGGCGCCAAAACATCGTGGATGATTTCCACATGCTCCTTTTCTCCAATATGCAATTTCCGGAGAAGCTTTTGATCGATGGCTGCCTCTACGCTTTTTCTTAATTCCATGCTGCGTTCCAGGTAAAACGGGGTACGAAACCCCCCTTCAGTCAACAAATGATCTTCGATCCATAGGGCCAACTCATTGCCCCGCGGCAACTGCGACAAGACCCGGTCATAAAACTCGGAAAGCATCACATCCTTATCCTTTACAGAAAGCGTCTCCACTCCCTGCTCAAATACCTGGTAACACAATAAACTCAATAACGCGGGTTCGACTTCCAATTTTTCAGGGACAACCGTTTGACCGGGTTCCAGGTCAACGGGGTCAAACTGACGCAAAATATCCTGCTTAATCCCTTCATGGGTAAACGCCCCGCTTTTGTCCATCACTTCACATGCCTGGATACCATTCAAATGAATCACCCGGAACATGACCCGGTGAATGGAGGGAATACGGGTTTTCAATGCGTTCATATGAGGAAGATAATCCTCCCGCAAACCAAATACTACCCGCACCGCAACCTGGGACCTTAAATAGTGAAATACCCCTTCGCGTTTTAATATCCGTTCCTTGACCGCCGCGGGTATCTGGTCTTCAATGAGGTCACTCAATGCATCGATCAGCAGCTCCCGTTGGGGATGCTCTTTCCCCAGGGTAAATAATTCTTCGAACTGGTCGAAAACCAATACCGGGGTTACGGGATTTCCATCCCCGGTTACATGATCCACCCGGTGAAAATACTCCCATAACGTTTCTTCTTTTCCAAAAGGCGATGCGAGTTCCGCGCCTCCCTTGTCCCGTTCGATGATCCCTTTTTCCTTCAATTCCTTTTGAAGCTCCTGCTTGATCTGATCCAGTAAATCCGAACCGGAAGAGGAATAATCCAACCGCAGTCGTACCGGCAGGAAATTCGCTTCTCGAAGCAATGGAAACAATCCGGCATTAAGCAGTGAGGTTTTGCCAATCCCGGATTTCCCAAATACCAGGGTTAACCCATTCAATGTCACGAGATTGAATAATTCCTTCGATAAGTTATCCCTTCCAAAAAAGATATCTTTGTCCTCTTCTTCATACGAATAAAGACCTTTAAACGGATTGATTCGTTTTTCCTGGCTCATGATCGTTCTCCGTTTCTGGGGTCACCTAAATATTTGCGCAACTCCTCCGATAAATCGAAATACCCTTCTCCCCGCTTTCCGCCCGGTATGGAAAGATAGTATAGGTTCTCAAAAATTCCATACATCCAGGCTGTATCATCGATTTTTACAGGCATAATGCGGCGTGGATTTTGCCCCTTCGTATACTGTCCAAAGCCCCATTCCCATTCCCGGATATGGTACTTCACACTGCGCCCGTCAGCGGAATGGAGTTCCCGGGCATTTTGGGACAAAATAGGAATAAACACTGCGCATCGGGAAATTGCCCGGATAATTTCCTCATTTACTTCATTCCCGATTCTTAATTCCCGCTCGTCCAGCCATGCCTGGATACCGTCAGCCGAGAGATTCGTTGCCAATTGCCTGGCTGCGTCGCGATCTTTCCCATGAAAACTGATCATGACATGTCGCGGAAACCGGTCCGGTTCAATGACCTTTTGGGGATACTTCTCAGACAGGCGATGAAATAGTTCGTCAACGAATCCGGTATTCCCGCCGGAATAATACACTTCTGCCGCATGCGCTTTTAAAAAACCGGGTAACCCGCCGCAATGAAAGGCTTCAAAATCATCCCCGATAAACGAACGGCTTTGACTCCTACTGTGACATTCGTAGGGTTTATTGGTCATGGCTCGGATAAAGAAACGAAACAGCCAATCGTCATACCCACACCCGATAAAGAGTAAACTGCTGTTTTTTAATTCCTGAAAAAACGGATTCTCCGGTTCCATTTCAATATCTTTTTGAAGGGTCACGACCGTTTCCAGAATATCTTTTTCCGTGTAGGAAGGCGCAACACTGTGTTCCGCAGTGCCATAAATATGGTAAACCAGCGACCGTTTCCCTTCTTTTAAATCCTGAAATAACGATGCGTTAAGGCCATGCCTGCTTTTATCGGCAACTGTATAATGAACAGCCGTTGTCGGATAATCCCGAACTCCGGCCAAAACCTGTTCCAGGAATTCATCGTGGGTGGTGGTGATGATCAGGGGAAACGATCGGATGCGGGCGATTTTCCATAACGGACTTTCGGGAACGGGAATAACGGTTTTTAAAATATCCCTCAGGATATCGCTCACGCCCAGGTAGTCATCGGGGTGTTGTTCCAGGTAATGAAACACAACCGCGGCGAAAGAGGTTTGCCCTTCGCAGAGAGAAAGTCCGGTTTTTTGGGCGACGTGTTTCGCCAAATAAGGATATAACAGGACATCGCCTTCATCGGGAGTTCGGGCCCAATACAGTCCGGGACCCAAAACAGGGATCACATTTTGTCTGCCGATACGCCCCAACAACTCATCCCACTTAAAATTGGAATCAACGCAATCAACGTGTGGATTTGCATTCATTTTGGACCTGCCTTTCGGGAAATACCGAATTATACCACAGTAAAGATTTTCTTTTAAGAAAGAACTCCTGCAATGATAACCATGATTCACCGCCAAAAAAATAAATTATTTTGAAAGTGCTTTATATTGGCCTTTTATGGAGGTAAAATTGGAATTGAATTTGTATCTAAAAATAAAAAAACAAGCAAATGGATCGCGAAGAAATACAGGTATTTAACTGCAACAATCAGGCATTCCAAAAAGGGAAGAAAATTGAATTTTCACAACAAACATTAAATTGTTGAGATTCAAAACAAGGTTTGTTTTTTTAATCTCTTAGTCGTTTAACTGGTGTCCAATTCCCGTTGAACCAAGCATCCTCAATGCATGGAGGCTTTTATTTCATCGAGTTTTTTTCTTTTCAGTCCTGTTATTTCAATTATCGTATTGATATCAAATCCTTTCTTGAGCATCTTTTGGGCATCTTCTTCTTTTCCTTTCTTTTTACCTTTTTTCATTGCGACTCTTTCAAATGATGTTAAAAATTCCATTTTGGTTTCCTCCTCGACTTCTTTATAAACGGCATTTAGCCGGTTATTGTATTCTTCTGGCAATCGGATGACCCATTCGAAAAAGCGAAACATGATCCGAATCTCTTTTCTGCTATAACCTTTGCGGCCACATTCACGCATCAATTCCTTGGTGACTTCAAACTTCTTCTGGTTATCAGATCCCTGAACTTCGATACTCTTTAACTGCGCTTTGACAACCATTACCATCGGATTGTGAGAGGTTTCCAGTTTTGCGATTAACGTTTCTTTTGATTTATAATCCAGTATTTTCACAATCGGTATCTTCATTCGGATTTCAAAACCGCAAAATTGGAAATGAAAGGTATCGGGCCTGAAATTGGGGTTGCCATCGGTTAAGATTGCCAGACTGATGACGGGTATTTTCTCTTTCTTTTCTTTATCGTATGCCCGGTAATAATAGGTAAACATCCGATCCATGAATTCGATTTCCTGCTGACCCTGGACCTCGACATGAAGAATCAAGCCGATATAAGCTATTTTGTCGTCCTTGAGAAGATGGACCTTTGCCAGGATATCAGCCACGCGATCGCTTTGGCTGCTATGCGGGGAAATTTCCTTGAGTTCTTTATCCAGGAAAACGACTTCTTTGGTAAAATCGATGGACTTATGGATATCGGGAAAGAAAAATTCCAGGCAATCCTTGAAGAGTTTTTTAAGGACTTCCTTCCAAGCGGAGTCATACTTGTTTTTCAGATTGTTCTTGCCTTTTCTTTCCTTTTTATCTGGCATTTTGAGCTTCCTTATACTATATCATATCAAAAACGTGTAAATCTTTCAAGTGTCTTGAGGTCCAAAATTCACCGCCTATTCTCAATTTTCGCCTCACATGAAAAAGGGGGCGATTCGCGAACCGCCCAATGATATCAATTGATTTATTCATTGGACTTAATTGCCGATACCCGTAGTCGTATCTTGAAATTTAATTTTTTTTAAAATATAATACTGATATGAAGAGGATACCATGAATGCTGTGCAGCATAAAAAAATAGAGATTATGGTTAAATTAGCATTCGTGCCGGCAAATAGACTGGATGAAATACAGCAATTTATTGAATATATATTATTCACAGCCAAAACCCAAAAAAAGGAGCCCATCAGCGTAAGGGGAATTTGGGAGAACAAAGGTTTGAGAAATTGGATATTGAAAAAGAGTTAAAAAACTTACGGAAAGAGATCCGGCAGAATCTGGAAAGGAAGAAATTTGATTAATGCTTTTTTGTTCCTCCGAATTCGAGTAAAGATAAACCAGAATGTTTGTATCTATAAATACATTATCGATCATACAGCTCTTCCCTATTAAACTTGAAATTCCGGGTATCTATGGAAATGAGTTTCAATGATTCAAACGAACGCGAATGATGATCGTGCTCGCTCTCTTCAATTTCTTTAAAAGGCAAGATGAGCACCTCGACTTCCTTGAACCTGTAATTTTCAGGAAGACGAACAGTCACAGAATTTCCTTCTACTTTTTGTATTTCCCTTATAAAATCCATTTATGCTCCTTAAGTTCCATTTTAAGGATAGAATGATTTTCATTTTTTGTCAATCGAAATGAAACAATATTCTTCAGTTTGGAATCGAATGGTTTATAAGGCCGAGGTGGATTGAGTCTGTCTTAAACCGGTGTGTATGTGAAAAAAGGATTGGGCGCACCCATGGATGCGCCCTGTTTTTCCTGGTGCACATTCGGGCAGACACGCGGGTCTGCCCCTACCGAATAATAACACCGTAATCTTGAAACTTGATCCCGGATCGATTGACATCATTATTCAATGGAAGTAATATATAATTCGAGGAAAAAATGAACTGGGATGATAGGATTGAAGTGAAACCGGGTGTGATGTTAACGTTCATAATATCCTCCGATAATAAAATATATACGTTTAATTCCCTATTGTCAATACGCATTTTCAATCTCATCTCCTTGGGGAGACGTGTATCATGCTCGGTGCGTTCAAACGTGCATCTGTATTCCTGAAACCGGTTGGGAAAGTTCTGTAGGGGCGCACCCATGTGTGCGCCCTGTTTCCTGGCGCACATTCGGGCAGACACGCGGGTCTGCCCCTACGGAATAATCACACCGCAATCTTGGAAGGGCTTGGGGGCAAGTCTTGCTTTATAACATGTTGAAATGCAAGAATTGACCCCCTCCAAACTTTTCCAATAATTACCTACTTCTTTGTTCCTGTTCAAGCTTTTGCAGCCTTTTCTTTAACTCGGAAACCTCGTTATTTAACTGGTCAATATAAATATGAGCTTTTTCCAATTCTTCAACGATTCCACGAGTATGCGCTCCTATATCAATCATCTCATTTCCTTTCATGTCAATGCCTCTTGCAGGAACAGCCGGTAAGTGCTTGTTTTTCCACATGAAACCGCTTTGTTCTTCCATCGTCGGAAGTTTGTACCCCGACTCAAAAACATAGTCAGCATGTATATCGTTCCCTTTATATTGTATTCTTCCATCTGCTGTAAGACGTAAAACCTCCTCTGTGCCGGAAGTTCTAAAAACCAAATCCCTTTTTCCGGTTATCGTTTCTCCGTCTCTATCAAAATCTATCCAACTGTCAGTCCCTTGAAACCTGGCAATATCCATTACAATTGGTTGGCCTTTGGGATTTTTCTGTCCGCAACCTGAAACCATCAACCGCCTCATTGCTCCTCTATCTAGGGCCCATTCCTCGCTGTACCCGCCAATACAAAAATTTCCTTTACTTGTTAGATAGGCATCCCAACCAAGGTTGTTGCTGAAAATAAGAGTATCTGGTTTCGGGTAGTATGAGATTTGAGCGCCTTTATTTTTGTTATGTGTAAAATTTATCAGCCCTGATTGGTGGATATCACTCGTATTAACGTTAATTGTTATACCGCCGGACTTCTTAACATTAACTTCAATTCCTTCATCAAATCGCTTATCAGCGCTGATAAAGCTAAAACTCAGGATAAGAATTAAAAACGTACAAAAATTTTTTTTGTTCATTGAACTCCTCCTTTAGTGTAATTTATTTTTATTCATTGGTTTAGCATAAATTGCCCTTGGGGGATGAGGTGGAGTATTGCATCCTTGTTATAATGCACCTGACGCCAAAGCTTCTCAACGCCCCAGTTAACGCCTACAAATACCATATTTTCTCCCAGAAGAATTTGAAGAAAATTTAATTCCTTGAAAATTTTACGCTTTTGGAAGGTCAAAAGCAATAAAAAATTTTGAAGCGCCCAACGGCTAATTGTCTTGACTTGACATTTCCGGTTTTTTCATTTACCATACCCTTATGAGCGAAGAAAAAGCAATAAAACAAATTCCCTATGCAATCTTCGATTTCAATCAATTTCGGCGAGGCGAGTATTATTATGTGGACAAAACCGGGTTTATTCGAAATATTGAAAAAAAAGGGCGTTACTTATTCTTCATCCGCCCGCGACGATTCGGCAAATCCCTTTTTCTGACCATCCTGGAAAACTATTACGATATCAACAAGAAAGACAACTTCGACTATCTTTTTAAGGAAACCGAAATTTACCGCGATCCCCATGAAGAAGTCGAATTGAGATGGCAGCAATGCATTGATGCATTGCTCGGTGCGTTCAAGGTGGAATCATAGAGACGTTGTGTGCAACGTCTCTTCTCTTAATTTGTAGGGGCGATTCGCGAATCGCCCGATGATAATTATCTTGATGAAAAACTCCCTGGGCGAATCCGTGGTTTCGCCCCGTTCATTAATTGATGCGAAAATTTTTTTTTATTTTATTTGCAAAAAAAATTTGATTTCATTACAATTGTCAGGATCAGTAGAGGAGGTCTCAAATGAAGAAGGTTTCCTTTCCTATTTTTATTCTCTGTTTAATTTTATTTCAATTATCCGGTCTTCTTTGGGGAGCGATACCCGAACAGGAACGGACGGCATTAATCGCTTTGTATACCAGCACCGGAGGCGATAACTGGAACCATCATGCGGGATGGAAATTACCGCCGCTTCATACCGATGGATTTGCCATGCCGGGAACCGAAGGCACCTGGTATGGCGTACGGGTCGAAAACGATCAGGTGGTCCAGATTGCCATGTACGACAATCACCTGGTCGGATCCATCCCGTCTGAATTGGGTAATTTCAGCAGTGCGATAACCTATCTGGATTTGTCATACAATGACCTGAGAGGGTCGATTCCGCCTTCACTCGGTAATCTCAGTGGATTGATGGTTCTTAATCTTGGATCAAATGAAGAATTGAGCGGCACCTTTCCGTCCTGGTTAAGTAATCTCAGTCACCTGCGATATCTAACCATTGCCGGCAGCAAAATAGCGGGCAGCATTCCGTCGAGTTTAGGAAATCTCAGCGATCTGCGATGGCTTGTCGTGGGTGGCTCCCAGCTCAGTGGCAGCATTCCGGCGAGTTTGGGGAATCTCAGACAATTGTTTTGGTTTGGATTGTGGGGGGGATTCACCGGTAATATTCCCAAAGAGTTGGGAAATCTTGAGAATTTGGAGCGATTTCAGTTGGATGGAAGAAACTTAAGCGGTAATATTCCGAAAGAATTGGGAAATCTCGGTAAATTAACATTCCTCTCGATAATGAACACCGGTATTAGCGGCACCATCCCCCCGGAATTGGGTAATCTCCATAATTTGGAAACGCTTACCCTGGCCATAAACAACCTGAGCGGTGAGATCCCTGCCGAATTAGGGAATTTAACCCGGTTAAAAGAACTCGATTTTTGTATGAACCACTTAAGCGGCAGTATTCCTTCTGAATTGGGGAACCTCACCAATCTGAAACAAATCAGTGGGAGTTACAATTCGCTGAGCGGCAGTATTCCGGCTGAACTGTGCAACCTGAGTCAATTAAGAGAACTTCGCCTGGACCATAACCGATTGAGCGGCAGCATCCCGGCATGTTTTGTGAATCTACCAAATATCCAGCAGTTTTTTATTAATTATAATTGCCTTTCAGTCACCGATCCCGATGTCATGGCGTGGTTAACGAAGTACGAGGATCGCTGGAACGGTCACTGGCAAGACCACCAGGACGAATGCAGCGGCAGGAAAACGTATAAAATAAGTGGCCAGGTTCTCTTTAATGGCGTGGGGCTTTCAGATGTTAAAATGTACGGACTGCCCGAAGATCCGGTTACCGATTCCAAAGGATCTTACACGGTCACGGTAGATTCCGGGTGGTCGGGAACCGTTACCCCGATACGGAAAGGGTATATGTTTAGTCCCCCTTCGACCACTTATGACCCGGTTAAATCAAATATCACGACCAATTATACGGCCACGTTTTTGTCTACATTAGCCGTTTCTTCAACCTCTGTTTCAAGCATTAGCATCGGTGTTTCACCCGCGGATCAAAATGGAAATACTAACGGAATTACCAATTTCTTCCGTACCTACCCGACGGGAACGTCCGTTACTCTCACGGCGCCTGGAAAAGTCAACGATTATCTTTTTGTTAAATGGCGGATTGGGGCCACCGAAGAAACCACTTCCACGGTGTCGGTCACATTAGATGCCAACGTGACTGCAACGGCTGTCTATGGACTGGCACCGGAAATTTCGGTCAGTCGTCAATCCGTGAATTTGAGTTATATTATCGGAAGCAGCACCGTACCCATCGAAACAGTGGCCATATCCCGGAAAGGCGGGGGAACGATGAACTGGACCGTCAGTAGTCCGGAAGAGCCGTTTACCGTGACGCCCTTATCCGGATCGGGTACCGGAACGCTAACCATCAGCATCGACCCGACGGATCTTGCCGTTGGAACGGTTCATGGTACGGTTTATATTTCGGCTGCCGGGGCCATCAATTCGCCGGTGGCATTGAATTTAACCCTCCATGTCAAAGAGGATACGGATGTGTCGCCGCCATTTGGTGAATTTTCGACTCCGGTGGATGGTTCGACGGTAAGCGGGGGGATGGCGTTAACCGGGTGGGCGTTGGCCGATACCGGAATCGCCGGTCTGAGACTATACCGGGAAGACGGACCAAACCTGGTTTATGTCGGGGATGGGTTATTTATCGATGGCATTCGGCCGGATATTGAAGCGGCATACCCGGATGTTCCGGGGAATTACAAAGCCGGTTGGGGGTATATGTTGTTAACTTTCTTCTTGCCGGATGGGGCCTGTACGTTTCATGCGATTGCAACGGATAAACTGGGTAACGTGAGAACGATCGGCATCAAGACCGTCACCATCGATAATGCGCATGCCGTGACTCCGTTTGGTGCCATGGATACGCCCGGGCCAGGGGAAACGGTATCGGGAAAAGATTTTGTCAATTTCGGGTGGGCTTTAACTCCGCAGCCGAATAATATTCCGGTGGATGGTTCCACGATCGATGTGGTGGTCGATGGGGTGGTGGTCGGGCATCCGGTGTATAATATCTTTCGTTCCGATATTGCCGGTTCGTTTCCCGGGTACGCCAATACCGATGGGGCCATGGGTTATTATTATTTGGATACGACAACGTTAAGCGACGGTCTTCACACCATTGCCTGGACGGTCACGGACAGTGCCGGAAATTGTTCGGGAATCGGGAGTCGGTATTTTTCCGTTAATAATTCCGTTGGTCGTAACGTAAGCCGTGTCGGTTCAGCGTCCGCGGGTCAACACGAAGAGTCTGGAGACGTTGTTCCGGAAGTAGGGGAAACCGTAAACATTGAGATCAGCGAATTGGAACGGGTTGAGCTTACGTTATCCGATGACGAGACGAAGCGTTTTGAAGGGTATCTCCAGGTAGGGGATCGATGGAAGCCGTTGCCGGTTGGTTCGGTATTGGATAAAGGGAATTTCTATTGGCAGCCGGGTCCCGGTTCGATCGGTGACTATCATCTGATATTTATCGGAAAAGGGAGCCAGGGACAATCCCAAAGAAAAGATGTGGTGATTCATATAAAAACCAAAAACTGAGTGTTGATTGGGTTGTTTTTGTTTTCGTGATAAGATCTTATATTTCAAAAATGAAAACAGTCGAATCCAGGTCTTGCAATCGAATCTCTTTTTATTTAAAATAAAATCACCGGGCAGCATGCCCGGTGATGGGTACACACAACCTCTGTGACCTCCGTGACCTCTGTGGCTCCGTGAGAAACCCGTGTGAGAAACCCATTTTGAGAGTTGGAAATGGAAACAAGTTACCTGAACAATATCCTGGAAACAGTCGGCGAAACGCCGATGATCAAACTCAACCGCATCACACAAAAAATAAAAGCAACGGTTCTGGCCAAGGTCGAAACGTTCAACCCAGGCGGTAGCGTGAAAGACCGCATCGCCATCACAATCATCGAAGACGCTGAAAAAAAAGGGTTCCTCAAACCGGGCGGCACAATCGTCGAATCCACTTCGGGAAACACGGGCTCAGGCCTGGCCCTGATCGCTGCCCTCAAAGGCTATAAAACAGTCTTCACCATGCCCGATAAGGTGAGCGTGGAAAAAATCCGTCGCCTCGAAGCCTTCGGCGCGGAGGTGATCGTCACTCCCACAACGGTTCCCCCCGACTCACCGGAAAGCTACTACTCGGTTGCTAAAAAAGTGGCGACCGAAACACCCAACGCCATCCTGGCCAATCAATACTTTAACCCGGCCAATCCGGAAACCCACTACCAAACCACGGGGCCGGAAATCTGGACCCAAACCGGGGGAAAAATCGACTACTTTGTTGCGGGAATCGGCACCGGCGGCACCATCACCGGGGTCGGAAAATTCCTGAAAGAACAAAAACCGGACGTGAAAATCATCGGCGCAGACCCTCTGGGCTCCATCCTCAAAGATTATTTTTATACGAGGCAGATGGTTCCCGCTCACCCCTACAAGGTGGAAGGCGTGGGCGAAGACATTATCCCCGGTACACTCGATTTCAATTACATCGATGAGGTGATCACGGTCACGGATAAGGAATCCTTTTGCACGGCCAGACAAATCACCCGAGAAGAAGGAATCTTTGTGGGCGGCTCTTCGGGTATGGCGGCTCACGCGGCATTGAAAGTGGCGGAAAACCTACCCGCAGACCGGATGGTCGTGGTCCTGTTTCCGGATTCGGGACAAAACTATTTAACCACGTTCTATTCCGATGACTGGTTGAAACAAAACCGCTGTTTCGATCCGGAAAAGGGGTGCCTGCATACGGTCCTGAGAAAGAAAAACCATCATCATTTGTCTTCTTTAAAAAAGGAGAAGAAATGATCCGAAATGATCAACGTCCATCAGAAATCAGATTTATTGGAGCTTAATATACCATGAAAAAGAAAACCGACATCAACGCAGGATTTGCCACCCGGTCCATTCACGCCGGTCAGGAACCGGACCCTTACAGCGGCGCAATTATTACGCCGGTTTATCAGACGTCCACGTATGTGCAGGAATCCCCCGGTGTTCATAAGGGGTTTGAATACGGCCGAACCCGAAACCCGACCCGCGATGCCCTGGAAGCGAATGTGGCATCCCTGGAAGACGGAACATACGGAGTGGCTTTCAGTTCGGGTATGGCGGCGATTTCAGCAATCATGGGCGTGCTGAAACAAGGCGAGCATGTGATCGTGACGGAAAATGTTTACGGGGGAACCTACCGGTATTTCGGTCAGGTGATGACCTACTGCGGTCTCTCGTTCAATTACGTGGATACGGCAGACCTGGAAGCCGTTCAAGGGGTTTTGGCGTTTAATACCCGCATGGTGTTTATCGAAACCCCCACCAACCCGATGCTGCGGTTATCCGATATCTCCGAGCTGGCGGCATTCTGCAAGGCGAATCAGTTGATGCTGGTCGTGGATAATACGTTTCTCAGTCCTTACTTCCAACGCCCATTGCCCCTGGGGGCAGATATGGTGATTCACAGCACCACCAAGTATCTGAACGGTCACAGCGATATTATCGGGGGTATTGTGGTCGTCAATGATGATCACCTTGCCCAACGGCTGCGATTTCTTCAAAACGCAGCCGGCGCGGTTCCGAGTCCGTTCGATTGCTGGTTGACGCTGCGTTCCACCAAAACCCTTTCGTTACGCATGCGCCAACACAACGCCAATGCTATCGACGTGGCCCGGTTCCTGGAAAAACACCCGAAAGTCAAAAAGGTTATTTATCCGGGTCTGGAATCGCATCCGCAATTCGAGCTGGCAAAAAAGCAACAATTGGACCCGACCGGCAAACCGGGATTCGGCGGGATGATTTCCTTTGAACTGGACGGATGGGAAGCCGCTAAATCCATGATGGAACGGGTATCGGTTTTTTCCCTGGCGGAAAGCCTGGGCGGAGTCGAAAGCCTGATCTCTCATCCGGCGTCCATGACCCATGGCTCGGTTCCGGAAATCTGGCGGAATTCGATGGGAATTACGGAGGGCCTGGTGCGCATTTCCGTGGGCGTGGAAGACGTGGACGATTTGATCGAGGATTTGCAGCAAGCGATTTGAATATCCCACGGTGGGGCCAACATACCGATCAAGGGTGTCTCTTGTTGATAAACACCAGAAATATCACCAATACAAAAAACATCATTAAGATACCGATTGAACCTAAGGGATTTCTTCCCCTTGCCAGGTCAATGGCGACAGTCACCAGGATCGCCAACGTGATTCCCGAAAGCGCTCCGATCAATATCGGTACCACCGGAGGTACGGCTTTGATCGTTTCTAAAACGAGTTGGTGAACGGAAGGTACACTCGCCACGATTCCGTTGTTTGCTTTTAACGTCTTTCCCTGCGTAAAATCCAATTCCTTTCCGTGCATGTCCGTGACTTTTCCTCCGGCTTCTTCCAGGATCAAACTGCCTGCCGCGTGGTCCCATATTTTTTCTTTATAGCCGGAGGCCAATTTCGGAAGCCGTAAATAGATTTCCGCATTTCCGGTCGCGAGTACGCCATACTTGGCCTGGCTGTCAATCGGCCAAGGGTCTGCATTCAATTTCAACGCCCGGGCAATTTTTAATTGCCGGTCCAAATCGCCGTGCCCGGGTTCGACACTTTCCACCATTCGCATGTTCGCCGGGTCCCGGATCGTGGAAATTTCGATTTTCGAAACCCTGCCGGTTTCCACGTTTAAGACATGCGCGCCCTGCCCCCGAACGGCAAAGAGACAATACCCCTGCGCCGATGGCTGACCGGGTAATTCGAAATGGGGACACCCGAGGATTCCCACGTGCACGCGGCCCTTCACCACCAGGGCCAGGGCAACCGCAAACTGAGCCCCTCTTAAAAATCCAAGGGTACCATCCACGGGGTCAAGCGCCCAAAACATGTCGGTGTTGGTTTCGCCGCATCCCAAATCAATGGTACGAAACAGGTTCCCTCGATTCAATAATGTCCGGAGGGGTTTATCTTTTTCAATGAAATAAAAAATATTATTGACAAATTGCTCATGCTCCGATTTTCGCAACACCCCGGAGTGCTCTTCGGCGACAATGGGAATCCGAGGAAAATGCTCGGTTAATGCGTGGCATATGATCGCCTGAGATATAAAATCCGCGATAGTAACGGGTGATTTATCCAGTTTTTTAATCGAAGACCGGCCGAGCGATTCCTGCTGAATTTCCCGGCAAAGCCGCATACTCTCGATCACGGCTTGTTTACCTATTTCAAGTTCCTGTTCAAACATCTTGTGCTCCTATGAATCATGATATGAATAATTATAAACGTTCATTATAAATAAAACCCTTTCCAAGTCAAAAAAATTAAAAAATAACAAGGTCCGGGTTTGAAGTTAGAGCACAAGGATTGGGGGCAGATACGCAGATCTGCCCCTACAGAATGAGTGATCGGTCGGCCACTTTGGTAGGGGCGCACCCGTGTGTGCGCCCGCATTCGTCTATACCCCTATCGGTCCTTTCCAATTCATCCCGATAATGAAGGAAAGTCAGGCGCACCCACTCGGTGCGCCCTACAGAATTCCCCTTAAAAAATACCTTCTCCCGAAGATGGGTGAGGGAGAAATCGTTATATTTGTTCGATATGGATACTGCCACCGGAGGTATGGAGTTCTAATTTCGGTCCTCCGTTATTGATTTTCCCTTTGATTTCGTTTCGATCCTTTTTTCCCTGAAAGTTAAGGTCAATGGAGACATGGCCGCCACTGGTTTCCGCATCCACGTCCGCATTGATATCCTTTATCAGCCGAACATGAATGGAACCTCCGGAGGTATCCAGCGTGCAATCGCCTTTGGGTTGTTGGGTAAGGGCAACCGTAATCGAACCGCCCGCCGTTTCGGCATTCACCGTTCCCATGGCATCTTCTACCCGAATACTGCCGCCGGAGGTTTCGACATTGACATCCCCGGTGCATTTTTCCACGTGGATACTGCCACCGGCGGTTTCGCCATCGATGGTTCCTTTAATCGTCCCAAACCTTAAACTCCCACCGGCGGTTGTTGCTTTTACATTCCCTTCGATATTCCCGACCTTAACGCTGCCGCCCGCGGTTTCCAGATCCAGATTGGTTTTGGCCGGAACCGTGATGATATATTTTACCCGCAGGTTGTAATTCCTCAACCATGAAAACAGGCCATGATTTTCCGACTCGCCTTTGATCGAGACATTATTTCCCGATTGCTCGATACGGATCGGGTTTCGGTCCAGAATGCGTCGGGCCTTTCGTTCACTTAACGTACTCACGTGACGGATAACCTTGATTTTTACCGTATTACCCGGCGCGGAATCGATTTCGATCGCGCCCGAGCGGACATCCATGGTCAGCGTGCCACCGTCTCCAACGGTGAACGATTTTTCGAGAACATCGTCGCGCCCGAACCCATGCGTCGAACATCCGCATCCCTGAAAAGCCAAAAATAGGACGACCATCCCCAATACACCGAACGCAGGATATATTCGTTTCATTCTTTTTCTCCTTGATTTTTTATACTTGTCATTTATATTTGCTTGATGCTGATACTTCCACCGGCTGTACGGATCTTCAGCATCGGTCCCCCGCCATTGATTTTTCCATTGATTCGGCTTCGATCAACCTGACCCTGAAAATTAAGATCGATCCTCGCATGCCCGGCGGCAGTTTTTGCATCCACATCCGCTTTGATTTCCCTGGCAAGTCGGACACTGACCGACCCCCCGGATGTACCCAGTGTGCAATCGCCTTTGGGCTGCCCTGTAATGGCCGCAGAGATCGAACCGCCGGACGTTTCGGCATTCACCGTTTCCATGGCTTCAACGATATCGATACTCCCGCCCGATGTATCGACTCTTAAACTTCCGGTACATTTATTCACCTGAATACTGCCGCCCGATGTTTTTCCGTCAATGGTGCCGGTGATATTACCGAACATCAAACTCCCGCCGGATGTTTTCACTTTCACGGCCCCTTCCACATCGCCGACCTTGATGCTTCCCCCCCGAGTCTTCAAATCAAGATTGTATTTCACGGGAATCGTCACGATATATTTAACCTGAATATTATGATTCTTAAACCATGAGCATATGCCCTGATGTTCGGACTCACTGATTACCGAGACATGATTCCCCGATTGGTTGATATCGATTTTATGATCGGCTAAAACCTCTTTGGCTTTTTTTTCGCTTAAGGTATTCAATTTCCGAATGACCTTGACCTTGACCGCATTGCCCGAAGCAGAATTGACTTCAATGGAGCCGAAACCGACATCCACGGTCAACACTCCCCCATCGCCGACCGTAAACGATCGGTCGATCACATCCTCTTTACCGAACGCAAACGCGGTGCATCCCAGTCCCTGAAAGATCCAAAATATGGCCACAAAACCCAATATAATTAAAATAGGAAGAAGCATTTTCATTTTTTTCTCCTTATAATGGTTTCAGTTAATTATTATATATTATTATATAAACGAAAAATAATAAGAAAGGTTCTGCTTTTTTGAGATTGTATAATAATTTGTGTAACGTGGGCTAATTGGCTTGTAGCGACGTCGCGTGCTACGTCTCTTTTTTTTGTGTATCAGGCCATGGAATGAATCATTTCCAAAATCCGACTGTGAATCGACGGCACGCTCGCAAATATCCCTTTGTTATTTTTTAATGTCTTACCGGTATTAAAATTCAATTCCTTTCCGAAAATATCGGTGACAATTCCACCCGCTTCTTCAACGATTAAACTCCCCGCTGCATGATCCCATATTTTTTCTTTATAATCCGGAGTTTTGGGGTTTGGTATCCGTAAATAAATCTCCGCATTCCCGGTCGCCAAAACGCCATACTTGACCTGACTGTCCATTTGCACGGGGTCCCCTTCCAGTTTGAGCGCCCGGGCAATCTGCAATTGCATGTCCATGTTTCCATGGGAGGATTCGTAACTCTCCACAAATCGCATTTTCTCCGGGTTGCGGATGGCTGAAATCTCGGTTTTCCATTCGCTGCCGGTTTGAACATTCACCACCCGTGTGCCTTCTCCCTTAACCGCATACAGTAAATAACCCTGTGCCGAATGCTGTCCGGGTAATGATAGGTTCGGGCACCCCAATATTCCGACCTGAACTTTTCCGTCCATGATCAATGCCAGAGCCACCGCAAATTGTTCCCCTCTTAAAAAACCCTTGGTGCCGTCTACCGGATCCAATGTCCAAAACATGCGGTCATTGGGTTCACCGTTTCCCAAATCGATACTGGCAAACAGGTTGTCGCGATTCAAGATTCGCCGAATGGTGTCATCGGTTTCGATGTAATGCCAAATCTTGGTGACATTGTCGCTGTGTTCCGGTTTTTGCAGAATTCCGGAGTGTTCTTCGCCAACAATGGGAATATGGGGAAAACGTTCGGCCAGGGTTCGGCAAATAATCGCCTGGGACGTAAAGTCTGCGATGGTTACGGGACTCTTATCCGATTTGGTAATCGAATCGCCCTGGGTTAATTCCTGTTGAATGATCCGGCAAAGTCGCATACTTTCGATAACGGCCTGCTTTCCTGTCTCGATTTCGTGTTCAAACATATGGGGCTCCTTTATGAAGTCTTATTATAAATTAAAATCACTCTAAGTCAACGGGCTTTTTTTTAAAAAAATAAAAGAAAGAAAAGCATGCATGGCAGCAGTTGAAATATCCTTTTATTTTATTTAAAATAATAGTACTATTTTTTATTCGATAATCATCGGCATACAATCGTTTCTTAAAATAAAAAAATCAACCAACCAGGAGGTACAAATTGTTGGACCAAAAAAGAGGAGTCACTCCTTTCATTTTATTATTTCTAGGTTTAGTCATTTTATCTGCCTCGACCCTTTTCTCGATCGACAGCGCGATGTTTGATCAGATGCATTACCGTCACATCGGGCCGCAGGGAAACCGGGTCATTGCTGTAACCGGAGTACCGGGAAATCATAATATCTGCTTTGCCGGTGCGGCTTCCGGGGGATTGTGGAAATCCTCGGATGGCGGCATCAACTGGAAACCGGTTTTTGATGATCAACTCGCGCAATCCGTGAGCGCTGTGGCCATTGCCCCTTCGGATCCCAACATCGTTTGGGCAGGAACCGGGGAAACCTTCATCCGCAGTAATGTATCGATCGGAAACGGCATTTATAAATCCACGGATGGTGGAGAAACGTTTACATACATGGGCCTTCCCAAATCCGGGCGAATCGGACGCATCGTTATCCATCCCAAGAATCCGGATATCGTTTTTGCCGCGGTTTTGGGGCATTGCTACGGCCCGCAGGAAGACCGGGGCGTTTACCGCACCCTGGACGGCGGTAAAACCTGGGAACGCGTGTTGTTTGTGAATCCGGAAACCGGATGCTCGGATATCGTCATTGATCCCAATAACCCACGGAACCTGTTTGCCGGCATGTGGCAGATCGTCATCAAAACCTGGGGTCGATCGAGCGGCGGTCCCGGCAGTGGGGTTTATGTGTCGCGAGACGGCGGAACGTCCTGGAAACACCTGAAAGGAAACGGACTCCCCGAATCGCCATTGGGAAAAATCGGCGTTTCCATTGCGCCGAGCGACTCCAACCGGGTGTATGCCCTGATTGAAACCGGTGCCCGGGGTTCGCTGTGGCGTTCGGATGATGGCGGCGTGAAATGGAAATGCGTGAACCATTCCCGGCTCCTCAATGAACGGCCCCATTACTATACCCGGATGGTGGTGTCGTCGAGTAACCCCAATGAATTGTATTTCCCCTCCAACAGCATGAGCGTGTCGCTCGATGGCGGTGAGAGTTCCGATTTAATCGAATGGGGCGGCGATAACCATGACATGTGGATCGATCCGCTCAATGCCGACCGGATCATGATCGGTACGGATATCGGTGCCTGGATTTCAACCAACCACGGCAAATCCTGGAACATCGCTCTCCTTCCCATTGCACAGATGTACCATGTATCCGTGGACAATCAGGTGCCTTACTTTGTTTATGGAAACCGTCAGGATGGCATGTCGTACCGGGGGCCCAGCAACAGTTTGACGGATAATTGGTGGGGTGGCGGCATTGGTTCCGGATGGTGGCGGAATGTCGCCGGATGCGAATGCGGGTTCACCTACCCCGATCCCCAAGATAACAACATCGTTTGGGGCGGCTGTTACAACGCCGGGTTGGACCGTTACCAGGTGCGGACCGGGCACAGTCGCTCGGTTCGCGTCTGGCCCAAAACCCCGCAAGGTTCACCCGCAGGCGTACTCAAATATCGATTCAATTGGACCTTTCCCATTGCCATTTCTCCCCACGATCACAACAAAGTGTATGTCGGCAGTCAGTACGTCCATCAAAGCACGGATGGCGGTCACAGTTGGACCGTGATCAGTCCGGATCTTTCCACCAACAACAAGGAAATGCTCGGCGATTCCGGCGGTCTCACCATCGATAACCTCGGCGTCGAATACGGATGCCTGGTGTTTGCCATTGCCGAATCTCCGCTGGAAAAAGGCGTGATCTGGGCAGGAACCAACGATGGCCTCGTTCATATGACCCGAGATGAAGGAAAAACCTGGGAAAATGTCACCAAAAACATTCCCAATCTTCCGCCTTCCGGAACGATCAGCAACCTTGAGCCGTCGCGGCATCAGCCCGGAACCTGTTACATGACCGTGGATTTTCACCAGGTCAATAACCGTGATCCGTATATTTATAAAACCAATGATTACGGAAAAACATGGAAGCTCATTACTTCCGGAATTCCAAAGAGTGTCTTGAGTTATGCGCATTGTGTGATTGAAGATCCGAAACGCAAGGGGTTGTTGTTTGCGGGAACGGAAAACGGATTGTATGTGTCCTTTAATGATGGGGAAAACTGGATGCCGTTTCAAACCGATTTACCGCATGCGCCCGTGCATTGGTTAACGGTTCAGGAGCATTTCAAGGATCTCGTGGTCGCTACGTATGGCCGTGGGTTTTGGATCATGGATGACATTTCGCCGCTGGAGCAGATGACGGATCAGGTGTTAGCGTCGGATGTGCATCTTTTTTCTCCGCGTCAGGCGTACCGGTTTCGGCGGGTCACCTCGATTCAGGATTATCCCAACGATCAGGTGGTGGGAAAGAATCCGCCGTATGGCGCTTCGATTCATTTCTATTTAAAAACGCCGATCAAAGATAAAGAGGGCGTTTCCATTTCCATCAGCGACAACAAGGGAAATCTTGTGCGAAAACTCAAAGCCGAAGGAAAAGCCGGCATTAACCGCGTATGGTGGGATCTTCGATACGATCCGTTCAAGGAAACGAAACTCCGGACAAGGCCTGCGGGTAATCCGTATTTATGGGAAGAGAAGCGGTATAAAGCCTATGCGCGTCAAGGGTATGCGCCGGTTCAGAATTGGGGAATCGAAGGTGGAATCGGTGGGCCGTTGGCTGCTCCGGGTGTGTATAAAATCACATTGACCGTTAACGGCAAAACGTATACTCGGGATTTAACCGTTGAGAAGGATCCCAACACCACGGGCAGTCTCAGTGATGTGGAGGTGCAGGTCAAACTCGCGCTCGACATTCGCGATAACATGAATGACGTCATTGAAGACATCAATCAATTGGAGCTATTGCGAAAGCAGATGGCGGATTTAATGGTGGTTTTAAAAGAGAAAGAATCGGACACCCGAAAGCCGGTTGCCTCCATTAAAGAAGTCATCAAGAAAGCTGAGGATCTGGATAAAAAGTTTTTTGATATTGAAGCGTTGTATATACAGCCCATTTTGGCCGAAGGGGATATGAAGTCGTTTCGTGCGCCGGAGAAGTTGTACAGTCAGTTTGCGTTATTGGCATCGGATGTGCAATTTGATTCTGCGGATTTTCCGCCGACCAGCCAGCATTATCAGGTTTATGAAGAGTTGAAGAAGGAGTTAGCGGATGCCAGACTTCGGTTGAAGGATGTGGTTGAAAAGGAAATCCCGGCGTTCAACGCCTGGATGCAGGGTAATGGTTTATCCGGGATTATCTTTTAATTATAATTAATGACATAATGAACACCGAACCGGAACCCTTTTTTAAAAAAGGGTTCCGGTTTTCCAAATCAGTTAATTTTTATTTAATTTCCTATTGAGAAAATTTAATGGTATTGATATAATTCTTTTTTCAAATTGCCTGGATACATAATTAAAGGAGAAATTTGTGGCAAGTATTGATGAATTTCAGGGCGGCTCTTTATGCGAGATTATACCTTGTGGCGATAAAGTAATTAAGAGGTATTCTGGTCCTTTAATTCAAGGAATCGATTCTCTTAAACGCGAATGCGAATGGCTGCAAGCATTACCATTAACCCTAACAGAGAAATATCCACTATTGGTGCCAAAAGTATCCAATTTTATAGATAATCCAGGATTAACAGAGTTACATATAACTCGTATAAATCGGATATCCATAAGTAAGGCAATAATCTTAGAAAGAGTAACTTCGAGAAAGGTTACAGAACACCTTGATACCCTACTTTTATTTTTAAAGGATTATATTTACCCGACTAGATCAGAGATTTGGGATAGCATAAGAATATATGAGCAATATCACTATAATAGGATTATTAATTCGCGAGAATACCTTAAAAAAATCCCTGAACTTTCAGGAATAATTGATGCAAATCAAGTTTGTGTTAATGGGATTGAATGCCCTTCAGTAAACCAGTTTCTCAAGTGGTTAGAAAACATTAAATCAACAATTTTTTGGGGCCGAAAACTTGTGGCAATACACGGAAATTTCCATTTTGATAACGTACTTTTTGATCTCAATTGCCCCCCGTCCTTCGATAATTTGACCCTAATTGATCCTCGTGGGGATTTAATTGGTCCGTCTCATTACGATTTTTCGAAATTGTTATTAAGCCTCGAAGCTTATTATGATGAAATAAATTATAATATGTTTGAGATTTCCGTTAAGAATCATATGAAAGAAATCGAAATATCGATTAACATAGATAAGAGACACTCCAAAACTTATAAGGATTGCTTACCGATATTATATAAATACCTCGATAAGTTTGCTGATATTGAAGGCGTAAGTAAAGAAGATTTTTTATTATCAGTAGGTGTTGTAGAATGCATTCATCTCTTAAGTCTTTGTTTTTACCATGCATATCGAAAAAACACATTCATCTCTCGCACGCAAGCTTACTTGGCAATTTTTTCGCTTATTGCCAAGCGTCTAATAAATTTATGGGAATTTCGGCAGGGCTTCATATACCCAACCGAACGACTTAAAACGGGAGGACTTAATAATGGAAACTAAAACCAAAAATTCTCTAAATATTTTGGCCAGGGGAATAATAGATGGAAGCTGCATTGTATTTATTGGGGCAGGAGTCTCGCATGATAAAAATGATTCTGATAAGGGATTTCCTCTGGGAAATCAATTATTATCTTTTTTCCAAAAAGACTATGAATACACTATAGGGGCGACATCGCCTGATCAAGCTGCTTTTTTGGTAAAAAACCAAGAGGGAAACAATGAACTTGAGAAATTTCTTAAAAAAAACTTCGACTGTAGTAAAAAAGAACCGCTACCATGTCACAACCTTCTGGCTGAACTTGATTTTTGTCATTATATTTCGCTCAATTTCGATATTCTCTTGGAGAAGGCGCTAAAAAATATCGGAAAAAATTATAATGTTATAATTAATGACTCTGATCTTACTAAAATAGATGCGGGAAAAGAAGTTCCTTTAGTATTTAAACTGCATGGATCTGTAGATGTTAGTGGATCAATGTGTTTGGCTACAGATGATATTTACGATTTTAGAGAAAATAAACCAATTATTTTTCCTTTATTAGCAACATTGTTTGCAAGTAAAAAAATATTATTTCTTGGTTTCAGAATGCAAGACCCTGACTTCATTTCATTAATAACATATTTTCATAAAGTATTTAAAGGAGAACAACCTCAAAGTATTGCAGTGGTCAAAGAGAAAGAGTTGTTTGTTGAAGCTTTTGTAAAAAAGTTTAAAATCGATGTTGTTGAGCATGACGCGACTTCTTTCCTTGAAAAACTAATTGAGGAAGTTAAAGTGGAACGTGATAAGAAAAAAGAGGGTTGGAGAAGGAATCTTTTTTTTGATAAAAAATTCGAAAATTATTCACCAACAGAAACGCAGATAATCGAATTTATTATAAATAAGGCAGAAAGAAAATTAGAAAATAATCAGGACATAAGTGTGTTAAAAAAAGACGTAAAATCAGCTATTCAGGAAGCGATTAAAGACAGAAATGATTTTTCTAGACTTAAAACATTTTATGAAAAACAATTAGAACCATTATTTCAAGATTATAAACCCGATGATCTAAAGAGTATCCAAAATGCTCTAAAAAGAATCCAAAATGAATTTCAGCAGGCTCAGAATCGATTAAAAGAAAGAGCATCTAAGATTTTAGATGGTTCAAAAAAAATTTTATTGTATAGCTTCAGTCAGAACGTGATCTGCGCATTATTAGGTCTATCCCCTGATAAGCAAAGTGATATTGAATTATATTTATGTGAATGTCAACCCAGATCAAATAATCGATTTCAAGATGCTATAGCTATAGCGAAATATTTTGAAAATTCCCTATTCCGAATCAGGTTCCTAGAAGATTCAGCGGCCTATAAATATATTAATAAAAAGGAGATCGATTTGGTTTTGCTAGGTGCGACATACGTATACAAAGATGATGAAAAAAAATATAAATATTTCATTAATACATGCGGAACTTTACCAATCCTAAAACTTGCGAAGGAAAAAGAAATTCCTATTAATGTAGTATTTGACAAGTCTAAAATTATAAAGCCTGAAACCTCCTGGGAAGAAATAAAAAAAGATCCTTGGATATTAATAAAAGATAACTCTCCGCAAATAAAACCAATTATCGATATCCAAGAAGCGTTAAATTATAAAGTAGACTATTCATTAGAGCCAATATGCTTTGGATATGATGCCCTTGAATGGGATGACCAGCATTTTACAGCAATTACAGATGAAACGGATTGAAGCAAGATTTAGGCGTTAAAACTTTCTTGCTTGTTTGGAAAAAATCAGGTTATAGTTTTTCACCAAACACGTCCTCAAACGTCAAGAACTCCCCTCTTTCTATCTCTTCTTTAGCAATTTTCAATGAGGAAACAAAATCTTTATCCTTTGCCAATTCAAGGGTCTCAATAACCGAGTCCAATAAATCTTTATCCATCAGGACATAATTTTTATCGTCTCTTACGATGATTACCCCATCATTTTGGATTTCAGCCATATCAACAACGTCTTCAAAATGGCATCTCGCAAAATCATAAGTTACTGCTTTCATTCTTACCTCACGTTAATAATATAATATCAAACCTAAACATTGTCAATCAACCGATCCGAATTTTCCATCCGGGGAAAGATGCAATCTCTTTTTGAAAAAGGTCAGGGCAGAAAAACTTGCCAGGGAAATTATAAGATGTTGATTTATATTAACTGCCATAATATAATTTTATTATGGAAAATTTTTTATTCGATGCGATTGTCGAGTTAATAAAAGGCAACGTGGACTTTGTGGTTTGCGGCGGAATCGCTTGTTTTTTACAAGGAAGCGACCGAAATTCTTTTGACCTGGATATCGCCGTTGATCTGAACGACGATAATTTACGGAGACTTATCGCTGTTGCCAAACGAATGGCGTGGATTCCCCGCATTCCGGAACCCATTGAAAATATAATGGATCCAATAAAAAGAAAGGAATGGGTCGATGAAAAAGCCGCAAGAGTGTTTACATTAAACGCTACAAATGGATTACTCCAAATCGATGTTTTTCTCACTTATCCGATTGATTTTCCGGAACTAAAGAAAGATGCCAATATTTTCAATATTGAGGACATTGAATTCAGAGTTTCTTCAATACCGCATTTAATCAAAGCCAAAAGGCTCATTGAAACTAAAAGAAGACAAGACTTATACGATATTGAAGTGCTTGAGGAGATGCTTCATGGAAATAAAACCTAAAAAAGAGAGGAAAACCGACCCCCTTTTCGATGGGCATCTTGAAAAAGAAATCTCCCAAATGACCCCCAAAGAAAAACTGTTATATCTGTCCAGACAAATCCAGCTCAAACGATTCGTTGAAACCAAAGTACGAAAGAAGAACTGAAGCTCCCACCCCTCCGGAAGTATCCCATCAGTGTGGATGCAATTTTTCTGAAAAAAGAGGCAAAAAATTTTCATCAAGGGAATTGAAATTTCATTTTTTTTTAAATATAATTCATAGCAGTACGATAAGTATTAAAAGGAGATAAATGCATGGGCGTTTCAGTTCTTCAAATCGAGGATCTCCCCCATTACATGTACAAAGATTATGTACAATGGGAAGGGCGATGGGAATTGATCCAGGGAATCCCTTTTGCCATGGTTACCACTCCAGCCATCAATCACCAGCGCACTGTCAGAAACATCGAAACACAATTGGTCAACTTATTGACCGATTGTCCCAAATGCGAAGTTCTGGCATCAGTAGAGTGGGCCATCTTTGATGATACGGTGGTACAACCGGATGTTCTGGTTGTCTGCGGAGACCGAGATAAAATCGGTGATAGGAAATTAGAAATCAACCCGATTATCGTTTTTGAAGTCCTTTCTCCATCCACATCCCGGAAGGATAAGATCATAAAATATCGATTATATGAACAAGCCGGACTAAAATATTATTGTATCGTCAACTTCGACACAAAAAGCGCAGACTTGTTTTGTTTAAACCAGGACCAAACCCAATACCGTAAAGAAGACTCCATAGATGGAAAAATAACCTTCAATCTCGATCCATGCTCGCTCTCATTCGATTTCGAAAAGGTTTTTATAATATGAAGTTCCTACCGGGAATGCCATCGCCTTTGAAAAAAATAGACCAAAAACTTATATCTGGTTCCCATATTGGAACAGAACCCCGAAATGTGAGGTAAACTTGAAATTCAAACATCTATTCCTAACATTTTTTATTTTTACCCTGTTTTCGTATACTCAATTATTTTCAGCAAACGTCAATCAAGGTCAGTGGAAGGAAACCGTAAAAAATGGTGTAAAGACAATCATAAATACCGGTAACCCTATTTATGGAAAAATTGTCCTGGGATTGGAAAAGAATCTTTCACTCAGTTTCAGTGAAAATGACAGTGATATTTTCGGAGATATCACGACCATTGACCTGGATAAAGAAAATAATATCTACGTCTTAGACGGTAAAAGGTACACGATTTCCGTATTCGACAACAAGGGCAGGTTCCTTTATAAAATGGGTGGCAAAGGCGCCGGTCCCGGAGAATTTCGAAGTCCTGTGGATTTTTTCGTTGGACTTAAGAAAGAAATTTACGTTCTGGATGATTTTCTCTGGATTCATATCCTCGATATGAAAGGAAAATACATCAGCCAGATCCGATTGAATAACAGCGCGAATGCGTTCAATGTTTATAAGGACCGCGACTATCTTATTTCATTTCTCTTTTATAGTCAAAACAAGAAAAGAAGATACATCAAATTGAATTACATGTATCCGTTGCGTAACATTAACAAAGAAATTGCCATGTATGAGGATGGCGAAGTCACCAGCCGGGTGGCGAACGGAAAATTCACTTCGTTTATTCTCACCCATTATTATACCCCCGGTTTCTTTTTGACTCGGATGCCGGAGGAAAAATCCATATATGGATTTTCTTCCGAGTATGCGTTGACCATACTGGGTAAAAACGGGGCAGCGGTTTTAAGAATAGAGAAAACCGAAGAACCTGTATCCATATCCGGGGATGAGAAGGACCGGATTTATCAACAATACTCGAGTCTTGAAAAGAAATGGTCTAAAAATGTTTTAAGAGAGGCGCTTCAATTCGCGGATCACCGCCCGTTTTTTAAAAACATTCTTGTCGATGACCTGGGCCGGATATACGTTGAACGAATGGATTCCGTATTAAATGAGAAGAATAAGAACAAATACATGCTGGATGTATTTGATAAATATGGCCATTATATTTACCGGATGGAAGTTCCTGTAAAACCGGTTTTAATCAGGAATGGCTTTCTTTACAGTATCGATAATGGCAGCGAAAGTGATGATGTGAGTCTTCAGCGGTTTCGGGTTCTTAACTGGGCAAACATGCGGGTGAATTAAATCGGGGCACTCTGCTTCAATAGTACGATTTGAAACGCGGAATCGGGGCGTTATTTTTCAAACGTTTGGTCCGGCAGGAGAGAGGAAATTTCTTGACTTTTCGTTTGGGTTGCGTTATATTAATCAAGGAGTATTTGTATGGAAGAAAATGCGTTGAATAATGCAAAAGTTGGGCAAAACAATCACGAGACGCTGCCGTTAGGTCTTACCCCAGAGGAATGGCTACAGGTATTCTCTGCGGCAAAAGTGAAACAATTCATATGGGATTTGGTAAAGATCAATTTGGCACTTAATCGGGAAGGCTCTAACGACAAAAATAATTCGAAGGAAAAAGAATTGAATCTGGTTGAGCGGATTGTTCGGGTGGAAGAGGAATTGAAAATCTTGATTTCTCGTTTTGATGCCTCCGATAAACGGTTTGAGGCTTTACAGCGTGAGATGACTGCTCGCTTTGAAGCATCGGATAAACAATTTAATGCCATGAATGAGCGTTTTGGGGCATTGCAGCGAGAGATGAATGCACGCTTTGAAGCTATTGATGCACGCTTTGAAGCATTGCAGCGGGAAATGAATACACGCTTTGAAGCATCGGATAAACAGTTTAATGCCTTGAATGAGAGCATAAATGAACGCTTCGCTTCATTGCAGCGGGAGATGAACGCCCGATTCGAAGCCTTGCAGCGTGAAATGGCGGCGCGTTTTGAAGCATCGCAGCGGGAGATAGCGGCGCGTTTTGAAGCATCGGATAAACGGTTTGATGCATTGCAGCATGAAATGATTGCTCGTTTTGAAGCCACTGATAAAAAGTTCGAGGCCATCGATAAGCGTTTTGATGCGATGGATAAACGTTTTACGATGATTCAATGGTTGATTGGGATTATCTTGGGTATTCCGGCGTTGCTGTATATGGTTGATCGGTTGACGCAAATTTTCAAATTGTTTTAACCCGGTTAAACTTTAAAAATTTAAAAATCCCGATAGAATTTTCAAATAAAAGTTTTGATCAAACTTTTTCAAAAGTTTGGCCCCCGGCAGGGATAAATAATCCGAAGTTTAAAAGTATCCGAGATTTTTGAGTCGCTGACGAATGGCCTCGGTCTCTTCCTTGGTCAGATCTTTGCTCTCCTCTAACCCCATGGACACGAGATCCCTCAACACATACACAACAAACTCATTGACACTGCTAAACCCGCTTTCACTGATGATGTGCTTTAACCGATCGTAAAGGGGACGGGGTATTTTTAGGGTGACTTTTTCTTTACTGCCTGGCATGATTGCTACCTTTGTTTTTATTCCTTATGTCTGAGATGTGTTTTTCGAATTTGTAAAAGTAATAGTAAAAAATGGGTAAAACAACGAGTATTAAAATGGTGGACGTGGTCAGTCCGCCGACGGTGCAAAGCGCAAGCGACGACCATATATCGGCTGAATTGTTCGAAGCCGTGGTTTCTTTGAACAAGACCATGGGAAGCATCCCCAAAATGGTGGTGGCCGAGGTCATAAACACCGGCCGGATCCTTTCTTTGGTCCCAATGGCAATGGCCCGAATGATTTGCGGCGATTCCTTCATGTACCGGTTGATATTATCGATGAGGATAATGGAATTACTGACGACAATTCCCGCCAATAAAATGACGCCGACATACGCGGAGGAATCAAAGGAATAATCCATCACCACAAACGCGATAAATACACCGATCAACGCCAACGGTATGGTCAACATGATGAGAAACGGCTGAAAAAAATCTTCATACAAGATCACAAGGATCATGTATATCAGGAAAAGCGAGAGAAAAATCGCAACCCAAAGCTGACCTTTCTCTTCCTCGGTCATGTCCATGGACAGTTGCTCCAGACTTTTCTTAAATCCCGGCGGAACAGCCAACCGCTCATACAATCCTTTGTGAAACCGATCCCCGGATTTGGAGGATCCCATGTAATCCCATTGAACCATGCACTGGTATTCCTGATTCTCCCTCGTAATACCGCCTTTTTGGATGGAAAACTCAACGTCAACGATGTCTCGCAACCGAAAGGGGACGCCTTCGAGATTAAAGAAATACCGATCCAGAATGTCATCCAATTCCAGACTCTCCACATCAGACGCTTTGATCTCCACGGACATGTCTTTATCATCGTATTTGAGCCGAATCTGGGCGGTTCCTTCCCGCACCATGGTCCGTATCAAATACATGACGTACGCGGGCTGAAGATTATATATTTTTAGTTTTTCACGGCTAAAACGAAACGAATAATATTTCTCTTTCCCCCCCCACCAAAACCGCATATCGGTCTGAATGTCGGCTTCTTTGATGCGTTTGTGCCGCAACAGCGTCTTTTTGAGATCACCGGAAAAGTCCATGAGTTTCTCAAAATTATACCCGGTGAGTCGGATATCAAACGGCAACATGCTGCCGGTATCCGGATTGTAATAATAAGGCTCCTGATCAAATCCATGGATCGAGACGCCGACACCCGCCAGGTTGGTGGCCATGCCAACCAGTTCCTGTTTTAATTCGATCGGATGAGAGGTGGATTCGATTTCGGGTGGAAATTCAACTCTCATCTCGGCTGAATTCCGGGTAATGGAGGTATTGACTTCTTTGGGGTAGGGTTTTTCCATGGCCACTTTTTCGAATTTCAGAATGGCTTCTTTGACATCTTCGAATTCGGCACCGGTGGGAAATTTTAACCAGACACTCACGACTTGTTTATCATAGAAGTTAAAGAAGCGTCCGAATGAGACTTCTTTCTTAAATACGAGAAACGATAATACCAGCATGGCGATGATGGGAAGCAACACAATCAGGGGATACCGAATGATGAACGGAAAAAACTTTCCTTTTTGAAAGAGTTCTTTTTCGTTGGTTTCTCTCTTGATTTTTAATTTGATCCGGGCGGCAATGGAAGGAATGGACACATACGCCACTACAATCGAGGAGAGCAGCGCAATGGTAATAATATACGCCAGGGGAAGATAGTACACGCGTAACCGGTCCTGGAAGAACAGCGCAAAGGAGAAAAACACGATAATATGCGTGAGCGTGGACGCCAAAACCGGCATGATCACGGCCTTGGGCCCCTGAATGGCGGATTCGCGGGCACTGTACCCGTGTTCCCGAAAACGCAAAATACTGTCAAAAACAACCACGGCATTATCCACAAACATCCCGAAGCCCAACGATAGCCCCGATAGGGTTAAGAGGTTCAACGGGATCTTAAACAGATAAACAAAGGTAAACGTGGCAAATACGGAAAAGAAAACGGATGAAAAAACCAGAAGGGACGCTTTGACGTCCCGAATTATGATCATCAGGATGGCAAAGATGATGAGAAGCACCAGGAGGGAAATTTTCCCCAATTTAATGAGTTGATAGGTCAGTACCTTGCTGTCATCGCCCTGGATAACGAACCCGATGGAGCCATGGAGTTTTTGGGTCAGATACCGGAGTTTATCCTTAACTAACCGGGCGGTATCAATCATGCTGGCCCGCGGTTCCCTGAAGATATCGATCTGAACATAGGGTTTTCCCTGATATCGCCGTTCCTCGGTCAGTCTCTGATACCCCATAAACACATCGGCAATTTCTTTGAGATATATTTTTTTCTCACCGGCCTCGGCAATCACGATATTCCGGAGGTCTTCGATTCGTTTCGGATTTTCGGTTAACGCCAGGGTAATTTCTGCGGTGTCTTTGATGAACGCGAGGGAACTCCGGGTAAAAAAGGATTCGTTGATCCGCGCTTGAATGATCCGGATATTGAGATTGAATTTTTTGAGCCGCTCCATGTTGGTCTGAATTTTGATTTCCGGCTCGACGCCTCCGGCCAACACAACGGATTCCAGACCGGGAATGGACTTTAAATACGGGACGATTTCTTTTTCGGCGATTTTTCGGATAGTGTAAACGGAATAGTGTTCTCCAAATAAACCGATCTTGAGAAGGGGAATGGATTTAAATTCTTCGGGAGTTCGCTGCTGGATTTGAGGAT
This sequence comes from Candidatus Omnitrophota bacterium, assembly GCA_050258455.1. GTDB lineage: Bacteria > Acidobacteriota > Aminicenantia > UBA2199 > UBA2199 > JAKAGC01. The sequence goes on along the minus strand of JBLMYT010000083.1, from coordinate 11,149 downwards.
TGAGGACTTCGCGGGGGAAATTTCGCTGAATTCGGTTCAAGCGTTCGGTGAGGTCCACTTCGGCAAAATTCATGCGCACGTCGCGAAGAAATTCGATATCGATGACGCCCATGCTTTGCTCGGCCCGGCTTTTGATTTTTTTTACCCCTTTGATTTGAGTGATTTCGCCCTCGGCCGGAATCAACACATTTTGAAGAATCATATCCGGTGAAGCCCCGGGCCAGGTGTAAGTGACGTATAAGGTCGGAAGACCGCCTTCGACGTTGGGTACGGTCTCGATCGGCATGCTGACAAAGGAATGATAACCGACAATAATAATAAAGACAAAAAACAGGACGGATAAAACCGGCCGGTCAATAATCTTTTCCATCATATCGGTTCACCTCAGCCATGAACGGCGGCGTTTGCTTTTCGCTTTTCTTTCCATTCTTCGACCATTTCATAAAATACCGAGATGAGAATCAGGGTCAACAGCGTGGCACACAGGAGACCGCCCATAACCACGAGGGCCAGGGGACGCTGCAACTCGGAGCCCGCATCCGTGGCAAAACACATGGGGATTAAGCCGACAATGGAGGTCAGGGTACTCATCATAATGGGACGCATGCGCACCCGCGATGAGGTGAGGGTGGCTTCCCGAACACTCATCCCCTGTGCCCGTAACTGGTTGGAATACTCGATTTTTAAAATACCGTTATTATCGACCACCCCAATGAGAACCAGAATGCCGATACCGGAAATAATGTTTAAGGAATTTCCGGAGATGAGAAGGAACAGGAAGGCACCGACGAGTCCCATGGGCACGGTAAACATGATGATGAACGGTTGGAGGAAGTTTTCAAATTCCACGGCGATTAACATATACACCAGGAGAATGGCGAGCCACAGGGCGCTGGTCAGCGAGCTGAAGGCTTTGCGGCGCTCCTCTTCTTCCCCGGAAAAGGCATAACGGGTATTGGACGGAAGGGAAAGGCGTTCGATCCGCTTTTCCGCTTTTTGGATTAACGCATCCAACCGGGCGTTTCGCACATCCCCGGTAATTAAGAAATAGCGTTCCTGGGATTCGCGGGCTATTTTTTTGATGGAGGGTTTTTCTTTGATGGACACCAGATCGCTGAGAAAGAAGGACTGATCCCCGGCATTGATCGGAAGCGCCATCAACCGGTCGACCGACATGATGCCTTGAATCGGAACGCGTACAAAGATATCGAAGCTTTTCTGGACCTGGCGCATGGAACCGGCGCGCTGTCCCCGAACCGCTTGATCGATGAAATTGGCCACAGTGTCTTTGCGAATATTGTATTTGTCCAATACATCCTGTTTAAACTCGACCGAATACATGGGTTTACCTTCGGTCGTGGTGGTGTTGACATTCTCCAGGCCTTTCAGATCTTTGACCTGATCGACGATCAGGCTAACGGCCTGCTTTCCCTTTTCAATATCGTCGTAAAAGACTTTGATCTGGAAATTTTCCCCACCCAGCGACAGGTATTGAGACAGGGTATTCTTTTCGCCAAAGGTTGAAAATTCCTGTAATTCCCCGGTTCGCTGAAACGCGTTGAGAATCCTCAGGGCTTCGGTGTTCACCTTGACCCGCTCTTTGGGCGATTGACACGTGACGATGTAATGGACGGAATTCACCGAGATATCTTCGTAACTGGCCGCAAACGTGGAAACGGTTCCGGATTCGGTAAATACCGATTTGACGCCCTCAAGGCTCAGCAATCGTTTCTCGATGGCGGACGCCACCTCATCGGTTTGCTCATACCCAAAGGTGGGGGCTGTGGTGGCTTTGATTTCAAATTTATTGCTTTTGGGCATGGGGAGGAGTTCTTTTTTCAACATCAAAAATTGAACCACAATCAGAACGATAATGCCCAGAGTGATGTACAGGGCAATGATTTTTTTATTCAGAATCTTGATCAGCAACCGATCCACGAACGCTTCGAATGCTTTGTATAACATATTGAAGTAACGAATAAAGGGTTTTAATAAAAAGGTAATGACGCGCCCGATGCGGGCAGTGATCCAATAGATCCCATAAACCACACCGGCGGCAAGAAAGTAGGTGATGTAACCCAGAATGCGAAACGGGATCATCAGCGTGGCGTACCCGCCCCGCATGGTCGAGTAGTACCACCGCTTTTTTCGAACTTCGAGCAGATCATCGATAAAACCGAGCTTATGCTTGCCTTTCATGGCAGCAATGGCCGGCAGGAACGTGACCGCCACCACAATGGACGCCAGAAGCGAGAAGGTCACGGTGAGTCCCTGGTCGCCAAACATCTTCCCGGTCACGCCGTAGAGGAAGATGACGGGTAAAAAGACCGCAATGTTGGTGAGCGTGGATCCGGTGATGGCAGAAGCGACTTCTTTGGCCCCTTTGATGACGGCATCGATCAAACTTTCCTCTTTTTCCCGGTGACGAAAAATGGCTTCCAGCACCACGATCGAGTTGTCCACAAACATACCCACGCCCAATACCAGCCCTCCCAATGACATGATATTGAGGTTGACATTAAAGAGAAACATCAGGGCATAGGTCGCCAGGATACAGATGGGGGTAACGGTAAAAATGAGCAGGGGATCCCGCCAGTTTTGCAAGAAGAAAAGAAGAACGATAAACGCCAGGAGCGCACCCTGCCAGAGCGAGTCCTTGAGGGAGTTAATGGATGAAATAATGAGTTCGGCTTCCCGGGACACCACATGAAAGTGGATTTTACTGTCTTTGAACTCTTTGGTCAGAGACTCAAAGGTTTTTTCCGATTCGCGGGTTGCATCCACGGTGTTGCCGCCGGCTTCCCGGTAGAGTAACAGGGCGATGGAGGGTTTGGCATTTAGCCGAATGTTTCCTTGTTTGACTTTGTTTTTAAAAAAGGCGCGGCCAATGTCTTTGACCAGGATCGAGCGGTCCGCGAGTTTTCGCACGACAATGGTTTCAATGTCCCGCGGATCCTTGAATTCGCCTTCGACTTTTAAGATGAACCGCAGTTTATCTTTTTTGACGGTTCCGCTGCTTCGAATCACATTATCCTGGTTTATGGCCATAACCACATCGTCGAGCGAGACGCCGATGTTTTTGATTTTTTCCGGATCGACTTCCACCGAAATTTCCTGCTCGTCCCCGCCTCGGATCTCGACCCGAGAGACGCCGGAGAGTTGTTCGAGTCTGGGTTTAATGATAAATTCGGCGGTTTCCTTCTGGGTTTTCAAATCCATGGTCTCGCTTTCCATGATCACGGTCATGATGGGTGCCGCGGACGGGTCCCATTCCATGATGATCGGTGCCGGGCAGTCTTCCGGCAGGTTTCGCCGCGATTCTTCGGCTTTCTCCTTGGTATGAAGCAGGGCAAAATCCATGTCCGTGCCCCAATGGAATTCGAGCGAGATAATGGAAAGGCCTTCTTTGGAAACCGAATCGATTTTTTTGATTCCGGGTACGGCAGCCAGCGGCCCTTCGAGCTGATTGGTAATAAAGCGTTCGATTTCTTCGGGGCCGGCGCCGGCGTATTCGGTCACCACCGTGATCTTGGGAAAACTGAGTTCGGGCAGCAGGTTGATCGACAGCTTGGACCAGGCAATAAAACCGAGAACGATCACGCCGACGTAAAACATGATGGTTCCCACCGGACGTTTGACGGATACGTTGATGATACTCATCGGCTTTTCCGAGGATTAATCTTCGGTTATTCGGATCTTGGACTGATGGGCCAGGGTTTGATGGCCGTCGACCAGGACCATATCGCCTTCATTGAGGCCATCCAGGATTTCGATTTCATCGTCGTTTTGATGCCCGATTTTCACGTATTGCCAATTGGCGATGCCGACGCTTCCTTTCATCTCTTTGGCGACAAAAACCAGGTAGCGGTCCTGACGGTAAATCACGGCGTTTCGCGGCACTTTAATCACATGTTCAAAGAGTTTGTATTCCACATCGATTTCCGCATGCATGCCGGGCAGAAATCGTTTATCTTTGTTGTCCATTTTCACATAAACGGTAATGGTTTTTTTGGTTGCGTCGATCTCGGGATTAATAGCCTGAATCTCCCCGTAATGAAATTGCTCCGGATACGAATCGAATTTGATGCGGACCCGGGTACCGATTTTTAAATTGGCAATTTCCGACTCCAGGGCAAATCCTTTGAGATACAAGGATTTTAAATTGACCACCCGGAGGAGTTCCTGACCGGGGTTCACCTTTTCGCCTTTGCTGACCAGGAGTTCACCGACCGTGCCTTCGAATGGGGCCTGAATCTGCGTGCGTTTGAGATTGATTTCGGCGGATTTCAGCATGACGGTGGCCGTGGAAAGCCCTTCCTGGGCTTTGCGGATATCGTCTCTCAGATCGCCGGAAAAGATCAATGCCCGTTGATGCTCGTCGCTGATCTTTTCAAATTGCGCCAGGGTAATTTTTCCGGTTTCGTAATTGGTTTTGGCTTCGATGAATTTCTTTTTCAGTTCCTCGAGGTTCTTCTTTTGTTCCTCCGTGATCTTGGAGTCTTCGCGGATGGTGGATTCGGAAACAAGGTATTGGGAAAAACTGCGTAACTTTTCGGCCTGTCGCTGCTCGACATCGAGTTTTCGTTCGATATCGCTTAATTTAATCATCAATTGGTTGGGTTTGACCCAGCTCCCGACTTTGACCTTGATATCGTCGATCGTTCCCCCCAGTTCGGAGCGGATTGCGGCCTTCTCCCACGCGTCGGCAGTGGCGGAGATATTCAACCGCAGGGCCAGGGTACCCCGTTTGATCCGAATGGCTTTGACCGACAGCACGGCTTCGTCTTTCAGGCCTTTGGCGCTTTTCTTTTCTGTGTTTTCGTCCTCGGAATTTCCATTGATCCCGGCTGTTCCGCCGGATTGGATCACTTCGGTCAATTCTTTTTTCTGTTCACTGACCATCAGTTTGTAACCGATAAAAACAACTCCCCCAATAATGATGATTAACGCAATAATGCGTAATACCTTGTTCATGTTACTCCTCTTTTCCAATTCCACTTTTTAATTATTTAAACATCCAAGTTTTTTTTTATTATAACACAACTCCGATGTATAATAAAAATTATACGCAAAAAATTATCAAGCGTTCCGTTTTTAAGAAAAAAATTTTAATTTGCGCGAATCTTTACTCTTACGTTTCGGACCGATTTCCGGCCGGAGGAGTCATCGGTCGTGAAGGTTAAATCAAAATCGCCGAGAAATCCCGGTCCCGGTTCCCAATAAAACATCCCGGTTGCCGCATCCAGGGTCGACCCCACGGGAAGCGGCCGTAGGTGGTTTCCCACTGTCAGGTAACCGGTAAACGGACCGGCATGAGGAAAGAGGCGATTGAGATCAATGGCAATGCGTTCCAGCGGTCGGCGGTTCATGTAAAATCCCCCCTCTAGATTCGAATATAACGGATCGGTGGAATATAACGAATCGGTGGAAGAGCCAATCATCTTATTGATATTATTGATGTTATTTATATTATTATTAATATTGTCGGATGGTAAGACGGCTGTATGGTCTTGGTCCTCATCCTCGTTTTGAATCCGGAAATACCGACTGCCGACTCCATCCGTATTTCCGGCATTGTCCACGACATCCCAGGAAAGGGTATGGAGTCCGTCCGCATACGTTGTGGTGTCGATATAATAATGGCCTCCGGCTCCGGCACAGTTCTCATAATCGGGAAACAGGGTTCCGAATTCCGGGCGGGGATCGTTGTAGGAGACGGTACCGACCATGAAACCATCGATGAATACGCGAATGGTTGACCCATCGATGGGAATCATATTGGGTGGAGGCGTTAACGCCCAGCCGAAGTTGACGAAAGCGTTTCCGGATACGGTACCGCCCTGAACCGGCGTATCGATGGATCCAAACGGTTTGACGGCATGTTGGTTATCGCATTGAATGGTTTTGACCCCCAGTTCGGAGGCATGCCCTTCGGTGTCATAGGCAATGGCATGGAGTTGAATGGTGTTGGCCATTCCCTGGTTGGGTAACCCATAGGTTAAGAGCATGTACCCCCATCCGGCGCGGTCATTTCGGGGGTAACCGGGATAAGCGGACTCGATATCGGGCCGGGCGCCTTCAATCATGACCGCATCGCCGATGAAAATTAACGCATTGCCTTCGCCTTCGATGGGATCGCGCCAGATTTTCACCTGAGCGGTTCCGATATCATCCAGCACCCAACCGGTAACCGGGATACTGCTCCTGACCAGCGACGCGTTGCCGGGAGAATCGAACGCGCCGAAAGGTGCGGCACTTTGTGCCCAGACATTCAGGGTCACGGTAACGATTTGCGGCGAATTGGAAGCATCGGGGTCTGTGATTTCCACAGTGCCGGTATATTGTCCTGCACTCAACCCGCTCGGGTTCACGCCGATCCGAACCGTTCCATTGCCGTCCCCGGACACCGGCGGAACCAGGGTGATCCACTCTTGCTCGGAGGACGCCGTCCAATGAAGCGTTCCACCGCCGGTATTTCGAATATGAACCACCTGGTCCTCGGTGGTCAGCCCGTTGGCGCTTCCGAATGTGAGCTGAGCTTTATCCAACGCAATGGTCGGAGAAACCGGTGCGGTTAAGGAAACGGCATGAAGGGTATTTTTCATGGCCTGGCAGGATTCTTTGCCCCAGAAGGTGACGCTGCTTTGACTGGCTTCCCAGATATGATCGAGAAGGTTCAGCGCCAGCGTTTTATACTTCGAATCGCCGGTCAAATCATACGCATACGCATACGTTCCGGCAATTAATCCCTTCTCGGTCCACCAGACCGTGGGTTCCGGATCATCGGAATTGTGCCGGGGCGGGTTGGCGTTATCGGGAGGCAGAAACTCATTCCAGTAATCTTCGGTTCCGGGCGTTTTTCGGGCATAGGTGTCCAGAAAATCCGCCAATTTGGCAAATTTGGCGATCACTGCCGCGTCCGGGGTATCGCACTCTTTCAGGTATTTCCATAATGTATCGGAATACAGGGCCATCATCCAGGATTGTTCACCGTTGATCTTGTGGTTTTCCGCATCCACACCGCCGATAACCCCATAGGTATCCTGAGTGGCCAATATTTTATCGATCAGGAGATATTTGGCGTGATTCAAGTATTTGGCCGTGTGCGTGTTTTTCCAGGCTTCGAGGCAAACCGAACCCAGTTGGTAGGCGATGCGGCAATTGGGATTTTCGGCGCCGTAAGGTTGGTGGTCCACGATGGCATCGGCGGCGCGCAGCCCGATTTCCCGGGCGCGTTCATCGCCGGTCAGGTAATAGTAATACCAGATCCCTTCCCCGTAGTGGGCATTGTAATTCGGAATCAACCGGTGATAGGAACCGTATCCGGGATTGAATCCGTTCATCCAGTCATTGGGATCATAAGTGTTCCAGCAATCGGTTTCCATGAAATGCCAGGTCATGGGAACGAAGATATCGTAAAGTTTCGGATCGCCCGTTGCGGCAAAGAGTCGGGTGGCGGTCAGAATGGCGTCGTAATAATTATTGCCCCATCCGCTGGCGTCGCGCGAATCGCCAACCTCGCCGGCGTAGCGGGGCACATCCCCGAAATTGATCGTGCCGTAAAGCTGTAAACTCTCGATATTATCCAGATGATTACCGGTTACGGTGTCGATATAGGTTTTCATTTCGGGGTAAGGGGACGCATCGGGGGAAATGAGGTGATAGAACGCGCGGCTCTCGATATATTGCTGCGGGGAGGTGCGCGCCATAAGGGGGCTTTTTCCCAGTCCCATGGCGAGATCTTGAAGTGGCGAGGATGGACCGGCCGTGTGAAAATAAAGAATCAGTTCATCGCCGGTTCCCATGCCCACCCAGAGTTGTTCGGCGGAAGGGGCCAGTTCGATCGACACCTTACCGTTGGCGTTAAACGTTAATCCTTTGGGGTATTTTTGCCAGAAATACCGGTTGGCGATCATCAAGCCCCAGGTGCTGTCGCTGAAGTCGCCCCAGCCTTCGGCGCGGGACCCGGAGGTTAGGATCGTGGAATCTCGGTATATCTGATAGGCGAATGGAACCGAAACCGTACTCCGATCGGTCTGGATGATCGAGGCGGTTTGACCGGATGAAAGGTCAACGGTGTAAGGTGTGCCGTTATCGCCGCCGAAGCGGACGGATGTCGGACCGGTGAGATTCATCGTCAAATCCAGGGCGTAGCGGTCAAAGGATTCGGCGAGGTTGGGATCCAGGGGATCGCTTAATGTGGGTTCGGATTTTCCATTGGCGTATACATGCCGGATTTTGATATAGGATTGACCGGCAAAGGCAACAATGCGGGTTTCATATTTCAGAAGGTAAGTGGAACCGTTGTAATGTTTTCCGGAGCATTTAATCACGGTTTTCATCGGTCCCTGTTCTTCGATTTCGATGTGATCGGGCGCCTGCGAAGCACCGCGAAAGTCGGTGCCCGAACGGGTGACGCGGGGACCGTTCGACGTCGAACCCGGAGAAATTATTTTTTCGTTCTCGGTGAACTGCTGATCGTTGTTGAGGTCCAGCCAGGCCCGGTCCAGGAGGGTGCCGCTTGTTTTACTCACAACAAAACGCAGCGGCCCGGTGGTGACGGTCACACCCTCGGCGGTTTCCGAAACAGTCATGGAGGTGCTCGTGGTATAAGACGCATTTAATTCCAGATAATAAGTCGCGGCTGTGCTGGCGGATGCGGAGGCCTGGAAATCGCATTTCATCCATTTGATACTGCCGTCGCTCCATGTGGCCATGGTTTTGAATTGGGCGTTGATCGGTGTCCCGCCGGCGTCGACGATGCGCACGGGTGTCCCGGCGTGAAGGGCGCCTTTTGAAAAGGGAACCCCCAGGGTGACCGGTTCATTGGCGCGGGCAATGCCGGCGCGTTCCTGAACAATCAGGGGAATGCGGGTCTGGGCGAAAATCGATGACCCGATAAAACAGATAAAACAGAAAAATATACCGATTAACCATATCCGGTTTGCAATGCGATGGCACACGATGGACCTCCATTTTAATTTAGGGTTAACTCTCTACAGGCGAACCGCAAATGGTCCCTCATGATGAATTTAATTAAGGGTGGCTTGCAAGTCGCCCTTACAAAAAATCTGACGCACTCTATTATATAATAGTATCCGTTGCAATAATAGCGGCATTCTATTTTACCCCAAACAAAAGTTTTTTGCCTACTTTTTTTCAAAAAAGTAGGTGTTTTTTTTTTTTTTTTAAGATAAAATATTTTCATGTCTTTTTATATTACAACTTCAACAAAAATTAAAGGAATAGCCAAAATCAAAAAGGAGAAATTCATATGAACATCTTCAAAACCATAAAGTCCAAGTTAATTGCTTCCTTGCTTGTTTTTGCCGTGATTTTCATTGCGATTTTCGCTGTATCGGTGCTAGTATCTGCCGGCGATGAAATGGATTCGACCTTACTCAATATTGCAGGTCGCCAGCGGTTGTTGAGCCAGAAGATCCTAAAAGAAACAATCGTTTATGTGACGTTTCCCGATTCCGCGATGGTTAAAAAGGAAACGATTCTGAGCTCGATGGAGCTTTTTGAGAAGACGGGTGCTGCCCTGGTTAATGGGGGCGAAACGTTTCGATTGGATATGAAGAGCAAAGTTGTTCTGCCTGCCCCTAAGGCCGAGGCCAGGGCTCAATTTATCGAAGCGCAGGATTCCTGGTTTGGTTTTAAACGCACCTTAATGGGGGTTATCAATGCGCGGCAAAACGATCCGCAGACGATCCAAAAGATTTTAAATGAAGGCGATAAATTATTACTCATATTAAATGGTAATGCCAGATATTTTGAAAACGATTCCCAAGCAAAATTAGCGCGGTTAATCTATCTTCAACTTTTTGGACTGACAATTTTTGTCATCATCTCAATGGTATTGCTGGTCATTATCAATCGGAGTCTGGGTAAACCGGTAGCCAACATGGTGAATGTATTTGAACAAGTCGCCAATGGCGATTTGACTTCCGAGATTCAAACTGCCGGTTCGGATGAAATCAGTCAATTGGGAACCAGTTTTAATAAAGTATTAAAAAACCTGGGTGGGATTATTCGGATGGTCAAGAACTCGACGGATCAGGTCAATCTTTCGATCAATGAAATCACTGCCAGCAGCAGTGATTTGGCGACCCGGACCAATGAAGAAGCGGCTTCGATTACTCAGACGTCTGCCACGCTGGAAGAATTGACCGCGATTGTCAAACAAAACAAAACCAATGCCGAGGAAATCGGTTTTTCGCTCGTGTCATTTAACCAGGAAATTCAATCCCGAAACGAGTTGATGATCAATGTCACGGATACCATGCAGGACATTCATGAATCCGGGAAAAAAATCGATGCGATTGTGAATGTCATCAATGACATCAGTTTTCAGACCAATTTGCTGGCATTGAATGCAGCGGTTGAAGCGGCCCGAGCCGGAGAAGCCGGGCGTGGTTTTGCTGTGGTTGCTTCCGAAGTTCGAAACCTGGCCCAAAAAACCGCCGAATCCTCAAAAACGATTCAATCCATCGTTTCTCAAAACGTGGAGTCCACGGAACGCGGAATGGAACTGGTCCGACAAACCGCGGATTTCTTCTCCACCATCATGAAAGTCATGCAGGACATTGTGAACCGGATCGAACAGATTACCGATAGTTCCAGGCAGCAGGCCTCGGGTGTGGAACAAATCAATACGGCTGTGGCACAATTGGAAAATGTCATCAACCAGAATGCGGCATTGGTGGAAGAGCTTTCGTCGACCACCAAGGGGATGCGAGCCAATTATACGGAATTGGGAAAATTGGTGGGTCAATTCACATTAGCCAAAGAAGTTGACGTTGCTTCCCAAAAAACGACGCGGCGGACAATGTCCTCTTCCTCTATTTCGTTGGATTTTCAAAAAAAGCCGGCGTCAGCCAAAGCGGCTCAATCGATGACCGTGACTCCCTCTGCGCCAAAGCCGAGTGTCACGGTTTCGAATCCGAAGAAAGCTGCGTCCAAAGCCAAAGCCACGGAAGATGACTTTTTTGGAATGAATGAGGACGAGTTCGAAGAATTCTAAGCTATTCCGACGCCCAAAGATCAGTAGATAAATAGCGTTCGCCGGTATCGGGCAAGATAATGACGATTTTTTCTTTTTTCTCTTTTTTTTCTTTTTTGGGTTCCGTCAGCGAAGCGGCGTAAG
>JBLMYT010000082.1:0-55057 GCA_050258455.1 Candidatus Omnitrophota bacterium | reverse complement strand
GTTCGCGAACCGCCCTTAATTATATATATAATTTTTTTTTATTGGGGCGGTTCGCGAACCGCCCCTACATGCATACAAGCCCCACCCTATTTTCCCAAACCGGGAAAATTTTTCCTGGTTTCATGACCATTATTTCATTATGCTTAATGCTTGGTTTAGCGATTGGTTGAAGTAAGCGGTATCGATACCGGCTGCAATCAAGGTAAATCCGTTGTCGATCAGCGCTTTGACATCCGTTGGATCGGACGTAAAAATACCGGTGGGCATGCCCGCGTTTTGACAAACCCGGCGAACGGTTTCGATTTCGCGTTGAACATCCGGGTCTTTCACCTGGCCGATCTTTCCCATGCTTCCGGAAAGATCGTAAGGTCCGATGAACAGGGCATCGATTCCCGGAACCTTCACAATGGATTCGATATTTCTGACGGCTTTGATGTCTTCGATCTGAAGAATGACGGCAATATCCCGGTTGGCGTTTTTCACGTATTCGCCAAATGACGCCCCGAACCCATGGGCTCGCGAATAACCGACGCTTCGACAGCCTTCGGGAGGATATTTGGAGAATCGAATGATGGCAGCCGCTTCTTCCGCGGTATTGACTCGGGGAACAATAATACCTGCGGCCCCGGTATCCAGGCTTTTCTTGATCCACGTTTCTTCATGACACGGAATACGGATCACATACGGACACGCACTGCCTGCGGCTTGCACCAGGCGTTGGGCGTCCAGGACATCCATGGCGGAGTGTTCCAGGTCGAGAAACAACCAATCGAATCCCACAGCCGATAGAATTTCCGTCACCGAGAGGGAATCCAGGGTCTGGATCAATCCGATCAAGGGTTTTCGTTCTTCCAGTAAGGTTTTGAATTTAAATGAATGAAGCATGGCAATTCTCCTTTTTAAAAAACAATTTCGACATGTTGCCCGTACATTATAACATGAATTTCCAGATAAAACGATGGATCGAACCGTTGGCGTTTCTTTCTCACATTACGAAATTATCCATTTTTCTTTCGGAATGCAAGGGATGCGGAAACCAATTGGTGTTTCGGGAAGAAGATTTGATTTGCACTGCATGCCGAGAAACGATTGTCATATCGACCGATCCCCGATGTCCATTATGCGGCAGGATCATTCGGGCTGGCTCGGATTTATGCGGCGAATGTATCGTCAATCCTCCGAAGTATCGAAAACATGCGACATATACCCGTTATCGAGGATTAATTAAAAGCTTGATCCTGCTTTATAAATATGGGGGCGTGGAGAGACTGAAACATCTGTTTGCCGAAATCTTTGTCGAATTATACGATCAAACATTCGAGGAGGCGTTTGATTGTTTTGATTATATTATTCCCGTGCCCCAGGACCGAGGGCGAAAACGGGACTTTTTGCCCATTTATGAAATTGCCAAATGTTTATCGCGTCGGAAAAAGATCAAGGTGTTATCCGGAAATCTGGTGAAGGCCAAAAAAACACTTCCGCAAGCCGGTTTAGGTCGGGCCCGTCGCATCCGAAACCTGGACGGGGCGTTTAAATTGCTCCGTCCTCAGGATATTGCGGATAAAAAAATACTATTGATCGATGATGTTTACACCACCGGAACAACGATCAATAAATGTGCGGGGGTGCTCACGAAATATGCTGCCGATATTTGCGCTATGACATTGGCACATTCATGAGGGGTTGGGTTTTCCATTTCTTCAACAGGGGGATTTCGATCCCGGAATGAAACCAAATAAAGAATTTTTGGAGAGGCTGGACCATGTTCCAAACCCCGGGGGACATTTCTTCCTTTACAATAAAGATCGGCCCGGGAACAACCTCCAAAATTTGGGGATCCGATTGTTTGTTTAAAGGAAATTGGAAGACGAGTTGGTAAATCCCGGAGCGCTCCGGCATGATTAGTTTTCCCCCGGAGGTTGTCTCATCCTCCCCCATCGGATTTAACTTAAACAATGCCCCTTCTGTTTGACCCAATTCAACGACGTTACCTTTTGAAGGGGGTAAAAGCCCGTTCTTGGTGCATACAACGACGATATCCACCTGCTGATCGGCGGTTATTTCCGAAGGAAAGTCTTCTCTTAAGTAACCCACAACATTACCGAATACCTGAGTGGCATAAATTTTCGTAAACGAACCGTTCTTTACTTGACATTGAACTTCTGCGCATCCCACGCCCAGGAGTGCGTCTTCATCATTTAGAATATTCGCTCGATGACCGGGGCTGCCCATCCATTCATCGACCATATACCTGGCCAGGGTAGACGGATCAGGAACGGTTTTTGTAATCATCACAATATTTTCACCGCCTGTTCCGATAAATCGGCGATGCATTTTGGCGACTCTGTCAAACGGGCCTTTTTTATCCGGGTCGATATGGCTGAAATAATTCCGTTTTGCCATATCTTCGCTGTGAAAGCGTGCGATAGTAGAAAGATTTGGCTCACCGGATAAAGTTTTCAAACCATCTTTGGCTCTTTCCTGGTTGGTTAAGGTCAGAATCTGTTTTTCCAATTCATTAATGAATGATGGGGAAAACGTTGAATTTGGTTCTGATGCCCAAATGGGAAAGCCACTGAGGAAGATCCATCCAAGGGTTGGTAATATTATTAATGTGAAAAATTTAAAAAATGAAAATCTATTGTTTTTAGTTTTTGAATCTGTCATAACGAACCTATTTTTGGAAGGGAATAATAATTATTTAATGAGTTGGATGATTTGGTTAACTACATAAAGAGTTGCAGGAATACCCAAAATAAGGCCAATCATCCATTGGACCATTGTAAAACGCTTATCCATGGAATCGAAACGGGCATTGTTCTCACTTTGCAAGGCTTCAAAACGGGCATTCATTTCCCGCTGCAACGCTTCAAACCGCATGTCCATTGCCTCGAACCGCTTGTCCATTGCCTCGAAACGCTTTTCCATTGCCTCAAAACGCTTATCTATGGAATCGAAACGGGCATTGCTCTCACTTTGCAAGGCTTCAAAACGGGCATTCAATTCTCGTTGCAAGGCTTCAAAACGAGCATTCATTTCCCGCTGCAACGCTTCAAATCGCTTGTCCATTACCTCAAATCGCTTGTCCATTACCTCAAAGCGCTTGTCCATTGCCTCGAAGCGCTTGTCCATTGCCTCAAAGCGGACGATAATTTCCCGATCCAAAACCTCAAACCGTTGCAATATTAGACTGAATTTCGTTTCGGATACTTCGCGTAATGCTTTTAACTCTTCTTCGACGCGAATGATTCTCTCCATCAATAAGAATTTTTTCTCTTCCCCTTCATTATTGGCCACATTATTGCTTTTTTTGGATTTTTGGTTTTTGATGATTTCCCATATATACTGTTTCAATTGAGCTTCCGATACGAATTGCTTCATTTGAGCTTCAGCGATAAACTGCTTCCATTTTTCTTGCATCAGGGCAAGTACCGTTTGCTCAATCTGTGCATTGGATAATGTATCCGCCATTTTTTACTCCGTTCATCCGTTAATATAATACACTGGTGCCCTAAAATTGTCAACATTCGATTTAACCTTTTTTGGTTTGCCACAGAGGTCACAGAGGTCACAGAGAGAAAGACCAAAATTTACTGACTATTCTTCAATTTTTGCCTCACATCAAAAAGGGGGCGATTCGCGAATCGCCCCTACGAATGATGCATCGAAGATCCCAATATTGTGGACCGGGGATCAAATAAGGCAAATTTTGTAGGGGCGGTTCGCGAACCGCCCTCAGAATTATTAATCGAATTGACAAATGGATCTATATATATTAATATACATTCTCCGACTACCGAAAAAAGCGACTAAAAATGCAACACCAAAAGCAACCGAAACCGTTTTATTTTCAATGGCATTTTCTGGATCAATGTCCGCTACGATGCGCGCATTGTTATCAGGAAGGCTACGCGAGTTGCGACCTGCCGGATAATGACGTCATGACGATTGCTTCCATCATGGAATCGACCCTGCAAAAATGGGAGCGGCAGGGACGGGTCTCGCTAACCGGTGGCGAACCTTTCTTAAAAATCGATTTGCTGCTGAAACTCCTGAATTTCTTTGAACATTCCCCGCATTTTTATTGGATGGGAATTCTGACAAATGGCGTTTTGATTAACGATGCGATCAGTGATCGGCTGAAAGGATTCGAGAAATTAAACGAAATTCAGGTTTCGATCGATGGATCATGCGCGCAGGTTCATGATGCGATTCGCGGACCGGGAAATTTCGATCACGCACTGAATGGTTTAAGTATTCTCAAACGCAATGGGTTTACGGTGAGTATCATGTTTACGCTTCATCGGAAGAACGCGGAAGATGCGCCCCGCATGGTGGAACTGGCCGAGCAATTGGGAGTGGATTTCTTAACCATTGAGCGGGTGGTTCCCAATGATGACTGTGCCCGGAGGGAATTATTTATCGCTCCGAGAGACCTTGAAAAAATTTATACGTCGGTTTACGAGAAAAAAAAGATCGTCGAAGGAAGATCGAATCTTAAGGTGCGGGTGTCGAGGCCATTGTGGGGACTGGTGGATGAACATGCCGGGGGATTTTGTCCGGCCGGTTTGTCGTGTCTTTCGATTTTGCATGATGGAACGATTCTCCCGTGCAGAAGGTTGGAGATTCCCATTGGGAATGTGCTGCGAGACGGTATTTTCAATCCCTGGTATACATCCGATGTGTTGTGGAAACTGCGCAATAAGAAACTGTTGTCCGATAAATGCAGCGAATGCACGATTTTGGGAAAATGCGGCGGGTGTCGCGCGATCGCGTATCAGATGACGGGGGACTTCATGGCTGAGGATCCTCAATGTTGGAAGGATGATGAATTGAAACGAGAGGTGTAAGCGTGGAAAACAAAATTTACAGATTATCCGATAATTACAGCTTATTTAAGGGAGATTTCAAAGAGAAGCGGTTCCAGTTGTTTAATATAGCGGATGGCACCATTTACAAGTTAAATGAGGTGTCTTATGACATGTTATCGCTTTTCGATGGGGAAAGGAATATCGAGGAAATTTTCAATCGATTAATAACGATGTATGACATCGAACCGGAGCAGTTAAAGCAGGACTTTTATACAATGGTTAATTCCTGGTTGGGTAATCAAATCCTGATTTGACATCTTGCAATTCAAAAAATAACAAAAAAAGTTACCTTTTTTTGTTTTCAATCGAAGAAAATATATGTATAATATAGGTGTAGTAAACATTAAAATAATTGCGAGGAGCATATGATGCAAGATAGCGTTAAGGTTGAAAAAAAGAGCTATGAGTCGCCCCTTTTCGAAGAGGAAAAAGGCATGGATTTTCCCGAAAAAATTTGGGAGGAGTTCAACGGCGGTAATTGGTGTTTCGGTTGCTCGAATTGTAATTGCAATTGATTGGATTGGTTCATCTTCTGTTTTGATTCACGGCTTCGTTTAAAGAAGCAATCTTTAATTTAAAGGGTATGTTAATAAAAAAGATTGGGGGAAATTGGCATAAAATTGATGTGTGGGGACGATTTATTGTCGGTTATAAATCCGGCGGTATGGTGATCATCGATAAGGATCTTCAAAGGGAAGAGGCTTATATTCCATTTTATCATTTCTCGGACTTTCGAATCGAGGGAGATTGTCTATATATCCGCGACAGGAAGGAAGACGTTTTTTGCATTCATTTGTCGGCATGGGTAGAGGATAAACGGGTTCCTGAGATTCGGAAGGTGAATGATTATTCCTGGGATAGCGAGGAAGTGGATGGGTTAAAGGGTTTTGAGCATTTAACCAAAAATGCGCGGGCTGTGGATGTGGGTCAGGATCTTCTCGTTGTGGCTTATGAGCAGCAGGGGATTGATTTTTACAGAAAGGACACGTTTGAGAAAATCCATCATTTTGATTTTTCCGGGTATTCATTTGTCGATGATATCGCGTTGGATGGCGATCAATTATATATCGCTGATGTTTTTGGTCTTCGGGTATTGGATATAACCGATATAAAAAATCCCGTATTGGATGATGGGTTAACGTTATCCAAAGGGTGGGCGAAGGATATTGCGTTATACCGGCAATATGTTTTGGTTGCAGATGTGTTGGGGATTAAGATCTATGACAAAAACCGGGATTTTGGTTTTGTGGGGAAGGTTGAATCCAATAAGAATCGGATAGCGAAGGTGGTGGTCAGTGATAATTTGGCGTTTTTATCTTGTGAAGCGAGGGGATTAAAAATTGTGGATCTTTCGAATATTGGCGGTCCCGGTTTTGTGAGTGGTGTCATGTTGCCAAAAGGGGTTTGGGACTGTGCGGTTTATCGAAATCATGTGTATTTGGCGGCTTACACCGAGGGACTGATAAAGGTTGATTTTTCGGAGATAAAGAATTTAAAGCAAGAGGAGTCGGTTGCGGATGGAGGGGAGATTATCGGTGTGTGGGTCGATGAACAGGGGGTATTTGCGGCGTGTTCCTATGACGGGTTTAAAATCTTTGATCATGATTTAAACCTCAAGGCGGTTGTCGAAGGGCTTGAGGATCGGTGTTGGACGGTATTGACGCATGGGGAGCAATTGTTTGTTGCATCCGGAAAAGGGGGGATTTATATTTATGAAGTGACGGATCTTGAGAAGCCGGTGTTAATCAACCGGGTTCAAACGTTTGAAGCGCGGGATATGGTAATAAAAGACGATTGTCTTTATGTTGCGAATGGTCAGCGTGGTGTATTGGTTTGGGATATTTCAGATATTCGAAATATTCGGGAGATGGGGAACATACCATCTTCGGCGTTTACCCGTGGGATTATGGTGGATGAGGAGTACGTTTACAAAGCCGACGGTGATGGCGGCCTGGAAATATATAAAAAGAATATGGAAGGAGAAGAAGTAAATGACAACATCGGACAAGGTAGTTAACAAAGGCAATGAAACAAAGAAAATTATAGTGATGATTATAATCTCAATTGGAGCTCTGTTTTTGGGGCAATCTTTATTTTTGGGGATACAATATTGTTTGGGATTAGAGATCACAGATATGAATTTATTAACCGGTTTTTATTCGGTTGTCTTCACTGCCATTACAATCATAATCGGAATTGTTGCAATAATCGGATGGTCCTGGGTAAAAGATTCAACTAATAAAGGTGAAGATCTGATAAAAGAAATAAATAATAAATTGGAAAAATTTAAAGAGGTTGAAAAAAAAGTAGATTTTTTACATAAAGAAAAAGAATTGGCTGATTGGGTAAAAAAGAAAGTAGAGGAAGATGGTATATTTTCCTTTGAAATTAAAGAAAAGACCGACAAAGATAAGCAAAATTCAAAAGATATAAGCACCCTTATTAAAGAAAATATAACCGATCGAGCATGGCTAGAGGTGTATTTGGCCCATAAAATGATGACCGAAGAAAAATATTTCGATAAAGCAGAAGGAATATTTGAATACATAGATAAAAAGAATCTTTTAGAGGATAAGAGCAATATCCAATATTATTTGAATCATTTTATGGGTCAACTAAATTGGGAAAAATATAAAAAGTATAAAAAAGACAAATTAGATAATCTATCCAGGGGCCTAAATGAAAACGAAATCCCCGGTAAAGTTTTGAAAAAGGCAAAGAAATTTTTAAATAAGTCTATTTATAAATACTACAATGCAATTAAAATAGTCAAAAAAGGAAATAACAATCATAACGCTGATCCTTCAAAGTCAAATCTCGCTTTAATACACATTGAGCTTTCAAAATTTTATTATAATTCAGAAGAACAAGAAATTTTATTGAATAAAGCGATCGAGAATTTGAAAAGCATTACGCCAAAGGATTTTAATCATTATTATGATCTATCCAGGGCATATTTCTATAAAGGTAATATGGAAGAAGCCCAAAAATATTTAAATCGTTTCAATGAAAGTATTAACGATCTATACGGGAATGAGAAAAGTGAAGCCAAGAATATGCAT
Organism: Candidatus Omnitrophota bacterium; assembly: GCA_050258455.1. Lineage (GTDB taxonomy): Bacteria > Acidobacteriota > Aminicenantia > UBA2199 > UBA2199 > JAKAGC01. Next base: position 47,124 of record JBLMYT010000082.1, on the reverse strand, counting down.
AGGGACCGTATGGATAACGAAGAAAAAGAATTCGAGGGAAAGGGGTTTCCTAAAGGGTTAATTAACCCCTTAAAAGGAGGAAATTAATGTCGGACTCGATTAATTTGATTCCTCAAATTATCGACGAAATAAACCGATCGAATCCCCAAACGGTCATACTCATTAATAACACATTCTTTTCTTTCCCAAATTGGAAAGAAATCCTAACATCTATCAAACAAACAGGTACCTCCATTGACCTGATTGCCAATACCCCAACCCTTCAACCGGAAGATTTCACCTTCCTCGAAACCCACATCGAACGCATCAGCATCCCCTTCCCGTCATCAGATAAAAAAATATTTAACCATCTGATGGGTACCACCAAAAAAAATGTTTTCGATACCACTATCGAAAACCTCCACAAACTGGGAAACTCAACCATCAAAACCGGCATCTTCTTCTCCCCTTCCAAAATCAACTGCCACTCCCTCTTCAATACAACACAATTCCTCAAAGAAAAGGAAATATCGATATCCCATATCATCCTCAATCACCGCATCGCTCCCCAAAAAAACCAGGACCTTTCCTTCTTCGAACATAAAACCCTGATCAACCAACTCCTCCACATCCACCAAGAACTCCATATCGAACCATTCGCCGAATCCTATCCCATCTCCTTCCTCGAAAACATTATCGATGATAAAAAACAGATCCAACATTTCCGGCATCCGTATTTCATGGGAAATAACACATTAACAATAGATATCGAAAACGAAAAACCGTCTCCCATCACCGCTATCTCCGATGACTCACTCACCATCGACGACCACATCGAACTAAAAGAAGGAATAAGCACCACGTTCCTGGACCTTCTCTTCAATCTATACCAACCGTTCCTGTCCACCGGATACCGAAAAGCCCGACACCAATTCACCGCTGTATCAAAACATAAATACCTCCACCCCATCGGATTCATCGCTGTCAACCATACCTCAGCCAACGCCGATTTCATCCAAATCGCCCTAATCCCTGACCTCAAAGAAAAATACTACTCCTTCTTAATCCTTCACAAACTTTTTGAAAAACTACCCATCGAAAAATACGGATGGACCGTTCATAAAGCCAACTATCCCTCCATCTCACTCCTGGAACGCCTCAACGGCGGTTTCTATGAATCCACGATCAAAAATCTCAAACGCGTCGAAGCCGAAGGCTTTTTTAAAGTCCATTCCCCCGTGTCAAAAAAAATGCAAGCCGCGTTGCAATATCTCAAATCCCAGGCAAAAGATGACTACTGTCACTGGCTCACCGAATTTAACCGCAGAACCGACGAAAAACAGGCCCTAAAAAAATACCTGAACAGAAAACATGAATAAAGGAATAAAAATCATCGACGCCCACTGCCACCTCCATAAACCCCAATGGTCACCCATAAACTTAACCGATTCCAAAGACATCATCACCTCCCGTCTCCACGAAACATTCGACGAACACCTCATCCTCTCCAATATGAAAGAGGAACCAATCGAGAAAACAATCATCTTCCCTCTTCCGTCCATTTACATCGACCTCGAAAAAGCCAACCACTACACGGTTGCCATCAGCCGCAAATTCCCGGATCAATTGATCCCATTTACCATCATCGACAATAAACCCGACTACTGGATCGAAAACGGCGTTAAAGGATTCAAAGAACATACCTACGGTCTCCGAATCCAAAAAGATGATACGGGAAACGATTGCTTCTCCCAAAAATTTAAAGAAACCTACGCCTTCATGGAACACCACCACATCCCCCTCCTTCTCCACGCCGGCACCAACCGAATCGAACGCCTCAAAACCGATATCTTCAAAGACACTCCAAACCTGATCGTCATCCTCGCCCACCTGGGCGCTGACTTCCCGGAAAATAACCACCACCGCCCCATACGCGATCAGGTCACCCGCACCCTCCGCGAACTCGCCGAATTCCCCAATTTGTATTTCGATATTTCCGCAATTTCCGAACCCGAACTCATCCGAGCCGGTCTCGAGATCGCCGGAAGCCAAAAACTGATCTTCGGTTCCGATTTTCCCTACGACAAACCGGTCAACGTTCTTCGCACCCTCGAAACCCTCAACGACCTCTCCCCCACCGATAAAGAAAATATTCTCTATACGAATATTTCCAATATTCTAAAACGCCAGGACCACACCCCATGAACCAACCGACCGATTACGCCTGGAGCATTCATCAAATCGAAACCGTTAAAGCATACGCCTTTATCCTCAACACCATCCGGGAATTCTTTAACCACCGCGGATACACCGAAGTCCGCCTTCCCTCCATTCACCCGTTCAAAATCAACGAAGAAATCTTCGAACTCGATTTCTTCGATCAACCCGCCCGACTGACAAGCAGCAATGCGTTATACCTCGATGTTTATACCCTTCAATTGCAAAAAGCGTTTTCAATTCAACAATGCTTTCGACCGGAAAAGATACGCTCACACCGGCACCTCTCCGAATTCGATATGCTCGAAGTCTCTACCCGCGGATTCTCCCTCGAACAAGCCATCACCGAATTGAGTGAATGTCTCAAATTTATCGTTAACAAATTGGCAAACAGCCCATTTTCCAACCTCAGCCCGCTCGATCCCAAACAAATAACAGAAAACGAATTTCCCCTGATCACGTACGATCAAGTGGAAAAACAATATTCCCTCAGCCCGGACGGTCTGGGAAATCACGAAACAGACATTGCCGCCAACGGCCCGGTGTTTATCACCCACTTTCCCAAAAAACAATCCTCCTGGCGGGCACGTTCCACAGATGAAACCGAAACCCACGCGCGTTCCTTTAATCTGTTACTCCCCAACGTGGGCGAAACCGCAGACGGTAATGAAAGACAACCGGATATGGAAAAAATCCGCACGAAACTTTTCGCCGCCGGCCTGGAAACAGAACTCGGGTGGTATTTCCGTTTACTCCCTCACTCGAATGTTTTAATCTCCGGCTTCGGAATGGGCATCGAACGCCTCGCCATGTGGCTCCTGGGACGGACCGACATCCGAGACATTCACCCCATTTACCGGGACACGAGTTTCTCGGAACTGCTTCCCCAATAAACGCGATAAACAAAAATGATAACGAATCCCCTTCTATCCACAACCCGGTCGCTGTCCAATATGATTCGGGAAATGAACCGCAAAAACCTCGATCTCCACCGCATTACCAAAACCGCGTCCCTGATGATCATGAGCGGCACATCTCCCAATTCCATTCCCACTCCCATTATCGAGCGCTGCATCAACGAACAACGAAACGACGGCGGTTGGGTGTCTGTCGTCGATACCCTGTGGAATGCCTGTTTCCTTAACCTGGTGAAACCGCACGGCTATGACCAACATATCGAACGCGCGTTTCATTTTTTGCGCGATCAATCGAACGAAAACGGTTTGTGGGGAAGATCCCGACGTGATATGTCTCGTATTCCCGTAACCGGCATCCTCTTTTACCTCTTTCCCCAATTCGCGGATGAAGAAAAATGCTTCCTGCTGGAACAACTCTGGACCTCGGAAGCGAATTCCCTCACCTATAAAGCCGCTTACACGCTGATGGCATGTAACGCCGCCCATTATCTCCCCCGTGATCAACGATTAATCCCCAATACCGTCGAATGGCTGATCACCAACCAACGACCGGACGGCGGATTTGCGCCGTGGAAAGAACACCCGGTTTCATCCGATGTTTTTTGTACCGCCGTTGCCACCATCGGACTCCTGCAATATCATTCATCCGTGCCGCCCGACGTCTTCCAAAAATCCTACGCATGGCTCATCAACCACCGGTTACCCAATGGCATCTGGCCGTACCATGAAATCGAAGACGGCGCGTCCTGGGGACTCTATGCGTTATCGTTGCTGACAAAACCGGGCATACTGAAGTAAAAAACCAGGGACCACATGGCCGCAATTTTATTAATTTATCCTCAACCCGACGAAATCAAACAACGCCGGTTCGGTTTTTCGCTTAATCTCTTGTACCTGTCCTCCATTTTAAAACAAGCCGGTCATACCATCACCGCCTACCTGGATTATTCGATCGAACGTTTCGATCCAAACCCATTGCATCCGCTTCTGGTTTCATCCGAAATCGTCATCATCGAATTCGATGCGTTTCCGCTCAAACGTTCCATTAATATTCCCCATGCCGAAACACTCGTTAAACGGATCAAGACCGAGCATCCGTCAAAAAAAATAATTGTTTTCGGTTATGATTTCTCCCTGTTTCAGCGTGAACTCGAATACGCGGATCTCACACTCCCCGCAGAACCGGAAGCCAATATCCTGGCAGCCATCGATCACGTGACAGGCAAAAACACCGAACCGTTCATCCTTCGGCAATTGGAACATCCGGATCTTTTGCCGTTTCCGGATCGGAGTTTATTAACGCCGTTTGCAGAAACCGGAGGCGCTGTGGATCAAGAGCCTCATCTGGCGCCATCGACTCTCATTGAAACCGCCAGAGGGTGCCCCGGAAATTGCATCTTTTGTCAACGCAAAGGATGGCAAACGCGAATGCGTTCTCATTCCGTAGATTATGTTGTTTGCGAATTTACCGAGTTGCAACAAAAAAAATATAAAAACATATGGGTAACCGACGATAATTTCACATTTGATTTGAAAAGAGCCAAAGAAATCCTAAAACGATTCACATCTTCCGGTGTGACTCAGGGGATGAAAATTGCTCTGAGTAGCTGGACACACATCGATCGTGAGTTTCTTCGTCTGGCTCGGGACGCGGGTGTATCGATTATCAGTTTCGGCGTTGAAACTGCCGAACCGACCATTCTGGAATTTTACCAAAAAAAGATCGACCTGGAGGCGTTTCAACGTCTTATATCTTCGGCTGATGAATTGGGACTGTACACCGTTGGGAATTTTATCCTTGGTGCACCGATGGAAACCGAAGAGACCATTGATAAGACGTTTGCCTATATCATGGAAACCCCGTTTGATCGGATTAACCTAAAGATACTTGATTATATGGCGGGTTCGCAATTGTATGAGCGACTCACACCGGAGTTAAGAAGTTCTCGGCGGCATGTATTTGCTTGTCAAGAGAATGGATTAAATGAATTTCCGTTTCAATATTTGAAACAGCGGATTAACCGGTTTCAGAACCGATTTCGGTTAGCTTGTGAAACTCGGTTGAAGAGAAAGATGGAGCGTTTTGGACCGCCTTATTATTCCGACTTTGGGTTTTAGCCACAGAGTTCACAGAGGACACAGAGAGAAAAGATTTTTGAAGGGCTCAAAATAAAAAATTTTGGGAGGTGTCGGAACCTTTTTATAAAAAGGTTCTGACCCGCCGGAGGCGTTTCTTATTTCACCGTAAAAATCGGACCCGGAACAACCGCCATTGTTCGGCGATCTTTTTTAAGAGGAAAATAGAATATCAATTGATAAGTTCCGGCTCGGCCCGGAACTCTGATTCTTCCCCCGGAAGTTGTCCGATCATTACCCATGACACTCAGTTCAAAAGAGGTTCCTTTCTTTTTAGCGACCGGAACGATTTTACCCATTAGCGGCGGATTAAATCCGGGATCTTTGCATGTAACGGAAATGCTTTCCTGTTGATTGCGTGCCAACGCCGAGGGAAAATCTTTCTCTAAATAGCCCGCCAGGTTACCGAATACCTGGGTCGCATAGACTATCGGAAACGATTGATTGCTTTGCTTTCGTTGTCGCTGTGCTTCGGCGCACCCCACGCCTAACACGGTATAATTATTATTCAAAATGTTTTCTCGATGGCCGGGGCTGGTCATCCAATTATCGACGATTTGTTTGGCAAGGACAGAAGCGTCTGGACTATTTTTGGTAATCATCAGAATATTTTCGCCTCCTGTTCCGATAAATCGGCGGTGGATCCTGGCGATCCTGTAGAAAGGGTCTTTTTTATCCGGATCGATATGGTTGAAATAATGCCGTTTGGCCATGTCTTCGCTGTGAAAGCGTGCCGTGTTTGCAAGTCCCGGTTCATCCGATAAAGGATTCAAACCGTGTTTGGTTCTTTCCTGATTGGTTGCGTCCAGGATTTGTTTTTCCAGTTCACTGATGAAGGATTGGGACGGCGGTGCGGATTCCTGGGGCTTCGCCCAATGGAGTAAGACAAATAATCCAAGGATTGCTTGAATAAATAGGAAACATTTGAAAAATGAAAGCCCGTTTTTAAATTTTGGATTTGCCATAACCATTCCTCCTGTCTTTATTCTTTCTGTCCTTCCAATTAAACACGAGTTGGAGTATAGCATATTTCCAATGGAAAAATCAGACTGGGACAACCTTATTGATGAATTCCTTCAAGGTTTCGAATCTAAAAATATCAATCGATAAGTATTTAAGAAGTATTCAAGAAAAATTTTTTTTGTAATTATCTCTTTTCGATCGATCAACGGAGTTCATTGAATCATCGAACACCCTTTTTACCTGATCGACGAACCAAAAAGATGATATCTCCTTGATCAGGGCCCTGAGTTTGAATTCCAATTCCGAATCGGCATATTCAAATGCAATTTTTCATTCAGCTCTTTACGGGTGACTTCCCGGTCCCGATTCAGATACCTCGTATGTTTTTTTGGAAAATTGTAATTAAAGAGGAATTGAAAAAAACATTTATTTATGCTATATATTATAATTTATTAAAAGGAAGCAAATGAAGATTATATCTTATAATACGGTGCGGGAACTTGGCCACACATCGTTCAGGCCACATGGAATTAAAGGAACATCATCTCTAAAATTTTCGAAATACACAAGGAGAGATGAAGAATGAAATGTTTTGTTATTATGCCATTTGGGGACCCTGAGAAAGAACAGGAAAGAGCAAGGCAGCTTGATTTTATATTTTCGGGAGTGATTAAGCCGTGTGTGGAATCAATTGAAATCCCCGGGCGAGAGGATGAAAAAATTTTTTGTCATCGTGCAGATAAGTCAGCGAGACCTGATGAAATTATAACTCACATTGTAGAGAATTTGGTTTTATCAGATATTGTAATTGCTGATCTTTCAGGCCGAAATCCGAATGTATTCTATGAATTGGGAGTTAGGCATGCTGTGAATAACAACACCATATTAATTGCCGACAATTTGGATGATGTACCCTTTGATCTTAGAGGTTTAAGAACAATTACATATAAATGGGATCCTGAAAAAATTGCAGTACTTCAACAATTACTTAAAGAAGCAATCCTAGAAATTCTAAATGAACCCGATAAAATCGATAATCCTATTAGAAGGTATCTATATAATAGGGAGGTCGATAAATTAATTAAGCAACCTTTGCCTGGATATGAAGTTATAAAAAATATTTTAACGGAAATGTCTTCTCTTAAGAAAGCCTTTAACGAACAATTCATTGAAATCAAAAGTATTGTTAACCAGATAACATCTGGAAAAAATGATAATCTGGATAAGGAAATGAGAAATGAGTACGATCTTAAATTTTTTGAAGGCAACTGGCATAATGAACGATCCGGTTCAATTATTTTTGCAAAGGTTAATAATGGAGAATTACTAATGCCGTATCTGTACGGTTTTTCCAATCATACACGCGCTCATTATTATAATTGTAAATTAATTGGGAATACGTTATTCGCTCGATTTGAATGGTTCTCTGGAACAGTTTCAGGATATGTGTTCCTTAATATTAAATCTGAAAATGAATTAATAGGCGGTTGGTGGGCCAGTAATGATGTCCCTGAAGAGATGCAATTCAATATAACAGAAATTAGTGAAAGAATTCCTGGTATGGTGCCAGTAAAATGGAAAAAAATTAAAGAGAAAATAAATAAGCCTGAATGGGTTGAAGATTATTATAAGGGTAAATTGCCTGTTTATCCCGAATCACCAGAGAAATATAAGGCGATGGATTGAATGGGAATAATTGTATATTTTAAAAAATCCAAAAATGTTTTTTAAAAAAAAGAAAATTAATAATCTAATTGGATGTGAATCAACAATGGAAGATGAGATTAAACCAATTGAAAAACCAAAAATTTGTCTGATTGATATTGATAAAGGAATAATAGCGAGGATCAAGCAAAAAGGGTTCAATGTAAACGCAGCCACTTTTGGAACTCCATTAAAAAATATTCCATATAAGGATGGATACGATAGGAAAATTTGCCTGCCAAATCATTCCATCCCTTCAAACCTCCATGAATATGATATTTTTGTTTTGGATCTGAAAAATAAACCCGGAATATCTTATGACGAAGAATCGAATACGCAGAAATCCATTAAGAGTAATGCAATTGAATATCTGTATTGTAAATATCCTCAAACCGTATTTGATCCGAGGCCTCTGGTGGCAAATTTTTTCTCCGTTGAGTTTAATTTTAACAAAAACACCATTTTAATCGTGTTTGCATCGGAAAATCATAAACAAGAATATAACTCAATGCGAATTGATAATTATGGTTCAAGAGAAGGATCTAGCGAAACATACGATAAATATTCATTTATAAAAAATTTCCCCATTAAAGGGAATCGATTTGGAAAGGAATTATCGGTTTTGTGCCATGGCGAACTAAAAACTCTATTAGAGAAGAATCTTCCAAAATTTCATTACGAGGTTATTTTTGAACACCCCACGATATGGGACCCTCAATCACAAAAAAATGAGAAGATTGATTCTTTTCATCCGATAATGAAGAACAATATCGATGAGATAGTGGGATTTATAGAACTCAGAGATAACATCCTTCTATTTGTTCTTCCCCAAATTGAAGAAAAAGATGAAATTTTAATTCCATTATTTGAAAATCTATTACCTGAATTAATACCAGATCTTTTTCCTTACTCGACTAAATTTTTATGGAAAAACCATGAAGAGTATTGGTTGCCAAGACATCGAATTTTGTTTGAAAAAAAGAATGAGATTGAAGCGGAGTATTTAAAGAAAAAATCGGAGTTCGAGAAGGAAATTGAAGATAATAAAGCCAGATATTTATTCCTTCATGAACTTATAACTGAAAGTGGTGACAAACTTGTCTCTGCTGTAAAAACTTATTTTGAATGGTTGGGATTTGGAAAGGTTAAAATAATGGACGATGATAAACAAAAAATTAAGGAAGAGGATTTGCAGGTTGAGTTGGGGGATAAGGGCTTATTGGTTATTGAAGCAAAAGGAATTAGGGGCACCTCCCAGGATAAGGAGTGTAGCCAAATAAGCAAAATTAAACATCGACGAGAGAAAGAACGGAATAAGTTTGATGTATTTGCACTTTATATCGTTAATCATCAACGGTACTATCCCCCCAAGCAAAGGAAAAACCCACCTTTTTCCGAAGATCAAATTAAAGATGCTGAAAACGACGAGCGCGGATTATTAACCACCTGGGAATTATTCAGATTATATAATTATATAGAGCAAGGAATAATTAGCAAATCAGATGCCCGGGAGTCAGTATTAAGAAAAGGCTTGGTAAGTTTTTCTCCATCAAATGCCATATTATGCGAAATCATTGAAATATTTCAGAATGGTTATGTAATCATTCTGCAACTTACTAATATTTGCATAAAAAAAGGAGAGGAATTAATAATTTTCTCTGATGAAAATTATAAGAAAGGGATTATTGAAAATCTACAAGTTAATGATCAAGATATGGATGAGGCTTGCGAAGGTGAAGTTGGTATTAAATTAAATATCCCAGTTAAAAAAAAATCAAAGATTTTTATACAAGAAAGATAAGACGCCGCTGATTATTCTGAGAGGCGGGGTTGATATTTTTATAACTCCGGCAGTAAATATTGAAATGCTTTAATAAACCCAGGCAGGGCATATTGCGAGACCGTGCTCGGCCGATTTGTGTTCAATACGTGTTTGGAATCTCTTTTTGATAGAAACCTTAATATACTTTCGAAATATCATCTTGAATAAATACGTTTAAATATCCAACCAATACTCGTCGTCCGAGTAAGCGATCCCTTTTTCAAGTACCCGGCGACAAAGTCCGCCTTGAGATTGGTTAATTATTTATCCCGATAAATTTTATTATTCAAGAACTGGAATTCGTCGATGAGTTGGACGATAAATTCGCCATTTCTTTCAGCCATTCGTTTGGGCATCTCTCGAACCGCTTCCCAAGAGATCAAGATGTTCATTAAGATAGAGACGTTCAATGCCTGGACCAAAAAAAACAGCCTCGGTGCGTTCAAAGGTTCAAGTAACAGCGTTTTTGGTTTAAAGTACTAAGGGGAGTACATTTGTCTGGGTAGAGCCAGCGGCCGCTGACTCCCCGACAGACCCGAGCGAGCGCAATTAACGCATACAGTTCTCATATTCTGGTTCTGCTAAGGTTCTGACCCGCCGGAGGCGTTTCTTATTTTATCGTAAAAATCGGACCCGGAACAACCGCCATTGTTCGGCGATATTTTTTAAGCGGAAAATAGAATATTCCTTCAAGGTTTCGAATCTAAAAATATCAATCGATAAGTATTTAAGAAATATTCAAAAAAAACTTTTTTTGTAATTATCTCTTTTCGATCGATCAACCGAGTTCATTGAATCATCGAACACCCTTTTTACCTGATCGACGAACCAAAATGAATCATCAACCGAATTTTTTTATTCATCAACGAAGCAAAAAGAGTCACCAACGAACCTCTGAACAAAAATATTTTTGTAAACAGGTTGATGCACGAACCTTTTTTATAAAAAATTTCAGTAAAAAGCTCCGATTTCAAAGCTCTGAACAAAAATATTTTTGTAAACAGGTTCACGCTCGAACCTTTTTTATAAAAAATTTTAGTAAAAAGCTCCGATTGCGAAGCTTTCGGATAAAATATTTGATTAAAAAGCTGCGACTGCAACGCTTTTTGTATGATTATTTTATGAAATTGCTTCCCGGGTGATGCTTTTTGATAGAATTTTTTTGAAAAAAGGTGAATTGATGATACTCAAAACAGGATTAATGATGAAAATCGGTGGGCGGATATACCATTTTTCCCGATCATCATTTAAGATTTACCGGCGATGATTCCTTCCACAATCTCCACCGCATCGCAGACCAATTTCTCACATAAAGTCTCATGCAGGTTCTTCTCTTTGATCTGCTTGCGCTGCGCGTCATCGTTCATACTCAATCCCAAAAGTTCGATACAATCGATTGCCTGATGCCTGGTTTTGAATTCTTCGAAAAGCCGCCGAACCTGTTCATAAGTCCGCACTTTGATCTGCTCATAACTCTCCCCATCTTTTCCAAAATGCAACCCCAATACCATCACAGCCCCGGTCAACGCCCCACACGTATACTGCATCCGCGCGATTCCCCCGCCATATCCGCACGAAACCCGAAACGCGGCTTCTTCATCCATCTGAAAATCAGACGCAAACGCACATAAAACCGCTTGCGCACAATTGTATCCTTTCTTGAAATATGCTTTCGCTTGTTCTTTCTTATCGGCGGTCATTTCCCTTCTCCTTCATTATCTGGAATATGACGAAACAGTTGTCCGGTTCCGACCCATTTTTTTGGATTGATACAGATTCTTATCCGCCTGCGAAATCAATGCTTCCGGCGTTAATTCAAAAGGTTCACCACCGAATGTATCCAGTCCGGTGACCCCAAAACTGGCGGTTAGCCGAATGCATTGGTTATCCCACATAATCTCTTTTCCGGAAATACACATGCGAATACGCTCGGCCACGCATAGGGCACCTTCCAAATTGGTTTCAGGAAGTACAATCAAAAATTCTTCCCCCCCATACCGGGTCAGCCAATCCAAATCGACCCGAATACTGCTGAGAATACACTGCGAAAACTCCTTTAACACAAAATCCCCGGCCGGATGCCCATACGTGTCATTGATACTTTTAAAATGATCGATGTCGGAAAATACAACCGACAGAGGATGCTCATACCGTTTTGCCCGTTTAATCTCCTGAGTTAATTTTTTGTTCATGTAACCGCGATTAAAACATCCGGTCAAGGGATCGGTAATCGATAAGATTTTAATCTTTTCATTGGCATCCCTGAGATTCTTCTCCAGTTCCAAAATCCGCATACCGGAATTGAGTCGCGCAATTAACTCCGCATGATTGATGGGTTTGGTTAAATAATCATCGGCCCCGGCTTCCAAACCGGTGATGATGTCTTCCTTGGTGTCATTGGCGGTGAGTAAGACGATAAATACATAACGCTTCTGAGGCCGCTCCCGAATAAACTTACAAACCTCGAGACCGTTCATTTCAGGCATCATCCAATCCGTCAATACAATTGGAAAAAATCGCTTGCTGAATAATTCAACGGCTTCTTGTCCGTTTTCAGCGGAAACAACGGTATAACCGGCATTGATAAGGACTTTCTCCAGGTATTTGCGGGCAATGACGTTGTCTTCGGCAACCAGTATGGGGCAGAGAGGCTTCAGATTATCGTATTTGTTTTGTATCATTTGTTGTTTTACTATTTTATAAAAAACGCAGATAATTGTAAAGTATTTAATTGCAATTAAAAAAGAAAAGATGGCCGATGCGGATCAATAGACGTAAAACAACGCACACTTGAGGTATTCGGATTGAAACAGGGGAAGCAATACGGCATGATCGTATGGCTGGGCTTTAAATTCCAATAACTTGATGCGCCGCCCGGCATCCGATGCCGCCCGCCATACGACGTCGATAAATTCATCCTTTTCCAGAAAATGAGAACACGAGCACGTGATGAGAAAACTCCGGGGATTGAGCATCGTCAAGGCGCGAAGATTGATTTCTTTATACCCCTTCATGGCGGCTTTGACGTTGCGCCGACTTTTGACAAACGCGGGAGGATCGAGAATAATTAAATCTTTTTTCTGATTCTCCTTGCTCATCTGTTTGAGCATCTTAATCGCATCCTCCCGAACAAACGAGAAATGGTCGGGATTAAATTCATTGAGACGAATATTTTGTTTGGTGAGTTCAATGGCCTCGGTGGAGATTTCAAGAAATTGAACGCTTTTGGCCCCAAAACGATACGCATGAAGTCCCCAGGCACCGGTGTAGGAAAAGGCATCGAGAACCTCCCGCCCACGCGCGATGTTTTTGAGCAGGAGATAATTGCGTTTCTGATCGAGGAAAAACCCGGTTTTCTGTCCTTTGAGAAAATCCACGGTAAACGTCAACGCGTTGATTTGAACGAGTTTGGCGGAACTTGCGCCTTCAGTGACGACGCGGTTGATGGTTTCGAGTGCCTCTTTTTCCCTGGAGGTTCCGATGGATTTCTCCACGATGACGGCATGCGGATATAGTTCGCCGATAATGGAGAAGATGTCTTCTTTGAAATTCTCGATGCCGGCCGTGGTGATTTGAACGATGAAATAATCGTCGAACCGGTCGATGACCAGACCGGGTAAAAAATCGGCTTCGCCATAAACCATTCGATAATAGAGGCTATCGGGATCGATCAACAGTCGCTGTTGATCGGCTTGCTTGATGCGTTCCAAAAGGAAGGCGCGGTCAATGACGGTTTCCGGTTCCCGGGTCAGCGCCCGAAAGGTAATGGTCGATGCCGGGTTGATGTATCCGCGGGCAACAAATAACTTATCAAAGGTAAGGATATCAACGATTTGGCCTTTGCCGAGCTTTTTATAGTTGCTCGAAATTTCATTGTCGTATATCCAGGCTTCGCCTTTTTCGATGCGGCGTTCTTCACCTTTTTTCAATATAACGGATGGTATTTCATTTTGCATTATTTATTATATATGAATTTTCATTAAATTCATATATAATCCAATAATTTTTTACTTTTTTAAGTTAGAGATGAATGGTTTCCAGACATTTTTTTACCTTTTTAACGCCTTCGGTTACCTCCATCTCGTTCCAGATCGGAAACCGTTTCATGCATTGCTCACAATCCGAACATAGAAGATGATAGACATACCCTCCGGCAATGGCCCCTAATATGGGGCCGATAACATAGATATAAAAATAATTCCATTGTCCCAGCACCAATGCCGGTCCAAGGCTTCTTGCCGGGTTCAGTGAAGCCCCGGAAATCGGCCCTCCGAATAAGGCCAACAGGCATACGGTACTGCCAATCGCCAATCCCGCCATTTGCCCCACGGCTCGCGAATCCGTCGCAGTTGCGGTGATAACAAACATCAATATAAAGGTTAATACGAACTCCCAGATGATCCCTTCGAGAATTCCCCCATTCAGCGGTTGGGTAAGACCGATGTCCAATGGTAGATGCGATGGATGCGATAGGGACAAAGGGTTGAAGGAAAGGAAAAGCATCAAACTGGCTGAAATACCACCAAAACATTGAGCCAGAATATATGGAATGACAAGTTTCCGGGGAAAGTTTCGATTTATCATGAATGACAAGGTCACTGCCGGATTAAGGTGAGCACCGCTGATATGCCCAACCGAATATATCATGCACATGACGGCTAATCCGAATGCAATAGATACGATTAAATGGCATGTAATTAAATTGTTTAAGTCTTTTGTTGTCATTATACCGCAAGCTCCACAGCCGGCAAAAACCAGGACAAAGGTTCCGATAAATTCAGCCATGCTCAAGCGTAATATTTTTCCGACGAATTGATTCTTTTTATTCATCTTGTCTCCTCCCCCAAATTGGATTAAAAACTATATTTTATTCTGCAAAATATATCATCATTATTCTCATAAAAATGAATCATCGAATTTGCACCGCCTCCCATAAATATATTGGCTCCGATTTCAAAATTGAGTCCTTCCGAAAAATTATATACAATATTGGGCATGATGATTTTTCCTCCATCACTTAAAAAGAAAAGCCCCGAAACACCTACTTTTAAATGTTCATCCATATACTGATCTTCTAGCTTCAGAAACAATCGGGAATCGTTTCTATAAACCGGGATAAGATACTGGGTTAATCCTTTTTGGTAACTGAATATTGTAGAATTATAAAATTCCATGTAAAGGCGCAAATCACTGCTTTTTAAAATCTCGAAATCGCTGCCAACAGAAATCGTGAGAACGTTCTTTTTCACGATTTCGTCTTCTATCCAACCGTTAAGAGGTAGAGAATCCGGATTTTTAACAAATGGTTGCTTGAATACATAATTCAAATCGAAACGTATGGGAATACTGCCAAATGTTTTTTCAATGCTCAACCCAAGCGCGTTTGTTTTCTTGAACAGAACCCCAGTAATTATTTCCTGAGTGTTCATATTGATTCGATTCCTGAATAACGGCCTACGCTCAAAGATATTGAAATAGTAAAGCGAGAGATCGGTTTTCCAAATATTGGCGCTGAATTTAACTGCACTTTCAAAGTTTTTAAATTTTCTCGCCGGCAATTCCACTTCTAGGGTCATCTTCCGAATAGGCATACCCAATATTTCTCCGGGCATTTCACCTCCCCAGATACTGCCGGGCAATGGAAGTTTAACATAAGAAAAATCCGGCATACCGACAAACTCCAGGTTAAAATATTTTGAATTATAAATCACGTCCAGCGCATAGACGCCCTGATAAATATCTTCCTCCTGCTTTATAAACATCCTGTATTCGTCACGTGGGCTGATTTTGTCATTCGGGCCAAACATATCGCTTGCACCCCATCGAATGATTTTTTTACCGAGAGAAAGATTTACGTTTCCCAAATATAAATTAATAATGGCTTCTTTTATACTTGTCTTCAGCGTATGCTCGGGCTGAAACTCGAACATTTGGTCCAAGGCTTCCGAATTATCAGGATTACTTAATAAGATATTTTGCCCTTTATCGATCGTTTCACCGATAAAAAAGTAATCAAAATCGATAATTGAGAGAAAATCTGCTCGCGGCGATATCCTTTTGAAAAAACGAAGTTGAAATTTTGGGTTTAATTGGAGTAATGTATCCTTCCCGAATTCGGTTTTACCGGCGCCCGCTGTAAACTGGTTTAGTAAGTAGCCATTTATATCTAGTGATTCCGTCCGCGCTTCATTAGGTAGTATCGATAAAGCAAGGACGACAGTGAAGATCCATCGAGTCATTTTTCTCATATCGGTATTGCTCCGGTTTACCAGCTTGCTCTTTGGAGGTAATTGGTTGAAAACATCTCGTCTCGAATTCCCTGATTCACCTCGATTTTATCCAAATCAATAATTGTTTTGTGATTTCTAAGCAGGTTATGTATCTCATATTTTTTTATTGTCCATTTATTGTTCCCCAATGATGCCGGCTCAGAGTTAATGGTTACCTTTTCTAGTTTTTTTTGCAAATCATAATACTCGGTTTTCATTACCAAATAATTGTCTTTACTTATCCATTCAATTTTCTTGGAATAGCCATCGTTATCCTTAATATTTTGATCAATGGGAATTTCTTCGATGACATAGCAATTGACCGGGCCTAATTTTTCTTCTTTTATAAAGGAATAATTATAATCACTCACTTTTCGGTTCATATCACCGTAAGTAAAATCCGAACCCATGAATTGGTCCTTACGGTCCGTACTACTAATGGCGATCCTCCTGACTTTACGCATGGATGCAAAATAGACCCACATTTCATCATCACCCGGTGTATGCTCGACGGTAAGGAAACTGGTCCCCTTGACATCCGGGGGTTCCAAAAAGCGGATCAATACTTTGGAATCATTATTTCCGTCTAGTTTTTCTATCCGGGTAAATTTCTTTTTTGTTTTCACATCCCGCTTATCAATAATGGTCATTGTCATCTCCATTTTTAAATCAGTTACATTGTTGACCGTATCTACTTTTTTGATGATATCGGCGGCCTCATTGTTGCCTGATTTCCCGTCTGTTAATGCGCCGATAGATAAAGGGTACACAAATGGCACTAAAATTGTTAAAGCGATAAGCATAATATTTTTCTTCATGGTAATTGTCTCCTAATAAACTTTGGTTTTATTATGTTTAAAAGTGATGAAAGCATCAGTGTACTTCCCAGGAATCCGGAAAACATGGTAAACGCGACAAGTATTCCCAGTATCGCGATCGGAGGAAATGCGGACAGGAGAAGCACACCAAACCCCAAAAACAAGGTGATTGAAGTAATTAATATGGGTACTCCTGTCACGATCATAGTTTTAACAGTAATTTGCTTCAGCGGCGCACTTCCCGGATTATTCTTAATCGATGCATGATAACTATTCATATATTCCTCGATAAAATAAGTCGAAAAATCGACATCAATACCCAGTACCAGGGCAGACATAACGACAATGGGCATGGTTAAGGGGATATGAAACAGGCCCAGTATCCCATAATTAATCAAAATAGTAATCGTGACCCCAATAATGGCAATCAGTCCTCCGATAAACGAACGAAACTCCATGATACAAAAACCCAGGATAACCAAAACGGCAACGACAAGACCACTGAGCTGGCCAGAGATAATCAGTTCCATGGCAGCAGCGGTTTTGAAGGCAGGGCCGGCAAAATTAACCGACACCTTTTTTTTATCAAAATTCTTGGAGATAAAAACATTCAATTTCCGGATTAACTTTTTCAAGACGGCTGAGTCTTCGGTTTTTAATATTAACTGAATATTTGCTGTTTTTGCCCTGGAATCGATTAGTTTATACAAGGAATCGGGATTTCCGGAAAGACTATACAGAAGGATATAGTCTGAAATGATGTTTTTCTGGGCTGGAATTTTAAAATACTGCGGATTATTTTCGTTTACGGCTGCATTGATGCGCTTAATATAATCGGCAATGGATAGTGTACCTCCTACCACGACGTTGTTATCGACACGGGTATTTGTGGCAAATTTTTGGGATTTTAACATGGTATTTAATAACTTCGGATCTTTAATCCCATTTTCATCGGTTGCTTCTATAACCAGGTTGAGTAAGAAGCCCCCATTGAAATTTTTATTAATAAATTGAACAGCCCGGTTAATTTCCGAATCTTTTGAGATATAATTAATAGGATTATGACCGATCGTGACTTTAAAAGTACCTATAATGGAAATTGCGATAACGATAACGGTTATTACCGTTATGGGGATATGATGGGTGAAGGCAAAATTCCCAAATTTTTCCATGCCTTTTTCTAACATTCCTAATTGCTTAGGACCTGCTTTTTTGGACTTTGGAAGATTCAAAAGATAAAGACATGCGGGTGTGAAAAAAAGAGTAAGGATTAAAGAGGAAAGACTTCCTGCAGCGGCAAATAATCCAAAATATTTTACCCATGGAAGGGAAGATGTCGCCAATGAAGCAAATCCCGCCTGGGTCGTAAGAGAGGCAAATAATATCGGCCTCTGTAACTCCCTCATGGTAGTGGAAATCGCCGTATGTTTATCATCCGTTTGTTGTGCTTCCAGATAATAGCGCCTCAAGAGGTGGATCGACTCTGCGCTACCAATAGGGAGAATAATAATCGGTATCATCATCGCCATCATGGATACCGGAATCTTAAAAAAAGCCATGGCGCCCATTGCCCAGATGACACAAAAAAGGACAGTCAAAAGCGGTATAATGATCCCCCTTGCACTTTTAAAACATAATACCAGGATAAGCAATATTACCAGGAATACAATTGGAAATAAGGTCATCATATCTTTTTTCATATACAGGGTCATGAAATAATCGGCTATGGGGGGGCCTGCCAGGATCATCTTTTCAGGGTTTTCTTCCGCTGAAATAATCTTTTTTATCTGACTGTAAATGTATTGAGGTGCGGTATCATCATCAAAACTTGCTTTTATTATAGAGGCCGTTCCATCCCTGGAGAGTAAATTTCCCACAATTAATTCGTTTTTAAGAGCCTTATCCTTTACATTTTCTATATCGTGGTCATTTAGGGTGCTTTTTATAAGGGGTTCTATTTTTAGGCCATCAGGAACTCCAATTATATTATCTACAGAAGTAAGACTAATGACTTCTTGCTCGATAACCTTGTCAAGGCCTTTGATTTTTTCGGTTATTCGCTCGATTTTTTTCAAGGTCCCAGGATTAAAAATCCCCTTTTTGTTATAGATCCCGACGATGACTGTCTTTGATTTTTCACCGAAAAGCTCGTTCACTTTAGATGTATAGATACTTATGGGGTGATCCGGCGGAAACATGTTTCCCATATCTTCATCGGTTTTTATATTCCTTAGTTGGAAGGCAAAGAAGATTGTAATCAGCAATATTGCACCGATGATGATTTTCGGGTATTTTGAAAATATACTTAAAACTCTCGACATTATCTTCATATTTATTCCTTTAAGGCTTCAGCCATTGCAGGAAGTTCCTTGATCAGAAATTCCAGACTTGATAAAGCTGATTTCATTGATTTAATCATATACTTGAAACTCTTGACTGTCGATAATGGATGAAAAATAAGCATGGGAATGAGTTTTCCCAGGTTTATTTTCCCCTGATCTGTCATCACATCTTCACTCATACCAAGGCTTTCATCGGCCGGGTCCGAAATTGATTTAATTGTTGCAAAAGGAATATTTTCGCAGACTTTAATTATGGCTGCGGCTTCCATATCGGCAACAAGGGCATTGAATTTCCGGTAAAGCAAACATTTTCGCTCCTTGCCTACTAACTTTTTGACGGAAATAATGTTTCCCTTATACCAGTTTTTTTTTTTAATCCCGGAGTTTTGCCACTTAAATAATATTTTTTTCAAGATTTCTACAACCCGCGTATGGGATCGATATATTTTATGATCTTTTGAGTTAATTTCCTCACCTATTTCTTCTCCCAGCACCAGGTCTCCAATATTTAATCCGGGCTTTAATGCTCCAGCAATACCAATATTGATGACAGCACATATATCGTGATTTTCTAATAGGAACCGGGTCGCCCGATAGGCTTTTTCCAGCCCCATGCCGCTTTTTATCAAAATAATCCTTAAATCGCCCGAGATATGCATGGCTGTTTTGAATCCTTTTTCCCATCCGGACTTTTTTATTGCCATTTTCTTTTTTATATAGTTGAATTCCATATTCATCGCTGCTATGATGGCAATGCAGTGTTCAGGCATTGTTCTCACCCGTAATTATTCTTTTTTAAAAGAATAAATTCCATACCCCAAATATTCATTATATTTGGAAAAGGCTTCCCATACATTCATAAGCCTTACCCTGAGTTTTGGATGGGTTACTGTTCTCCACATTACTTTGAGGCCATTTCTTATTCCTTCGTCTCCTAAAAAACCAATGATTCCCCCTCCTATTGTTTTTTTGATTGTTACAGTATGCTTAATACCGTACGTTTTAAATTGATTTTCCCAATCCTCAAAAGTTAAAATTCTTCCCACATATTCTCTCCATAATAGAGTGGAAATATGCTCCAATACTTCCGGGGGTGGGAATTTAAACCAGCTTAATTCGTGGAATCCGATATATCCGCCCGGTTTAAGAGCCCGGATACTTTCCCGGATTATTTTATCTTTTATCGTGTTTTCGACTACAATAAGGAGCGCTTGAGCAACAACCGCATCAAAGGTATTAGCATTTAAAGGCAGTGCTTCGGCATTTGCAACTTTCAATTGAATTTCATTTTGTAATTTGTTCTGTTTAACTAATTGATTTGCCATATTAATAAAGTGTTCCGATTTATCGATACCCGTAACCCGACAACCAAATTGTTGAGCAAAATAACAGGCACTGCTTGCCTTTCCACAGCCCACATCAAGAATAAATTGATCCTTTTTTAAACCGCATGCTCGCCCAATCAATTGATTGGCTTCCTTCCCCCCGGGATGGCATCCCAATATGCCAACATCGTTGGCCATAAACTCAAATAAATTAGTTTCATAGATAATTGTGGAATTCTTCATATGCTTCTCCTTATTTATCTATTCCCTGAGAAATTTTTTTTATTAACCGATCATATTCGTCTTCATTGATTTCTCCTCTTGCCAAACGAATTTTCAGAATCTTTAGCGCATCATTCTCGGAAGGTTCCTTTTTTTGTTCCTGCCAATGCTTCCAACCCTCCCGATCACACATCACCGGCCAATGCCTTCTTCCTCTGCACCAGAAAATACAGATTGCAATCATGATAATAAAAAAAATGGGGATCAGACCAAACCAGGGTGCTCCATGCATATGTTCCCAACCCGACTCTTTCCATGATTGCGAAAAAACAAAACACATCATAAACATCGCCGCAACAAAAAACGCTAATATCAGTATCATTCTCAAAAAAGGAAATTTACTTTTATTATCCATCGTTATTCTCCTATAGTCTTTTGATTTTTGTTAAGAAAAAGAGATGCCCCAATCGCACCTATAAATTGCGCCTCCTGCGGTAAGATGACCTTTTTATATTCATGCAAAAACAACTGCTGCAAAAATATATTTTGCGAAACCCCACCAATCAGGTATAAAATTTCCGATTGCTGTTTAAATCCATGGGATTTTAATTGGATGCATTCGAACATATGCCTAAACAATCCTGCAAATAAGTCTTCAGCTTGTTGCCCCTGGGACAATTTAGAGATTATTTCTGCTTCGACGAATATACCGCAAGTCTGCTTGATTTCGCATACTTTCTGCGATTTCAAGGCTCGGGCAGTAATATCATCGATGCTGATTTTCAAAGACTTCGCTACATAATCGATGAATTTTCCTGTCCCCACAGCGCACATATCATTGGATAAGAAATCTTTTGGATTGCCGTTTTCCGAATGGATAAACTTCCATTTTTCCCCACCGATATCCAGTATTAATAACGATTCGTTTTCCTCATCTTCTGCTATTCCATTACCCTTATGGTGCCACCAAACCCCCTTGCATATACAAAGAACATCGGGGTATGATGTCACCGGTATGGAGAAAACCGAATTGACAATCCTCCTCCCGAATCCAGTTAAGGCGACACCTGCCAAATTTTTCTTGCTCTTTCCTCTTTCTTTTAGGCAATGATCAAGCATATATTCCGCTAACCCCTTGTGATCGACGCTGGTTCGTTCTATTGAACGTGCAGCAACTTTCCCTTGGGGATCTAATAAAATACATTTTGTATAAGTCGTACCGATATCAATGCCAGCATACATTTTTATGACCTCTTTTCATCAACGTTGCCTTGGGGCGATTGAGATAGTGAATAGGCATGAATCGCTCCTCCGATGGCGCAAGTAAACTGAGAATCCGCTGGCACGATGATTTGTTTGAAAAAGTTTTTGAGAAAAAAAACAGCATAAGGATTCCTGGAAAAACCACCGGTAAAGTATAGTTTAGAGCCGGAATAACCCAATTTATGAATGATGATCATCACCCGGTGGATCATATTCTGGAAAAGCCCAGCAAAAACATTTTCAACTTTCTCGCCAGCGGAAAGAAGTTTATTTATTTCCGATTCGATAAAGATGCCGCATTGAGATTCCAATTTACATCTCCCCGTTTCGTTGAAAGCCAATTCAGCCATTTGTTCAAGGGTGAACCCATAAATTTCGGCGATGTTTTCTACAAATTTGCCAGTACCTGCAGCGCATTTTTCATTGGCAGCAAATTTTTCCAGTTCCCCCTTTTCATTAACAATTAACACCTTGGTATCATGTCCCCCGATATCCAAAATTAACTCAGATACAAGTTTCTCCCCATTACAAAACCACTGAATACCCTTGGCTATTGCTTGCATTTCCGGCAATATAATTTGAGAATAAGGTGGGATGTACCTTCCATATCCGGTAGTAACAATTGTCCTAATTTGATCTCTTTCGATATTTATACTCTTTAAGGTGGTGGAGAGAATGTCGAGACAAGCTTTATTGATATCGACTCCTGTGGAAATAATCGTTTTTCCAGCGAGTTTTTTTTCTTCATTCATTAAGACGCATTTGGTCGTCGTGGAACCGATGTCTATACCCGCATAATACATCATCTTAATTTCTCATCACTCGTTAAATTTATCTGCTATTTCTTCTATCTTTTAACATGGTCACGAAGGAATCCACTCTCATTTTCAATTGGCCTGCCAATTCTTTATCCGGGTCACCGTACCGCTCGATATGCAACGTCGGAATACCCGTTTCCTTTTCTATGGCCCGTTCAAATTTCCTTGCCTCTGCGGCCGCCACTTTACAGGCATGGGTAGTCATGTAAATAACCCCTTCGATATCCAGCCGTTTGATAGCCTCGATACATTTGGTTAGTCTCCTTGAATTGGGGGTGGGAAAAGGGCAAGGAACCAGTACATTTAAATAGAAGTCAGCAATGGTTTTCAAGGGATCGGGATCATTCTCTTTTTCTTCGATGTCACTCCAATGCTCCCCCACACCACAACAAAAATCTTCGGCCACCACAGCAGCGCCGCAAGACTCCAAAAATTTTACGCAGCGATACGGTTCAATTTCTCCTCTGAAAGGCTCGAAGAAACAAGGATCTGCCACCAATACCCGCGGGGCTCCGGGCTCGTAATCGGTAATGCCTTTTCTTTTTCTCTCTTTTGCTTCTTCTACTATATTCTCTAATTGCTTGATATATCTATCGAAACGAAGCCAATTTTGCTGTTGGATGACCATCATACATTCACTGCCCATTATGGGTATGACATCACCCTTACGCACCAGGTCCAACTCCTTTATCAAGTCTTTCTTTTTATTCTCATCCCTTATGCTCTCGCGTAGTTTTTCATCCGTGGCTTTCTGGCCTGTTTTTTCTTCACAGAACTCTTTTAGTTTTACCAGTTCCCGTAACCAAAATTTATCTTCTATTTCTCGGCCACCTCTCCGGGGGATATTGGCGATATGAGGAATACCAAATTCCGGCATTTCCATATACATCATACTGATTAATTTTGTCAATGCCGCACAGGTGGTAACATCCACTATCTGCATATTACGGGGATAAGGTGCTTTTAATTCCAATCCGAAAGTATCTCGAATCAACGTACAAAATTCCTCGCTGCCATGACTAAAATATTCATCGATAATATGGTTATTGCAACCGAATAAATTCATTATTCCCAGCAATTTGACAACCTGGCCCCCGCACGCATGCACGATTAATTTGGGAAGCAGACAAGAGTAAGTGAAGATAACCCCTCCTTGATCCGCAAAGTTAAGTAATTCCTGTCTTCTTTCCATAAAAATATGTTTAATTTCTTCCACTGTTTCCAAATTACTTATGTTTATTTCCATTTTCATCCTCCTCCGATTTTTAACTATTGGCCAGGATAAATGATTCCATGGTATCAGTTACCTCCGGTAAGTCAAAATCTTTGCCGCTCAATTGAATATGTTTATAAGGTTTGCCTTCTGATTCGAATATATATTGAATCAACCGAGATTCGACCAAATAGACCCGACACCCTTTGTAGTTAAAAAAGATCGCCCCTTTTAATCCGAATTGCCGACACATGTCCTGGTGGTTTTCAACGATACCGACATTGGGGGCCAGGGCCGGATGTTTTGGGTATAGATAACTTCGTTCCCCCACCAGCCTCACCATGCTCTTCCCGCTTGCTAGATCATAGGGATCGTCGATGATATATTTTAACCAGTTTTCTTCCATTGTTTTGTAACCCATATTTTCTAATTTTTCGAGCATATCAACACCATTCACTGTATTTTCCCATAAGACCTTTGGGACAGGCTCAGTAAATAAAGGCCCCATTGCATAGAAAGCATTTCGATTATCCTGATTATTTTTGGGAATCGGTCCCATTATCTTCTCGGCCTTGCCAAGAATCTCAAGGTATTCCGATTGATTAAAACAAGACCTGGCATAAAGGAGGGATAATAATTCGGATGGTTTGACAGACGGGTCTTTCATAAAGAAAACACCCTTTCGGAGTTCGGTTAATTTTTCCCTAATTTGCTTCTCCTTCTCAATCACCTCTCTTAATTCCCCTTCTGTCATTTCCCGCCCTGTCATTTCCTCCAATTTTTTCTTCAGTAACGCGGTAATTTCACACCAATAGTCAATCGCGTCGTTATTAATGGATCGCGGGAGATTAAAATAGAATATATCATAGTTTTTTTCTAGATATTCCCACATTTTTGTCACAGGATCGCAGGCGTAGGTAATCGCAACGAGGTCAACGGCCGGTTTCGGTTCCCTCACTTCCAAAACAAAGTTAGATAGGCTGTATATGCACCAATCATTGGGAAAATAAATATACGGGACGTTTTTCTCAATATATTCAGTTGGCGCACCATAAAACGTGATATAATGATCCCAGCTTAGATAATCGACTCCGGCAGCTTCAAAAAGTTCAATCGGGATATGATTGGTAACATAAACGACCAATTTCCTACCCTTTTTTTTGTTTTGAATGAGTCTTTGTTTTTTCTTCTTTAAAAACTCCCCTAATAAAATCTTTAAATTTTTCATTTTATCCTCACTTTATTGCAATAATCTTACATTAATAGCCTCTTATTCTACCCATTATTATTATGAGGGCTTATATATTACTCCTTACATACAACCCTTCTGTGTCTAAAGGGTTATTCAGGGCATGCACACATGTGGGATCACTTCCCAAATAATCTCCGGAACTCAACCATGCGACAATCCTGCATCCGCCACATATCTTTTTATAATTGCATTCATTGCATTTCCCGTTCAATTCTCTATTTCTGATCTTTAACAGTATATCAGAGTGATTCCAGGTATCAAGCAAGCCGCCGTTAAAAATATTTCCCAGGCTTTCCCCTTTATCTCCGATCGTGGCGCCGCAGGGAAATACGTTACCTTCCAACGATAGCCCCACCATATAAGTGGAAGCCATGCATCCTTTCGACATATTGGCAATTGCTTTAAATTTAAGATTCTCCATAATGTTCTTTCCCGATAATTCTAATAAAACTCGAAGCCATTGCCCATCACAAGGATGTGCCACCAACGCAATTTTGTCATATAATTTCTCAGAGAGGTAATAAATTTTTTTAAAAAGTGCGTGTCTCTCTTTTGCATTCAAAACGAATTTTACGGTTTCTTTATTCGGCGCAATGGGCATCCATACAATCGCATTTGGGATCTTGTTTGCAATACATAATTGGATGAATTCCTCAAGCTCATTTTCATTATTTTTGGTGACTCCCATGGATGCGATTATTCCAATTCCCGCTTCCCTGGCGCCGTGGATGTTCTCCAATATTTTGTTAAAACAATCAACCCCTTTGATTGAGAAATAAGTTTCTCCGGAACCTGCATCCAGACTCACGATTACATTGGTTAAACCGGCTTCTTTCAGATTAACAGCAACTTCTTTCGACATTAAACTCATGTTACTTAAGCTGGTTACGTCAAGACCTTTACTGGTAGCATACTTAATAAGTATGGATAAGTCATCTCTTAACAAGGGCTCCCCCCCATTGATGATCAACATTTTTAGTCCACTCTTAACCATCTCATCAATGAGCTCTTGGGCTTTCTCTGTCGATAATTCTTTTTCATTTGCTTGGTAATTGGGTGCATTCAGTGGACAATAGAAACATTTATAATTACACCTGGCATTACAAAGCCAATTGGCTAAGACTGGATGGCGAAAATTATTTTTTACGTTTTCACTCATTTCGGCCATCAATTTATCTGTCCCGCTTTTCCCTCCGCCTTTTGGGCGGTACATAAACATGGCATTGAATAAATTGACCTTGGGTTCCATTTCCCTCTCTTCCCGTAAAGCATCTTATTTTAAAATCATACCATTTTATTAAATCATACTCTGACAAAGAATGTCAAGAGAAAACGACTTGCTTCTCCTTTTTTATAAAAGGAAGTTTGCCTATTCGCTGAAATTCTGGTAAAATATGGACTAACTAACCCCGGTAATCCGAATCAAAACGGCTTCCCGGTCATGAAGAGTTTCCCGTAAGGAGATCAAACCATGAATATCCATAAATTGGATCGGATTTTTAATCCATATCGTATTGCGCTGATCGGCGTAACCACCAATCCCAAGAGTGTCGGCGGTAAAGTCTTAAGCAATCTGGTGGGCAGTGCGTTTCGCGGTGTCGTTTACCCGGTGAATCCTTCGAGTGAAGCGGTGATGGGCATTCCCTGTTACCCGGATCTGAAATCGCTTCCCCGTGTGCCCGACCTGGGCGTGATTTGTGCGCCGGCGGAACAGGTCCCCGAAATTGTAAGAGAATGCGGCGAAGCCGGTATCATGGGACTGATTATCATGTCGGCGGGTTTCCGAGAAACCGGCCCAAAGGGTATCGAACTGGAAAACCAGATTATCGCCGAACTGAAAAAGTTTCCGGGTATGCGCATCCTGGGTCCGAATTGCCTGGGCGTGATTGTTCCCCATTTGAGTCTGAATATCAGTTTTGCCGAGGGTATGCCGAAAGCGGGTCACATTGCTTTCATTTCTCAGTCCGGTGCGCTGTGCGCGTCGGTTCTGGATTGGGCACTGGAAGAAAAGATCGGGTTTTCGTACTTTGTGTCGATCGGGAACGCCCTGGATGTGGATTTCAGCGATTTAATCGATTATTTCGGTGAAGATCAGATGACGAAATCGAGTATATTATATATTGAATCGATTCGCCAGGCGCGGAAATTCATGACAGCCGCACGCGCGTTTGCTCGAAGTATGCCGATTGTGGCCTACAAAGCGGGTCGATTTCCGGAATCGGCACAGGTTGCCGCGTCTCACACGGGCGCCATGGCGGCAGAAGACGATATCTACGATGCGGCGTTTCAACGTATCGGTATTGCGCGGGTCTTTGAGCTGGGTGATATTTTCGATTGCGCGGAATTGATCGGGAAACAAAAGATACCGGCAGGTCCCCGTTTAGCGATTGTGACGAATGCGGGCGGACCGGGCGTGATGGCCACGGATGCCCTGATCGCTGCCAATGGGACGCTGGCGAAATTATCCGATCAGTCGATCGATCAATTGAATGAAAATCTCCCGCCTTGCTGGTCGCACGGGAACCCGGTGGACGTGCTGGGCGATGCGCGTTCGAAACGAATCATTAAAGCGCTTCGCATTGTGCTGGACGATCCGGGTGTGGACGCGGTGTTGGTGATTCTGACGCCTCAGGCCATGACCAATCCGACAACAACGGCTAAAGCGATTGCCGAACTGGCTGCCACAACGAAAAAACCGATTTTGGCCACCTGGATGGGCGGCGCACAAATGACGATGAGTATCGGTTTGTTGAATGAAGCGGGTGTGCCGACGTACATGACGCCGGAACAAGGGGTGCGCGCGTTCATGACGCTGGTGGCGTATTCCCGCAATCTCCAGGCGCTTTACGAAACGCCGAAGGAAATTCCGGTTCAATTCCCGCTGGGCCATCAACAATTGCGCGAACAGTTCAAACCGTTTATTTCCGGGGAACATGATCCGGAAATTAAGACGCTGTCCGAAGAGGTTTCCAAAAGACTGTTGGCTGCATACGGTATTCCGACAGTTTCTCCGATTCCCGCAGGAACAGCCGAAGAAGCGGTAAGCCTTGCCAATCAAATCGGATACCCGGTGGTACTTAAAATTATGTCGCCCGACATTACGCATAAGTCGGATGTGGGCGGTGTGATCCTGGATATTCAGGACGAATTGGGGGTACGGGAAGCATTTACGCGGATCACTTGCGGTGCGAAACAGAAACGGCCGGACGCTCGAATCGAAGGCGTGACGGTTCAAAAGATGATCCGCTCCAAAGACGGCGTGGAACTGATCATGGGCGCCAAAAAAGATCCGGTTTTCGGTACGGTGATCATGGTGGGAATGGGCGGAATTACAGCGGAATTATTTAAAGACCGCGTCCTGGGTTTTCCGCCATTAAACGAACGATTGGCCCGACGGATGCTGGAATCGTTAAAGGTTTGGCCGCTGCTTCAGGGTTATCGCGGGCGACCCGGTGTCAATATCGAACGCCTGATCGAAGCGCTGATTCGTCTTTCCTACCTGGTGGCGGATTTTCCGGAAATCAGCGAGCTGGATATCAACCCTCTGCTGGTGACTGCCGAGGATACGATCGCCCTGGATGCCCGGATTATTCTGGATCCGACGCCCCAGGTACAAACGGATCCCTACGCACACCTGGCACTGCACCCTTACCCGGATATGTACGTGAAACCGGCTCAAATGGAAGACGGGACGATGTTGCTGTTCCGACCGATCAAACCCGAAGACGAACCGATGTGGAAAGATATGCTCTCGCGATGCTCGAAAGAATCGATTTATGCCCGTTTCCGTTCGTTCTTCCGCTGGGATTCCCATGAAGCCGCGATTCGGTATTGCTTCACGGATTATGATCGTGAAATCGCGATCGTCGCCGAACAGCATACAGGAGATACGCGCCGCCTGGTGGGTGTGGGACGCCTGATCGCGGATCCGAACCACGAAACGGTCGAATATGCGGTATTGGTGACGGATGAATTCCAAAACAAGGGCCTGGGAAGTATCATGACGGACTACTGCATGGAAATTGCCCAAAAATGGAACCTGAAACAAATCGTTGCTGAAACAACGACAGAAAACCGACGCATGATGGCCGTGTTCCAAAGACGAAATTTCGACGTCAAAATCGATCCGTCAAGTTCTCTGGTCGAAGTCTCTTTACTTTTTTAAAAAAAAGTCCTTACTTTTTTGAAAAAAAGTAAGCAAAAAACTTTTGATTTGGGGTTGCTTGTTAGGGGATTGATTTAATTATTTGGCGTTTGTTCTTGTGAGTGTCGTTGATAGAGTCGATATATAAAAATTTTTTAAATTAATAAAAACATCATAAATTCCCCCAAACCAAAAAGTTCCCCCCAAACCAAAAAGTTTTGGCTCCACCTTTTTCAAAAGGTGGAAAATCTTTTATAATCTTTTATATCTTTTATAACAATCCCTTGGATTCCATCCATTGATCGTTAAAGATGGTACTGAGGTAACGGGATGCGCTGTCGGGGAAGACGGTCACGATGCGGGCCGGGTGATCCAGGGAGCGGGCCAGTTTGAGAACGCCCCAGAGGGCTGCGCCGCTGGAGCCTCCGCCGAGGATGCCTTCTTCTTTGACCAGTTTTCGGGCGTGGTGGAAGGATTCGCGGTCCGAGACCTGGTACATATCATCGATGCGATCGAATTCCACGCAGTTGATTAAAAACTCATCGCCCAACCCTTCGATGTAGTAATGACTGGACGGGACAATTTTCCTTGTATGAAAATAATCATGAAATATCGAACCAACGGGATCCACGCCAATGACCCGGATTTGGGGATTTTGTTCTTTTAGATACCGGGACGTGCCGCTGATCGTCCCGCCCGTGCCGAGTCCGGAAACAAAATAATCGATTTTTCCGTCCATTTGTTCCCAGATTTCAGGGCCGGTTGTCATGTAATGCGTTTCATTGTTTTCGCGGTTGTTGTGTTGATCGGGAAAATAGCATCCGGGAAGGTCTTTGGCCATTCGGGGCGTAATATTATTGTAACTGTCCGGAGACTCGGGCGGTAAGGTACTGTCAACCTGATGAATATCGACACCCAGTGCCTTTAATTGGTCCATTTTCTCTTTACTCAGGGAATCGCGGACAATGACTTTGAGTTTATACCCTTTTTGAACGGCAACCATGGCCAATCCCAGGGCGGTATTGCCGGAGGAATTTTCGATAATCAATTGACCGTTCGTGATACGGCCTTCTTTTTCTGCTTTTTCGATCATGTATTTGGCCACGCGATCCTTCACGCTTCCCATTGGGTTCAGGAACTCCACTTTGGCATAAATTTCAATGTCCTTTCGAATCCCTTCGGTGACTTTATTTAATCGGATTAACGGCGTATATCCAACGGCATTCAATATACTGTCGCACACACTGGTGTATCTGTCCTTCATGATGTATCCTTTATTATAATGATTTTTCATTTGGAATTAATTAAGGGCATAGTTTATAATAATTTTTTTTAACTGTAAATAAAAAGTGACAATAATATTTTTATTTGATAAAATTAACGTAACTAAAAAACGTGGGAAAGAATAAAAATGATATATACGAACTTTTTGGTATTCATCGCAGCCATTTTGATTTTTTCGACCGCTCCTATTTCGTCTACCGGTATCCTTCCTCATGACGTCGGTTTTTATGGCAACGTGCTGCTGATCCTGGGATTCTGGATTTACAACCGGTATCAATTCGTGGGCTTAAGGAACCGGTACAAACGCGAGATGATTTCGATTTATGAAGCCAAGCGGAATTGCCTGACTCTGATCAATCGCCACATCATTCTTGCCTTGTTTTTATTCGGAATCGAAGTCTATGGCTTCAATTTGAAATATTTTCTGATCTTTTCCCCTGAAATCGGACGGCTGGAATCCCCCCTCAACCTGATGGGGCTCGGACTGTTTATTCTTCATCTGATCATGGTATGGCATTGGGCGTTCCGTGCAATGGGCGATCTGGTCTCCCTGGGAAAATCCGCGAGCGCGTATATCCGTTCGAATATCAAATTCAACGTGGCCATCATCATTCCATGGGTGTTATTCCTGGTTTTCCGGGATATTCTCCAACTGATGAGCCCGGGTTTCCTGGACCGACTTGAAAGCTCGCCCTTCTTTTTGCTCCTCTTCTTCGGCGTATTCCTTTTTATATTTGCCATCCTCGCACCGGTCATTATTACGCGTCTTTGGGATTGCCGACCATTGGAAGACGAGGAATTAAAACAGGACATCGAAACGTTTTCCCGCGCTCAGGGGGTCCGATTCAAACAAATCCTGTCGTGGAACGCGTTAAATGGCGGATTGGTCACCGCCGGAGTCATGGGGTTATTTTATCCGTTCCGTTACCTGATGGTGACGCCCGAACTCCGACGCATGCTGGACAAAAATGAAATGCTGGGAGTCGTCAGTCATGAAGTGGGGCATGTCAAACGGAAACATTTGTTTTATTACCTCGCCATTTTTTTCGGATTTACCGTTCTGGGAATCGGATTATGGCAATGGTTGCTGGTTTTGATCCTCTTGTTTTTCCCCCAGAGCGTTTCGCCGATTGTGATCTATGGGTTTACCCAGTTTGTGGTACCGATCGTCTTCTTTTTACTGTTTTTCCGATATGTGTTCGGTTATTTTATGCGAAGCTTCGAGCGTCAGGCCGATACCTACTGTTTCGAATCCGGGATCGATCCCAATTACCTCATTACCTCGTTTATGAAACTCGGCGTGCATCTGGAAGATAATGGAAAAAAGCCCAATTGGCATCATTACAATATCAGTCAACGGATCGATTTCTTACGGCAATGCATTGATGACCCGAGCAAAATCGGCAAGCATACGAAAAAGGTCAATCGCTCGCTTCGGATTTTCGGTGCCGTCATTATTATTCTCTCCTTATTCTCCTTTTATGCCCCGTTAAACAACCGGATCAACAATCATATCTGGGAAAAGTTATTGCAGGTGATCATTCAAAAAGACCCGAGCAATCCCGCCATATATGCGCAGCTCGGTGAATTGAGTTATCAGATGCAAAACTGGGAAGAGGCGAAGAATGCCTTTGAAAAATCCCTGGAATTAAAATACAATCAGGCGACCGTCTTGAATAATCTGGCCTGGATGTACCTCACCTGCCCGGATAAAAAATATTCGAATCCGCAGCGGGCCTTGATATTAGCCAAAGATGCGGTCGAATTGGAGAAGAATGCCCAGAATTACGATACACTGGCTGAAGCGTATTTCCAGAACGCGATGTACAAGGACGCATACACCGCGTCATTTAAGGCTTTTCAAATGGCAACCCAAAATGAGGCGTATTATAAAAAACAGATGGATAAGATGCTACGCTATTACAATCGGTTCAAAAACACGATGACCATTTGACGGTCGAAACCCGCTAACTTATCTATCTCTATTTGGCTTCAGCCAATTTATCAACCACCGTATCCAATAATTTTTTATTGTTGATCAGCGTCAGTGAGAAACCGGATAATTCAGCGGTAAACCGGCTCATAAACTGCGTAAATTCCTGATTGGTCTTGAGTGCATTGATCCGTTCGATAATTCGGTTTATCTTGGTTTCGCCTTCCCTAACGATTTTTTTATACTTCCTGGAATGCGACTCTTTTCTAAAGATCGAAGTTAAAAAGTCATCTTTCAAAACGAAAATAGGGTAAAGAACATTATATGCCGTATAAAGTTTTTCGCATTGATTTTCTTGCAATTCTTTTCCGAAACTTAAAGGAAGGCCTTTATTATTCTTAAAGAAATCCAATAATTCATTCTCTGCCGGTTTTGGAACGTTCGTGGGTAGCACGGGCCATTCATTGAGCAAATTTTCCCATCGGTAGGGTTCGGACAGCATAAAGCGTGCGAGTGCATGACAAATCGGATGA
This sequence comes from Candidatus Omnitrophota bacterium, assembly GCA_050258455.1. Taxonomy (GTDB): domain Bacteria; phylum Acidobacteriota; class Aminicenantia; order UBA2199; family UBA2199; genus JAKAGC01. The sequence continues at coordinate 13,970 of JBLMYT010000082.1, read as the reverse complement.
AAATCATCGTCTGATGCCGGAATAAAATCGGTGAGCGGTGTTAAATGTTTTTCCAAAAAGGTCAAAAAATCTTCATAGGTCCTCATCTTTTTAATCCTCCAATTCAAGAGCGGCTAAAAACGCCTCTTGCGGTATATCTACCTTTCCAATTCGTTTCATTCTCTTTTTACCTTTCTTCTGTTTGTCAAGAAGTTTCATCTTTCGTGACACATCGCCCCCATAGCATTTCGCCAAAACGTTCTTGCGCATGGGTTTGACCACGGTTTTGGCGATGACCCGTTTCCCGATGGCGGCCTGGATGACCACTTCAAACATCTGCCGCGGGATAACGGACTTCATCTTGGAGGTTAATTGGCAACCGACATTGTAGGCCTTGTCCTTGTGAACGATTAAGGCCAGCGCATCCACCGGCGTGCCGTTGATTAAAATATCCAGCTTGATTAACGGAGATTCCCGGTAATCTTTGATCTCATAATCGAATGACGCATAACCCTGAGATAAGGATTTTAATTTATTGAAGAAGTCATACAAGACTTCGGCAAGCGGTAATTCATAGGTAAGGTGAATCCGCTGGGAACTGATATAATCCATTTTCTTATGGATTCCCCGGCGGTTTTGAAGCAGCTTGATCACATTTCCCAAATAGGTGTCCGGCGTCAGAATGATGGCTTCGATAAACGGTTCTTCAATCATTTTGATATCCTGCGGTTGCGGGAGTTGGGACGGGGATTCGATTTCAATGACCTCGCCACTGTATTGGGTCACCCGGTAACGCACGGATGGAGCCGTGGACACAATCGATAAATCGTATTCCCGTTCCAGTCGTTCCTGGACGATCTCTTTATGCAACAATCCCAAGAAGCCGCACCGAAAACCGATCCCCAGCGCAGGCGAGGATTCCGGTTCGCAGGTCAGGGCCGAATCGTTTAAGGTGAGTTTTTCGATCGATTCGCGCAATTCGATATGAGTCGTGCCTTCACCCGGATAAAAACTCGCAAACACCATGGGCTGGGGTTCCTTGAAACCCGGGAGCGCGTCCACATTCGCCTCTTTGGACAGGGTCAGCGTGTCTCCGATTTTCACTTCGGAGATCTTCTTAATGCTTCCGATCAAATACCCGACTTCACCCGCAGCCAATTCCGGAAGGGGTTTGGGTTTGGGCGTATGCACACCCAGTTCGGTGATTTCGTATTCCGCGTTGTTGGACAGGAACTTAATTTTTTCGCCTTTTCGAAGAACGCCGTCAATGATGCGCACCAGGATAATGACCCCGCGGTAGGAATCGAACCAGGAATCAAAGATCAGGGCTTTCAGCGGTTTGGAGGGATCGCCCTGAGGCGGCGGGATGCGTTGGATGATCGTCGGAATAATCTGATCGATGCCCTGACCGGTTTTCGCGCTGACCATGAGGGCTTCTTCTCGGCCGATACCGATGATGTGTTCCATCTGGTCCAGGGATTTTTCCAACTCCTGGTTCGGAAGGTCGATTTTATTCATGACCGGGATCAGAACCAGATCGTTTTCAACAGCCAGATACGCGTTGGCAACCGTTTGAGCTTCCACGCCCTGGGTACAATCGATGACCAGCAGGGCGCCTTCGCATGCGGAAAGCGACCGGGACACCTCATAATTAAAATCAATATGTCCCGGTGTATCGATTAAATTTAAAATGTAATCCTGTCCGTTTTCATCTTTATAGTTCAAACTCACAAAATGGGATTTAATCGTAATCCCCCGTTCCCGTTCCAGGTCCATTGAGTCCAGGACCTGCTCGTGCATTTCCCGTTTGGGAATAGCGCCCGTAATTTCCAGCAGTCGGTCCGAGAGGGTCGTTTTTCCATGATCGATATGAGCGATAATCGAAAAGTTCCGTATATGTTTCATCGTTTATTTTTACTCCGGTTACAGCATCTCCCTGAAATCATCATCCGATAACACAGCGTCTGCAGCGGTTAATTTATATTTTTATCTTCGATCTTTGGCTCTTTATTTTTATCACCCTTAATGGCATCTTTGAATTGATTGATGGCTTCGCCCAGGCCTTTCCCGACCTGCGGCAGTTTTTTCCCACCAAATAATATGGCAACAATAAGTATGATTAACAATATTTCCCAAAATCCAAGGTTTCCAAACATATTTTTTTTCTCCTTTAAAGAAGATTTTAAAGCTTTACGAACATGATGTCAAGTGTTGTTCGGAGAATAGGGGGAATCGGGTAATGTAATTTTTGGGGATTGTGAGTTCGGACATTGATTTTGTGACGAAAATTTAGTACAATACATCTTAATTATCATTTAGGAGGATTGAACGTGTCAAGAGTATGTGATGTTTGTGGAAAAGAACCTTTATATGGCAACAATGTCAGTCATTCGCATAAAGCATCGAAGCGCAGATGGTTACCGAATTTACAACGGATAAAAGTCAAATTGGAGGACGGTTCCAGACGGTTGAGGGTATGCACATCCTGCATCCGTACCGGAAGAGTTGAAAAAGCCGTATAGTTAATCGTTTTTTTAACCTTTTTCATGTCTTCCAATCCTTACGATTTTTCTCAAAAAAAACGAGTGGGTATTATCGGGGGGAATATGCCCGATCCGCAGTCCGTGAAAAACGCGGAACGGATGGGAGAGTTAATCGCTCAAAAGGGATATATCCTCGTGAATGGGGGCATGGGCGGTGTGATGGAAGCGTCGGCACGCGGGGCCAAGTCCGTCGGCGGATTGGTCGTTGCAATCTTACCCGGACGATTGGTCAGCGAAGGGAATGCGTACACGGATATTGCCATTCCGACCGGTCTCGGGTCCATGCGAAATCCCCTGGTGGTTCTCAATTCCGATATTCTGGTTGCCATTGGGGGAAGTTATGGGACGCTTTCCGAGATCGCTTATGCGCAGATTTACAATCGGATGGTATTTGGTTTGAATTCATGGAATCTCGATCATGTGATTTCACTTTCTTCGCCCGAAGACGTGATCTCCCGGATCGAACATTTTTTTAGTCAATCGATCATTGGTCAATAACTATAAAGTTGTTCTTCATTTTGATGGCACTCGGTATTGCGGTTGGCAGTATCAGGCGCCGCCGTTAAAGACGATTCAGGGAGAATTGGTGCGTGCGCTCAATGTCATTGCCAAGCAGCGTATCGTGGTGACCGGGTCCAGTCGCACGGATGCGGGGGTTCATTCCACGGGCTTAACCGCGAATTTCCATTTGAGAGTCAAAATTGCCGCCGAATCGCTTCAAAAAGCCTTGAACTCGCTGTTACCGGAGGATATCCGGGTGGCCACGTGTGAGATCGTCGATAAATCCTTTAACGCGCGGTTCAGCGCCGTTCAAAAAACGTATGTTTACAAAATCTTTTACGGACAGGTGTGTTCCCCGTTTAATTCCCGGTACATGTGCCATATCCCCTACCCGATCGATTTACGCAAAATGCGAAAAGCGGTTCCTTATTTTATTGGCGAGAAGGATTTCAGTTCGTTTACCTCGGATGAACCGGAGAAGAATCGGTTGCGGGGGGTTTCGGATCTCACGATGAAGGTTCGGGGTGAAGAGATTACGTTTACGATTATCGGGAAGAGTTTTTTGCGGTATATGGTTCGAAATATTATGGGAACGATTATCGATGTGGGACGAGGGAAGCTTAATGTGGACGATATCCCGGCGATTTTCGAAGCCAAAGACCGAAAGAAAGCCGGTCAAACCGCTCCGGCCAAAGGGTTAACCCTGGCCAAGGTGGATTATTAACCACGTCCACGTCGCATCCTCGGGCAGACCCGCAGGTCCGCCCCTACAGGGCAATTCGTAACCGGCGGGGATTGGCGTGTCAATTCGGAAAATGAAATGTAGGGGCGCACCCGTGTGTGCGCCCGAATATGTGTGCCCCGAAGGGGTAAAGGAAAGAAAGACAAAGAGAACACGGGCAGACACGCGGGTCTGCCCCTACAAAATTAGAAAATTATAAATCCTCAGTGCCGATCCAATAATCCGCCATAACCTCGGCTTGTTTCAAAACCGTATCCACTGCTTTTTCCTGTTTATCCGACGGATAACCATATTTATTTAATACGCGTTTGACAATCGCCTTTAATTTCGCACGCGCACTCTCTTTCATTGCCCAATCAATTGTCGCATTCGTACGAACTTTATCGGCAATTATTCTTGAAACCTCAGCCAATGTCCCATTACCCAAAACCTTTACCGCACTCTCATTAATCCCCAACGCTTTATAAAACGCATACTCATCCCTGGTTAATTCCAATTTTTGCTGCGCTTCATCTTCGCTTCGAATCTTCCCTGCAATTTCCATCAATTCTTCGATTACCTCAAGCGTCGTGATTTGATTGTTCCGATACTTTATTATCGCTTTTTCAAGCATTTCCATTAACTTTTGCCCACCCACGAGGTTGAACGTTGTCCGGGTTTTGATTGCATCATTCAAAATCTTTCTCAACAATTCAACCGCAACGTTCTGATGTTTCATTTGTTTGATTTCATTGAGAAACTCTTCGGAAATCAGTGAAATTTCAGGTTTCTTTAAACCTGCGGCGTCAAAAACGTCTACCACCTCAGTGGATTCCAGCGCTTCATTAATGATCTGCCGAATCACGGTTCCATACCGGGCATTGTCGGTATTGTGTTCGCTGCTTTCGAATTTAAAAAACCGGGCGCGAACGCTTTGGAAAAAAGCGATTTCGGCGTTAAATGCCATGGCGTCCGGGTGAGAACTGGCCAGTGCAAAGAGTTTCGAAATAACAGTCGTTTCTTCGTTAAACCGTTCTTTTCCCTGATCTTGGGACAAAATGAATTCCATGGCTTTGAGAATAATGGTAAATCGTTCGGATGTACTATCGCCAAAGAAGGGGCTGTAATCAAAGCCGTGAAACATTGCGCGCACGACTTCCATTTTCTCTTTGAGGCGTTCAACGGCTTTCTCCTGAGTTTCAACGATTTCTCCTTTGCCCCCGGAATTGGAGTAGAACGAAAGGGCTTCTCGAAGTGCGGTCCCGAAACCGATGTAATCCACGATCAAGCCCCCGGGTTTATCCAAAAAGACCCGGTTTACCCGTGCGATGGTTTGCATAAGGTTATGATTTTTCATCAGTTTGTCGATGTAAAGCGTATGAAGACAGGGGACATCGAAACCGGTCAGCCACATGTCCACGACAATGACCAGTTTGAGGGGATCTTCCGGGTCTTTCATCCGGGCAGCGAGTAATTTGCGACTCTCTTTATTGGTGCGATGAATCATAGGGATTACCAGTCCATCCGGATCTTCCGGGTCGACTTCCGGTTTATCCGAGGAATCGGAAGTCATCACGATCTTGATCATGCCTTTATTCAAATCATCATGATGCCAGAGCGGTTTTAAGGCAATGATTTCCTTGTAGAGGGCAATGGCGATGCGGCGGGTCATGGTTACGATCATGGCTTTCCCGTTGACGTATTTCAGACGTTTTTCGAAGTGGGAGATAATGTCTCGCGCTAAATTTTTCAAGCGTTCGGGGTGACCGATGATCGTTTCCAATTGCGTCCACCTGGCTTTGGACTTTTGGGTTTCCGGCGTGTTGTCGCTGCTTGTATCCTGATCGAATTCTTCGATTAATTTCCGGCCTTGGTCCGTGATGTTCACTTTCGCGATACGACTTTCGTAATAAATTTTTACGGTTGCGCCGTCCTCGACCGATTGTGCGATATCGTAGATATCGATGTAGTTTCCAAAAACAGCCGGAGTATTGATGTCGGTGCTTTCGATCGGGGTCCCGGTAAAACCAATGAATGTGGCATTGGGCAGAGCGTCGCGAAGATATTTGGCAAAGCCGTATGTAATGCGTTTCCCCTTCTGATCTTTGGAATCGATCAATTTGGCTTTAAGTCCGTATTGGGTGCGGTGGGCTTCGTCTGCGATGATGATGATGTTTCGGCGGTCGGACAATTGGTCATAGATGGGTTGATCGTCTTCCGGGAAAAATTTCTGGATGGTTGTAAACACAATTCCGCCGGATGATACTTTAAGGAGGGCCTTTAGATGATCGCGGTTTTTTGCATTGACCGGTTTTTGGTTCAGGAGATTTGCTGTGTTCGCAAATATTTCGAAAAGCTGATCATCGAGATCATTCCGATCGGTGATCACAACGATTGTGGGATTAGCGAGGGTATGAATCAGTTTTCCTGTGTAGAAAACCATGGTCAGACTTTTTCCGGAGCCCTGCGTGTGCCAGATGACGCCGGCTTTGCGGTTACCGTTGGTGCTTGTGGCGACGCAGGTGCTTTCGATGGCTTTGTTTACGGCGTGGTATTGATGGTAGGCGGCAATTTTTTTTATCGTTTCTATTTGGGTGAGACCGGACTTGGGGTCTACTTTTTTCTCTTTGTCGAAGACGATGAAATTTCGGATGAGGTCCAGGAGAGTGTTTTTGTTTAGCATGCCTTTGATGAGGATTTCGAGTTGGCTGATATGGAGGGAAGATTCAATTTTGCTGTCGATGGTTTTCCAGACCTGGAAACGGCTCAATCCCGATGAAATCGTGCCGACTTTGGCTTTCATGCCGTCGGAGATAATGCAGAAGGCGTTATAATAGAAGAGGGACGGGATAACGGTTTTGTAGGTTTGGATTTGATCATAGGCTTTTCGAATGGCTTCTTTTTGATCCGGTTTTTTGAACTCGAACACGATGAGGGGGAGGCCGTTGACAAAGACGATGAGGTCCGGGCGCTTTTGTTGGTTGTTTTGTTGGACCGTGAATTGATTAACGGTGTAAAACACATTGTTCAGTGGGTTTTGGAAATCGAGGAGCCAGACGCGTTCGCCGCGGTCCTGGTTCTTTTTTCTGATAGTCACCGGGACGCCTTCGGTGAGGAGTTTATGAAATTCTTCGTTGGCTTCGATGAGTTGGGGGGCGTAGAGGTTGGTAACAATTTTGAGTGCTTCTTGCCGGCCTGTTTCCGGGATAGTAGGATTGAGGCGGTTGATGGCGTGTTCCAGGGTATCTTTGAGGATGACTTCGGAGTAGGAGGTGCGTTTTTCTGCCTGGTTGTAGGAAAAGGACGGATCGGCGATTAGGAAGGGTTGGGAATTGGTTTCGGTTAAGGGAGAGATAGCGGCTCCCGGCGTGAAGAAGAAGTCCAGTTTTTTAAGTTCATTAATGGAAAAAAGTTCGACTTCGGATTCGGTAAAATCATTCATATTAAATCCCCTTAAATTCATTTTCTGTTTCCCAGTTTTTGGGATTATATTTGATGTATGTTCGACCTTGTTCTAGTTCTTCGTTATCGCGGATGATATGTTCGTAATAATTGCGTTGCCATAATCTGACCTTAAATGGCGTCCATTGGGAATCGGTTACACTATTGATGTAATCGTTGGTGGTCATGGTTTTGAACCATTGGATAATGATATGTAGGGGCGCACCCGTGTGTGCGCCCGAATTCATATGTGCACCCGAAGGGGTGAATGGGTCCTTAATCAAAATAAAATGGACATGATCCGGCATGCAGACCCATTGATCGATTTGGATATCGGGGAATTTTTTTGATAATTTATTGAACCATTTTTCGATCATTTGGCCGGCAGGATTTAGGTTCATTTGTCCATTTGCAATATGTCCAAAAAAGGGTTCGTTGTTTTGGGTGCACAGGGTAATAAAATAGATCCCTGCTGATGAATAATCGTAATCTTTGAGGCGGATAGAGCGTCGGTGTTTGATATCGGGGTTAAATTTCACAATTTTACTCTTATTTCGCCGTTCATGAGTTTGGGAAGGAGCGTATCGCGCATGCGAGTAAGCGTGCGGATTTGGATTTCATTTGTTAATATTTTATATAATATATTTTTTACGGATGAATTAAATTTATTAATAGCGCTTTCACTTGGAATTTCCGTTTCAAGATCTTTAAAAACTGATTTTGAAATCTCTAAAAATGTTGAACCATTAGCAGAACCAATAATTAATTCCATATTTGCTTTAATCCAAAAGTACATATAATAATTTGAAAAGAAACTATCACATATTATTGCGATATAACCCTGGTTTATTGCAACAGGGATATTTGAAATAGCCAAATAACCTATCGGTGCTCTTGAAGATAGAAGCACTGTCCCAATTGGCAATAAGCCAGAACCAATCTGAGACAATCCTTTTTCAGTAATTTTTCTTTCTGTTTCATGTAAAAATAATTTATTAGAACCTGATAAATCACGCGGTGAAGTCCAAGGTATATTTCCATCCCAAAGGTTTGGATCTGTAGTACAAGGTGTAGTTCCACCTTTTACAGTAATATAATCTCCGAGTTTCCCCCTCTTCCAAGATGGGTCCGCATCTTCTACAAATATTTTCCGCCAGAGTGCCTCAGCCATCTTTTCGAACGTTTGATTTTGCCAATGCAGAAAATCGATCTTATCGTCAAGACTAGAAAGAACTTCGGCAATGGCGCGCTGTTCAGAAGGCGGGGGTACAATAACTGGAATTTCCTGAATGTGATTTCTATTCAAAGTTGGAACAGCACTTCCAGAATTAAATCCCGAGAAATCAAACCAGTGTAAAAAATAGAAGATGAATTTCTCGTAGTTCTCTTTAAAATCTTTAATATAAAGTACTGTATTATGAGCCCAAAAATTTTTTTTATAGAATTTAGGTGTTCCGATATTCCCACTTCTTCCAATTGTTATTCCGGGTCCCCTGGTAGTAAATTCATTATGATACCCAATTATCCCATTAGAACCAGCAACAGGTATTGAGCCTTCCTTCATTTTAGCTTTAGGAAGATCGTAACCCCTTTGAAATGTCACTACATCACCCAATTTACATTCACTCCATTCCCTCATCCCGTACCTCAAGCCTTTTAAGATTCTCCCGAATCAGATCATTTAATCTGATTTCCTCATTCATCTGCGCCTCAAGCTTCATTTTCAGCTTTCCAAAACGTTCCATAAAATCAAAATCATCCTCTTCCTCCACCAATCCAATATACCGCCCCGGCGTCAATACATAATCCTTCTCCCGAATCTCATCCCGCATCACGGATTTACAAAATCCCGGTATATCCTGATACTGCTCATTCCCATTTCGCCAAAGCCGATACGTATCCGCTATTTTCAGAATGTCTTCATTCGAAAATTCCCTCGTCCGACGATTGACCAAAAATCCAAGATTCCGCGCATCGACAAACAATACTTTATCCTTCCGATCCTCTTTGTTACGCGACAAAAACCACAGACACGCCGGAATCTGCGTGTTCAAAAATAACTTCGCCGGAAGATTTACAATACAATCCACCAGCCCATCTTCAATAATTTTCTTACGCGCTTCCCCTTCCCCATTTGTCTTGGATGTCAATGAGCCTTTGGCAAGCACAAAACCCGCTGTTCCCTTTGGTGACAAGTGAAAAATGAAATGCTGAATCCACGCATAATTGGCATTACCCAGAGGCGGAACACCATACTTCCACCGCACATCATCCTTTAGCAAATGCCCCGACCAATCCGAATCATTAAACGGCGGATTGGCCATAATAAAATCCGCCCTTAAATCCTTGTGCTCATCCTTCAAAAACGATCCTTCATTGTTCCAATAAATCAACGAACTATCAATCCCCCGAATGGCCAAATTCATCTTCGCCAAACGCCACGTCGTTAAATTGGACTCCTGCCCATAAATGGAGATCAAGTCCACCGGATCGAAACTCAACGCTTTACCATTCTTCTTATAATGATCCTGATGCGCCGCAATAAACCGCTCACTCTGAACAAACATCCCCCCAGACCCACAACACGGATCAAACACCCGCCCTTCATACGGTTCCAACATCTCGACCAATATCCGAACCACACTGGAAGGCGTGTAAAACTGCCCCCCTTTTTTCCCTTCAGCCAACGCAAACTGACCGAGAAAGTATTCATATACCCGCCCCAATACATCCTTACTCTTCGCCTCCTCCGTTCCCAATGCAATCTCGCCCACCAGATCAATAAGCCCCCCTAAACTCATCCGGTCCAAATTCTCCCGCGCATATACCTTCGGAAGCACTCCCTTAAGCGACGGGTTCCGACGCTCAATCGCTTCCATTGCCTCATCGATGTACCCGCCAATATCCACCCGCTTACCATTCTCAAGAATAATTTCAACCTTCTTGGCATTATCCGAAATCGTTTTCCAACGCGCAATCGCAGGCACAAAAAATATCTTCTCCGCAATATATTCATTCGGATCCTCCGGATCCGCCCCCTCAAGGTCCCCTTCTCCCTTTACCAATTTGGAATGATGCACCTCAAATGCATCGGATATGTATTTAAAAAAAATCAAACCGAGTACCACATGCTTATACTCGGCTGCATCCATATTTTTACGCAATTTATCAGCCGCCTGCCAAAGTGTAGACTCTAACGATTCCTTCGTATTACCGTTCTTCTTCTCTCCTTTTTTTGACATAACCATAATATTATTCTCCTATCAAAACATTGGTAAGTTTATAAACAAAGCATTTGGCATGATATGACGTCTTATTCAAATTCACGCTCATAAACATCCTCATTTTCTTACTCATATCGAAATTTGATTGAGAATTATCGCCAATTGAAAGAAAAATGTCAACATTTCCCAACCATTCACCCTTGATTGTGCGTCTTTGTAAAATTGTATTTAACGGTATGCTTATATTAAGAGAAATACCAAAAAAAGTTTGGTTAAAATAATGGGAGATTATCAAGAAATAGTAATATGATCAAGACAAAGAGGAACAGCCTCGTTATTTTATCTCGATAAATACAAAACATGATTCAAAGATAATTTTTTTCGTAGAAAAATTTTAATAATTTTTTTCAAAAGGAAAAGAGAACGCGGGCAGACACGCGGGTCTGCCCCTACAGGGCGATTCGGAACCGGTGGGGATTGGGATGGATCTGATTAGAAAATGAAATGTAGGGGCGCACCCATGTGTGCGCCCGAACTATGTGGGCCCCGGAAGGGGCAAAGGAAAAGGAAAGGGAAAGAGAACGCGGGCAAACACGCGGGTCTGCCCCTACAGGGGATCCGTAACCGGCGGTGATTGTGGTGGATCAGATTGGAAAATGAAATGTAGGGGCGCACCCATGTGTGCGCCCGAATTATATGTGCCCCGGAAGGGGTAAAAGAAAGGGAAAAGAGAAAGGGAACGCGGGCAGACACGCGGGTCTGCCCCTACAGGGGATCCGTAACCGGCGGTGATTGTGGTGGATCAGATTGAAAATTTAAATGTAAGGGCGCACCCGTGTGTGCGCCCGAATTTATATGGGCCCGGAAGGGGGAAAGGAACGCGGGCAGACACGCGGGTCTGCCCCTACAGGGCGATTCGTAACCGGCGGGGATTGGGATGGATAACGCACCGGGGCACGGCTTATGAAAATATAAAAAGAACCGTTCCCTGAATATTGACAAAGACCATATTTATCATTATATTAAGGTCAGAGGGTTAAAATGAATTTAAAACGCTTGGAAATATGCACATCCGGTATGAAGCGGCAAGAGGGAGATTAACAATTCTATAGGAGGCGCAAAATGACACAAGAAATTGTCTGGGAAGTTCCGGAAAATTTATACCGTGAAATAGTTTGGGCCCAGCAAGAGTTGGGGTACCCCAATGTTGTTGACTACATCGGGAAAGCGGTGCACATCGGTTGGCAGAAATCAAACACGAATCCTGGTTGCGCGATTTCCGCCAATTGCAGAAACAGATTCATGCTTCGGGTGGATTTGGTTTAGGAGAAACGAAAGAAGAGGTAATTACGAACTTACGAAAAATCCGGCAACAGCTTTTTGAGGAAGAGTATGCGGATTTGTATCGATAGTAACCAATTTATTTTTGGCCTTTCCGGTTCTGATGAGGTTGAATCGGGTTCATGGCCTGCCCCCGAAAGCGTTTTTCTCCCAAAGTTCTGATAGCGTATAATTCACCAGCCATTCTTTTAATTCGATTTCATCAAGCTTTTTGAATACAGAAGAATGACTTTTTTCATCGCGCTCAACCACGGTAACATTCGGTTCAAATACGTCTACCAAACGGGGGGATTGAGTGGCAATAAATAACGTATGACTCTGACTGTTTTGAGGAGATCGTATTTCGGTATGGAAACGAAGATCATAAAAGGATTTCGAAATGTCAGAGTCCAACAGGACATCTCCGGTTTTAAAGCAGAAGTTAAGAGGTTAAGAGGATCAGATGGTGAGAAAAAAGAGTGCCCGGCGCAAAGCGCCGTTTCTCTCTCACCCTCTTAACTTCTTACCTTCTCAACCTCTGATTTTCCCGGCAACCGGTAACCGGCAACTGGCAGCCGAAGGGCGCGAAGCGCCGCCTCTTACTTTCTTCATTCCACCGTTGACAAAATATATCAAAATTGATATATTGGTATTATGGAATATGACGTGGAATTGTTAGAAGAAGCAGCGACATTCATACTGTCGCTGCCGGTAAAGATGCAGATTGATGGAAGAAATTAAGGAGGAATAAAATGACAAAACTGAAAACAATAAATTCCGAAGCGCTTCTTGAAGAGCAATTAAAGAGCGAAAATTTCAGGGTAGAGTATGAGGCATTGGAAGAAGAATTTGAGCTCGCAAAGGAAATTATCAGATTAAGAAAAGAAGCCGGGTTAACTCAGCAACAATTGGCACAAAAAGCAGGAACGTCTCAACCGTCAATTGCCCGATTGGAATCCGGTGAATACAAAAATTTAACGCTCACTTTTTTAAGAAAAATCGGAAATGCATTAGGGGTAATACCGGAAATTCATTTTAAGAAATTTCGAAATGCTCACTGATGATGCAGTTAACATAGGAAAAGTGAGTCAAATTCATTTTTGGCTTTGGGGTTCTGATGAGGATTTATCGGGTTCATGGCCTGCCCCCGAAAACATTTTTCTCCCAAAGTTCTGATAGCGTATAATTCACCAGCCATTCTTTTAATTCGGTTTCATCAAGCTTTTTGAATACAGAAGAATGACTTTTTTCATCGCGCTCAACCACGGTAATGACATTCGGTTCAAACTCGTCTACCAAACGGGGGATTGAGTGTCTCAATTCACGGATGCCATGATGTCTTTGAGTTTTTTCTGACCCAAACCTGTGGCCTTTTTTATCGTATCAAAATCAAGTTTCATTTTGGCCATGTTTCTGGCTATTTCTTCTTTTACTTCTTCTTTTCCTTCTTTTTTCCCTTCTTTTTTTCCTTCTTTTTTTCCTTCATTTTTTGCTTTCTTTATGGCTACTCTTTCGTATGCTGCTAAAAATTCCATTTTCGTTTCCTCCTCTAATTGTTTACAAATAACATTCAGCCGATTATCAAATGATTTCGGTAATCGGATGACCCACTCGAAAAATCGAAGCATGGTTTTGATTGCGTCCCGGGTGTAACCCCTGAGGCCGCACTCCCGAATCAGTTCCTTGGTGACTTCAAACTTCTGTTGATTATCCGAGCCCTGGACTTCAAGACTCTTCAACTGCGCTTTCACTACCATGACCATCGGATTGTCCGATGTCTCCAATTTTGCTTTTAATTCTTTGTCCGATTTATAATCCAGTATTTTGACAATCGGAATCGTCATCCGAATGTCGAACCCGCAAAAATTAAAATGGAACGTATCTGGTCTGAAATTGGGGTTATTATCCGTTAATATTGCTAAACTGATAACCGGTATTTTTTCTTTCTTCTCTTTATCGTATGCCCGGTAATAATAGGTAAACATCCGATCCATGAATTCGGATTCCTGCCGACCCTGGACTTCGACATGAAGAATCAAACCGATATAAACCAGGCCCTTATCTTTGAGCAGATGCACCTTCGCCAGGATATCCGCCACGCGATCGTTCTGACTGCTGTCCGGGGAAATCTCTTTGAGTTCTTTATCCAGGAAAACGACTTCTTTGGTGAAATCGATGGCGTCATGGATATCGGGGAAAAAAAATTGCAGGCAATCTTTAAAGAGTTTTTTGAGAACTTCT
>JBLMYT010000081.1:0-44266 GCA_050258455.1 Candidatus Omnitrophota bacterium | reverse complement strand
CCAACTTTTGATCGGAACCCCCCAACAAGGCGCAGGGATAAAATAATAATACAAGAATCGCAGCAAAAAATCCAGCGAAAATATGTAAATCTGATGAAAAAATTCAAAAGAAGAATTGCTGTTTAAGTGTATATAAGAAAAATTCGTAAGTTTCAATAGATTGAAGCGGCTGGTTCATGCAGTTTCATGAATTAAACCGGATAAACTCGGCGCGTTTCTTTGTAATTATGAATTATATTGAGATGGATTCCGTAGGGGCAGACCTGCGTGTCTGCCCCCCTCAAATTGATTCTTTTATGGTTGTTGACCGCAGCACGTGAATTAAAGTTTTTTGATTTCCTCTTCGGAAAGTCCTGAGTATTTCACGATCAGTTCCATCGGAAGGTGATCGGCAAGCATTTGTTTTACCATTTGATATTTTTCATCCTTAACCTCTTTCGGGATTTCCACCCCGATTTCGCCGCCGATTTCCCTGGTTTTCCAGTCCCCGATATTTCGTTTGGATTCATCCAACCCAATACCCAGTAAAATGATGGTTTTATTTTTTCCCAAATAAGGGGCATAATACTGTTTGGATTCGATTTGGTCGATAGCGGACTGAGCACTTCCCATCTTGAACTCGATCACATAAACATACCGGCCGATCGACACAACGATATCGCTTCTTCCCAGCGCTGTTTGGATTTCGGCCTGGGCATCCATCATGGAAATTTTTAAAGCGACATAGATAAGCGAATGATAGTAAGCTTCCCGGTTCTCGATATGCATGTTATAAGGAATCGTGGACAGGAGGGTTTGGATGTTTTGAATAAAATCATCGATTTTTTTATCGGCCAGGGCTTGCCGGAGCTCGGAAGTAATCTCTTTGGTTTCATCCTCCGGTTTATTACTGAAGCCTTCCAATAAATATTGGAGAAACGCGGTTCGTACCTCCCGGTTGGGATAGGAGAGGGTATAGGTATCGTCTTTAATCGCTTTGATCGTCAGATAACCGGTTTGGAACAGAAGTGAGGAGATATTGGTAATACCGATGGTTCCAATATCAAACTTTTCAAAAAACGTTTCACTCACATTCATGTGTTCATACCGGTCGATGGAGACCCCGGTTTTTTTCAAAATATTCACCAGAAAGGTCGGGGAGCCGGTGGCAAACCAGTAGTTGTTAAGGCGAAAGGAATCGAAAAAGCTGAGAATGGAAAAGGGATTATAAACAAAATGCATCCCGTCCCAGGAATAGCCGTTGTAATAATCTTTTAGTTTCTCAAAAAGGATCTGTCGATCCTGGCCGGTTTTTTTTTCCCATTCGGCGATATAATCCGAGAAATAATATTCGATTTCATCCTGCGTGTATCCCAACATCTGTGAATACCGGGGGTGAATGGTAATGTCTTTGAGGTGATTCAGATCGCTGAAAATTGAGATTCGACTGAACTTGGACACGCCGGTGATAAACAGAAAGCGAATATCGGCACTCTTGGCTTTGAGGATGGAATAGAAGTTTTTTAAGATTTCCCGGTTTTTTTCGGCTTTGGGAAGATTTTCCAGATAATCGATAATGGGTTTATCGTATTCATCCACCAGGACAACGACCGGTTTTTCTTTGGCTAAAATTTCTATCAATTCACCGAATTTTTCTTTGCCGGATTCCCCGGTTAAGTTGATGTTAAATCCGGCAGCTACGGCATCCATTTTCTTGGAAAGAGCCCGTTCCAGTCCCAGCGTTTTATAATCGACTCCCAGGAAGTCCAGGTGGATAATGGGGTAGGCTTGCCACTGAATGTTGTCGTAAATCCAGCAGTTTTTAAAGAGTTCCCGGCTGCCGCTGAAAATCTCTTTAAAGGTAGAAATGAGTAGGGATTTCCCGAAACGGCGGGGGCGAGATAAAAAGCAATTGGAATCACGGCTCATCAATTCGTAAATATATTGGGTTTTATCCACATAGATGCAATCGTTCAGGATGCGATCTTTGAACGTATGCTTACCGATTTCCAATTTGTAACCCGATTTATTTTTTTTACTCATATCCATATATACCTTTTAATATTATCCCGTTAAGTATGATTATATCATATCTCGTTCGAATTGATATAAAAATTTTTGAGGGTGTCGGGACCTTTTTTTAAAAAGGTCCTGACCCGCCGGAGGCAAGCGGACTTACAATCACCCTCTTTACGTCTACCACTTTCTATCGTATAATAGAGATTCGGAGCTTTTATAAAAAGGAGATGAATGATGAAAGTAATGGTGATCGGATCCGGCGGACGGGAACACGCCCTGGTATGGAAAATATCCCAGTCCAAACGGGTGAGTAAGATATACGCTGCTCCCGGCAACCCGGGAATGCGCAACCTGGCAGAACTGGTGAATATTAAGGCATCCAACACAATCGAACTGGCCGACTACGCCCAGGCCGAAGATATCGATCTGACGATTGTCGGTCCTGAAATGTCCCTGTCCCTGGGTATCGTGGATGAATTTAAAAAACGAAACTTAAAAATATTCGGCCCTTCAAAAAAAGCAGCGGCAATCGAAACATCCAAATCCTTTGCCAAAGAATTTATGAAGAAAAACAACATTCCTACCGCCAATTTCCGCGTATTTGATTCGGCTATCGAAGCCATCAATTACATCAAATCCGTTTCCTTCCCCCTGGTCATCAAAGCCGATGGCCTTGCCGGAGGAAAAGGCGTGTTCATCTGCCATACCCTCGAAGAAGCGGAAGAGAGCATCCGGGTCACCATGCTGGAAAACAAATTCGGTCAATCCGGTGAACAAATCGTCATCGAAGATTTCCTGGATGGTCGGGAACTTTCATTCATGGTCATATCCGACGGCAAACGCGCCATTCCCCTGGTCACATCCATGGACTATAAAAAAATCTATGAAAACAATCGCGGTCCGAATACCGGCGGTATGGGCGCCATCTCCCCGGCTCCTCAAATCGATGAGGAACTCTTCCGCACCATCATGGACACGGTCATTACCCCCACCATCAATGGGCTGCGACTCGAAGGTAAAGAATTCAGAGGCGTCCTGTACGCGGGCCTCATGATCACGGATCGGGGTCCACTGGTCCTCGAGTTTAATGTCCGCTTCGGAGACCCGGAAACCCAGGCGGTCCTCCTTCGCTTAAAAAGCGACCTCATCGACCTCCTCGAAGGTTCGGCCGAAGGCAGCCTGTTTGACATTGGCGTGGAATGGGACCAGAACGTCTCCGGATGCGTGGCCCTGGTTTCCAAAGGATACCCGGGAAAATTCGAAACCGGCAAAAAAATAAACGGCCTGGAACGAGCCAAAGCCATGGGCGTTGAAATCTTCCACGCCGGTACGACTGAAAAAGAGAATACCTTTTATACCGACGGCGGACGGGTCCTCAATGTCTGCGCTTCCGCCCCGACGTTAAGCGAAACCATGAAAAAAATTTACGATGCGATTTCCTTCATCAGCTTTGATAACATCAGCTTTCGACAGGATATCGGGAGAAAATTTAATGAACGATAAAAAAACAAAGTTAATTGGAATTATTCTGGGCAGCGATTCGGATCTGCCCTCCATTGAAAACGGAATCCAAATTCTTCAAGACTTAAAAATACCGTTCGAAATCGAAGTCAGTTCCGCCCACCGGACACCCAACCGAACCATCGAGCTGGTCAGAGATTTTGAGAAAAAAGGAATCCAGGTGATTATCGCCGCCGCAGGCGGTGCCGCCCACCTTCCGGGCGTGATTGCGTCCCATACCCTGTTACCGGTCCTGGGCGTTCCGATCAATTCCGTACTCTCCGGGATCGACTCCCTCTACTCGATCGTGCAAATGCCGGGCGGAATCCCGGTCGCCACGTTCAGCATCGGGGCCGCAGGCGGAACCAATGCCGTGCTCTTTGCCATCTCCATCCTGGCCCTCAATTCCCCGGAACTGCGAAAAACATTGGAAGAGTTCAGAGAAAAACAAAAAATGGGCGTGCTGGAAAAAAGCCGACGCCTCAAAGAAAAAATCAAAATGCGAGAAGAATAATCTCGGCATCAAAATACAAATCAAAATAAATATAAGTGTGTAAACTAGATGAAATTTTACGTGGATTATTTCGGCTGTCGTTCCAACCAGGCAGAGATGCAAGAATGGATCATTGACCTGGAAGACGCCGGTTACCAACTAACAACCAATATCAACGAAGCGGATTTCGGAATTGTCAATACGTGCAGCGTGACCGAACGGGCAGAAAAAGACATTTACAAGACCCTGGATAAAGTCTACAAAAACACCAATATCAAATGGATCGTCACCGGTTGCACGGTTTCCAAAGAAAAAGTCCGACTTCAAGAAAAGTATCGAAATTTTTCCTTTTACGATAACACCGAAAAACTCAACCTCGTGGAACGGTTGAAAGACCTGTTCCCGGTCCAGGAAAACATTATCTACCACTCCGCATTTCGGTCGCGGATTTTCCTCAAAATCCATGACGGTTGCAATTTCCGGTGCTCCTATTGTATCGTTCCGTTCCTGCGCGGCAAATCCGTGAGCGTTCCCTCCAAAGAAGTCATCAAGAAAGCCAAGTATTACGCGTCTCTGGGGTTTCGGGAAATCGTTCTCACGGGCATCAACCTCTCCTCGTACGGTTATGATGTGTTCCCCAGGGAAAACCTCCTGGACCTGATCAAAGAGATCAACAAAATCAAACGGATCTCGGTTATCCGGTTGAGCTCGCTGGACCCCCGATACATCAAATACAGTTTTGTGAAAGAATTAAGTTACATCGAAAAGATCGCGGATAGTTTTCATTTCTCCTTTCAGAGCGGCAGCAACTCGGTGCTCAAACGCATGAATCGCGGCAGCCGCACCGAAGAGTACAACTCCGTGCTGGAAACCTTTCACTCCTTTTTCCCCGACGCCAATTTCGGCGCGGATTTAATCGTGGGGTTCCCGGGAGAAACCGATAAGGAATTCAGGGAATCCCTGAATTTTATATCCGAAAGCCGACTCACCTATATTCACATCTTCCCCTTTTCGCCGCGCGAAGGCACCAAAGCGGCCCTGATGGAACAGCTACCCTCCCACATCGTTCAAAAACGCGTTGCCGAACTGCGGGAAATCAATAAGATGAAACGGATCAATTATAAAGAACGATTTAAAGACCGTGTCCTGGAAGGTATTCTCACCGAAGAGAACCCCGATTATTCGATGGTCATTACCAAAAATTACCTGTCGGTGCGCGTACCGCCCGCCAAAGGATACAAGAAAAAGAAGGTCCGGGTAAGGGTCGATCGCATCATCAATGAAAACATCTGTGAAGGCAAAATCGTGAAGCATTGAGAAAAAGAAAGGAGACATGGACGCCCATATCGGACAAAATTTCCTGGCAAACCGAAACGTGGCGGAAAAAATCGTGAAGCGATTCTTTCCGGTTGAGGGAGAGATCCTTGAAATCGGGCCGGGAAAAGGGATACTGACCGAGTTATTGATCAAAAACCGTCAGGGCAACAAGATTACGGCCGTGGAACTCGATAATGTCCTCTATTACAAATTAAAGGAAAAATACACCGAGAATATCGATTTCCTGAACCGGGATATTTTAAAGATCGATCTTCTGCGTCTGTTTCCCGACGCGCCATCCGGGGTGAATCTGATCGGCAACGTTCCCTACTATATTTCCAAAGAATTAATCGACTGGGTCATCCGGTATTTTCCCAAGGTGAAAAAAGGGATATTTATGATGCAGAAGGAGTTTGTGGACAAGCTCGGCGCTGCGGTCGGAACCAGGGATTACAACGCCCAGGCCGTGACCTTTAATCGGTTGTTTCGATTGGAGAAATTGTTCGACGTCCAACCGGGGTCGTTCACGCCGCAGCCCCGGGTGAAATCCACGGTCTTTTTATTCGAACCCGCAAACGCAAACGGGAGGGAGCCGATCGCGATTCCGGATTTTTATCGATTCGTTCAGCACTGTTTTTCCCAGCGACGGAAAACCGTGTTGAACAATTTTGCCGAACTATCGGGCATCGAATCCCTGTGGGATGCGTTCGAGGCCCTGCATATTAACCCCAAAGCAAGGGCGGAAGAACTCACGCTGGAGGAGTTTGAAGCCGTTTACAGATACTATCGATGTAGCCATGAAAAAGTTTTGGGTGAGAATAATAAATAAAATAACAAAATCTCTCTTGCAATCAGATTTGATTTCATTTAAAATACCATCGTGATAAAAATTGAGAGTATATAATTTTTAGTATTGGAGATATGTTATGCTAAGATTAAGACTCCCGGTTATAGTCATGACATTATAATTTTAAGGAGAAAAGTATTATGAATATCTATGTAGGGAATTTATCGCGGTCAGCCACGGCGGATGAACTGCGCAGGGCTTTCGAGGATTTCGGACAAGTGGACAATGCTCATGTGGTAAAAGACAGATTTACCGGAGAATCAAGAGGTTTTGGTTTTGTGGAAATGCCTTCGAGAGAAGAAGGGATGTCTGCGATTGAAAATTTAAATGGAAAAGAGATCGGTGGTCATGCGGTGAATGTGAGTGAAGCTCGTCCGCGTACAGATCGTGAACAGCGTGGTGGACGCGGCGGCGGCGGCGGTGGTGGCGGCCGTGGTGGACGCGGCGGCGGCGGTGGCGGTGGTTATCGCGGCGGCGGCGGCGGCGGTGGCGGTCGACGCTATTAACCCATAACTCTCAATATTTTATTTCGTGATTGACATTTAAAAACAATAGCAAAATAAAAATATTTTAATTCAAGAGCACGGGGGTGCGCAAGCGCCCCCGTGTTTGTCGAGAGAGAAAGGGATAAGGAAAACGATTTCGCGGACATGTCGCGTTATACTTCTATGATTTAAAACTCCAAACGTTTTTGGCCCCACCTTTTTTCAAAAAGGTGGGAAACATGGGAACAGGACACCGGAAGGGAAGGGAGAGGGCGGTTCGCGAACCGCCCCTACGAAAAATCTGTCTATCTATCGATTGATTCGATGGATGGATTATTTCTTCACGGCTGCAATGGCGGCTTGCAGGGCATCTTCCAATAGCTTTTCATCCGGTTTTTTGATGAAATTATGTTTCATCATCATATCCATGATATCTCGCGCTTCTTTGATATCCCTTAAGGTGATATCATGAACCGTTTGCCAATCCATTTGAATCCGAGCCACGCCGTTTTTAATGGCGGTCATGGCCACGTCGGCGGCTTCAACGGCAAAGACTTCGGTTTCATCCATGGTGGGCATGATGTAGTCCGGGGTAATGCCTTTCTTTTCCGCGTAATTGGCCATGGAGTAGGCAGCGGCAATCGCCATTTCATCCGTAATTTTCCTTGATCTCACCAAAAGCGCCCCTTTTAAGATTCCGGGGAATCCCAGGGAGTTGTTGACCTGGTTGGGGAAATCGCCCCGACCCGTGGCCACGATATAGGCGCCGGCTTCTTTGGCGGCATACGGATAGATTTCCGGCACCGGGTTGGCGCAGGCAAACACGATGGGTTTGGGAGCCATGCTGCGGATCCATTCGGGTTTGATGACATGGGGACCGGGTTGACTCAGGGCAATGAGAATATCCGCGCCTTTCACCGCAGATTCGATATCTTTGACCTGATCCGGGTTGGTGGTTTCGCAAAGTTCCCATTGTCGGTAGAAGCGGGCGCTGTCGGCTTTGATATCGTCCCGTCCTTTGTGGAGGGCGCCGTTGATATCAAACAGGATCATTTTTTCCGGATTTCCGCCGGCCTGAATCACCAGGCGAGCAATGGTACTGTTGGCGGCTCCTGCGCCGTAAAAGACGATCTTCACTTTATCTATATCTTTTCCTGCCACGCGAAGGGCATTAATCAAACCGGCCAAGGTCACGGATCCCGTTCCCTGAGCGTCATCGTGCCATACCGGGATATTGCAGGCTTCTCGAAGCGTATCCAGTACCGTGTAACAATTCGGTTGAGAGATATCTTCCAGGTTGACCGCTCCGAAACTGGGTTCCAGCATCTTGACAAAATCAATGGTTTTTTCCGGGACATGCTCGCATTTCTCGTTGCAGCTATTGAGGCAGAGTGCCACGGCATCGACCCCCCCCAGGTATTTCATTAAAAATGCTTTGCCTTCCATGACGCCGAGACCGCCGGACGGCGTACAGTCTCCGTCTCCCAGAACCCGGGTGGAATCCGAAACCACAGCCACGAGGTTGCCCCGGTTGGTCAGTTCGAATGACGTGTCGTTGTTATCTCGAATCGTGGTGGATACGACCGACACTCCGGGTGTATACCATACATTGAACCAATTGAATCCATAGACGCCGGCTTTGGGCATGGTCATAATTTTTCCACCATAAAATTTATGAGCGGAGCGGGCTAACTCTTTCAAAAATAATGTTTTGGCCTTCGCAATTTGTTCCTGGGTAAAATCGTCAGGAAACAGTTTGTTCAGATTTGAAAGTGATAGATCAATCATTGAATAAAACCTCCTCTTTATCGTTGTTTTTATTAAATAAACTCGACTTACAAGGTTTAAACTATATTTTTTTTTGAATTTTAAGTCAACCCCCTTTCGGATTAAAAAACAAAAATTTCTTTAATCGATAGGAAAACCCTTTACTCTCAAGCCGCAATATCATATAATTTGAAAACCGGAATTTATAGAAATAAACAAGGAGCAATGGATGATTGATCGATACGAAGTCGTAGAAATTTCAAACACCTGGAACGAGGAAAACAAATTCAGGAAATGGCTGGCTGTGGAATTGGCCATTACCGAAGTCTGGTACGAGTGGGGGCAGGTCCCGGAAGAGAGTTTTAACCATATCAAGGCGAAAGCCAATTTTAATGTTCAGCGTATCAATGAAATTGAGCAAAAAGTCAAACATGACGTGATTGCGTTTTTAACTTCCGTGGAAGAATTTGTCGGCAAGGATTCGGCCTATATTCATAAAGGGATCACATCGTATGATGTGGTCGATACCGCGCTTTCCCTGTTGTTGCGCGAGTCGCTGGATATCATCATCGCGAAAGCGGAAATCTTTAAAACCGTATTGATAAAAAAAGCGTTCGAGTATAAAGATCTCGTCGCCATTGGGCGAACGCATGGCATTCATGCCGAACCCATCACCTTTGGGGTGAAGTATTTGATCTGGTATGAGGAGTTGAAACGCAACATCGACCGGTTGAAAAAAGCCCGGGAGATCATCTCCGTGGGGAAAATCTCCGGTTCGGTAGGCACATATATTCATTTCCCTCCCGAAGGGGAAGAGCGTGCCCTGGCCAAACTGGACCTGGTCCCGGATCGGGTCTCCTCTCAGGTCATTCAACGGGATCGGCACATGGAAGTCATGTATGCCCTGGCCAGCCTCGGTTCGGGAATCGAAAAGATTGCCGTTGAGATTCGGCATTTGCAGCGAACCGAAGTTCTGGAAGCCGAGGAACCGTTTACCCGGGGCCAAAAGGGGTCGTCGTCCATGCCCCACAAACGGAATCCCGTCAAATGCGAGCGGATTTCCGGGCTTGCCCGGTTATTGAGGGGCAACCTGTCCGTGGCGTTTGAGAACAACGTCCTCTGGCATGAACGGGATATCTCCCATTCGTCGGCTGAGCGGGTCTTTTTTCCGGATTCGTTTCATGTTGCCGCGTTTATGCTCAACGATATCATCGATATCATCGGAAATTTGAATGTGTACCCCGAGCAGATTCAACGCAACCTCGACATCACCCACGAGGTTTATTTTTCGCAAAAAGTCTTGACCCTTCTGCTCGACAAAGGCATTCCCCGGCAAAAGGTCTACGAACTGGTGCAGAAAAACGCCCTGGAGTCCTGGACGGAGAAGAAGAATTTCAAAACCTTGATCGTGGACGATCCTGAAATCAAAGCCCTTTGCAGTTCCGAAGAATTGGAGAAAGCATTCTCTCAAAACGAACTGTTATCAGGGATTGAGAAAATTTTTCAGCGTTTTGAGAAGGAACGAAATTGAACGTTAGGAGGGACCCCGTGATCCTGTTTGAAAAAGTGATCGGTATCGGAGATCGAAAGCGAATCTTTCGATTGGTGACCAATTCCATTATTGAAGAAAACGTTGACGCCATTGTCAATCCGGCCAATGAGAGTCTGGCGCACGGCGGCGGCGTGGCCGGTTTGATTGCCAATGCCGGAGGCCCGGCCATTCAGGCGGAAAGCGATCAAAAAGCCCCGGTCAAAACCGGGGAGGCGACGTTTACCACCGCCGGCGCGCTTCCCTATCAGTACATCATTCATACCGTGGGGCCGATTTATCGCGGGGGAACCCACCATGAGGCAGAACTCCTGGCCTCGGCCGTGCGCTCGGCATTAACGCTGGCCGATCAATTACACCTCCAATCGCTTTCCCTGCCCTCGATTTCAACCGGAATATTCGGGTACCCCTTAGCGCCTGCCATTCGAATCATCGTTCAAACCATTGTCGATTTTCTCTCGCAGGATTCGTCGTTGGAAGAAGTGCATCTTTGTGATTATTCGGCGAGTAAAGCCGCGGAGATCAAGCGAATTATCGAAACGCTGTTTTAATTTTTTTTATTGAATTTTTATTTAATCAGCAGGTGAATCACCATCACCGCTCCCCAGAACCCCAGAAAGATCCATCGGGCCAATCGAGGTTTGGTTTGTTTCATCGCCTGCCACGCCAGGCACACGAGGACCGTGGCTGTAATCAGCAGTAAGGTGACAACCATAATCATCAACGGGCCGTGTTTTCCGAAATTCCACAGAATGCCGTATATGATAAAAATATGAAACGCGTAAGCCAGGAGCGATTCCTGACCCATACGGGTAATCAGGGCGGGTAGTGTCTGCCTTTTTTGTTCCAGCCAGTAGAAAAACGAGAGCAGCATCCCGACGATTCCCAGTTTCATGAAGAAAAACGGCGGGTGAATGGGATTAAAATCCGCATGGCGGAAGGTGATGATAAAAATGGACGCTGTCATTCCTGCGCTAACGAGGGCTCCATATTTAAAGAAGGCGTTTTCGCCGGATGTTTGACGGACCTGTTGCCACAGGAACGACGTGGCGGCTCCCAGCAGGAGAAACCCCATCCAGGGAAACAGCGGAAATTGGGACCAGTAGATGCGTTTGAAATACCCGGCAAATGGGGCCGCAACCATCGAGGTAATCGGCAGCGAATGCACCAACGGGGTTGACAAGGCAATCGCCGTTCCCAGGATGCCGAAACCGATGAACAACCGTTTTTGGTGACGGATGAGGAGCATCGAAAGGAGCATCAGGATCAGCGACACGGCGATACAGTGGAGAATATCGACCCCCCAGAAGAGGTGGTTTTCGTTCCATTTCAATTGATTGAAGAGGATATGAAAGGAATTTCCCGGAATATGGAGCGTATAAGCGATCAAGAGGATCAGCAGATAACGACCGAGTTGTTTCCAAAACACCGAATTGAGGGCGAGCAGATCCTGCCACTTTCGCAGGGCCACGATGGCAAACGAGAAACCCGCGAGAAAGAGAAAGGAGGGTGCCACAATGCCATTGGTAAAACTGACGGCGCGGTACCATCGCGTGGGAAACAGGCTGGGAAGTAAAAACGCGTTGAGAACATGGGTTTCGATCATAAAGAGCACGGCCCAGCCTCGGTATTGGTCGATAAACGCAAAACGTTTCTTTTCAGTTCTTTCTGTTTTTTCAGTTATTGTCATGGAAACTCCTGGTAAGACGGAAAAGGGCCTATTTTAGCATACCGTTCGTAAAAATACAAGAAAATTGCCGCGTTTCTTCTTTTCCCCGTGACCTCAGGAGGGAATCCTTAACTGAGATTTGAGCTTTTTTTAAAACGATATTTTAATTGCTGTGCATGGTCTTACGGCAAACACTTATGTGATGCCGTTTAATGGCGCTTAATTTTCTTTTAAAATAGGGGATATGTGAAATAAGTAAAAAAAAATATTTTTTGTACAAAAAAACTATTGACATTGTTTTTGAAATTCCTATATAATTTACGTGGTTGAGAGAAAAGAATAAAGAATAAAAAATGAACCTTTGAGAGAGGTGAAAGGAAATAAGATGACACATGAGGGTTCAGGAAAACTGTTTTAGTAAATATATTTAAAAAAAAATAGGTATATTGATATTTATTAAAATATAAAACAATTAAGGAGGGAAAACATGGCATGGTCAAATTGGGAAAGTCTTGGGGGCATTCTGGTCGAGGCCCCGGGATCGGTATCATGGAGTAACAACCGGATTGACGTCTTTGTTCCCGGAACCAATAATCATTTGTATCACAAGTGGTGGGATGGGAGCTGGCATGATTATGAAGACCTGGGCGGTCTGATCATCGGTGCCCCGAGTGTGTCGTCGTGGGCGAGTAATCGGTTGGATGTGTTTGCACGCGGCACGGATAATGCCCTGTATCACAAATGGTGGAATGGAAGCAGTTGGAGCAATTGGGAAAACCTGGGTGGCGTACTTTCCGGCTCACCCTCGGCGGTCTCATGGGGAAATAACCGGATCGATGTCTTTGTTCCGGGGACCAATAACCACATGTACCACAAGTGGTGGGATGGGAGCTGGCATGATTATGAAGATCTTGGCGGCGTGATCATCGGTGCGCCGAGTGTGTCGTCGTGGGGGAGTAATCGGTTGGATGTGTTTGCCCGCGGAACGGATAATGCGCTGTATCACAAATGGTGGAATGGAAGCAGTTGGAGCAATTGGGAAAACCTGGGCGGCGTGCTTTCGGGTTCCCCCTCCGCCGTATCATGGGGGAATAACCGGATCGACGTCTTTGTTCCGGGGACCAACAACCACATGTACCACAAGTGGTGGGATGGGAGCTGGCATGATTATGAAGACCTTGGCGGTGTGATTATCGGTGCGCCTTCGGCGGCGTCATGGGCGAATAATCGGTTGGATATTTTTGTCCGCGGTACGGATAATGCGCTGTATCACAAATGGTACAGTTGAGAAAACCAATAAAACTTTTTAAGAATGAAAATCAAATTAAAAAAATTTAACTAAATAAAAAAGGAGGAGTAAATGAGTAATGTATTTTCAAATTGGCATGATCTTGGGGAAATCACAATCGATTCCCCATCCGCAGTAGGGAGTTCCAGCACCAGCAGCAGACGGGTCGACGTATTTTTTACGGATGACCGTAACATGGTAATCCATGCGATGTTTGATGGAGAGAAATTGGCCAGTAAGCATGAAGTGGGAGGCCCGGTTTCTTGTTCGCCTTCCGCTTGTCGTTTAAATAACGAATTGCATGTTTTTGTCCGGGGTACCAATAATGAATTGTATCACAAATCCGAACGGGATAATTTCAGCACCTGGGACAATGTTAGCAGCATTCTTAATGGAAGACCGACTCTGTCCAGTTCCCCCAGTGCGTTTGTCGCGAACAATGACACGATTCATGTGTTTTTCCCCGGTTCCGACAACCGGCTGTATCACATCTGGTCGCAAGACGGGCAAACCTGGACCAGCGATCCGCAGAACCTTAGCGGTAGCGGTAATTCCAATCTGGTTAACGGTTCTTCTTCCGAGGCGTCCTCGGGAACCAACCGGCTCGATCTTTTAGCCCGAGGGGCAGATAATTCGTTATATTACTCAAGCTGTGATGCAAGCAGTTCGAGCAATCCCTGCAACTGGAGTTCCTGGCGGAGTATCTCCGGTACTCTGTCGAGTTCGCCGAGTGCGATATCCCGGAATAATGAGATCGACGTCTATTTTACCGGACGGGATAACCACCTGATGGTGACGTCCAGCTCGGATCAGGGCAGAACATGGTCCAATCCTCAGGATCTTGGCGGCGGCCCGATTCTCAGCTCGCCTGCTGCGGCGTCATCTTCAAGAGATCAGATTGATATTTTTGCCCGCGGCACAGACAATCATCTGTATCACAGATCGTCATCGAGTGGAAGATCATCTAATAATTCTTCGAATAAGTAAGTGGTATCTTCTAATAGGTAAGCGGTAATTGGTATCAACGTAAAAAAAGATTAAAATCAAAGGGCAGGCCGAATGGGGTCACTTCATGACGGTGATTTCATATCGGCCTGCCCACTGTTCAACGCCAAAATTATGACATTCGTCATTCATCTCATCGATTGCCAAATATACTTGACAAAATTTCGTCATCCACATTATAATATAAAAAATTAATATAAAAAATTGGATACAAACATTCAATTCCCGGAGGCTACCGATGAATGATATCAACGAAAAGAATCTCTACTGCAATGATGCCCGGTTTTATGACCTGGATGATCGTCCGGTGACCCGGATCGATATCCCGTTTTATCTGGACCATGCGTCGAGCATAGCGGGCGATATCCTGGAACTGGCTTGCGGTACCGGACGCGTCACCCTTCCGCTGGCTCATGCCGGCCATCGCATTTGGGCATTGGAGTACTCGACTCCCATGGTGGATTGCTTTCGGGAGAAACTCAAGGCTCTCCCCCGGGAAGTCAGTCACCGCATCCACCTTTTTCAGGGAGATATGAGTCGCTTTTTTTTAAAAAAGACCTTTCCGCTGATCCTGCTCCCGTGCCGCGCCTTTCAACTCCTGTTGGACGAGGAACTCGAAAACACCTGTTTAAGAGAAATCCATGGGCATTTGACCTCAGAGGGGATGTTCATCATCGATATCGGACGCTTTATCCCCGATAGAGAAAACGTGGATGCCTGGTTAAGCGAGGAAAGCGTCCTGGATTGGGAAAATGTCGACCCTAAAACCGGGTGCCACATTCAACGCACGCACATCAACAAAGAGATCGACAAGGCCAGGCAAATTATTTTTCCCCGGAAAACCTATCGGATCACCAGACCGGACGGAACCCAGGAGACCATTGTCAAGCGCTCTCCCTGGAGATACTTCTTCGAGGATCAAATCAAACATCTCCTGGTATCCAATGGGTTTAAAATCATTCGGGAAATGGGAACTTACGACGGGAAATCCACCATTCACCAGGGCACCGAATTTATATTCATCTGCCGGAAAGCCTGATTTAAAAAAATAAAATTCTTTTTTTCAACGAACTTTTTTTTTGAAAATTAGTATATAATATGAACGCAATGAAAGTAAAAAAATTTTGCGAGGTGAATCATGAGAAACGTCACGAAGTTCTGGTTCTTAAGCGTCTTGATTTTAGTCCTCTTCGGTTTCGGCGTGCCGATGAACGCTCAAACGCCCCCCGATCAGCCGCCGAATGAAATGGATACGTATACGATATCCCTGGTATCTCCCGAGTCTCATATCCAGGTCAAAGCGTTAAAGCCATTTGCGATTAAAATCGAAGGAAACATCACCACGGGCTACGCCTGGTACTTTAAACCGAATGCGGATCCGGAGAAGGAATTGTTCAAATTTATCCGGAAGAAAACCGATGACGAATTGCAAAATGAGCCTAAATTAATGGGGGCACCATCATTTGAAATCCTGGTGTTCGAATCCCTGGGGTTCGGGCAAGGGGTCATTCAATTGGAATACAAACGTCCCTGGGAAAAAGATGTTCCGCCCATCAAAACCCATAAAATTATTGTGACCGTCCAATAATCGATAATCGATATAATTGATATAGTTGATATAATTGATATAAATAAACCGGTCAGACGCGTAATCGAATTTATTTTTCAAAGACCCATTTTTTGACCATATGAAACACATCTTCCCGTCGGACCGGCTTGGAAATGTAGTCATTCATTCCGGCATCGATGCATTTTTCACGGTCTCCTTTCATGCTTTCGGCAGTCAGGGCAACGATCGGAATATCATCGAAGCCTTCGCTTCGGATCCGGCGGGTGGCTTCCCTTCCATCCATTCCCGGCATTTGAATATCCATTAAAATCAAATCGTATTTATCCGGGTCCGCCAGAAAGGCGTCGACCACTTCCTGTCCATTATTGACCATGGTGGTCTGGTAACCGGCCTTGGCCAACATGTAGAGGATCAGCTTCTGGTTAATGGCATTGTCTTCAGCCAGGAGAATATGAATGAATTTTTTGGGTTCTTCGGCCAGGGAACTTTGGGTCAGCAGTTCTTTGGATCGCGACCGTTTGGCCGGCGCTTTCTTTTCCAACAGTTGGCCCATCATCTTGAGTAACCGTTTGCGTTGAATCGGTTTGAGAAGGAAACCATCAAAACCGGCTTCTTTGAATTTATGCGACCGATTCATGGTGGAGGACGTAAACGCCAAAAGCGGGAGAAAGGAGAGGAGGGATTTGAGTTTGCGGAGTTTTTTGGCGGCTTCATAACCGCTGGATCCGGCAATATCGATATCGATGATGCATATTTCAAAGGGATCGTTGGCGTTAAAGTGTTCCTGAAGAACCGGGATCATGTCTTCCAGCGAGCGGGTGGTCACCACGCGCATCTTGGAAAATTCCAGCATGCGTTTGACAATCTCCAGGCTATTGAAATTATCGTCGACCATCAGAATTTTTCTGCCTTCGAATTTGATTCGGTTCACATTTCGGGAATCGTTCTTTTCCGATTTTCCAACCCAGGCCGTGAAATGGAAGATGCTTCCTTTTCCGGGTTCGCTTTCGGCCCAGACGTTTCCTCCCATCATCCGTGCAATCTGTCGGCAAATGGCCAATCCGAGGCCGGTTCCCCCGTATTTGCGGGTAATGGAGCCATCGGCCTGTTGAAACACATTGAAAACCACTTCCAACTTGTCTTTGGGAATACCGATCCCCGTATCCCGGACACAGGTATGGAGTTTCAGTTGGTCATTCTGTTTTTCTTCGACTTCCAGAGAAATTTCGATTGCACCGCGTTCGGTGAATTTGACGGCATTGCCCATGAGATTGAGGGCGACCTGGCGAAACCGTCCGGCGTCGCTTTTGATAAATGCCGGCACGTTATTGGCAATTCGGCAGGAGATTTCAACGGGTTTGTTTCCGATTTTGGGAATAATCAAATCGCAAATATCGAATATGGCCACTTCGGGGTCGAAGTCAATCGGATCAAACGCCAATTCGCCGGCTTCGATTTTAGAAAAGTCAAGAATATCGTTAAGCAGTGAGATGAGGGCTTCACCGCTGCGAAAGATCGTGCGGGTATAGTCGAACTGTTCTTCATTCAAATCCGTGGTAAGAAGCATGTCGGTAAATCCGATAATTGCATTCATCGGGGTCCGGATCTCATGACTCATGCGGGCCAGGAATTCGCCTTTGGAACGATTGGCCATTTCCGCGGCTTCTTCGGATTGTTTGACGCGGGTAATATCGGAATCGATGGCCACCAGGTGAATAATATGATTATCCGAATCCAGGATCGGGGTCAGGGTGGTTTGATACCATACTTTTTGATTGGTCTTATTGATAATGAACGATTCGTAGATAACCGATTTTTTCTCTCTTTTGCAGGCACTGACGAGATTGGCGATCTCGGGATTAATGCTGGCTTCCAGAATATTTC
Source organism: Candidatus Omnitrophota bacterium (assembly GCA_050258455.1). Taxonomy (GTDB): domain Bacteria; phylum Acidobacteriota; class Aminicenantia; order UBA2199; family UBA2199; genus JAKAGC01. The sequence continues at coordinate 26,894 of JBLMYT010000081.1, read as the reverse complement.
GTCCCCGGGCCGCTATAAATTCATCCAGGTTCATCCCGTACATGCGGGTAAAGCCTTCGTTGACCCAGTCGATATTTCCGTCGGCATCGGTAATAATAACCGTATTATCGGTTTTACTGGCGGCAATGGATAATTTTTCCATCTCTTTGTACGTATTTTTTAATTGAAGGGTGCGCTGATTCACGAGGTATTCCAATTCTTCTTCCCGTTTTCTTAATCGGTTCACGCGATAGCGAAAGAAAACGGTTGCTACCAATATCAGAATCACGATATCGGCCAGGATGAAGATCGGTTTTTTCCAGAATGAATCGCCGGTTTTATGCGCATATAATAGAGGCTCATAAATGAAAAGAATCGCAGTAAATGATAAAAAAAACCATAACTTTTTTTGATTGGATTGAGTCATGCAATTATTAAGCCATAAAAATGAGTAATTGTAAAGTGGTAGACTCAGGATAATCCCCTGGTTTTTTAAGAAAAATAGGGAAATGGTTGAGAATAAAAAATCAGAAAATTAGGTATTGATTTTTTGCGATATAAATTATAAAATCCCTGTGTCACCCTTGTTTCACAAAAGGCTGCGTGTATACTTATGTTGAAAATAGGAATATTATCCGGTTTTCTTGTTTGGTGTACCGTCCTTCTCGGGTTGGGCACGACCGAGGCTCCGGATTTTTATCGCCCGGGTGGCGGGTTTACGCGCGGAAAAAACCCGGCAATCGTGCAGACCGTGGACGGGTATATCTGGTTTTACGTCAAATCGGGGATTGCCCGGTTTAATGGGACTGAGATCAAAGTGTTCGATGATGACCGGGTGATTGTTTTTAAAAATGATTTTATCTCGACTTTAATGAGCGATTCCACCGGTACGCTGTGGGTCGGGACCACCGGGGAAGGGCTCGTGTTTTACAAAGACGGGGCCTTTCAGGCGTTGACGACCAAAAACGGACTGCCCTCCAACAGCATTCTTTCGCTGTATGAAGATCGGGAGCAACGGTTGTGGGTCGGTTCATGCGGTTCCGGGGTTTTCACGGTGAAAAACGGTTGCGTGGAAACGGTTGCGTATGCGACAGCCGAGTTTCCCAAAACGGCCATGTCCATATTCGAGGATAGCGAAGGGTTGCTGTGGATTGGTTCCATTGGTCAGGGCTTGAGCTGTTACCGCTCTCAAAAAATCGTTAAAATCAATGAAGATCAGGGGCTGCCTGCCGATATCGTCTACCGTATCATCGAAGATGAAACGCATCATTTATGGTTGTTTTCCGTGGGGGGGATCATTCGTGTGAGTCGCAAAGAGGTCAATGACTTGTTGAATGGCTCTGCCCGGCGTGTCGATTTTACCGTATTTAATAAGGACGAGGGTATCAGAAATATCGAACGCCATGCGGGTAATCAGCCGGCTGCGTGGAAATCAAGGGATGGGAAATTATGGTTTCCATTTGCCAAAGGGCTATCATTGGTCGATGCTGAAAATGTTCCCCTGGATGTGGTGTCGCCCTTTGTTCAAATTAAGAGTGTGATCATCGATGGCCGATGTTATCCGGCCGATAAGGAGATTGCGGTAACCTGGGATAGCGGCGATCTCATTTTCGATTATACGAGCATTGGTTCGATCAATCCGAAACAGGTTCAGTTCAAATATAAATTGGAAGGCTATGATCGGGAGTGGATTGAAGCGGGTAATGGGGATAAGGCGATATACAATAATGTCCCATTCGGGGTGTATACCTTCCGGGTGGCCACCAAAAATTGCAGCGATCCCCGGAATAGCAAGGAGGCCCGTTTTCATGTTCGGTTGATTCCCAGTTTTTACCGTACCCGGTTATTTACCCTCGGTTTTCTCCTGTTAATCATCTTATTTGGATTATATTTCTATCGGATTGTCAAAAAACGTCTTTCATTTCGAATTTTGAAGCGGAAAGCGAAGCCGGCGCTTCCCTGGGCATCGCAGAATACCGAGGGCGAAGGCCATCTCACGAAGATCATGAATGCCATTGAAATCGAAAAAGTATACCGCGACCCCGAATTGACAGTAAATGCGTTATCCCAGAGATTGAAGATTCCGTCCCGGGTGATTTCGGCGGTGATCAACGACCGTTTGAAGAAGAATTTCTTTGAGTTGATCAATTTTTACAGGATAAAGGAAGCGCAGGAGATATTGAAAGATCCTCTGAAGTCGGAAAAATCCATGCTGGACATCGGGTTTGATGTGGGGTTTAATTCCAAAACCGCTTTTAATCGGGCATTCAAACACTTTGTGAATGAAAGTCCGAGTCAGTTCAAAAAAAATAATGCGCATTCGGAGAAACCATCGGTCCGTTCCCGAGTCAGGAAACAGGCAGTAAAATAAATTGTCAAATCAATTGTCCATAAATTGTCCGAATTTTTAACTCGTTCAAAATTCATGAATGGGGTCAATGTGCCACTTTACGTTAAATGGTTCATTTGAAACATGTTTCCCACAGCGTTATTTGGAAAAATCGATCCACTTTTGGTCATGGGGCGAAAGAATCGGCGGAGAAGTTAAAATGGGGGTATTAAAAAATAAAATTGGAGGAATTAAAATGACTTTAAAAAAGAGTCTTTTAGGGCTGTTAATTGCAGCCGTGTTAGTTTCGTTTATGATGCTGCCTTCTCTGCAAGGTTTAAGAGATCGTTCCGATGACCAGATCAAGTTCAGTGGTGAAGACACCATGAAGGATTTGCAGGTCAAGATCCAGAAGATGAGAGAAGAGATTCGCCGCAGTGGCGATACCTTTGATGTGGACATCAACCCCGCCATGCAGTATCCTCTGGAACAGTTGTGCGGATTAAAAGAAGATTTGTCCATCCCGGGCGAAGCCCCCGTTATGGAAGCCAATGCTGATGTAATGGCTTTACCCACGAATTATACCGGCTATTATACCTCCGTTAAAAACCAGGGAAGCTGCGGCAGTTGCTGGGATTTTTCAACCACCGGTACGGTTGAAGGCGCTGTGAAGAAAGCTGGCGGTGGAGATCAGAATTATTCCGAACAGTATGTTCTGGATTGCAATACCTCCGGTTATAGCTGCAGTGGCGGCTGGTTTGCGTTCAATATGTTCAAATCCCCCTATGGCGCCCGGTTGGAAAGCTGCTATCCTTACACGGCCGTCAAAGGCACCTGCAAATCCACCTGCGGTTCCGTCAAACAGATCTCCGCTTATGCGGAAGTTTGCGGTTCAGCCGTTTGCTCTACCTCTTCCATCCAGACCGCTGTTTATAACTATGGTATCGTATCCGTTGCCGTGTATTGCGATTCTTATATGCAGGCTTATACCAGTGGTTGTTTCAGCCGCACCGCTTCCGGTTCCGTGAACCATGCCGTGTGTATCGTGGGTTGGAACGCCACCACCCCCTGCTCCACCGGCGGATGGTATGTCAAGAACTCCTGGGGTACCAGTTGGGGACAGAGTGGATTTATCTGGATCAAATACGGCTGCCAGCAGATCGGCTATCGTACCACCTATTGCTATTAATAATTAACCAAGGTATTTTACCTTAAACAAATCTTAACAAAAAAACCACCTTCCTTCGGGGAGGTGGTTTTTTTTATAGTAATTTTTATCGTAATTTTATAGTCATACTATAGTCATACTATAGTCATATTATCGTCATATTTGGGAGAGATTTTGGTTGTACATTTTTTTTTATTCCATTTTCCACCCAAAAATACAACTTTAGTAGTATTGGCAAAATTAGAAAAACCTCTTATAATTCCACTTACGATTCGCACCAGTTAATTTAAAAAAAATAAATAATGGAGGAAACATGAAGAAAACGTTGTTAGGGCTGTTATTAGCAGCCGTGTTAGTTTCGTTTATGATGATGCCTTCTCTGCAAGGCTTAAGAGACCGCTCCGATGATCAGATCACTTTTTCTCCCGATGATTCGATGAAGACCCTTCAGGTCAAGATTCAGAAGATGAGAGAACAGATCCGCCGTGAAGGTGGGACGTATGATGTCGACATCAACCCCGCTATGCAGTATCCTCTGGAACAGCTCTGCGGATTCAAATCCGATATGAGCCAGAATGAAGCTCCTTCCACCATGGAATTACCTGCTCAGACCATGACCTTACCCACTTCTTATACGGGTTTCATTACTGCTGTAAAGAACCAGGGCAATTGCGGAAGCTGCTGGGCGTTTGGTACCACTGCTGCTGTTGAATCCGCCATTTTACAGGCTGGAACCAACACCGATCTGTCCGAACAGTATGTTCTGGATTGCAACCCCTGGAACTATGGTTGCAATGGTGGATTTTTGGCACTCGCCATGTTCGCTTCTCCCTATGGTGGAAGATTGGAAAGCTGCTATCCTTACACTGCCAAGAAAGCAAGATGCAAAACCACTTGCGGCGCTGCTTATACGATCTCCAACTGGGCCTATATCGTGAACAGCTCCTCTATTCCGACTGTTGACCAGATCAAGACCGCCATTTACACCTATGGTGGCGTTGCTTGCGCTGTGTACTGCGACTCTTTAATGCAGGCTTACACCTCCGGATGCTTCTCCGGAACCGCTGCCGGTTCTTGCAACCATGCTATCGAACTGTGCGGTTGGAATGATACCACCCCCTGCACCACGGGCGGCTGGTACATGAAGAACTCCTGGGGCACCTCCTGGGGTATGAGCGGCTTTATGTGGATTAAATACGGCAGCCAGATGATTGGTTACGCTGCTGCTTACGCTGTCTATCCCTGATTTTAATCTATACGCTAAATATTAATTAAAAAAAAACCACCTTCCTTCGGGAAGGTGGTTTTTTTATTTTAACTTCTTTTTCGTTTAACTATTTTTAATCCTTCCATTTAATCGGAACTTCTTTTTCAGGGGACGCAAATGCTTCCGATACAATCGCTTCAAAAAGGCCGAAAAACGGGGAATGACGATATAGCTGACGACGGATAACAAAAAAATTACGAAGGGCCAGAAGTACATGGTTTTAAAGGCGTAAGAACCGATGTGAATACAGGTTGATTTCGAGGTATCCAGCGTCAGAAACCCCAGGGTCAGCGTCATGGGCGCGATGATCCAGGTCAACACCGCAACCCCTTTCCCGGTGCGAAACGATTGGACTTCCATATAGTAATTACTGATTTCGGTGCTCTGCCATTTGGCTTCATCGATATAGGTTTGAATGTCGAATTTCTCCAGAAAATTTTTCCATATCAACGCATACCGGGCCGAAGGCGTAATTTCGATTTTATAGTCATGGGAAAGAAACGAAATCAAGGATTTGCGCAGGTCTTCCACTTCATCCAGATCGATCTTTTTATCCTGCATGAATTCTTCGATTCTCCGGTTGATATCCACGAGGAATTGTTTGAGGTGAAACGCCAACATGGTAATGAGTTTAACGATTTCATAAAATTCGGTGTACAGTACTTTGGGGATGGAAAAGGTGGATTTTTGCTGCAAGATCTCAAAGGCGATGGTTTCCAGGGGGGTGGCTTCTTTGGCCTGGTAAAATTGTTTGCCTTCACCGGTTTTAAAGAACCGGATCATATGCTGATCGGGCATTTTCTTATCCACGGAGACCCCGAACCCTTCATATATCGGTTTATTGATCTTTTCATTGATCTGTTTACTGATTTTATCGATGCGTTTATCAGACATCAGAATCAATTTGAGCCCGGAAGCAGAGGTTATTTCACAATCGATACAAATGATACCGGGAGAAGAAACGGTTTTATTTTCTTTATTTTTTCGAGTTCCCGAATGGGTGAGCACGCGGACATTGTTGAGTCTAACGCGGACATCGTCTTCCTCGAATTCGTTTAAATCCGGTTTGAGGTTTGATATATCGATGGATTTGTAACCGGCGGAGAGAAGGCGGTAGACCTGGCGATAAAAAAAAGTTTCAAAATGCCGGATCCCGATACCGGATTCGCTTTCTGCCGCGTTTTCTTTCACAAGGAAGCGGTCCTCGATGCGATGGACTTTACCGATGAAGCACAAATTCCCGGAGAAGATACTTTCTCGTGCTTTTAACGTATCGTAAACGATTTTAATCACCCGTTCTTTATCCAGTAGGGTGCCATTGCCCGGGGTATCGACCATGGTGTATTCCATCAGGGTTCCTCTGCCGTCAAACCAGGGGTCCGGGTTATCATAGCCGGGGCGGTTTTTATCGCCCAGCCGGGGCAAATGCATGAATTGCCGGATCTTCTTCTCTTCTTCTTCCAATTTTTGCGAGAGGAATTTCAATGACAAATTGGCTTTGGGATTGACACTGATGATGTAACGGTACGAGCCTTCGCTTCTGGTATATATGGAGAAAATCACATCGAAGCCATTGATTTTCAATTCCTGGCTGCAATGTTGTTTATCGCGTCGCGCCCATTCTTTAAAGAGGACCGATTGGGGATTTTCGATGGCGATCATATCGGCGTTCGATAGTTTGATGCGGGGTTTGGGGGAAGACGGGGGCACGTTGCCTTGAAATTCACGAATCTTTCGGATAATGCGTTCCCCAAGTTCCTGGAGTTCCTTGGCGTCTTGGGCATTGCCGGTTACGGCGCTTTCTTCAATTTTATTAACAATCCGGCTAAATACCATTTGCAACTGTTGATCGAAAACATTGGATATTTTAGGAATTTTCTTTTCCAGAAGCGTCAATAAATGAGGGTTACGGGGTTCGGTTTCGGCCCAGTTATTTAATAGTTTGACCGCATCGATGACATCGTCGTACTCAAGCGTCGCGATATATTTTTCAGCGCGCTCGATATCTTTTACATATAAATGATAATCATTTTCTATTTTGGAGGTGACAAACTTCCATTCATCGCGACGGAACAGTTTATCGATGACATTGTAAAACGCAATGGGTTTATCGTCATCATCCATGTGTCGGCGTTCGAATTCATCGAAAATGGTTTCGAGGATAGCCAGGCTGCTCAGGAGAAGAAAACTGTTTCGTAGAGCTTTGCGAGAGGATGTATCCATGATATTGTCTTCGGCGGTGGGTAAATGACGCCGAATGATTTTTCCGGCCATATACATAATGGTATTCGGATTGGTTGCCAAACCGAACTCTTCGATAAAAGGGGTTGAGCCTGCCTCCAGTTCTTTGGCATAATCGGCAATGAATTTGGCGCCGATGGGAAAACGCCGTTGGGTGATGTAATATAATGCCAGATAAACGGAAACGGTGGTATCAAAGTCGGGATTGATATGAAGGTTGATCGTAATGGCTCCGGTATAATGGAGGTTATTGGTAACCATTTCGGGATAAGTTAAAAGAAGCGTAGCGGCAGAATGGTTACGGATGAGCCATCTTTTTTCCGGCTCGCTCTCGGTATGGTGATGATCCAGAACGCCCTTGCAAAAATTGTTCCCCGTGTCTAGATAGAGCGTATTGGGTTTGGCTTCATCCACCAATGTCTGATAATTTAAGAATCGAAAATGGTACGTCCGCTTATTTTCATCCACCAACGTTAATAACCGGGATTCGGTATCCACAGCGGCTGAGACGTTTAAGAACGGAAACTCAAACCGGCCGGTCTGGGGGTTCCGGAAATAATCCAGATGTTTGACCCCCGGCAGATAGTCATATGTTTTTAAATTGGAATTCGTCATGCTCTTCGTCTTCTTTTTTAAATTTGGGATTGCAGCCTGCAATCACCACCGTTATTTCGCCTTTAACTTGTTTATCTTCGAATTGTTTCGATAAATTCTCGAGATAATCGTTTCGGATCTCTGCAAAAACTTTGGTCAGGTCGATGCAAACCGCGGCCCGGCGGTTTCCCAGGACATGAAGGGCATCGGTCAGTAATGTTTGGACGCGGTGAGGGGATTCGAAGAATACCAGGGTATGAGGGGCCTCTTTCTCCATTTCCAAAAACCGTTTTCGTTGTCCGGGTTTTCGGGGAGGAAAGCCTTTGAAGGTGAAGCTGGATGTGGGAAGCCCTGAAGCGAGAAGGGCGCAGGTGACGGCGCTCGGTCCCGGGATCACATCGACCGGGAAACCGGCGGCTATGGCGTCGGAGACGATTCGGTATCCGGGATCGCTCACGCCCGGTGTTCCGGCGTCGGTACAAAGGGCAACCTGTTTGCCTTCGCCGAGTAAGGTCAATATTTTTTTCCCGGCAAATTCTTCGTTGTGTTCATGGTAGGAGAAGACGATTTTTGGAAGCGGGATGTCGTATTTGGAATAAATCTTTCTCGTATGGCGCGTATCTTCACAGGCCAGGGCATCGATACTTCCCAGGATTTTAACGGCCCGGTATGAGAGGTCGTCCAGGTTTCCGATGGGTGTTGAGACAATATATAATATGGCGCTTTTCGCGTTTTTCTTTTCTATTGTTTCCATGGATATATTGTAATGCATTATCAGATATTGTCAACCAGGTGGGGTTTTGAGTTTTTACCAGGGGGCGGGGGGACGCAGTCCCCTTTTGAAAAACCGCCCCCTGGACCCCTGAAAACTTTTGTTTTTTGGTTTTTATAATTGATATACATTATAATTTGAATATAATTGATATAAAATCAATAACTATCTTCCCTTAATAAAAAGTTTTTGGCTCCACCTTTTTTCAAAAAGGTGGAATCTTTTCGCCAACTCGGAGCTTAGCGGAGCGGGATCTGGGGTTGGATTCCTGTTCTTTATCTTGGGGAATCAGGGGTTTTTTGGTGAGGATTTGCAGTTGGTTTTTTTCTTTGGCTTCTTTGAAAACCGTTTTGACCACCCGGTCTTCGAGTGAATGGAATGAGATAATGGCGATGCGTGAACCCGGTTTCATCTTTTCGATGAGCGACTGAAAAAAGGATTCGAGGCCGGTCAATTCGTCATTCACTTCGATCCGAATCGCCTGAAATATTCGCGCCAATGGGTCCATGGTTTTCTGTTTCGGGCAGATGCGGCGAATGATGGTTTTCAATTCCTCGGTCGTTTCGATTTTTTTTTGTTTTCGAAGGGCCACGATCTGATCGATGATCCGTTCCGGATGATCGAATTCGCCGTAATGCTTCAACACGTCGCTTAATTGATTGTGGGTATAATGATTGACCACATCATAAGCGGTTTTGGTTTGGGTTTTATCCATCCGCATATCCAGCGGTGCATCTTTGGAGAACGAAAATCCTTTTTCCGGTGTATCCAGTTGGAACGATGATACGCCAAGATCGAAGAGAAACCCATCGATGGTCCGAATATCGATCGGAAGCGATTCGAGGTTTTTATAATCCGAATGGAAGAACGTAAACCGTCCGGTAAACGGTTCGAGACGTTGCGTGGCAAACGCCAGCGCTTCGGGATCTTTATCCGTTCCGTAGAGAACATTATCCGGAGAAGCCGTTAACATCATTTCACTGTGCCCCCCGAGTCCGATCGTCCCGTCAAAGAATATACCGCCCCTGTTGATGTGAAGCCATTGGGCCACTTCATTTGCCAGAACAGGTATATGCGTATGGATCATAGCGTATGTTACGTTTTAGTTTAAGTTGTTTTAAGCGTCTTTGATAGCATTGTCTTTACATGAATGGCATGGATAGCTTTTACGATTCCGTAAATGACAATGGAAAACAGAATAATGGCAGCACCCGACGGGAGATTCAAATAATACGAAGCCAATAAACCGATGATATTGGATAAAAAAGCAAATCCGATGGAATAGAAAATGATATCTCGAAAATTCTTGGAGATAATATTGGCCGTGGCCTGGGGAATGGTCAGGAGCGAGATAACCATAATCGTACCGACAACCCGAATGTTGATGACAATCGTGAGGGCGATAAAAGTAATTAGCACATAGCTGATGAAGGAAACCGGAACGCGTTGGGTTTGGGCAAATTCGCGATCGAAAGCCATAAAGAGGATTTCCTTATACAACAGGATGAAGACCAGGATAATGGCAAGGGATAAAATGGCCATCATCAGGATATCGAAATGAGATACGGTTAAAATGCTCCCGAAAAGATAACTCATCAGATCCGAGGCATAGCCGGGAGTCAGGAAGACAAAGATGATTCCGATGGCCATGCCAAAGGACCACATCATGCCGATGAGGGAGTCTTCCCGAAGCTCGGATTTTTTGGATAATGCTTCGATCACATACGAAGCGATAACCGAAAAAACAGCGGCCCCCAGAATCGGGTTAATGCCCAGATAATAGGCGATTCCCAGTCCGCCGAAACAGGAGTGACTGATCCCGCCACTAATGAACACAATCCGACGGGAGACGATATAGGTTCCGATAATCCCACAGGTGATTGCCGTAAACACTGACGCCCACAGGGCATTGATGAAGAATTCATAATGAAACAGATCAAGCATGTTTGGGGGCTCCTTTTCCATGCAGGCCCAACACCCGATGGGGCAAATGGTCATGGGTCACCAGATCAAACGGGCAATTGTACGTGTCCAGAAGTTGCTTGTCGATGATATTCGAATCGTGGTAATAAAGGTTCCGGTTCACACACGCAATGGTTTTGACATAGGAAGAGATCATGCCCAGGTCATGCGAGACCAGGATGATCGCAATGTTTTGATTAAGTTCTTCCAGAATTTCATAAAAAGCTTTGGAAAAGGTTTGATCCACAAACGTGTCGGGTTCATCCAGGATCAGCAGCGAAGGGGATGAAATGAGGGCGCGCGCCAAAAATACGCGCTGCATTTGACCGCCGGAAAGCGTGCCGATTGCACGGTGTTTCAAGTTGAGGATTCCCATCCGCTCCAACGTCTCATCGAGCGCAACCTTATCTGTTTTGGAAAAGTTTTTAAATATCCCGGTTTTCGACGCTAAACCCGACAGGGTCACATCCTTGACGGTTATGGGAAACTTCCGATCAAATACAGTCTGCTGAGGCAAATATCCAATATGGGTGCCTCCCGCGTGGGACGATCTGGGATAGAAACGAATGTCCCCTTTCATGGGTTTGAGTAATCCCAGCATGGTCTTGAGGAGCGTGGTTTTCCCGCTCCCATTGGCTCCGATAATACCAAGGAAGTCATTCTCCCGGACGACCAGGTTGATGTTCTCCAGCACAATGTGATTATTGTAACCGGCTGTGACCGAGATCAATTCCACCAGTTTGTTATCGGAATTTTCCATCGTCATTACGGCTTATTCCTGTTTTTTTATTTCTTTATTTTAGCGCATGATAAAGCGATTGTGCCATGCGTTTCATGTTATCCATCCAATCTTCGGCGAGCGGGTCGATCACCACGACCTGGCCTTTAATTTCTTCGGCAACGGAACGGGCCATGTTGGTATCGAATTGTTTTTGGATAAAAATAATATGGATGCCTTTTTCCCTGGCCGTATCGATCGCCAATTTAAGCTCGGCCGGACTGGGAGATTTGCCTTCGCTTTCGATGGAGAACTGTTCCAGGCCGTAATCCCGGGCAAAGTAGGTCCAGGCCGGATGGAATACCATAAACTTTTTATCTTTACATTGACTGATCAGGGTTTTAATTTCATTGTCCAATAGATCGATATCTTCGATAAACCGCTTGTAGTTATTTTCATAAAAGGTCCGGTTTCGGCTATCCAGATTGACCACGGCATCTAAAATATTTTTGGCTTGAATTTTAACCGCTTTGGGGGAGAGCCAGGTATGGGGATCCATACCCGTATGGGGATCGATATCCGAAGGCTGATGCTCGTCGCTGTGACCTTTGATGAATTCCACCCCGTTGGACGTATCCACGATTTTCATGTTTCGGTTATTGGACGCAATATTAGCCAGCCAGGCCGATTCAAAAAGAATATTACCGATTTTAAAATAAAGCTTGGATTGGCTTAAGGATCGCATTTGCTGAGGCGTAGGCGAATACGTTGCCGCGTTATGGCCGGGCGGGATCATGACATTCACTTCGAAATTATTTCCGACAATGCGTTGGACAAAATACTTCTGAGGAAGAACCGTCACGGTTACCATCGGTTTTTCTCCCATTTCTCCGGGGGTCGGTGGCCTATTGCAATCCAAAATGAATAAGCCAATTAAAATAATTAATGGCACAAGTTTCATTGTTTTCATTTGTTCCACCTTGTGTTAAAAATATATTTAAAATATACCCAACACTCGAAATTTAAATAGGATTATATCGTTTAACCGTTAAATTGTCAATGCATGCGCGGACCCGAACAGCGGTGGGGCAGACCCGTGCGTCTGCCCACGCATCGCCCTGTGTGTATGTGAAAAAACCGGATTGGGCCACACTTCCGAATCTTGACTCCAACTCAATTATGGAGTATATTATCCAGATGAAAATAAAGAAAAAAACATTTATCACATTTATATTATTTATTTTTACGGTTTTGTTAATCACCCTTTCATTCGATGGGCCGTTATTCGGGGCGGGTTCCCAGTCAAAGGTAAAAGAAAAAGCCGCTAATTTCGATACCAAATCCCTGGACCAGCCATACCGCGATTGGCTGGACCTGGTCGAATACATTATTACCCCCACGGAACGCGATATCTTTTTTAAACTGTCCAATAACAAAGATCGCAATGCGTTTATCGATCTCTTTTGGAAAATGAGAGACCCGACCAAAGGAACTCCCGAAAACGAATTTAAAGATGAACACATTCGACGCTTTAATTACGTCAATAATTATTTCAAATACGGTTCGCCTATACCCGGGTGGAAGACCGACCGGGGACGGATTTATATTATTCTCGGCGCGCCGGTTTCCCAGGATGAAGTCTCTCAAAATGGACTCAACCCGGTATTGATTTGGGATTTTTACGGCGATGTCTCCAAAGGCATGCCCACCATGTATCATATTGTCTTCTACAAGAAGACCAATTCGGATCCGTACCGACTCTACCTCCCGGCATCCGATGGCCCCGCGTCGCTGCTTCGCGTCGGAACCGGGGAAATCGATGCCAACGATTACGAGGCCGTTTATGAAAAACTCCGCGAATTCAACCATAGCGTGGCCAATGTGTCTCTCTCTCTGATCCCGGGAGAAAACCTGCAAGGTTATACCCCGTCGGTCCAAAGCACCATGCTCCTGGCTCAGGTTTTGGAGCTTCCGAAAAAATCCATTAATACCACTTACGCTCAAAACTTTCTGAATTTTAAGGGATTGGTCGAGACCAGTGTGACCACCGATTACCTCAATGTGAGTGGCGATGCATATATTATTAAAGATCCCATCCTGGGTCTCAATTTTATCCATCTCGCGGTGCTTCCCGGTCGGCTCTCGGTCGATTACACGCCGGAAAAAGATAAATATTATACCAATATCAATATGACTGTCGTCCTCAAAAAGGGTGACGATATCGTTTTCCAATACAACCGGGATTTCCCGCTGTACTATACCAAGGAAGAACTGGACAATCAACTTTCCAATGGTCTGGTTTTAACCGACTTTCTGCCGATTATTGAAGGTCATTTTAAAATTATTGCCATCCTTCAAAATTCGGTCAGCAAAGAGATCTGCTATTATGAAAAAATCATTGACACTACCAATTTATCATCGAATCGCCCGTTGATTTTCGGACCGATGTTATCGTATCAAACCACCGCTGCGGATCAATTGACGTATGCGGCCTTCAATATTCTGGGGCAACCGGTTCAACTCGATCCCAAATTCACCTTTGGTCAGCGGGATAATTGTTGTGCCTATTCCTGGATCGATAAAGGGAATTTTACCTCTCCGTTGCAGGTCCGGCTGGACATTCAATCCCTGGATGAAAAACGGCCATATGCCAAAACCTATACCTTTGATGTTCCGGATGGAAAAAATTTCGAAAAGTATGTTCAGAATCTTGAGAAACTGGAGTATGGGAGTTATGTGGCCCGGGAAAAATTGATGGGCCCGAATGGCGAAATTCTGGATACTCGCGAGAAGACGTTCGACGTTTCGCCCAACCCGTTTGTCGGGCATCCGCCGGCAATTTCAAAGAATATCAAACCGGGCGGGCAGTATCTGTTTTATTGGATCGCTGCCACGGAATACGATAACCTGAAAGATTACCAAAAAGCAGAGAGTTTCTATGAAAAAGCTTTTGCGTTAAACAGTACGTATCCTGAAATCTTAAAGTCATATGGCCTCCTGCTTTTGAGGTTAAAGAAATACGATAAGGTCCTGGCTGTTATTGAGAATCTAAAGGGTGCAGCCAATGAGGCGTTCGTTTATTTTTCTCTGAAGGGAAAAGCATCCTATTACCTCAACAAATACAATGAAGCGCTGGATGCACTCCTCAGCGCCAATAAACTGTATGACAGCGATGTCACGGTATTAAATACCATCGGTTTGTGCCTGATTCGCCTCAACAACACCGACGAAGCCATTAAAGCCTTGTCGGCATCGTTAAAAATCGATGAAAAGCAAAACGAGATACAAAAACTGTTGCAGCAGTTGAAATCGAATAAAAATTGAACTATTATCCTAATAAGGAGGACATAACAGGATGAAAAAACGAATACGCGATTTGAGCGTCATGATACTCATGGTATTAACGATTTCGGTTTTCGCGGTCAATTCTTATGCGCAGGAAGGACGTGGAAACGGGCGTTTGCTTGGGCAAGTCATGGACAAAGATAAAAATCCGATTGTCGGAGTCAAGATCACTCTCCAATATACTCAGTATTCGAACCGGTCGGATACGACTTCCGATAAAAAGGGGCAATGGGGATTTTTCGGTCTCGGTATGGGACAGGTGAAGATTACGGCTGAGAAAGAAGGGTACAGGCCGGAAGTGACGATGTTGAGCGTGAGCGGTGTTTCCCAAAACCCAAAAGTTACCATCACCATGTATAAACTGGACGAAGTCCAATCCGCCGAAAAGGGTAAGGAACAACCTGAAGATAAAGTCAAAGCCGATTTTGAGAAAGCGGCCAACCTGTTTAAGCAGGCCAAGTATGATGAAGCGCTGGCCATCTTCAAGGAACTGTATGCCGCAAAACCGGAATATTATCAATTACGGTTCAACATCGGGCTCTGCTACGTGGAAATGCAGCGTTACGATGACGCCATTACCGAGTTGCAGGCTGTTTTGGACAAAATGCTGGCCCCGCCTGCCGAGCAGCAACCGGCCGGAAAGGACGCTCAGGCTCAGCCTCAAACTCAACCGGCGCCGTCTCCGGAATCGCAAAAGGCCGAATTGGCAAAGGTGTATGCGGCAATGGGCGATGTGTACATGCGTCAGAATAAGTTCACCCAGGCCAGTGAATACTTCAAAAAATCCATCGATATTTCACCCACGGACTATACGCTCCCTTACAATGTGGCGGAAGTGCTTTTTGCCGCCGGAAAAACCGATGAAGCCATTCCCTATTACCAGATGGCAATCAAGATCAAGCCCGATTGGCCGAAAGCGTACATGCAGTTGGGGTATGCGTACCTGAATAAAGGCGACATGAAACTCGCGACCGAAAATTTTAACAAATTTTTGGAATTGGCGCCCAACTCCCCGGATGCCGACGGCGTGAAAGAAGTTCTCAAATCATTGAAATAAAACAACAAATACAATAAAACAACGACAAAACAACGACACGCGTGACAAACGCCGCGCTGATCGTTAAAATCGTATAAAAAGTCAGGAACCTTTCCCAAAAGGTTCCTGACTGAACATTTCATTTATCACATTTCATTTATAATCAAAGAGGAGGTGCAGGATGAAAATCAACAATCTTTTAATCATATTCTGTTTTTTGGTTTTGGTTATGGGAGGTTCCATCGATGCCATGGAGCAACCGTTTCCCGCTGAAACCATTCCGACCCATGCCGGACCGTTGAACATAACGTTTTTCGGCCATGGTTCCCTGATGTTTACCTTCAATAAGCTGATGATTCAGGTGGATCCCTATTCGGCGGTGGCTGATTACTCCAAATTGCCTCCGGCCGACCTGATCCTCATTACCCATGAACATCAGGACCATCTGGATCCCGGTGCACTGAGCCAGATTCGAACGGCCAAAACGCAACTGGTGTTGACTGCCGCGTGTGCGGAAAAGGTATCCGGCGGTAAGGTGATGGCCAACGGGGAGTCGCAAACCATTGACGGCATTAAAATCGAAGCGGTGCCTGCTTACAATATCGAACACAAACGAGCGGACGGTACCCCTTTTCATCCGAAAGGCAGGGGAAATGGGTATGTGCTCACATTCGGGAATAAGCGGGTGTATGTGGCCGGAGATACCGAGAATATCCCGGAAATGAAGCAATTGAAAGACATCGATGTGGCGTTTCTCCCCATGAACCTTCCCTATACCATGACTCCGGACATGGTGGCAGAGGCAGCCAAAATGATTAAACCCAGGGTGTTATATGTTTATCATTTTAACCCTGAGGTTACCGATTTCTTCACCCGATTAAGCAACCTGATGAAAGGCGTGGGTGGGGTTGAGTTGCGATTACCGAATAAAAAGTAATTGTATCACTCATTCAAGTGCCGGGAAAACCGGGGGTCCTTATCTCGGCTTTGGAAGCCGGCCTCATCCATCTCTCCCCCGGTTTCCCATAGTTCACAATGCGTTCGTTGCGTTTTAACACTTGTTGGTCACATTATAATATCAAAAAAAAAAAAATGTTTTTGTTTGATAAATGTTTAGCACTTTTTTTTTTATGTTTTGTTATCGGTTATTTGATTATATAAAAATTTATAAATATTTATAATTGTAAAAAATGTTATATAATATTTAAAAAAAAATGAAGCTAAAAGAATTTAATTTTCAATTGCCTGAAGACCGAATTGCCCGGTTTCCGTCAATGAAACGGGATGAGTCGAAACTGATGATGGTCAATCGGAAGACCGGGGAAATTTTTCATTATCGATTCCGGGATATTGTTGAGCTTACGGATAAGGATGATTTTTTTGTCGTCAACAATTCCAGGGTCATGCCGGTGCGTTTATTTGGGTCTATCAACGACAAGAGCGTCGAAATGTTGATCGTGAACGATCTGGGAAACAACGAGGTTGAAGTATTGGCACGCCCGGCCAAGTATTTTAAACTCGGTGAGCGCGTCGTTTTGATGAAGAAAACTGAAGCTGATGCGCAAGTCATTGGATTCGGTTACCGGGGAAGGCGGACACTTCGATTGAATGTACCGATGAATACGGTATTGGAAACGGGTTATGCGCCGTTGCCGCCTTACATCAAACGAAAGTTTGACGAAGCCGAGCAATTTCGGGCTCTGGATTTGGAACGGTACCAAACCGTTTATTCGAAAAATCCCGGGTCGATTGCCGCACCCACAGCCGGTTTGCATTTTACTCCGGAAATTATCGCGAAAATTCGAGAAAGAAGCGAAATGATCGAAGTCACATTGGAAGTCGGAGAAACCACGTTTCAAAAGATTGAAGTGGACGATATTTCGCATCATCAAATGGGGAAGGAATGGATCACCATTTCCAAAACCGACCGAGGGCGAATCCTGGATTTAAAAAAATCGAAGCGGTTGACTGCCGTGGGCACAACGTCGGTTCGGTCGTTGGAAACCTGGGCTCAACTGCAGCCGGAAGAGGAACGCTTCTCTTCGAATTTATTTATCTCGCCGGGGTATGAGTTTCAACTGGTGGATCGATTGATTACCAATTTGCATTTGCCGGAATCGAGTTTGTTCATTCTGGTGTGTGCGTTTGCCGGCGTGGAGCTGATGCACAACGCCTACCGAATTGCCATTGAACATAATTACCGCTTCTTTTCTTACGGCGATGCGATGTTGATTGTTTAGTGGGCTGCGCCCACGGTCGATTCAGGCCTTCGGCCATCATGAAGGCTCCTATTGGTAAATCTGATTACAAGAGTACTGTAAAACGTTATTTATAGTAACCAAAGGTAATTTTCTTATGATTGGTATTGTCGCCTTCAATCTTTCAAGGACATTTACTCATAACCAAAAGTTTTTGGACCCACCTTTTTACAAAAAGGTGGGCCGCCGGAGGCTTTAATCTTCAATTGATTCTTTAATGATTTTATCCGGGCTTGCTTTGCCGAACTCTTTTTCCCAAACTGCAATCACCGCTGCGGCGAGGCTATTTCCCACCACATTGATGGTCGTGCGTCCCATGTCCATCAATTCATCGATGCCGAGGAGGATGAACACCGGTTCAATGGGAAGATTAAAGGTCGAAACCGTACCCAGAAGGATGACCAATGAGGCCCGGGGAACACCGGCAACGCCTTTGCTCGTCAGCATGAGGGTGAAAACCATCAGGGCTTGTTGAGTGAAACTCATGTGAATCCCTGCGGCCTGGGCGACGAACACTGCGGCAAGGGAAAGGTAAAGACTTGAGCCGTCCAGGTTGAAGCTGTATCCGGTCGGCATGACAAAGGCCACGGTTTTTCGGGGAACGCCGATCGCTTCCATGGCTTCCATGGCTCTTGGCAATGCGGCTTCGGAGCTGGTGGTGGCAAAAGCAAGGATTGCCGGACCGGCGATGGCATTAATGAACTTTTTTATCGGTAGTTTAATGATTAAGGCAACCGGAAGAAGAACGCAGAAAACAAAGAGAATAATGGCCACATAAAAGGTGAGCAGCATTTTAAATAAATTGGCCAGGATACCGAGTCCCATATGGCCGACCGTATAGGCAATGGCAGCCCCCACACCAAAAGGCGCAAAGAGCATCACGATATTGGTAAATTTGAACATCACTTCGGACAGACTTTCGGTAACCGTTAAAATCGGGCGCCGCTTGGCTTCCGGAACCAGGGCCAGGGCGATTCCAAAGAGGACGGCGAACACCACCACCTGAAGGATTTGACCCTCGGCCACGGCTTTGGCGATATTTTCCGGGAAAATATGGGTGATGATCTCGCTCGGGGTTTGTTTCACGACTTCCGGTAATTGCGTCCCGGCCGGTGGGGGAGGCATGGTAATGCCTGTGCCGGCTTGAGAAATATTAATGGCTGCAAGACCGATGAGCAGAGCGAGGGTGGTCACAATCTCAAAATAAACCAGGGATTTGATGCCCATTCGTCCCACTTGTTTCAGGTCGGAATGTCCCGCAATTCCCACGACCAGAGTGGAGAAAAGCAGCGGCGCGATGATGGTTTTAATCAACCTTAAGAAACATAAACTTACTGTTCGTAAGGCGATGCCGACCTGGGGAAAATCATTGCCGATTTCTGCGCCGATGACCATGCTTATCAGTATCCAGGCGGTCATGGACCGACGTTTGAGGGCATAAAGGAATAAGCACGCGATGGTGACCCAGCGCGAAATGAAGAGTACGTGAGATGAGATCGGGAATAGACCGAGTTCCTTAAAAACGAAAAGAAAAGCGGTTATCGTAAGGGCAAAAACAACGATCCATAACAGGTTCTTTTTCGCATTGCTTTTAGTGGCAGACATGGATTCCTCTTCGATTAAAATGTAATGTTTAAAACAAAATAAGGAATTTAGTATTTATTTTTCTTTTTGGACTTTTTGGCTCCTTTCTGGTCGACGTCCATTTTGAATATATCGAAACTGTGATCAAAATTGCTATCGAAATTGTTCTTCTTTTTCTTTTTTTTATCAGCCTTTTTATCCGCCCGTTTACCGGATGCCTTTTCTTTGCGGTCCTTGCGTTCTTTACTTTCTTTGTGTTCTTTTCGGTCGCTCTTTCTGTCCTTCTTCCCGCGTTCCTTGTATTCTTTTTCCTTGGATCGGGGTGAAGAGGAAGGGGATTGATCGGCTTCCTGGACGACCACACGGCGGCCTTTGAATTTTTTCTTTTCAAAACCGCTGATAATGGCATCCTTGTGATTGGATTCCGCTTCGAAAAAGGAAAACGAATGCATGATATCGATTTTTCCGATTCGAATATTCAAGGATCTGGAGATATCGTTAATCATTCCGATTAAGGTTTGCGGTGAGAGGTCGTCTTTGCGTCCGAGGTTAATAAAGAACCGGCTCATGTTGGAGGAGACCCGTTTACCTTGATCATACGCGTCCACATTGATATCTTCGGTATTTTTATAGTAATCCAGAAAGTAATTAAATTCGATGGACACGAACCGTTTGATCAGTTCATCGCGCTCCAGCCATTCCAGTTTTTTATAGATTGTGGGGAGAAAGCTCTCGATTTCTTCGTTGTACACGTCCACGTTTTCCATGCGGTCGATCAGGTTGAACAGTTGTTTTTCGCAGATTTCGCGGCCGCTGGGAATTTTTTCCTGTTTGAATTTTTTCCCGAGGGTTTTTTCAATGGTTTTAATCTTGTATTTTTCCTTCAGGTTGATGATGGCAATGGACGTACCGGTTTTGCCGGCGCGACCGGTTCGGCCGCTGCGGTGGGTGTAGTGTTCCAGGTCATCGGGAAGGCTGAAATTGATAATATGGGTGAGTCCTTCCACATCGAGGCCGCGGGCAGCCACGTCGGTTGCCACGAGCATTTGGAGTTTGCGAGTTCTGAACTTTTGCATCACCGAATCGCGTTGGGCTTGGGAGAGGTCGCCGTGTAGGGCGTCGGCGTTGTAACCGTCGGTCATCAGTTTATCGGCGATTTCCTGGGTTTCGGCCCGGGTGCGGCAGAAGATAATCGAATAGATATTCGGGTTATAATCGGCCACGCGTTTGAGGGCCAGGTAGCGGTCTTTGGCGTGAACCAGGTAGTAGACGTGGTTGACATTTTCCGCGCCCTCGTTTTTTCGGCCGATGGTGACTTCGATCGGGTCGTGCATGTATTTGAGGGCGATTCGTTGGATGTCTTCGGACATGGTTGCCGAAAATAGAAGGGTGCGTTTGGTAGATGGTGTATTTTCAAGAATGCTGTCCAGTTCTTCTTTAAAGCCCATATTGAGCATTTCGTCGGCTTCGTCCAGGACCAGGGTTTCGATTTGAGACACGTCCACTTTTCCGCGGTTGATCATATCCAGCACGCGCCCGGGAGTCGCCGCGATAATGTGGGCGCCTCCTTTTAGTTCTTTGAACTGGCCTTCGATGCTTGCTCCTCCGTAGATTGGGACAATTCGGATTTCTTGTTTATATTTGGCGAAATTCTTAAAGTCTTTGGATATCTGGAGACAGAGTTCCCGGGTTGGGCATAGGATCAGGGTTTTGGTTACCGAGGATGCGCTGGAGGCGTATTGGATCAGAGGGAGGCCGAAAGCTGCGGTTTTGCCGGTGCCGGTTTGAGCGAGACCGATGAGGTCATACGTATTTTCAAAAAGCAGTGGAATCACTTCTTTTTGGATGGGAGTCGGATTTTGGAATCCCAGTTCTGAAATTGCGTTTAAAATAGTTGATTCGATCCCTAATTCTTCAAAGGAAATGGTTGTATCCTGAAAAGAACGAGATGAACCGTAATTGGTTTCATCTGTTTTGTTTTGCATATTCCTATTTTACCTTATTTTGGCCCTTAAGGCAATAGGGGAGAGGTGGCCGTTCGTCTCTTCTTATTCGGAAGACAGATGTTTTAAGAAGGATTCCTTCACTTCCATATTGGGGTAAGAAAGGTGATACAGTTTACTGGTCAGAGAAATTTTCTCAATGGATTTGATGGTTAGATATCCGGTTTGAAACAGGAGGGAATATACGCTAATGCGGTCCACATCCTGGAATTCGAAAAGCGTTTGATCTGCTTGATAATTTTCGATATCTTCCAGGGGAATCGGAAGTTTACGGATTTGTTTGATTAAAAATGTCGGGGTTGCACTGGTAAACCAATAGTTATTAAAACTCTTTTGATCGAAAAGATTCAGGATCGAATGAGGGTTATAAACAAAATTTATACCATCCCACGAATATCCGTTGTACATTTTCTTTATCGTTTGGAGTAGGGGCTCCTTTTGAATGTTTTCGGATTTGCAGAAATCGTTGATCTGATCTTCAAAATAACACTGCAATTCCTCATCGGTAAATCCTAAAAGAGTGGAATATTTATTTGAAATTGTTATATCGGTAAAGTTATTCAAGCCGGAAAATAACGAAGCGTTCGAAAATTTGGATCCCCCAGTGATCAACACAAACTGGATATACTCATCAAGACCCTTAAATGTCGAGAAGAAGTTTCGCAGCGTATCCCTGTTTTCCATGGCGATTTCGGGTTTTTCAAAATAATCGACAATAGGTTTATCATATTCGTCGATTAAAACCACGACCTTGTTTTTGGAAGAAAGCTTGGTGACTAATTCCCGGAATTTTTTGTCATATGTATTATCTTTAAGTGGAATGCCATATAATTCGGAGTGTTCGGAAATAAAATAATTCAGAGTATCGATTAATTCTTCTTTTGAGCCATAAATCAATCCGGAAAAATCGATGTGGATAACAGGGTATTGTTCCCAGGTGATTTTGTCATAGATCCATAATCCCTTAAAAAGTTCACGGTTTCCCTGAAAGATTTCTTTTAAAGTTGAAACCAGAAGCGATTTTCCGAACCGTCTGGGGCGGGACAAAAAGTAGTAGCGGCCCCCTTCGGAAAAGAGCTTGAAAATCGTTTCCGTTTTGTCTACGTAGACGCGGTTTTCTTCGATAATTCGCTTGAAGGTCTGGATGCCGAGTGGTAAATGTTTCATATTGTTATTATAATATGAAAAGATTTTTTTGACAAATAAGAAATCGTTTAACAAGAATGCCCTGAATTCGCCGATTCGTTTTCGATATGAGACCCCCTTTTTTTAATGTCCCATTTATGGTATAAAAATAACCATGGAATACGCATTAAAAGAACGAATCGGTAACCCGGAACTGTTTGTCGGTAGAAAAGAAGAGCTCGCCTTTCTTCTGAATTGGATCGATGATATCAAACAAGAAAAGTCCAAAAGTACAGCGCTTCTTGCTCGCCGAAAAATGGGAAAAACCGCCATCATGGAACGGTTATTCAACATCGTCTTTGACCAAAACAATGGCGTCATCCCGTTTTATTATGAAATCAAAGAGTTTAAAATGTGGCTTGGGGATTTTTGTGTGGATTTTTTCCTTACATTTGTATATCAGTATCTCGCTTTTAAAACTCGAAAAATTGAATATCTCAAACCCACGGATAAGAATAATTTTGAAAAAATAAAGAAAATAACCTCGCAAGAAGGATTTTCCGATTTGACAGACCTTGTTGAAAGCGTGGAGTATTCATATACGCACGGAAATGTCGATATCCTGTGGAACACGGTTCGAGAAGCGCCCAAAACCATTGCCGATCGCAGTAATGAATTCATTGTTCAGATGATCGATGAATTCCAGTTTTTAAATTCAATGATTTATTGGGATAAAGGAAAGAGCAAAGACCAATTGGCATTTAATATGGCGGGCGGGTATTTGAGTACTGCTGAAAGTAAAATCGCGCCGCTTTTGGTTTCCGGGAGTTGGGTGGGGTGGCTGATGAATATGCTGATCATGATGCTGCCTGCCCGGTTCAAATTCAGGTATATTGAAAATATGCCCGAAGATGAAGCCATTGAAATGGTATTTAAATATTCGATGTTCTTTGATGTGCCGGTTACTGATGAGACTGCTTATATCATCTCGCATCTTACCGAAGGAAGTCCTTTTTATATTAGTGCGATCTTACGTTCGGATTGCCCGAACAAGGATTTGACCGGGGAAGACGGATTGACCCGAACCCTGGAATTTGAAACGCTGAATGACCGAGGAGAAATCAAGTCCACCTGGATGGAGTACGTGGCCTCTGCCTTTAGTCGGGTCAATGATAAGAACGCCAAAAACATCGTCCTTTACTTGTGTAAACATCGAGACCGTGAAATAACCCGCAAAGAATTACTGGAAAAATTACCTTTGGATATGACCGATGCCGAATTGGAGAATAGGCTCAAAGCCCTGGTTAAAGCGGACATTATCCGACAAGGAACGACCAACTTCGATTACCGTGGGATCCAGGATAATATTTTTGATAAAGTATTTCGCGGTGTATATCAAAAAGAGATCGATAATTTTGAGCCGGGTCAGATTAAGGAAGAATATCAAGACGCATATCAGAATTTAAAAAAGCAATATTATCAGCTTCAAGGTAAATTCAATTATCATAAAGGGTATTACGCCGAATACGCGATTGTGGATCAATTGATATTTCATGGCCTTGAAAGAAACGCCTTTTTGAAATCGATTACTCAAAATCTTCCCGTAGATTTCAATTTTTGCGAGTATGAACGCGTATGGAAATACAGTGCTGCCGTTGAATATGCCAAGGGGATGAGTGCCGATATCCTCGCGCGTGCCAAATTGTCGGGTGATTACTCGATTGTCGGGGAAATTAAGAATCGCGATACAAAGACTTTCTCTATGGACGAAGCCATTGCCTTCGTTGAGAAAGTGCACCGAATCAAAGAAAAAGAAAACCTGAACCCGGTGATTGGTTTTGTCTTTTCCCGAAAGGGATTTACCCGGGAGGCGGAGGCTTATTTATCTGAGAGAGGTGTGGCCATGAGCATGGATGAGCGATGGCTGGATGTTTGAGGTTTTTTTTACAAATAAGAATATCCCCCGCTTGTTGTTACCGGGCCTTTGATTTGACAGGTTGACCTTTCCGTTTTATAATTACGATATGGATGCCATTTTCAAATTAAACATAGAAAAACTGCCGGAGGGAGTTTATCTGGGAACAAGCGACGACGTTCCTGGTCTTGTGGCTCAGGGTAGGACCATCGATGAAACAATTGAAATTGCCAGGGATGTCGCCAGGAAGTTATATGAGTCATACGTTGAAGATGGGGAGACTCCTCCGTTTAAATTCATTAATAAACGCAAATTCAAATTGAACGTTGCAATCTCGGTTGGAGCATAGATTGACCAAGCCCAATCATCCCGGGGGAAATCCCGGATGAAACTCTGAGGGCCATAATTCAGCAAGCGGGAATCGGGATAGACGAGTTTTTGTCATTTAGCATCAATTTCGCCGTCGAGCACGAAATGTTTCTGGCGGGACTGTACGCTGGTTTTTCGAGAGGTGGCGGTTTTGTCGTCGAACCGAAGATTCTGAAATGGATCAAGGGTTTCAGATAAAGCATTCAAAAAGAATCCGAAAGCCCTTATTGAATTATTATTCAATAAAGATTGATTATTTTTTGAGATTATGCTATATTTAGATTTTATCAGGTTATGATGCTGCCAGAAAATTAAATCCTCATATCCTTGAAAATTCTAATATCACGTATTCAGAGGATGCTTGGAAGCAGTGTTGATTATAGATAATTGATTTTAGTCTAATAAGAGGATAGTACGAATGATTTCAAATGCACCTGGACAATTTCTAGGGTATGCCATTCAGTTTACTCGAGCCCTTTATCACCTTCTTAAAAGTGGACCTGGTGATTATGTATGTGTTGAATATTTAGGAGATGTTGCCATTCAAAAGGTTGACTCAAAAATAATTACCGAGGAAGATAAATCTTCTATAAAAAGAAATCCACTAACAGATAAATCCGCTGATTTATGGAAAACATTTTATAATTGGATAATGGCGGTTAAAAATAAAGAGCTTGATATTGAAAAAACCCAATTTTTATTATTCTGTAATAAGGAAATGGGAAAAAATAGTATTGTTAATAAATTTAATCTTGCCAAAAATGAAACTGAAGCCAGCTTTGCTGTTAAGAAAGCAAAGGAAAAGCTTAATGATATAAATCAAGATCATGATATTTGGAAATATTTTAATTATTCTGCAAACCAAAACGAATTTTTACTTGTAAAAATAATAGAAAAATTTGAAATCCAAATAGGAAGTGGTGCAGGCGATCAAGAAGTTATCTATGAAATTAAGCGAAAACATGTTCCCAAGAGTCAAATTGAATTTATTAAAAATTTTCTTATGGGCTGGTTATACAAACAGATTAATGAAAAAATAGCGGCAAATAATCCTGCCATAATTTCATGGGAAGAATTCGATCGCCAGTTTACGGTATTATTTGATCGAGCCCGTAAGAGGGAGCTTCTTGATTTTACATTACAAGATCCGCTAAAAGATGAAGAAAAACAGGACCATTTTAATAATCACCCTATATATCTAAAACAGCTTGAAAAAATTGACGTATTTGAGGATGAATTATGGGAAGCGGTATCAGATTTCTTGAAAGCTAATGTAAATCGTCATAAATGGATTGAAGAGGAAATTATTGATGAAATCACCGCTTCTGATTTTGAAGATAAGCTGATTAGATTTTGGAACAGCCAAAAAAAAAAGATTGATATTACTCAAAAAGGGATAAGTGAAATAGAGCAAGGTAGCTTACTCTATAATGAGTGTAAATCAAGGCAAGAAACAATCAGAGGCGAGCCACCACCTAGTTCAACTATACCAGGAACATACCATGCATTAGCAAATAAACTAGATCTTGGTTGGCACCCGAATTGGAAGAAAATATTTCCAAAAGAGAAAGGATAGTAATATGGGCCAATTAATGGAAGAGGTAAAACTTTGGAATACACCGGCGATAGGCGCTTATTTGCTTTGGGAATTCACGAAAGGATATTGTGAAGGTCACCCAAACAAAGATGCACCATTTGCACTCTTACATTTCGTAGCTGCTGCGATATTGACAAATACAAAACTTCTCGAACCGATAAGTAATAAAAGAGATAATCTTCAATCATATGTGCGTGATTTTGAACATTCAAAAAACTCGGATCTCTTATTAAATATTCAGGAACGTACGAAAGAAAAATATAGATATACAATAGCCTCAATTGATATTGCAATTAATAAAGGCTTATTAGTTTGGGATCCCGATACTGCGAAGTTGTATCCCCGCGATATTCCCCCACCTAGAATTAAGAGAGTATTGCAGGGTAAGCTTGATAAGGATGGGAAAAAAGCTTATATTTTAGGAAAATGGTTTTCGCAACATAATCTATTTACCATAGCGTCATATCTTAAGGTGGTTTTTTAATGCAATTTCAACTTTTAAAATTAATTGTTTAAAGTGGACCCAATTGTCAAGACAGAAAAATAAGAAAGTTAAGCTTGTGTATCTCATTATTAATAACATTAGTAATACTAGGAAAGCTAGTCGGCCCAAATTGTGGAAAACTTTCCCA
>JBLMYT010000080.1:0-10504 GCA_050258455.1 Candidatus Omnitrophota bacterium | reverse complement strand
CTTTGGGCATCAAGAGACTTACTTTTGCAATCGATCGACTTACTTTGGGCATCAAGAGACTTACTTTTGCAATCGATCGACTTACTTTTGGTACAAAGACACTTACTTCGGGTACAAAGAGCCAAATTTCCGGAAGCAGGCGACCAATTTTCGAAACCGTCAAATAATTTAGCAGTAAAAAAGTTGATGCTCAAAACTCCTTTGAATAATGATTCTTCACCAAGTGTTAACTGTCAAATTTTGTTTCATTTTTCACAGTGTCTGATATCGGCCTTTTTCATCAAAAGCGTTAAAAATTAAAACATCCGCCCCATGGATTATTTTAATAATCCAAATCAGAACCAGCACGGACAAAGCATTTGTCGACTTGGAAGGAAAATTGCACTCCCTTTATGTGAAACATAACGCGAAAACCCTAAAGAAAACCATAAGGCCCTTCGGTGCCCTTATCTTTGACATTTTACATTTTATGAAAAAGATATATAATTAAATGAATAAGAGGATATATGATAAAAACCGTTTTGGTTTCCCATACAAGGAACAAAGGAAAAAACAAGGAGTAATAATGATCGAAGAAAACAACACCGATTATTCAAAAGAAATCAAGAATTTCAAATACGATTTGATCAACAAACGAAAGCAGCACGGGGCACTGATTCCCTTACTGCAATCCGCTCAGGATTCTTACGGTTATATCCCGGAAAAAGCCATTCATTATATCAGCGAAGTCGTGAATATCCCGGCTGCTGAAATCTATGGCGTGATCACGTTCTATTCCCAATTCCGTCTCAAACCCCTGGGCAAAAACGTCATCCGGATCTGCGAAGGAACCGCCTGCCACGTCAATGGCGCGAAAAAAATCCTGAAAACTATCCAGGACGAACTGGGTATCGACGTGGGCGAAACGAGCAGCGACGGCCTCTTTACCCTTCAATCCGTGGCGTGCCTGGGCTGCTGCTCCCTGGCACCGGTCATCATGGTCAACGACGAAACATACGGCAATCTCGACGCGGAAAAGACCAGACAGGTCATGAAAAAATACAGAGAAAAAGCCACATCAGGAGAGAAAGCATGATAAAGGAAATAAAAGTCGGACTGGCTACCTGCGGAATCGCCGCGGGTGGGGAATCGGTTTTTGAAGAATTCAAAAAGGAAATCAAAGAACATG
The DNA here is from genome assembly GCA_050258455.1 of Candidatus Omnitrophota bacterium. Lineage (GTDB taxonomy): Bacteria > Acidobacteriota > Aminicenantia > UBA2199 > UBA2199 > JAKAGC01. Next base: position 9,336 of record JBLMYT010000080.1, on the reverse strand, counting down.
CCCTGGACGTTTCCCTCAAAGAAACCGGCTGCATGGGAATGTGCTACAATGAAGTGTTGGTCGAAATGGTTTTCAATGACGGCTCCACCTATATGTACGGGAATGTGACCGGCGATAAGGTGAAACGCATCGTTCAGGAACACATCCTGGAACATCAACCCGTTAACGAATGGATCGTCCAGGCAGAGACCAAATTCAAGGATAATTTCTTCGATAAACAAAAACGAATTGTTCTGCGAAACTGCGGCGTCATCGACCCGGATTCACTCGATGAATACATCGCCAACGATGGCTACAAAGCCATTCAAAAATGCTTAAACGAATACACCCCCGAAGATGTGATCGACATGATCCTCAAATCCGGGTTACGCGGTAGGGGAGGCGGCGGTTTCTCCACGGGTATGAAATGGAAATTCGCCCGCGGCGCCAAAGGAACGAAAAAATACATCATCTGTAACGCCGACGAAGGCGACCCGGGTGCGTTCATGGACCGCAGCACGCTGGAAGGCGACCCCCATTCCGTACTCGAAGGCATGATGATCGCCGGATACGCAATCGGTGCCGATGAAGCCTATGTGTACGCGCGTGCCGAATACCCGCTCGCTGTGCGACGCCTCAAAAACTGCATCGATAAATTGGAAAAACGCGGGTTCCTGGGAAACAATGTCTTTGGTTCCGGTATGAATTTCCGAATCAAAATCAAAGAAGGCGCAGGCGCGTTTGTGTGCGGTGAAGAAACCGCTCTGATCGCTTCGATCGAAGGTAAACGCGGCGTTCCTCGCGTGCGTCCCCCGTTTCCGGCCAACAAAGGCTTATGGGGAAAACCCACCAATATCAATAACGTGGAAACCTATGCCAATGTGCCCTGGATCATCCTCAATGGTTGGGAAGCGTTTGCCGGCATGGGAACCGAAAAGAGTAAAGGCACCAAGGTGTTTGCCCTGGCTGGAAAAATCGCTCGCAGCGGTCTGGCCGAAGTTCCCATGGGAATTACCATCAATGAAATCGTTTTTGACGTGGGCGGCGGGATCAAAGACAATAAAGAATTCAAAGCCGTTCAAATGGGCGGACCTTCCGGCGGATGCATCCCCAAAGAAATGGGAAACCTCAAAATCGATTACGATGAAATCACCAAAACCGGCGCCATCATGGGTTCCGGCGGCTTGATCGTTCTCGATGAAACGACTTGCATGGTCGATCTGGCCAAGTTCTTCCTCAATTTCACCCAGAACGAATCCTGCGGGAAATGCACCTTCTGTCGCGTGGGAACCAAACGCATGCTCGAGATTTTGGAACGGATCACTATCGGCGAAGGAAAAGACGGCGATATTCAACTCCTCGAAGATCTGGCCGAAAAGATTCGCAGCAGCAGTCTCTGCGGGTTGGGTCAAACCGCTCCCAATCCGGTGTTAACCACGCTGAAATATTTCCGAAGCGAATACGAGGCCCACATCCACGAGAAACGATGCCCGGCCCATCATTGCCCGGCCCTGGTCAAGTATGTAATCAATGCCGACAAATGCAAAGGTTGTACGTTATGCGCCAAAAAGTGCCCGGTTCAAGCGATCAGCGGAAAGGTCAAAGAAGCCCATGTCATTGATGCGGCCAAATGCATCAAATGCGGACTCTGTTACGATGCGTGCCGACTCAATGCCATCGATAAAATATAACCCCATGAACCGGGAAAATTGGAGGAATACTTAGATGAATGAAATCAACGTAACCATAAATGGAAAAGACGTGCTGACCCAGGAAGGAAAAACCATCCTGGAAGTGGTCCACGAAAATAAGATCGATGAAATCCCGACGCTCTGCCACGATGGCCGCATTGAACCGTACGGTTCGTGTTTCCTCTGCGTGGTCGAAGTTCAGGGCATGAATCGCATGGTGGCCTCGTGCTGCACCCCGGTTTCAAAGGGAATGGTGATTACCACCAACAGCGAGAAGGTTCGCAGTTCCCGAAAAACCGCCCTTGAATTGTTATTATCCAACCACTATGCCGACTGCGTCGGTCCCTGTCTCAACAACTGCCCGGCCAATGTCGATGCGCAAGGGTATATTGCCTTAATTTCAATGGGGAAATACGAAGAAGCCATTAAATTGATCAAGAAACAAAACCCGCTGCCGCTTTCGATCGGTCGCGTGTGCGTTCGCGATTGCGAAACCGCGTGCCGCCGTCACCATGTCGATGACGCTGTAGCCGTGAACCACCTCAAACGCTATGTGGCGGATATCGATTATCGAAACGCCTGGAAACCCGAAGTCAAACCGGCCAACGGTAAACGCGTGGCTGTGGTGGGCGGCGGACCTTCCGGTGTGACGTGCGCGTATTATCTCACGCTTGAAGGATACAAAGTCACCATTTTTGAAAAATGGCCCCGTCTCGGCGGTATGTTGATGTACGGCATTCCCGAATACCGTCTTCCCAAAGAAATCCTCGATGCGGAAATCAACGCCATCCTCAGTCTCGGAATCGACGTCAAAACCAATACGGTCATGGGAAAAGATTTCGATATTCCGTCCCTGTTTAAAGATGGATTCGATGCCATTTATCTGGCTGTCGGTGCGCAGAAAGCCAGCACCATGAGAATGGAACACGAATCCGACACCGAAGGGATTTACGGCGGCGTGGATTTTCTCGGTCAACTGCCGGCCGGTATTCCCAAATTAAACGGAACCGTGGTGGTCGTGGGTGGTGGAAACACCGCCATCGATGCGGCCCGAACCTCCCTGCGCTGCGGGGCCGATAAGGTCAAGATCGTTTACCGCCGCGGCCTCTCTGAAATGCCTGCGCATCCGGAAGAAATTCATGCGGCTGAAGCTGAAGGCATCGAATTGATGCTGCTCACCAACCCCAAAGCCATTGTTCGTGATGAGAATAAAAAGTTGAAAGGTATTGTGTGTTTGAAGATGAAACTCGAAGAAGTTCCGGGCGAACGTCCCAAACCCGTTCCCATGGAAGGTTCCGATTTTGAAGTGCCGTGCGATTACCTCATCGGTGCGATTGGGCAGCAAGTCGATACGTCGTTCAATCATCCCGAAAACGGTGTCAAATTGGAAAAATGGGGAACCATTATTGCCAACGACGACACGCTGGAAACCTCGGTTCCCGGTGTTTTTGCCGGCGGCGATGCGGTCACCGGTCCGCTGACTGCCGTGAAATCCATTGCTCAGGGAAAACAGGCGGCGACGTCCATCGATGCGTATATCCGTTTTGGAAAAGCCGTTGCCAAAATCAAACCCTTTTACAGCTTCAAGCATGTATTCAATAAAGTCTCAGACGCCGAGTTTACCCATGTGGAAAAACTCACCCGAAATAAAATGCCCGAATTGAAACCGGCCGAACGCATTATGGATATGCGCGAAGTCGAACTCGGGTACACCCATGATCAGGCGCACGCCGAACCCAAACGCTGTCTTGAATGCGGATGTTCCGAATATGCCGATTGTCGGCTGAGACAGTACGCCGATGATTTCAACGTCGATATTAAAGACTATCTCGGTGAAACCCGGAAATACAAAGTCGATACCCGTCACCCGTTTATCGTGATGGATCCCAACAAGTGTATCAATTGCGGTCGTTGCGTGCGAACCTGCACCGAAATTTTGAAAGTATCCGCGCTCGGTTTTGTCAACCGCGGATTCAAAGCCGTGGTGAAACCCGCCATGGAAAAAGCGTTACTGGAAACCAATTGCATCGCTTGCGGAAACTGTGTGGATACCTGTCCGACCGGCGCACTCACCGAAAAGTTCAACTTCAAGGTATTGGGGACGCTTCCCAAAGAAAACATCGAAAGTGTGTGTAACTTCTGTTCCATCGGTTGCAAGATCAATTTCAAGGTCATCGATAACGATATTTATTTTGTATCCAATTCCACCGAAAGCGTCGCCAGGTCCATCAACAACGGGTATTTGTGTGTCAAGGGTCGGTTTGGTCATCGTTATCTTCTCGATGAAGAACGACTCACCGTTCCTTCCGTTAAAAACAAAGCCACCAATGGGTTTGATGAAGTGAGCTGGGAAAAAGCCATTGATTATACTGCGTCCCGGATCAAGTCCATTATCGATATTCATGGAGCGGACGCCGTTGCCGTGTTTGGTTCGCCCAAACGGTCCAACGAAGAACTGTACCTGCTGCAAAAGTTTGCCCGCGTCGGATTAAAGACCAACAACATCGGAAGTTTCACCGATGTTCTCTACGGAAAAGAACAGGATGCGCTCGATAACGCCATGGGTGGAACGTTCTCTACCGCTTCGATTGAAGATATCCGTACCGCTGATGCCGTGATCGTTTTGAACGGTAATCTTTCCGAAGAAAACCTCATCATGGAATTAAAGATTAAAGAAGCGCAGAAGAAGAACGGAACCAAGCTCGTGCTGGTCAATTCTGCGGAGATCAAACTCGCCCGGTATGCGGATTTATGGATCGATTCCCGTAAAGGTTCCAACACCGTGTTGATGAACGGATTGATTCGACACATCATTAAGAGCAAAACCTTTGATAAAGTGCAGGCCGGATCTGCCCATTTTGATGCCTTATCCAAAATGGTCGATGAATACACCCCCGAACGTGTCACGGAAACCACGGACGTTACGCCGCAGAAGTATCAGGAGTTGTTGGAGTTGGTCGGCGAACCCGGACGTAAGATCGTGTTTGTGTATAACCTCGATTCCAACCGTGAAAAGTCAGCCGGAGACCTCAAAGCCATCGGTAATTTCATGATATTAACCGGTCGGATGAGTGAGAAAGGCAATGGCATCATTATTTTAAGAGAGTATGCCAACTCCACCGGTTTAATGGAAATGGGAGTGAGTGCCAATTACTTACCCGGTTATGTCAAACCCTTTGAAACCAAGGACATCAAACGGATCGGCGATAAGTGGGGCGTGGATCTCGCGCCTGTGTTCCGTCCCTCCAATTTGGCTGAAAAGTTAATGCGCGGTGAAATCAAAGCCGTGCTGGTATTTGGAGAGGATCCCTTGTATGTGGGCGACAACTTCAAGTATTTCAAGGGTGTAGAGTTTATGGCCGTTCAGGATGTGTTCCATACTTCCACCGCCGAGCAGGCCGATGTGGTGTTCCCGTCTGTTTCGTTTATCGAGCAGGATGGAACCTACACCGCGTGTGATCGTCGCGTGCAGTCCGTGAACCGGATCATCGCCTCCAAGGGGAAAATGGAGAACTGGCAGATCATTCAAGCGTTGGCCGAGAAGTTCGGAATGAAGAATGAGTATACGTCTTTAGCGGATGTCAATCGCGAAATCGGTGACGTGAACCGGACCTATAATAAACCCATTTCCTTTAAGGACAATGAGGTTCACAATGCGACCGGAAAGCTTGAGTTTTCGATTTATGAAACAGAGATCAAAACGTATGAAGCGGAGCTTCCCCGGCTCCTGAGCTCGGAGAATCATTTCAAGTTTATTGAAATGTATTTGAGGGCAAGAAATTAACGTTTTAATAAAAGAGATATAAAGAATTTACTTTTCTAAAATCAGACCCCGATTTACTGCGGTTCCGGGCCGGTGTGAAACCGAGCCCGGGGCCGGCAGTTTTTTGACCAGGGGGCTTTTTTGTAAAACCGCCCCCTGGACCCCCGAAAAACTTTTATATTCCTTAATATAAATCCCATCAAAACGAAAACTTTACCCTTCCGCCCGAAATTCTTTTTTTCAAATTAATTAAGGATCTTATCGAGTGTTCGCCTGGTGTTTGTTTTTTATGCATAATCCCATTGACATTAATGGTTGTTTTTGATATTTTTATTGTATGAAAAAGAAAAGCCATGAGATTCGAGATCCCATCCATAATTTTATAAAAATGGATGCCTTTGAAAGAGAGGTCCTTGATTCGAGACCTTTTCAACGGCTCGGTAAACAGGAGAGTTTATAATGGATTCATTAAAAAGGATGGCAATTATTATAGCTTTAATAGAAAAAATGGCTGAAGAAGGCAGTTGGTGCGGTGAAACCCACATTCAGAAGGCCACATACTTTCTTCAGGCTTTGGCAAAAGTCCCTTTGGAATACGAATTTGTTATTTATAAACACGGCCCTTTCTCATTCGATTTCAAGGATGAATTATCGGAAATGTTTGGGGGCGAATTAATTACTTATTTCGATCGACCATATCCCTATGGCCCAACCTTATGCCCTGGGGAATCTGCGGAAAATTTTTTGAAAAAGTTTCCTGTTACTTTGAATAAATTCGGGCCTCACATTAATTTTATTGCCAGACATTTGGGTAAAAAGAATGTGGCCTCACTGGAAAAGATGGGGACCGCTCTCTTCATGATGTTAAAAAATGAAAATAAAGGTGTCCAGGAATTGGCTAGCGATATAAATAAATTGAAACCTCATGTCACCGTTGAGGAAGCCGAACGAGCACTTCTAGCTGTTCAAGCATTGATGAGTGCGTTTAATTCAATTGCGAATAGTTCAAATGAAAATACGTTAATTTGCAGCACTCAGTAGCAATGGGGTATAAAATTAGGACTTTCAGGAATGGGGGCTTAAGCCGGAAATTACCCAAAAAAGTATAAAACCTTGTATTTTTTTTCGGAATAAGGTATAAACGATAATCTGATGAAATTCCCATATTTCAGTCAAGCAGGAGGTTTTTATGCGTAAATTATCGATTTCAATTTTATCCCTATTGCTTTTCATTTCCCTGATTTTTAATAGCGGATGTGCCAAAAGTAATGACGCCGAACCGGTGGATGGCAATCTTCAAACCTATGAACAAACCGCCGGGTATTCGGCTGCCACCATGACTGACGTCATGGGGAAAGTGATCCAAACCGCCAGCACGTTGGGAGGCGTTGGCAGTTCGATGTCTTCGGATTCTCCGATGGCATTTGAGTATAATGAGTCAACCGGTTGGTGGACGTTTACGATTTCATTGAGTATCCTTCAAACTGCTACGATCAGGGTTCAATTTAACGATGCGTCGGGAAATTTTCACAAGTTCTACAATCAAAATTCAACCACCAGTATTAAATCTACCGGGGAAGGCTCGGGGACCAGTGGAAGTTTTTCCTACAGTTTCACCATTACCCAGATGGGGAACCAATACAGTGCCGTACTAGTTAATGGAAGCGGTTCGGTGACGTATCAGGGAACGTCAAGCACGTTTTCAATGACCAATGTCGCCTTAAATAAAAACCAGGATGCCATTCCGGATGGTGGACAAATGGCGGTAAATGTTCAGGGGTGTGCGTTTACGATTGGTTTTAATGGAAGCACCACGATACCGGTCACGTTTACTTATCAGGGGCACAGTTACACCATGACCGTCAATTTGGCGACCGGCCAAATTTCGTAGATCAGAACCGACTTTAAGTGCAGTTTTTATAACCAAAAGTTTTGCCAAGCTTTTTCAAAAGCGGAAAAAATTATACCATTATACCCAGGCAGCAAAAATGGTCTTACCATCAATTCGAACCGTCTCATTTTTACCGATAAACCCACTTTCCTTTCGTAAATCGTAAATCAATAAATAACCGGACGTTTCATTTTGACCTTCCAAATACCCACTCAATTGCCGGATCCCTTCCCGGTGGTACGCTTCCCCACGCCATATTTTGAGTTCGATTATGTACTTCCGGTTATCGAACGTAATCACGATATCCAACCGCCTTTCTTCGGATATCTGAACCTCTTTGAAATCAAACCCCCGACCGTTAATAATCGGCTTGATAAACGCCAAAAACAAAAGCCGACCATTTCGCTCAAGAAAAGATTGATCTTTCTCACTGTAATTCTCTTTCATAAAATCGCGAAACTTTAGGAACACTTTTGGAATATCCAACCGCCCCGAATTATCGAGGTAATGGGAAGTAAAATGATCAAACGGAATTTTCCCGGATGTTTCCAATTTCGATGCCATATAATTATAAATTCGCTGTTCATAGATGCGATTATGAACACGAACCTTTCCGTTTTCATTTTTGAGAATGCCAAACATAACCCCAAAATAAATCAGCAGATTATCAGGGTTATACGTAAATTCGGACCCGTTCATGATGATTTGAAACACAAATTCATACAGGTCCGGATTATTTTCCAGATTTTTAATAACATCCTCGAAATTGGTATTATCTTTATTCAGCGTAATTTGAACTGCTTTTTCAAGGTCTTCGATTTGCCATTCGTTATGATTGTCCTTAACAGGTAATATCTTTTCATGAATGATGTTACACAAAAGGCTTACCAGAAACGGATAACCGGATGTCAGGTAAAATAACTTTTCCGCGAAAAAAGGGATATCCATCATTACCTGTTCGGCTTTGGCATACTCATCAAGCATGGAACCTATTTCTCCAGCGGTAAACGAAAGATTGACTTCAAAGTTAACGGCGATATTCCAGGGACTGTTTAATTTGGCTTCGGATTCGGGTCTGAGTTTGAGTTTTAAGCTTTTGACATCATGAACGCCTGCCAAAATAACGCTGTGAAACGTGAGTTGCCCGGGTTTCTTCCGGTTTAAATATTTATTTCTCAGCATCCCGAGAAAATCGAGGAATAATTGGTTGTTGCTACTTTTATCGACTTCATCGATCATGAGTACGACCTTTTTCCCGGTTTTAATAACCAAATCGCTCACCCAGGAATCAAGATCTTCCAAGTCGAACGGTGAAGAAATGGAATTAATAGATGCGACGAGGTCCTGGTAACCGGACGCAACAAATGATTTTCTCAGGCGAGATAAAAGTTTACGTACAAAAGAATCCTCGCTTTTAAAGGCTACTTCGCCAATGCCTTCGAAACTTATACTAATCGGTAAAAATTCCGGGGTGGCTTGGAGGAATTGATTCAACATGGATAGGGTAGTGGTCTTTCCGTATTGACGAGGTCGATTAATAACGAAGTAATCGCCCCGTTTGACCATTTTAAATATGTCCGCTATTTTTCCTGAAATATCTACCATATAATGTTCTTCCGGTATGCATACGCCAGCAATATTAAAACTTTTACTCATTTTCATTCACCACTGAATGGTAGTATATCAGAATTAACCGGCTTGCACAAGGCGAAAGCTTGGTCAAGCTTTTCAAAAGCGGAAAAAAATAATTGCCTCCGGCGGCCCACTTTTTTGGAAAAAAGTGGGTCAAAAAATTTTTTATATAGGTTTAATATTTATCCGATTAATATGATTTCAATTGTTCAAGACACAATTTCCATATTGGAATATTTCCCGGGGGAAGCCTTTTTCTTTTTAAAAGGATTACTCGCCGGATCTGTCATTTCGATATCTCTTTCCGGTTTCTTTTGGGTGATCCCCTCCGATTTTTGATCGATACCCTCCAATTTTTGGTCCGTACCCTTCAACTTTTG
>JBLMYT010000079.1:0-4780 GCA_050258455.1 Candidatus Omnitrophota bacterium | reverse complement strand
ATCTGTAATTAAATTCGATGCGCCGCTGTCTGTTAACATATAATCGATGCGTTCTTGCGGGAAATCCGGGTCGATTGGAAGATATGCGCCTCCGGCTTTTAGTATTCCAAATAAACCCACGATCATTTCGATCGAGCGCCCTATCCGGATGCCCACGATTATATCGGGTCCCACGCCTTTTTCTCTCAATGCACATGCCAAATGAGCGGACCGCTCATTCAACTCCTTGTACGTTAACCCCAGGGGCGCTTCACGAAGCGCCCCTGGGGTAGTTGAACCGATAAGGGCAAGATGATCAGGCGTTTTCTCGACCTGTTCGTCAAACAATTCCGGGATCGTTTTATCTTTCGGATAATCGGTTTGGGTATGATTAAATGTATATAATAATTGCTCTCTTTCGCCCGGAAACAGAAAATCGATTTCCGAAAGTTTGATGTCGATATTTGATAATACCATCTCGACAATACGGTGAAAATGTCCCGTAATTCTTTCGATTGCGGCAGGAGAAAAAAAACGGGCATCGACCAGCGTTTTTCCTTCGAGAAAACCGTCTCCTTCTTCTTTTTTTGAAAAGAAAAAATTAACGCCGGTTTCGATATCGGAAAGATCGTGCGCCTCCTGAATGGGTTCCAGAGCGATTGCGGTATCGAAAAGAGGAAACCCAGTTTCGGAAGCGGGTAAATCCAGTTGCCGGATCAATATTTCAATGGGATAGTTCCGGTTTTCAAACGCTTCGCTCACGGTTCGTCTGACCTGAAGCAATAATTCCTTAAATGAAGCTTCGCCGTGTACCCGGTTTCTTAGGACGACGACGTGATTGATTCGTTCATTTTCATTCTCATTCGTCGTTGTTTTTTTTAAAACCGGGGTGCCGATCGTGATATCATCGTTTCCGGAATACATTGAGAGTAAAAAAGTCAATACCGTTGTGAGTATAATGTGAAGTCGGACATCCGAACCGGAACTCAATCGGATTAATTCCGAATAAAGGTCCCCATCGAGACGGAAGTTGGCCTCCCCTATTCCTGTTCCATTTAAATTGATGAAAGAAGAATGATGAAAGCTGCTTTTGGTCCATTCGCCCGAGAGTTTTTCCAGCCAATACGCTTTTTCTTTTACTTTTTTCCCCGCCGAAATCCACAATCTATCAAAATCGGACGCTGCCCGAATGGCCATTTGGTGTTCTCCTTTGATAATTTATAGAATTTTTCCGTTAAATGAGTGATAATAGATGCTTCCGCCCCTAGGTTTAGGAACGGTGAAATATTTATGACGTTTAATTTGAAGGGTGACTCTTTATTTCTTATTCATTGACAAAAGATTTTAACAGATTTAAAATCTTTTTTCAACTGATTGTTGAATTTAGTCTTTTCGTCACTGAAGTTGGTCTCTTTGCGCCCGAAGTAAGTCGATCGATTGCAAAAGTAAGTCGATTTGTACCAAAAGTAAGTCGATCGATTGCAAAAGTAAGTCGATTTGTACCCGAAGTAAGTCGATCGATTGCAAAAGTAAGTCGATTTGTACCCGAAGTAAGTCGATCGATTGCAAAAGTAAGTCTCTTTCTGCTACCAGGTTCGGCTCTTTGGGCATCAGGTTTGGCTCTTTGCGCCCAAAATTCGGCTCCTTACGCTACCTGACTCAGCTCTTTGCGCCCAAAATTCGGCTCCTTATGCTACCTGACTCAGCTCTTTGCGCCCAAAGTTCGGCTCCTTATGCTACCCGACTCGGCTCTTTGCGCCCAAAATTCGGCTCCTTATGCTATCAGACTCGACTCTTTGTGCGTCAGGTTTGGCTCCTTCTGCGCCGAGATCAGCTCCTTGTGTATCAGGTTTAACTCTTTGTGCCCCGGATTGGGCTCCTTGTGCCCGAATTTTGGCTCCTTCTGCTCGAATTTGGTGCCGTTCTCCCAAAAGTTGGACAATCCATCAAGTTGACAAAGGTTTTTTTTTGGTTTAACATAGGTTTATGAATGAAGAAAAAAGTTTAAAACATATCCCGTATGGTGTATCCAGGTTTCATGACTTTCAAAAGTTTAATTACTATTACATCGATAAATCAAAATATATCAGAAACATTGAAGAAAAAGGACAATATTTATTCCTTATCCGTCCGCGTCGGTTCGGTAAATCGCTTTTTCTGGCCACACTGGAAACCTATTACGATATCGCCTTAAAAGACAAATTCGATTCATTATTCAGTGATACCGAAATTTATCGGAATCCGACATCGGAAAAAAGCAAGTATATGATCTTATCCTTGGATTTTTCGATTGTGGATTCGGACATCGATATGGTAAAAACGGCATTTTTGACCCGTATTCAAAATGCAGCCGAAGATTTTGTCACCAAATATCAGAAGTTCCTTGATATCGATATCAAAGAAGCCAAATTGAAATTTAATTCCAAAAAAAGCGCCTCCGAGGTCATGGATACTCTTTTAAATTACTGTTTAAATAAAGAATATAAAATATATACAATTATCGACGAATACGATAATTTCGCCAATACCATCCTGAGTGAGCACGGAGAAGAGAAATTTCAAACCATCACCCATGGGGGTGGTTTCTTGCGGTCTTTTTTCAACGTACTAAAAGCCGGAACCGCTCGTGCCGATGGACCGATATCCCGTTTATTTATGGCAGGTGTCTCCCCCATCACATTGGATGATGTGACCTCCGGTTTTAATATTGCAGCCAATATTTCATTGGACTCGGATATAAACGAAATTATGGGATTTACCCATTCCGAAGTCGAAACCATGATCGACTATTACCGGCAAGCCGGAAAGATCCGGCATTCGACACCGGAACTCATGGAAATCATGAGTCAATGGTATAACCATTACCGCTTTGCCATAAATGCCACGCAAGAGGTATTTAACACCATCCATGTCCTGTACTTTCTCAGGGAATATATGAAAGATTCTCAGATACCGGTCAATTTAATCGATAACAATGCCAGTATCGATTATGGAAAACTTCGCCACTTGATCATCATCGATAGCAAAGGTATCCCCAAAATCAATGGAAATTTTTCCAAACTTCAGCGTCTCATTGAAATCAATACGGCAAGTACTTATATAAAAGCCAGTTTTCCCACCCGGCGGTTAACCGAATCGGAAAATTTCTATTCTCTCTTATTCTATTTTGGGTTATTAACCATTAAAGGTGTCACGCCTACTCGGCAGGCTATTCTTACCATTCCGAATGAATTTGTCAAACGGTTATATTACGATATCATCAAAGAGACGTATGAGAAGACCGGGATGGTCTATCATTCGGAGATTTAATTTGGCCTTCTCATAAAGGTTGTTAAAGGGGTCATTTGGGAAAATGGATTCGGTGCGTCAAAACGCCAAAGTATGGATGTTCACCCCGGAAAATTGAGAACCAATTTATCCTTTCGAAATACTTTTAGATGAAATGCCTTATATATATTATTGGCAACCACAGCATGACCACCTTCATTTTTTATAAGACCATACTGCTCCAACCAGGATTGCTCATCATCGTAAGGCTGATATTCGACATGGTCGAATACGATTTCAATAAACGTCTCTTTGTACAATTTGGCCTTCTCATAAAGATTGTCAAAATGGTCGTTCTTCTCTCCAAGAAGAAGTTGAATCCCCTTATTGACATCATTGATATCGATTGGATCAACCGTCGCCGGTTTGACATTCACGGTAAGAATAGTACCCAACCGGTTCACCAACCAGGGCTGACCGGCAGTTTCTTCATAAACCTTTTCTACCGCTTCTTCGGTGAAAGGTTGATTGGTTTCTTCCGTATACTGGGCATAAAGATCGTGAACATTTTTTAAAGAAAACCGGGGAAACTCCACATGGTCGGCAATATTAAACGGAGATACTCCGCCGATAACCAGTTTGGTTATATTTCGAATCCCGATCAAACCAACGGAATATAAGGCTTTCTGTTTAACCATTTTATACTTCAGGTATAATTCTCTTAAAGATGTCAGAAAATTCCCTAATTCATCAACGGGAATACCATCGAATTCATCGATAAAGATGACAATCTTTTTAAATTGAAGGATTTGGTTTAACCCTTCAAAAAATTCACGGAAAGAGATATTATCGGTAATCCGATAATGATTGAAAAACTGTTCAACTGCTTCGGTTTTTTCGCAGTTAACTTCGTTGAGCCTGTGGATCAGTTGTTTGAAGAGTTCTTTTTCAATCGAAGCATAAAACCGTGTTTTATCCAAATCCTTATAATCCTGAAACCCCAACAAGATCACGGCGTAAGTCGGATCGCCATGTAATTGACGACGCAATTCATTTAAGTATGTGGTTTTACCGCTTTGCCTCGGCGCAAATATGGAAAAATAACGGCCCAGATCAACCAACGTTTTCATATCCTGATTTTTGGTATTGGCGACATGCTCCAAATGGACAAAATAGGCAGCTTCCGGGTCCACCGTGCCCGAATCTTCAAAGAAACGCTTCGGTTTTCGGTAAACATTATCGGTTTTTTCGACTGTAATCGATGATTGTTCGTTCATTCCGTTCATGTGTTTAATCTTATTGTATCTGCGATTATTTGTCAAGTGAGTGGGAGGGGACGGTTTACTGGTTGTCAAGGTATCTTTGAGACATTGACTCGTTTTTTCCTATTTCCGAAAATTAACCGCATCGTCGTCAGTCACCTCTTTCGCTGTGAAATACTTATTTATAAAGTCAGCGTACTTCTTTTTATATATAATAAAATCCGATACCACCTCATGGTAAATAATAGGCACCTGAAGGTGCTTGATCAGTT
>JBLMYT010000078.1:0-4463 GCA_050258455.1 Candidatus Omnitrophota bacterium | reverse complement strand
TTATCTTCATCCGGGGCCTCTCCCCAACCTCACTAATTTTTCAATTTTAAATTGGGGCAATTCGCCAATTCCCCCTACAGAAGTGATCCCAATCAACCCAATCCTTCCTAAAATTACTCTTTTTCATTTCGTAAATATTGAAATAAAATCCCAAACACAATATAATCTTAAATTAATTCCATTTTTATATAAATTCGGGAAGATAAAAAATGATCGATGCTCTTAAATGGTATCGCCTTTCTGTGACCTTTCAGGCACAGAAATCTTCCAATCAAATGAAAAGCCATCCGGTTTCGGTTTTTCAAGCCATTATCAAAGCCGTCAGCAGTCAAACTCCCGCGTTTTCCTCTCTCGAAAACAAAGATATGCCCATCTTTCATATCCGGGACAAGAAACATTCCTATAAAATGAAACCTTATGACTCCCTCCGGGTCGATTTTTTCTTTTTCAAACAAAACATGGATGAAATATTTCGATGGCGGCAACATCTTCTGAACTATCTTTCCGAACCCATTTACAGCGAAACATTTACCATTCTTACCATGGGCGAAATCGAAGAGCGAAATTTCCGCTCATTAACCCATGATTACGGGGAACTTTCGGGTGAAGGGGAATGTTGCCTTGAGTTTCTCATGCCGTTGCCGTTTCATCCGGAAAAAGGAAAGGCGCGTGTTTCGATTTCAAAGAAAAAGTTTATCGCGCTGTTTGAGAAACGGTTTTCCGATTGTTTTGGTTTTCCAATGACTTATGAATCCGGGGCAGATGATTTCACGATCTTACCGTATTATTGGAGGTACACGGAGATCAAGCATGCGTCCCGGTCGCAGCGCGGGGTCACGCAATACATCAACGGCACCATTGGGACGTTGATTATCAAAGGAACGTGGAAAAATTTTATACCGTTTTTGCTATTGGGTGCCGAACTCCATACCGGTTCCAGGCTGGCCAATTCGCAGGGGTATTATCGGATACTGCCCGGTTCGGTTTCTTATTTTTCCGAAAACTTCCCGGATATCGGGGACATGATCTCCATTACCCGGGATGTGATCGAAAACTACGATCATGCGGCCGAGTGGTTATCGCGAAATGAAGCCTATCCCTTTGATGAAAAGGCATTTGCCGAAAAATTATGTGAAGAAATAACGAGTGAAACGTATCTGGCGTCGCCCAATACGGCGTTTCTCATTCAGCGGAAGAATAAAAAGGATCGGGTTGTGGAGCAGATGAATTTCAGGGATTTGATTGTGGCGCGGTATTTGGTCAAAATCATTTATAAAGTTTTTGATCCTATTTACGAAGAGGAATCCATCGGATCCCGGAAAGGGGTATCGCGGGATCGGGCCGTGGAAATGGTAAAGCGTGCGGTTGAAGAGGGTTATGAATATATTCTCGAATCGGATATCGAGGATTTTTTTCCTTCGATTGATTTGAATGAGTTAAGTCGGTTATTGGATCATTATTTACCGTCCGGGGATGGTCGAGTGAAGCGTTTGTTGGAGGCGTTAACGCGGAATGGGTATCAATTAAATGGGCGGTATGTTGAGCGTCAGAAAGGGTTGGCATTAGGGAATCCGTTGTCGTCGTGTTTGGCCAATTTATACCTGGACTCGTTTGATGAGTATGTGAAGACATTGGATGTGCGTTTGATTCGATATGAAGACCAATTCATTATATGTTATAAACGTTTCGAGGATATCGAAACGATATCAAGGGCATTTCATATCGAACCTGAACCAAATGTTTTTGGCCCCACCTTTTTTCAAAAAGGTGGGAATCTTTTAAAAAAAGAAAAAGTTTGTATCGAAGATATTGGGGTTTCAGTGGGATTAATGGGTGGGTTAGTCACGATTCAAAGGGGGCGGAATATCGAAAGCGTTATTCCGCTTTACAGGGTAGGAGAAATAGAGATACGGGGAGATAGTAGGGTTTCGGCCGGGTTATTGCGGCGGTGTAAAGAAAAGGAGATACTTTTAGCCATCAGGTTGATCGGTGGGTATTTGATTTCGGTTTTTGAATAGGGGGGCGCATACATAGATGCGCCCCTACAGAATGATCCAAATCACGGCGCGAAGCGCCGTTTCATTCTTCCGTAGGGGCAGACCTGCGTGTCTGCCCGTGCCTGCTCGGATGCTCGCTATGGCAAAAAAGGATCGGGCGCACACATGGGTGCGCCCCTACAGGATTATTCGAATCACGGCGCGAAGCGCCGTTTTCTCACCTTCTCCTCCAGACATTAGTAACTGGCTATAACAAGTAGCGGTGAACATACTAATATCACTTTCATTTGCCCTGCCCGCACCGGGCTGACCCCTTTTTTTGATTTTTTTCTTCACCTGTGGTAATCTATTATCATGTCGTACCAGTTGGCAGCCTTAATATTATTGTATATTAGAAAAGGAAATGCATGAATTTCGAGATCATTGGTGATATCGAGGAGATTGAGACAATAGCCGTAGGTGGCGGAATTCGGGACATTATGCGTCTGCGAAAGCAGTACGGTTATGGAAAATGGCGAAAACTCAAAGGAAGTGCCAATATCCGTCTCGCGAACGGATATATTCGCCGGGCTGAAATTCATTGGTATGAGGCCCATGGAATCGGTAAAAAGAAATTTAAAATCAAATGTTTTTTGGATTAAAAGAGAGAATAAACATGAAAAATAATGAATCTATATTCGCGCTGTGCGTTAAGAATGACGACTGTGAGGATATTGAAATACGCAAAATCTATAAAATAATCCCAGATGAGAGTGCCTCAAAGGAAGGTTACCTCAGAATCGTGGATGAGTCCGGGGAAGATTATTTGTACCCTGAATCGTATTTTCTTATTGTTGAACTTCCACTCATAGCGAAGGACCTGTTATTTGCGGCCTGATAGTTAAGAGGCGCCGGATATTCTTCCGTAGGGGCAGACCTGCGTGTCTGCCCGTGTGTTCGAATTGGGGTAAGATGATCGGGCGCATACATAGATGCGCCCCTACAGAATTATCCGAATCACGGCGCGAAGCGCCGTTCCCCTCTCACCCTCTTAACTTCTTATCTTCTCAACTTCTGCTTCAACCGGCAACTTGAAACTGCCAGTCAAAAAAAACTTTTAAATTGGTCTTTAAATCAATCGGTTTATGGTGTAAAATACGAAAGGTAAAAAAAGGAAGAACAAATGATTGAAAAATATGAAGTTTTCTTCTTTGGGATGAAGAATATACAGGATAACGAATGAAAAAGATCGAGGTTTTAAATAAGGAGATTGTTTTATTTACGAAGGGAAAAGAAGATTACATATCGATTACGGATATCGCACGGTATAAAAATCCCCGCGAACCGAAAGATATTGTAAAAAATTGGATGCGATCAAGGGCTACGATTGAGTTCTTAGGCCTCTGGGAAAAATTGCATAACCCTGACTTCAAAGGGGTCGAATTCGACGCCTTTAAGAATGAAGCCGGTAGTAATGCGTTTGTTTTATCACCCTCAAGGTGGATTGAAGCGACCGGCGCCATCGGCATTATAAGCAAGTCCGGTAATACCGGCGGCACGTTTGCTCACAAAGACATTGCGTTTGAGTTCGCATCCTGGATTAGCGCAGAAGTCAAACTTTACCTCATCAACGAATTTCAACGTCTCAAAGAAGATGAAAACCAGCGATTAAAACTGGGATGGAATTTTCATCGGACTCTCGCTAAAGTCAATTACCATATTCATACGGATGCCATAAAAGAAAACCTTATTCCACATCAATTGACCCAACGCCAAATGGATATGGTCTTTGCTTCCGAAGCAGATATGCTTAATATGGCCTTATTCGGAAAAACCGCAAAACAATGGCGAGAAGAAAACGCAACTCGTGAAGGGAATATGCGCGATTATGCATCTATCGAACAACTGGTAGTGCTTTCCAATCTCGAAAGTATTAATGCGGCTTTAATCCATCAAGGATTATCACAATCGATTAGGTTACAACAACTGAACGCAATCGCCATTACTCAAATGAAATCGTTAACGGCTAATAATCAGGTAAAGCGATTAAAGGGAGAAAATAACGACAATTCGGTAGGGGCGCTCATTTGAAGTTTAAAATTGGGGCAATTCGCGAATTGGCTCTACAGAATGATCCGAACCACGGCGCGAAGCGCCGTTTCATTCTTCCGTAGGGGCGGCTCTCTCGAGCGACTGGATCACCAACTTTGGTTAGAAGGAGCCAAACTTCGGGCAAAAGGACACGATCTTGACGCGGAAGGAGCCAAACTTCGGGCAGAAGTATTATAAAGTATTATAAGTTTTTGCGAGCGAGCGCAAACAAACAATCCAAGTGACCTGAAACGGAAGGGTGACCCGAAAATCCTGAAGGATTGAGGGTCGGTGTATTCTTTAAAAGAGAATACCGAAGGGTTGCGAGCCGACGCAAAAACTGATGAACAAAACCGCTTCGCGGCAACGCTTTTTTTGTTTTTTTGATTCCTTTGG
>JBLMYT010000077.1:0-35097 GCA_050258455.1 Candidatus Omnitrophota bacterium | reverse complement strand
GTATTGGCAAAACCAACAATTTCTTTTATGATTTTATCTTTTTCAGACAGGGATTCTTTAAATTCTGTACTGAAATCTTCGCCTCTTTCAATTCGTTCTTTTAATTCCGCTTCATTCATTTTCGTTGAACTTTCTTATTATTAAATATTTTTGTATGAGTATAACATAAAACAAAAAAAATCTGAAATTTCTCACAGGAAAATAAAGTGGCTCCAATAGTCAAGACAGAAAAATGAATGGAACCATAACCATGCCCTAAAGGTATGTAATCCCGTTTTTTTCGCATTGAAAAAAATCAATTCTCGGACTGTTGGGATGCCCCTGCATCAGGGCGCTAAAGGCCCTGGTCAGATGGAAGATAAAAAATAATATTTTGTAAAAAATATCCTTATGTATTGAAATTTTTAATAAATACCGTTAAAATTAAAACTCAAAAATCAGAAGAAGATAAGAATCGTTTCCTGCGAATTTCTTTAATATATTAAGACATAAGGCATAAATGGAGGATAAAAATGAACGGCGATTCATCACAACAAAATGGGAACAATAGCAATTCAAAAAAAAATGATGAAAAAAAAGGGCCAAAGACACCGGAAGAAGTGGAAAAGGAAAAAGAAAAAGAGCATGCCAAAGAAGTAAGGAAAATAGGGGTTTTCCTTATTGGGACGTTCCTTGGTCTTATTCTTTTTATTTACCTTTTGTGGCCGAGTAAGAGCAGTCAAGAGGGTTTGAACAATGGGGGACAAAATACGTCTAATGCTGCCCAGTTTTCAGCAGAAATGCAGTCCACGGCAAAGACGGATGCCAATCTTATCCACCGAGCGGAATGGAAGGATCCAAATGACAATGCGGGACAAAATGCATCCAATCCCACAAATGTTTCAGCAAATACGCAACCCACGACGAAGAAGGATGACGATTCTACCGACACAACAAACACAGATACGAATAATTGTAAGAATCTATTTGGGCTCCGGGTATTGGGGTTGGTTTTAGTATTTGGTGCATTAGGAAGTTTTATTCATGTTGCCTCTTCATTTATTTACTATATCGGCAATAAAGATTATAAAAAAGAATTTAAATGGTGGTATTTTTTACGGATTCCAATTGGGGCCGCGTTAGCATTGATTTTTTGTGCAATTATCGAAGGGGGAATGTTTCATGTGCCGCCCCGGGGAACGGAGTCCCAACTCTTTGTCCTTATTGGCTTGGCCGGGTTGATCGGGATGTTTTCCCGTCAAGCAGGTGAGAAACTAAGTGACATTTTTGATGTTGTATTTCAATCGAAAGAGACGGGTTCAAGATTGAAGAATAAGTTTGGAACCGGCGATGGAAATTTGCAGTCAGGCATGGATACGCCTACATCCAACGCAGAGCAAAAATCGGCAGAAGTGAATAAGGACGCAGTCCCAGGCATTTGAAGTCCAAGGGTTGCCGGCAGCCAACAGCCGGTAATCGATAAAGAAAAGAAAGGGCGTTTCGCGAAACGCCCCTACAAAATTTCCCTGTAAATCCCGATCACAAGATCCAATAAGGGAACAGTATTTGCGAGCATGATCATCGGAGCAAAAAGAGTCAATCGTGAAGCAAAAAGAATCAGCGATGATATGTTTTACATGATCACCGGAGCAAAAAGAGTCATGCACGAAGCAAAGAGTATCAACAACGGAGTTAAAAACATCATGATTGAATCTTTTTGCTCCGATCACGGAGCTTTTTCATCAAATTTCGGAGCATTTTGCTCCGATCACGCAGCTTTTTGCTCCGATTTCAGAGCTTTTTGCTCCGATCACGCAGCTTTTTGCTCCGATCACGGAGTAAAATGCTTCGGTAATGACACTTTGACTTAATTTATCATCATAACCAGGAGCTCTGCGAATGACTCTTTTGGGGCGAATCACCGACACAAATGGGCAAAGAGTGGACCTTATTTATTCGAATTCGAATAATTTCCGGATATGGACGAATTTAATCTTTATTGACTTCTTGCTTTATTGTCCGGTTTCTTATACAATTAAGATTCAAATTGAAGGTATTTCTCTTTTAGAGCAGGAGGTTTTCCCATGCCTTATTGCGATTGGGATGACGATCATTTCGATACGCTTATCTATTCCATCCGTCAGAATAATTGTATCCTCATGCTGGGCCCTGACGCAGCAACCGAATCCATAGACGGACAACCCCGCGTTTTAACAGAAACCTTATCCGGTCAACTGGCCGAACGCATCGATCCGGTTATTAAAAATCATATCCATCCGTTCGACCTGGCACAGGTTTCTCAAAATTATTGCGCCGAAAAAGGAAGGCTCGACCTGGAAGCCCGAGTATCGGGGTTTTATAAACAACGAAAAAGCATCACCAGTCCATTGCATCAACACCTTGCGGCCCTTGATTTTTACTTTACCATCACCACGACCCCGGATTATATGTTTTCTCAGGCCCTGGAAGAAAATGGAAAAACACCGGTTACGGATTATTACAATTTCAAGGGCGAAAAACCGGGCAATGTGGTCATGGGAACAACCGAGAATCCATTGTTATATTACCTTTATGGAGCGATCACCAACCCCAAATCATTATTACTCACGGAAAATGATCTTCTGGATTTCCTGGTGGCGCTGATTTCACGAAAGCCGCCATTACCCGATAATATCCGAAGCGAACTCCAGGACGAGAATAAAAGTTTCCTGTTTCTCGGTTTTGGTTTCAGACATTGGTATTTGCGAATCTTACTGCATGTATTGCAAGGAGGACAGAAAAAAGGTAGCCCCTCTTTTGCCCTGGAACAATTTACGCCGGAGAACACTTCCGAATTAACCCGGAATGCATTTTTCTTTAGAAGAAGCGATTACAAGATTCATATCGTCAAAGAGGATTTGAACTCTTTTGTCGAACGGCTGCGCGAAAAGTACGAGTACAGTTGGTTTGATCTGGATCCGGGTGCGCCTGAGGTGTTTATCTGTTACGCGGGTGAAGACAAAGAATACGCGCTTCAATTATACCAGAAATTAAAGGATGCGGGGATCAAGCCATGGATGGATAAAGAGAACCTTCGAGGCGGCGATAATTGGGACAAAGAGATCGGCCAGACGCTTCAGCGGGTGGATTACTGTATTGTGTTGCAAAGTCAGTCGCTGGCAAAGAAGCAAAACAGTTACGTGAACCGTGAAATTGAACGGGCTCTGGAGCGGCAGAAAGAGAATGATAGCAAGGGGTTTAAGTTTATCATCCCGGTACGAATCGATGATGGTCCGCTCCTTGAAAATTTAATCCATATTCACACCACGGATTTAACCGGTGAAAAACGAATCAAGGAATTGATCAGCACGATTAAACGTGACTTTGCAATCAGGGGGAATCATTGATGGACACTTTACCGAATGTAAACGAAAATTTCCGATACCCCGGTTCTCGCCCGTTTTATGATAATGACATCGATCGCCGGTTATTCTTTGGACGGGAACAGGAAAAGAACGATTTACTTCACAAAGTATTAGCCGATAAACTGGTGGTGGTTTATGCCAGGTCCGGGATGGGTAAAACGTCGTTGATCAATGCCGGTTTGAATCAGGCATTGAGGGATAAAGGGTTTATACCGTTGATGATCCGGCTCAATACGCCCGGGCTTGATCCTATTGAGGCTATTTATGAAGGAATCGATGAAATCGTCAAGTCGAATTCCCAGGATTATGTGGAAGGGAAGAAGGATTCGCTGTGGGAGTATTTCAAGACGGTTCGGTTTTGGTCTCAAGATGATACGTTGCTCAAACCGGTTTTAATTCTGGATCAATTTGAAGAGTTTTTCGATGCGCATTCGGTGGAAAGTCGGAATGCATTTATTCGGCAATTGGGTGATGTTGTGAACAACAAGGTGCCCGATGGAATGCGTCGATGGGTTCAGTCCGGGGAATCGTTTATATACAGTGATAAGCCGCCGAACGTAAAAATTGTAATATCTATGCGCGAGGATTTTCTGGGTCAATTGGAAGAGATGTCCCGGGATATTCCCGATATTTTTACCAACCGTTTCAAGCTTTTGCCGTTGAGTCGCAATCAAGCGAAAGCGGCAATTACCGAACCGGCGCAGTTGCAGGATGAAACGATCGGAGCGGGGTCATTTGGATATTCTCCGGAAGCTGTGGACATGATGTTGGATTTTCTGTGCAAGCGAAAAGAGAAAGGTGGGATAAAGATAACTGATGAAGTGGAATCGTTTCAATTGCAGTTATTGTGTCGGCATATTGAGGACAAAATCCGGGAAAGGGAATCAAAGGGGAATACGAATATTGTGGTGGAGCCGGAAGACCTTGGTGGTGAACAAGGCATGCAGCAGGTGTTGCAGCGGTTTTATGATGATTTATTAAAACGCCTAGGGTCATACTGGAAAAAGAGGCGATCGCGTCGTTTGTGTGAAAAGGGGTTGATTAATGCTGCGGGTCGCCGGTTGAGTTTGGAAGAAGATGAGATCAAGCGAAAGTATGGGGTTTCGGAAAGGTTGTTGGCACAATTGGTGGGTTATCGATTGCTGCGCTCCGAACCGCGTGTAGGAAGTATTTATTATGAATTGAGTCATGATACGTTGATTACTCCTATCCGGGAATCGCAAAAAAGACGTTCTTCTAAAAGAAATAGTATTTTTGGATTTATAGGGATATGCGTATTTATTGGAATACTTTTTATTTTTAATTATATAAATATCAAAAACAGGGTTCATAATTTATGTAATGAGGGAAAAGATTTACTTGATGAAGGAAGATATGAGGATGCAATAAAAAAATTCAGGAAAGTTATAGAAATCAATAAAAATTATGTTACTGCGCACCTGGAATTGGGACGTATTTATTATACATTGGGTAAAATGGGAGATGCAAAAATCCAATTTCAAAAGGCAATATTACTCGACCCCAAATGCGCTGGAGCCTATGAAGGCTTAGGAGAAATTGCAGCCAATAATAATGATTATAAAAGCGCTATAATAAATAAATATGAAACGGCATTAAAAATTAATCCCCAAAACCCTGAAATTTATAAAAAGCTTGCGTTAATTTATATAAAATTTAATGAACCAAAAAATTCTATCGACATTTACCGAAGGGCATTAAAGGCTAATGAGAATTATGCTGACCTTTATTATGATATATCAGAAGCTCTGAAAAGAAGCCAAAATGATGATTACCTTAAAATTCTTTATGATATTGCCCAGAAGAGTGGCTCAAAGAATGCCCATTTTTACTTTCTTCTTGGAACTTATTATGAAGATATCGAAAATACTGACAAGGCTATTGAAAGTTACCAAAAGGCAGTCGAACTGGATCCTTCCTATACTTATGCTTATAATAATTGGGGGATTGTCTTGGAATCAAAAGCAAAATTTGAAGAAAGCATTAATCTTTTTAAAAAAGCAATTCAAATTGACCCGAATTTTGTCTATGCTTATAATAATATGGGAGTAATATACATATACTTGAAAGATTATGCCAAGGCCAGTGAGGCATTTAAGAAAGCCATTGAAATTGATCCACATTATAAAAATTCTTTTTATAACTTAGGGAATGCGCTTGCAAATCAAAAGAAATTTGATGAGGCCATCAAAATTTACGAGAAAGCACTTCACCTTGATCCTCGATCTGCCATGATACATAATAGTATCGGACTTGTATTCTCAGAACAAAAAGAATACGAGAAAGCGTTGAAAAACTTTGATAAAGCCCTTGAAATTGACCCCGGATATATCTTGGCCAAAGAGAATATTGCTGAAATTTCTTTTTTAGTCAAAGATTTTGAGAAATCCTTTAAAATGGCTCAAGACTTATTGAAAGACAAAAATCTTTCTGTGGATAGTAATTTTGCTATGAGATTTATTTCAATTTCCGCTCTGGTATGTCAAGGTAAAAAAATTGAAGCGCGTAAGCAATTGAAGCAATTCTTTTCTTATTATAAATCAGTTTCCGAAGATTATGTAAATAATTGGAATTATGATACTATAAGAGAATTCATAAATGGGAATAGAATGCCGATCTCGAAAGACAAGCAGTTCCTATTAAAATTGATTGATTTTTTGAGTTCTTCCAACAAAATAGAAAGAGACAAAAAACTAAAAGACTTAATACTCAGATAAATAATATTAATTACTGATTCATAAATGGCGGCTGATATTCGACCAGCCGCCATTTATATTAGGTATGAATTCAATTATTTCAATTCTTTTACTCGCTGATATACCCTTCCTGTTCTTTTAAGTTTGATTTTAATTGCGTCAAAGGCTAATTCTTTAGCCCCAGAAACATTAGATGGAAGTAGATTTAAAGAGTGGAGCCCTTTTAATAATCCAATAGATCCAATTCTTACCCACGCGTTCTGATTTTTTTGATTTATTGTTCCGATACATTCGGAATTATCAAGATAATAACTTGCCTGATCAGTAGCATGTTCTTTGGGTATATAGGCAAAGATTTCATATTCACCTTCATTATTTATTTGAAAACGCCATTCCCCATTATTTTGCGGGGAGTAACTATCATCGAGGGGCTCGCTTTTATAAGATTTATTATTTCTTACTAAATAATGAAAATAATTATTGTATCCTTCCTTGGAGATTCCCCATCCATAAGCATCCGGTACTTTAGTATCGTAGTTGTAGCCAGGTCCATGTGCTTGGAAATTATATTTATTGCTGAAATTATAATCATCAACGACTGTTTCTGAGCCGATGAAATTGGCAGGAATAATTTTTGGTTGGATAATTGGCTCTTTGTCAGCATAAATATAACCGGCAAGATTATCGCGAAGGTCAGCAGCCAAATATGTTTTAGAATTTATTTTGCAACCTGCACCGCATAATTGTTCTTCAACAATAATAGAGCCATCATTATTAACTTTAGTTATATAGGCGACGTGGCCATCTGCACAGATTTTGTATTTTTTAAAAACAACAATAGCTTTTTCTATGGGAATTGTACCGCCGACAGGGTATGTAATTTCATTGTTTTTAAAACTCTTATATATCCACTGAAAAGGTAAGCCATAAGAAGGAAAATTTGTTTCTCCAGATTTATATCTATATTCACAACACCATGCGGGATTGCCGGCCCCTCTGGCGCAAGAACAAGAGTATAGGTTATTTTTATCATTGTAATCAGGACAACAACCCGATACAGGGGCAAACGGATAATCAATGCTAGCTGGATCGAAAGTTAATTGAGTGGGGCCATAAATGCCCAACGACACTGTTTGAATTAAATCACTGATCTTCAATATATCAGAATCATTCGTCCCAGTAAAATTCAATACAAATAAATACTGATCATTCCCAAAAACAGTAGTTCCTCCTATTGGAATCCCATCCGCCTTTGCTATCCAAGAATACCCCTCGCACCCGGAGATGGTTGACTTCACGCTTACCAGATCAGTAACCTGACTGGCGGCATAAGATCCAACGTTAAATTTAATGAAATCCTCGACATTTTCGGGTTTGTTATATATTTTGATCGATAGGATTTCATGTGATGTTCCCTCAACCATTATATTTCGTAGGGGTTTATCGCTTCCAGTTTGGGTGATCTCGTTAACAATCCAGTCTGAAGGATGCATAAAAGAAAAATTAAACTCTTCCAAGTTGAACGTTTGATAATCGCCGGACGGGGAAGAAGAAATTTTTGAGGTTGATGATATATTCGCTGTAAAAAACAACATGGCAAAGATTACAGAACATAGTAACACTTTGACAAACATTTTAATTTTCATAGTTTTTCTCCTAATTTCACGATTTTATTACAAGGGATTATTTTAATTTTTTTCCGCCAAAAAAGATATCAATATAGAATCAAAATCTATAAAAATAAAGTCACTCATTTTTGAAGGATTTCTAAATCTGAAACGTTTTGTTAATAAAAGAGAAGAGGGATTATAAAAATATAGTCAATCTTATAAAATTTGAGTCAAGGACGAAATGGATCACTTTTCAAAGCCCTTCACTTTTTCAATCCAGGGGTATTGAAAAAAATTAAATCTTTTTGTACACTTTAATCACCATGAAACCAAGAAGACAAATACATATTATTTTCGATTGGGCACTGAAGAAGATGCTTAAAAGAAAGGCAAATTTCGGTATATTGGAAGGATTTCTCAGTGAATTGATCAAAGAAGACATCAAAATCCTCGCTATTTTGCACAACGAAGGCAATGATGAAAATGTCGGTGATCAATTAAACCGGATTGATATACTTGCAAAAGATGCCAATAACCAATTAATCAGGGTGGAATTACAGAATATCCGAGAATACGACTATTTTTATAAAATTCTTTACAACAAATCCCAAACGATTACCGAATATCTCCAAAAAGACGAACTTTACCAAACTGTAAAAAAAATCATTATCGTAAACATTGTCTATTTCAACCTGGGAAAGGGCCAGGACTATGTGTATTACGGCGATACGTATTTTAAAGGCATCCATAAAAACGATATGCTCGAATTATCGGAAGCTGAAAAAAAGATGTTTAAAAGAAAAACAGTATCATCGATTGAACCGAAATACTATATTATTAAAGTGAAGGATTTCAATGATATCGTGGAAGATACTCTCGATGAATGGATATATTATTTTAAAAACATCGAAATAAAAAACGAATTTAAAGCCAAAGGATTAGCCGAAGCTCGACAAAAGCTGAAAGAAATTTACCTTCAGGATCAAAGTATAGGTATAGGTGCTTACCGTCATTATCTGGATGGATTAAGGGAGGAAGCCAGCATAGCGGAAACGATTCGCTTTGAGTCTGAATTTAATGAAAGAAAAGCCACTGAGAAAGGTATGGAAAAAGGCATTCTCAAAACCGCAGCAGCAATGAAGAATCATGGCATCGATATCGCTGTAATCATGGATTGCACAGGCCTATCAAAAGAAGTGATAGACAACCTTTAAGCCCCTATTTCCCGAATCTATTCTTTATTCACTCGCCGAAAACCTCACCGGAAAATATGCAATTTTCCGTTACCCTTAGTTCAATGCTCATTTAAAAAATCGGATAAAGTGGATACCGTTTGTTCTCCTTTTTCTATTTTTTCGATTTCGCGAAATGACTCTACCAAATCATTTCTTAATACATCGGACTGCCTTAATCGCTCATAATCCCCAATCAATTCGGTCCACTCGTTGAAAGGAATTTGTACCGCTACCTTCTTTCCTTTGCTGTTTGTCAAATAACTTACATGCAATTGCATCATGGTAATATTTTAAAAGGAAATGGCAATATTTTCAAGTACGGGATAAACAAGGGTTGCCGGTGGCCAGCAGCCGGTAGCCGGTAAAGAAAAGAAAGGGCGTTTCGCGAAACGCCCCTACAAAATTTCCCTGTAAATCCCGATCACGGATTGACAATTTTTTCAAATCATCTTATCATAACCCCATGAACGACGTAAAAGAAGTAAAACAGTGCCGAATCCAAGGAGAAAATTATGGAACGCTTTTTTAATACAGCCGGTCCGATTGAGCGCGATGATCATTACTATATCGATCCCCTGGATCGAATCAACCTGGATGAAATTCTCCGGTTGATCGACCAAAAAAAATACTTTGTGCTTCACGCCCCCAGGCAAACAGGCAAAACAACTTATATGCACGCATTGATGGATTACCTGAACACCCAGGGGAAATATAAATGCTTATACGTGAATATAGAAAGTGCACAGGCAGCCAGAGAAAATGTGGAAAAAGGCATGAGAGAAATCCTCAATTCATTTGCAAAAGCCGCTTCCTTTTACCTGAACGATTCATTCTTCGAAGATAAGGGGGAACAAATTTTAAATAAAAAACGTGAACTGGGCGCTTTAATCGAAGCATTGAGCCAATGGAGTGCAGATAATAAAAAGCCTATAGTACTATTTATCGACGAAATCGATTCGCTGGTTGGAGACACGTTGATTTCTGTACTTCGGCAACTGCGCAGCGGTTACCCCATGCGCCCCGGTAGCTTTCCACAAAGTATCGTTTTGTGCGGCATTCGCGATGTCCGGGATTACCGGATTTATTCGGATAAAGAAAAAACCGTTATTACCGGTGGAAGTGCGTTTAATGTTAAAGCGGAATCATTGCGGTTGGGAAATTTTAATCCGGAAGAAATCCGGCAATTGTACCTCCAACATACCGCGGAAACCGGTCAACAATTTAATGATGATGTATTTCCGCTTGTTTGGAATTTGACCGAAGGTCAACCCTGGCTTGTGAATGCATTGGCGTATGAAACTTGTTTCAGAATGGAAGAAGGCCGCAATCGGAAGACCGAAATTACGGCGGATATGATCGAACAAGCCAAAGAGAATTTAATTTTACGACGCGAAACGCATCTGGACCAATTAACCGATAAATTAAAAGAAGACCGGATAAAACGGGTTTTAACACCTCTCCTGGTGGGTTCCGAAGAAATCGAAAAAATACCCGATGACGACATCGAATATGCCGTGGATTTAGGCCTGGTTAAACGGAAACCTCAGTTGGCCATCGCCAACCGTATTTACCAGGAAATCATCCCCAGGCAATTGACTTCCAGCGCACAGACTATCATTGTCCAGGAAGCCGCCTGGTACATGGCAGCCGATGGTCGCCTGAATATGGATAAATTGTTAACCGCTTTCCAGGAATTTTTCAGGAAGAACTTCGAACATTGGGTCGATGGGTTAGATTATGCGGAAGCGGGTCCGCAATTATTGTTGCAAGCTTTTTTGCAGCGAATTATTAACGGTGGCGGCAGGGTGGAACGCGAATACGGATTGGGCCGCCAGCGAACCGATTTGTTCATTTCATGGCCTTATAAAGGTGGGATTCAAAACATGGTCATCGAATTAAAACTCAAGTATGGAAGCATGGAGAAAACCATTGAAAAGGGACTTGAACAAACCTGGGAATATATGGATAAATGCGGAACATCGGAAGGATATTTATTGGTCGTTAACCGGGCGAAAAAAACGTCATGGAAGGAAAAGATTTTCAAGAAAGAAAAAACCTTTAAGGAAACAAAAATTTTCGTTTACGGGATGTAAGGTAATAATCTTTAAACCCCTATTCCATATCTATTAGATTTTATAATCCGATGGCAACCGATCAAAGGTTTCCTTAAAACACTTGGTAAAATACGCGGAACTGGAAAAACCCACCTTATACGCCACTTCGGTTATGTTCCCCGAATTGGCTTTCAAAAACTCAACGGCACGATTCAATCGATACGATTGAATAAACTTCTGCGGCGTCTGTCCAGCCAACGCCATTATCTTTCGATTCAATGTGGATCGACTGATATCCAACGCCTCAGATAACTGATCCAATCCAAAATCAGGATCAGATAAATTCTTTTCAATGAATTCCCTTATCTTTTTAAGAAGCACATTGTCGATATCGGAAAACGATAACTTCTCGGGATGAATATCCACCTGCCGCTGTACCATCTGCTGCATCTTCTGCCGCTGAATCATCAAATTCCTGATCCGCGCCAAAAATAAATTGATATTAAATGGCTTGCAAATATAATCATCCGCGCCAACGCCGTATCCCCGAATATTATCATCTTCAAGCACTTTGGCAGTTAACAGAATTATGGGAATATGACTGGTTTTGATATCTCTTTTTAACCGCTTACATAACTGAAACCCATCCATCTCCGGCATGACCACATCACTGATAATCATATCCGGCATCGCCGCCCGAGCCAAATCGATCCCTTCTTTCCCATTCTCGGCTTCCACGATATTGTAATACCGATCCAATAAATTCGCCAAAAAACGACGCATGTCCAAATTGTCTTCCACCACCAATACGGTTTCCCGTTTTGATTGCTCCGACTCTACCTCGACCGAACGCTTCGATCTCTGCTGAGAATCCTCTCGCTCCAAACCCAATATAAACGCATAGTGTTTGGCGATATGAATGTTTTCTTCTGTCACGGAAAACGGCGGGTAATCATCGATTTCCTCCGGTTTTAAATGATCTTTTCCTTTTTTCAAATGAATGACAAACTCGGTTCCCATGCCTTCGCCGCAATTGACCTCAATGGTCCCACGATGAAGCTGGATATACTCCTTTGCCAACGCGAGACCAATGCCGAAACCTTTCCGATAATGTTCGTATGTTCCTTTATTCAACTGATAAAAACGATCAAAAAGAAGCGGCAATTGATCCTGCGGAATGACCGGTCCTGAATTGTAAACCGATATCTTTATCCGATCGCCGAAAGTTTCACCGGCAAATACGCGAATCTCCCCACCCGACGGGGTAAACTTTAACGCATTCATTATTAAATTGCACATGATCTGCGCGAGCTTATCCGTTTCAAAATAAAGAATGACTTCCTGTATATCCGACGATAAATATAAATTGATTTCGTTTTGCTCTGCCAATAATTGAAACGATGCCAATATCCCTTTCAAAAAACCAATCAGATCATGCGGACTCGCTTTTAATTTTAAATTCTTATCCTCAAGTCTCGATAACTCAACCACCTGATTGGTTAAAAAGGTCAGTCGCTGCGCATTTCGAAAAATCAGCGAAAGTTTTTTCTTCAGTTTATCATCACTGCATTCGGAAAGCATTTGCTCCAAAGGAGCAACGACTAAACTCAAGGGGGTACAAAATTCATGAGAAAGACTGGATAACAACCGTGATTTCATATCCGTGATTTCATCGACCGCAGAATCCGGGGATGAAATCATCTCGCCCTTTATTACTTTCTCATACTCTTCAACAAGCTTTAAATATGAAGGTAAGATCTCAGTTTCAAGCATGCTAAAATTTTTACCTCTTCAAAGGATTAATTTGCAAGCTTAAATTTTATATTATATTTATTATTTATGCAAGTGGAAAGGCGTATTTTCACAATTTCAATGAGTTGAAGAGACAAACCGAATCTTATTTTCTTACATTTCTTCTTCCATTATAAATGAATTCTTAGAAAATAACAAACTATCAAAACTTAGATCGCATCATGGTTTCACGGTTGATTATCAAAAAGTTTTGGGAGGTGTCGGAACCCTTTTTCAAAAGGGTTCTGACATTCCTTCTTTTTTTATTTTTACCGCCGATCCGGTCTGGTTTCTTCTCTAAATTTCCTGAATGTTTCCAACTGCTTGGGGGTTAGAATGGACTCGATTTGCCGATCTCGTTCATCTTTCAATTCTTTTGAACCATCCCGACCCGGTCGACCTTGCTCGCCCGGATTTCCCGTCTCGTTTTCCTTCTCATGAAACCGCGTGAGGATGACCTGGGCTTGCTTGACCTGTGCGGGTGTTAAACTCAATTGTGAGGTGAGAGTTTCCACATCCTTCGCAACACGATCCTCCCCTTCCCTCTGTCCGCGTTGCGGTTGATTCGGTCGAGGTTCATTTTTGATCTCAGGCGGGATTTGTCCGCGTTGCGGCTGGTCCGGCCGAGGTTTATTTTTTATTTCATGTATTTCAGGCGGAAGCGGTTCGCTACCGGCTTTGGTTTCCATTGTCTCACCGGAATAACCCGCGGGTCTGTATTTTTCAAACACTTTTCGGAGTAACTTTTTCAAATTCTCCTTCTGCTCCGGACGACACTGCGCCATGAGTTTCAGAAAATAAAAGAAAATCTCTTTTTCCAATTTCTCATGAGTTAATCCCAATTCATACGAGAGTTCTTCAATTCGGGATTTATTCGGATTATCATTGAAAAGTAACGCCATAATTTCGTTTCTTAACCGATAGGTCTGCTGACGCAATGCATTGGCCTTCGGAAGATGCTGGGCCTGTAGTTGTTTGAAGGTCCGGATCTGATCGTCGGAGAAATGCAGTTCATTCTTCAGATAACGCTCGATGGCGATATCCTGGTCACCGGGTCTTTCCATGGACGCACCGGTATTGGCGTTTCGCGGTTCTCCGGATCGGGATGCGGTGAGTCTCGGATAAAGGATGATCAATGTCAATGCAAGGTTGAGCAAAACGAGTACGAGAGTGAAAACAGTTAACTTGCTATTTTTTTCCTGTGACATTTTTCTCTCCTTTGGAGGTTTCCTTCATTATTTTTAGTATTTCCATGTCCAGGGAATTCTGATCAACGGAGTAAGTGGCCTCGATCGATGTCACATCACCATCGGGTGTCGGGGCAATCGGTTTCATACGACCGGGAAACAGATGGAAGGCATAGACGACAGCAACGAGGTTAAGAATGCATAAGAGTCCAATCACTCCCAGGCGCAGGGATCGGACCAGAACCGGTACGCGGTTGACCCGGGCTTCCCTTTCCATTTGAATGATTCCGGCTTCAACGCGGAGATCGAAATAAGAGTCCAGTTCAATGGATTCCATATTTTCCAGATAATGCATCCCATCGTCAACATGCTTTTCAATGGCTGCTCTGTCTATCATGTTTCATGTACCTCATATCGAAAAAAAGTTAAACATAATTAAAACGGATATTATATTTAATGCTCTATTATTTTTTTTGACGTTATTCTTACGATCGGTTTGCTCATTTTTTGAATTTTTCTTTATTTCCTTTTCAAAGAACGAATAAAGGATTGTCCGGAGTTGTTTGCCGGCCCGATGGACGATCGATTCCACAGCGGATTGCGTCATTCCCGTGATTTCTGCAATTTCCTTATTACTGAAAAACTCGCATTTACTCAGGGTAAACACCCGGCGATAGTTGACGGGAAGCGTATCGATGGCTTCTCTGATAATCCTCCCCTTTTCTTCATTTTCCAGTTCGTCGACCGGGCCATGGCCATTCGGTTCGGGGATATCCGGTACGCTGTCCTCCATTCCGAAAAGACTCAAGACATGGCCGAAACGTTTCTTTCGTTTCCGGCTGCGGATCAGGTCGATGGATTTGGAAACGGCGAGCTGGTAAATCCAGGTTGACAGTTTGGCGTCTCCCCGAAAGGTGGAAATTCCCCGATAAATTTCGATGAAAACTTCCTGGGTGAGTTCTTCGGCATCTTCCCGGTTAAATAAGAACCGGTAACAAATGTTTGCCACGGTATTCTTATACGTTTGGAGCAGTAGCCTGAACGCCTGGGGTTCATTTTTTTTTAGGGCATCGATCAGGGTCTGTTCCTCGATTAAATTTGGCATCGTTCATTTTAAAAGAAAATTTTCAGAAAGTCAAAAAAATTTGCAAACGATTCAAAAAAAGGTCGTCTCAAGTTTGGTAACAAAAATTAAAAATAGGAGAATAAAGATGAACAATGAAAGAGGTTGTTTCATGAGAAAGAGGATGTTTGGGTTGTTGTGTATGTTCATGTTAGGGATTTTTGCGTTTCAGGGATGGGGTGCTTCGGCTCCGTCAGCCGCGTTCACGTATTCGCCGACTGCGCCGTTGGTGAAAAAAAGCATTCAATTTACCGATTCCAGTACAGGTGCCCCGATCTCCTGGTATTGGACGTTTGGGGATGGAAAAACCAGTTCTACCAAAAACCCGACTCATATTTATTCGGTTGCAGGGACGTTCAAGGTGACGCTCAAAGCCGTGAACAAGCGGGGTTCCAATACCATCACCAAAACCCTGGTGGTGAAAGCATCGGGAGTCGCCCCCAAGGCTTCGTTTACATTTACCCCCAATGCACCGTTGACCTCGCAAACCGTAACGTTTACCGATACATCGACCGGATCCCCGACCTCCTGGACCTGGGCCTTCGGAGATGGCATTACCAGTACGCTTCAAAAACCGACTCATTCCTATTCGAAGACAGGAACATTCAAAGTGACACTGACGGTCAAAAACGCCTATGGTTCGAATTCGATCAGTCGGAGTTTAGTGGTCAAGTCAACGGCGTTTACGATTGACCAGACGATTTCGGATGTGGCTCAGCGGACGACGTTGGCCTTTTCCGGGCTTGCCATGATGACGGGAAACCTGCAATCGCAATCCTTCTTTCCTCCCGGAAAACTTGCCGATTATACCGGTTTTCAATATTTACGCGACAATGATCCCGATAAAATGGGACACAATACCAGTTTTCTGACTCGGGTTGCCAACAATATTATTTACATTCTGAATGATGCCCAGTTTGCGCAATTGAAAGCATTGGCCACGTCTCAAATCGATCAGATTAATCTTTATGGATATAAACGTTTTGCGTTGATGAAGGCATTTCGTCGTGTTCTGGACGATGATATTCCGTCCGGTTCCTCGGGTTTAAATTTGAATGCGGTTAAAGAAGCGTCCAAGGCGCTTTACCTTTTGGATGGCCAGATCAGTTTTGATCGCGCGTATCTTTATGCCACGATTTTGGACTCGATGGATTCCACACAGATCGCTTATCTGGATGCCATGAAAGGTAAGGGATTTAATTCCTGGCCCAATATTACGAATGATCAAATCAAGAGCAAAATGACCGGACTGGCCCAGGGTACGGGTGTTGCGGTTATGACTTATGCGAGTGATCTCTTTAGTTGGTATGTGGGTTCGGTGGAAGCCGATGTGTATTTTTGTCCGGAAAGGCATGGAACTTATTTCGGTTCTTTTTATATCAAGGATGCACCTGCGGTGGGTCATGAAGGGTACAGTATCAGTGAGCAGTTAACGGCAACGGCCGGGGCAGCGCTTTGCGATAGTTCGAAAGGATATGTGACCCAGGATCAGGCGACGGTGATATCGAGTCTTGTGGACACTCAGCGGTATAATCTTTACGCAGGAACAACCAATATAGTGACCATTCGAACCCAGATTGCCACCTTGCTTCGGAGTCTCATGGCTTCAACGGCTTACAGCGACAGCGTCAAGACTCAGGTATTGGAATTATCCGAAATTTATGGGGAATTGGATGGTGAGAACAACTATCATTATGCGACGATTTTTGCTCAGGTTTACGATACGTTGAGCACGGATCAGAAGACCAAGTTGGCGGCGCTTCGAAAGTCGATCATGTCCGGTAAATATTCGGACGGGACACCGTTTGATTATTCCTCTTGTTCGACCTATTTCCTCTTTTCCAGCGCGATCACGAATTTGGAACTTCTTTCGCCTTATATTGGCGATACCGATTATTTATTTTTCGAACCGTAGCACAAAACCTATCAAAAACCCATCCAAATAAAAAGTTTTGGGAGGTGTCGGAACCCTTTTTCAAAAGGGTTCTGACATCTCCTTTTTTCATTCTTTCATCCGATCATCCGATCCACAATCCTTCCAAACGCACCTGGAGACCTTCCGGGGTTCGATTGATAAAATTCACCAATCCGGAATGGCGCCATTGAAGCATGCACATCCGGGGCTGGAAAAAATATCGCATGCCGATTTTAATTTCGCAGCGGTAATCGGTGATTAACCCTTCGTAGCCTTCGGCGATATAGTACCCGATGTCTTTAAAACCGGATTGCCTTGGGCTCAAGGGGCCGGTGACGCACCAGACCATAACGCCGGTGCGGGGATCGACCTCTTTCACGATTCCGCAATGGGTAACGGGGCATCCGCAAGACATGCCGAGCGGGCGCCCGATCAGCACGTCCCCTTTTTTAATCTCCATCTCACGGGTAATCATGGGATTATGAGGTAGGATGATTTCTCTTGGCCCGGGATCTTCCGGGAAATGTTCCAAATAGAAGTCGAACTCGCGTCCCAGGGAATCTTTCCAATCGATATCCCGACTATCGGAGGCCGTACGTTCGGAACGAAGGGTTTCCGTGGACAAATGGATGCACCGATCGATTAATTTCGGGTCGGATTTTAACCCGTTTGAAAACTCCGAGCAACTGCGATACCCGCAAACGCCACAATTTAATTCCGGTAATTTGATTTCGTCGTGTTTCATGTTCACCTCGCTTATTTTGTTATTCCCCTCGGTAGAACGCCTGGTTCTCCAGAGGGCGGACAACGCCAAAATGTTGTTTCCAGCCGATTTCTTTTTTTCCGACACAGATGGTGCATGTGCCCACGGGTGGATTTCCTCGTAAATAAAGAGGGTAGCTGACCGCTTGCGAGTCGCAAAACTTCTCGACAATGGGATCGATCCCGATTCCATGAAGGGCATCGGTTTCCGAGATGGAGATATTGGGTGCTGCTTCCAATACTCGGGCACGAAAAACTTCCCGTTCGGCTTGAGAGATCAAATCGATCTTGGTGACAACGGCAATATCGGCCAGTGATAGCATGGGGCCGACCTTTCGCGGTAAGTTCATGCCGCTGGTAGCTTCCAGCACAACGATTCCCAGGGAACCTTCGATATAAGGGGAGCACCGTAAACATAAGCCGGCGGTTTCAACGATCAAAAATTCAGCCCCTTCTTTTTCCGCCCATTCGATCGCGTCTCCCATCACCATGACGTTGCAATGGTCGGGGCAGAGCTCACCGGAGTAAACCTTTTTGGTGGGGATATGAAACTCCTGATTGAACAGGGTATCTTCATCGGCGTATTGCACATCGATTTTTAAAAAGGCAGTATTGAGACCTTTTTTCTTGAGTTTCCGAATGACATGTCTTAAAACAGTGGTTTTACCACTCGTGGGTGTTCCGGCGCAGATGATGGCTTTCATTCTCGGCTCCTTTACTTATCGAACGAGCCTTAGGGCTTTCATGCGTTCTGCCATTACTTTCTCGGTTAAGATTTCCCCATCCCGAATATGCTTCCTGAAATCGAGCAACAGGTCATCCAGCTCTTTGATGACTTCCACGACCCGTCGTTCTTCGTCGTTGGTGAAGATGATATCCTGCATGGCGCCGTTTTTCATAACAATGCGGCAATCGGATAAGAGCGCGATTCGGGGATCATGGGTAACGAAAATAAATATTTTCTCGTACTTTTTCAAAAGTTCCAGCGCCCGGGTGCGGTGGATTCCGGCATTCTCGATTTCATCCAGAAGGATTATCGGGGAGTTTCCGATAATCACAGCATCCGCGATTAACAATGCCCGGGTCTGACCGCCGGATAGTTCCGTCATTGCATAATCCGGATCGATGGCTTCTCCGGTTAGCTGGTTGGCAAAATCAAGAGTTTCCTCGACGATGGATTCGATATTATTGCTTCCCCGAATCGATGCGTGGGTGAGCAAAAACTTGTAAACCTGCATATCCGAAAGAAAATTGGTATGCTGGGTAATCAGCGCAATGGGATGATTGGCCACGTTATTGGAAAATTCACGGGAAGGGATGTCTCCATTGATCAGGAGTTTCCTTCCCGATGGAGTATTCTCATTGGCGAAGAGTTCGATGTCATCGATGAGGGTTGTTTTGCCCGAACCGGTCTGTCCGACGATACTAATGACATCCCCCATCTTAAAATCCACCCGTTTGACTGCTTCCGATTGTCCTGTTTTACCGAATCCTCCGATAATACTTATTTGTTCGATCATAATTATCTCCGTTTTATAGAATGTATTTGCAATCATTTTTATGATTGGAATACACTTATACTACAATTGGAGTGTAATAGCAAGAAAAAATAATGATTTTTGTCAGTGGAATGATATTTTGTTTTGAGATTTAATGGAAAAACCGATGAGGGGAAAAGGAATCATGCCGATTTTTTATGTAATATATCGGCGTTTGGATAGTAAATTTAAAAAAATTTATGAATTAATCGGTTAAACGTGATAGACAATCCGCTATATTTTTGAATCTTCCATAATTTGAATCGACCGACGTTAAGCCGATCGATTCATCTTTTCGGCGCTGGTCAGGAACTCGAGTGTGTTGAGGGTTTCATTTGAAAGAATGCGTTGATCGCCGTATTCTTTTCCGGCGTTATAGAAGAAATCATAGAGTTCGGGGTATTTGGTTCCGTTTGAATCTCGAGAAACGCCTGAAGCCAGAGGAACCAGCATTTCCCCCCAATAGGCAGGGCCGTAGATTTTTTTTGCGCTTGTGATCAATCCATCGAATGCGTCTTTTTGGGGAAAGCCGCAGGTTGAGATCAGGAGGAATTTGAAGTCATCGGTCCAACTGTTAGCGGCTTGCCCGGACATTTTCTGGTATTCGGTGAAATAGAGGGGCATGTTACGGTCCCAGTAGTCTTTCACTTTACCCGGAATGCTGAAGAAATAGAGTGGAGCGGCCAGGATGAGGAGATCGATGTGTTTATGTCTTTCGATGATTTCCGTCATGCCGTCTTTTTGAACGCAGATGCCGGGGGTTTTCATCCAGCAGATGTAGCAACCGCGGCAGTGGTTGATATCCGCATCGTTGATCATGAGTTCATCGATGGTCCAACCTTGATCGTTGAGACCGTTTGCAAAACTTGAACCCAGTCGATAGGTGGCTGAGTTTTTTCCATGTGGGCTTCCGTACACGATTAATGCTTTCATTTCGTTTATCCTCCTTCAATCATTCATTTTAATTCATTGACGAATGGATTACAATGAGATATGATATTTAAAAATAAAATGAGGATTAAATTACCATGAATTATATTGACTTTCACTGCCACCTGGACTTTAAAGACTTCGACACCAATCGAAAAGAAATTATCGACCAATGCTTTAATTCCGGCCTTTCCACCATTATCACGGTTGCCGACCCTTACCAAAAAGATTCCTTCGAACGAACCGCGGAAACCCTTCAATACAATTCCCGCATTTTATGTATGGCGGGCGCTCATCCCCATAACGCCGATAAGTATACAAATGAAATCGAAAAAGGAATGATCGCGTTTATCGAGAAACATCACGCGGTCGGTTTCGGAGAAACCGGCCTTGATTTTCATTATAATTTCTCCTCCCCCGATAACCAACGCCGGGTCTTCAAACGCCAAATCGCCATCGCTCAAGAACTTCAACTTCCCCTGATTATCCACTCCAGAATCGCTGAACAAGACGTGCTCCAAATCCTCGAAGAATCCAAATTCGATCGGCCGGTTGTGTTTCACTGCTACACGGGCAATATAAAAGACGCCGAAGAAATAGTAAAAAGAGGGTATTATATTTCCATAT
Organism: Candidatus Omnitrophota bacterium; assembly: GCA_050258455.1. Taxonomy (GTDB): domain Bacteria; phylum Acidobacteriota; class Aminicenantia; order UBA2199; family UBA2199; genus JAKAGC01. The sequence goes on along the minus strand of JBLMYT010000077.1, from coordinate 14,228 downwards.
CAGGGATTGTGACGTTTAAGAAATCGGAAGAACTGCGCGATGTGGTGCGCATTCTCCCCCTTGATCGAATCTTTACCGAAACCGATTCGCCTTTCCTGGCACCGGTTCCGTTCCGGGGCGAAACCAATAACCCGCTTCATGTCATTGAAGTGGCTCAAAAGGTCGCGGAAATCAAAAATATTCCGGTCGAGGAACTGAACCGTCACGTGAACGAGAATTTAAAACGAATCATCCCATAAGAATCCGGGTGAACACATCAGCCAATTGGACGACGTCCGGTTGCTTAAAGATTGAATAATGATCACCTGACGTGAGATGACACACCATTGGATTTTCACAAAACGCATTCCATTTATCTTTAATCGTTAACACCAATGATCGGTCGGCAGCAATAAAAGAGACACGCGTTTTGTTTTTACCGGAAGGAACGTAAGCACTCCGAGCGCTGACGTAAGACCGAATGATATTGAGATAATAGACCAATTCCCGAACACTTGCGGTTTCAAAATTGGGAACAGCATGAACCATATCTTCCGGAAAAAGCGGTCGGATGATTTCCGGTTTTATATTGTTTGCTTCCAGACGATCGATGATAACCGGCCACAATTGGTGAACTTCGGTTAATGTATTCAATTTATCCTTAATCCCCATCATGTCATCGCGAAATAAATCCAATAACCATTTCTTCTCTGTTTCAAAATCAACATTCGAAACATCGGCGGCATGCTCCACAATGGGTGGCGGAGAATTGAATAAGGTCAACGATGCCACATCTTCTTTCCCGGTCTCCAATTGCCGTACCATTTCAAATGCAATGGTTCCGCCAATACACCATCCGCCAAGATGGTACGGCCCTTGAGGTTGAATCTTTTTGATTTTCGAAATATAACGAGTGGCTATTTCTTCAATTGTTAGATCGCTGGGAGTGAAATCTTGAATGGGTGAACTCTTGATCCCCCAATATGTGAACTCCGGTTTCAACAATTGGCATAATTCGATATACCCACTGACTTCACCGCTCCCGGCATGAATCAGGAACAAATGGTTTTCGTTATCGGTTCCTTTTCTTAAAAGAACAATGTTTTCATCGTCAACGACAGGAAACCCGTCGACATTATGTTTCATTTTTTGGGCCAATTGACGAATGGTCGGAGCGCCATATACATCCGCAACCGATAAGGAACATCCAAATCGCTGCTGAATCTTTGCCAATAAGTTAATGATTTTTAAGGAATGACCACCCAATTCAAAAAAACTGCTGTCAATTCCAATGGCTTCTTTTCCAATACTTAAAATATCCGCCCACAATTCAACCAATTGAATCTCAATACCATCCCGAGGCGCTACATAATCCCGCCCGGCTTTCAACTCCGGCGATGGTAAGGATTTTCGATCGATCTTTCCATTGGCGGTCAACGGCATTTTTTCCAGTTGAATAAAATAAGCCGGAACCATATAATCCGGTAATTCCCCGGCCAGGATTCCTTTTATTTCAGCGGCTATGGTTTGGTTCTCCGATACGAAATACGCACATAAATATTTATCGTTGTTCCGATCTTCTCTCGCGATGACCACCGCTTCTTTGATCTCCGGATGATTCAATAACCGGTTTTCGATTTCACCCAATTCGATCCGAAACCCCCGAACCTTAACCTGATGATCCATACGCCCAAGAAACTCGATGTTTCCATCATCCAGCCACCGGGCAAGATCCCCGGTGCGATAGAGTCTGCCTCCGGCGGGTCGCTTTTTGAAAAAAGCTCCGCAAAAACTTTTATTTTGGGAAGGATTGAAGTTAATTTGATTGTGAGACAGGTTACCGGAAACCGGCAACTGGCAACCGGTAAACTTTTCGTTCGTGAGTTCCGGGTTGTTTAGATATCCTCTTCCGACTTGAAGCCCCCCGATAAATAACTCGCCGGGAATGTTGACGGGTTGTAAATGACCGAATGTGTCGGTAATGTAAATGCATGTATTGGAAATAGGTTTCCCGATCGGCGGCAATTGCGGTTTATCCGCATCCGGTTCGATGGTAAAGGTTGTCACAACATGAGTCTCCGTGGGTCCATAATGATTATGAATTCGAATATGACGCGATTCGATGAACTGTCCGAAACGCGCAGGAACAATCAACTGCTCACCCGCAATCACCAGATGCCTGACACTTCGTGGAATAAGTTCGGTGTATCTATGTTCACTGGAAATCATTTTAAAAAATGCGGAAGGAAAAAAGAGGGTTTCGATTTGATAATCTCCGACCATGCGCATTAATTCCTCGATATGACTTCGCGTGTCTTTATCGATTAGAAATAGGGTTCCTCCTGCCAATAACGTCGAAAATATTTCCTGAAACGAGACATCAAAACTGACTGCGGCAAATTGCAAGACCCGATGAAATGCAATGGAGGTATTTTGGTATTGATGGTGAATTAAATTGATGAGATTGCGATGCTCCAGCATCACACCTTTGGGTTTTCCCGTGGATCCGGATGTATACATGACATAAACGAGATTTGAATGGTTTCTCACGGGGGACGGGGAGGGACGGAAGTTGAGAGGTTGAGAGGTTAAGAGGTTTAGATGATCTAATAAGAGCACGTTCTTACCTTCCCAACTTCTTAACTTCTCAACTTCTACCACTCCCCCTGTGGCTAATAACAATCGCGCGCCACTGTCTGTTAACATGTAATCGATTCTCTCCTTTGGATAATCAACATCCAACGGTAAATAAGCCCCGCCAGCCTTTAATATCCCAAGAATTCCGACGATTAATTCAATCGACCGCTCCATCATGATACCAATCACAGCGTCCACCCCTACTCCATTTTCTCTTAAGCGATCAGCGACATGATCGGCGCGTTCATCCAATGCGCGATACGTGATTTGCCGGTAAGAAAAAACAACTGCAATATGATCCGGCGTTCTCTTGACCTGCTCTTCAAAAAACGAATGAACGGTTTGATTCGCCGAGTCACCTTCGGACGCGTTCGTTATATCGGTTATATAATTGAAGTCATATAATATATGGTTCTTTTCTTCATCGGTGATGGTACCAATATCTCTGAGTGGAATGGAAGGCGCTGCAATGACGGTTTTAACGATATTCTTCAAATGAGAAACCAGGCGTTGGATGGTTTCCCTCTTGAATATCGAAGTGTAGTATTCAATACGGACCAATAGATCATCCCCATTTTCAAAGATAAAAAAGGTCATATCGAATTTCGCGGATGCATGTCGATGATGTTCGGTTAATACGGTTTCAGATTCATCAGTTGACCCGGAAAGTGCTTTTCCGTTATCGTCGGATGATTCGCGGAAATTTTGTGCCATGAGTAAAATGTCGAACAACGGGTTTCGAGATGTATCACGCTCCAGTTTCAGTTTGTTGACGATATCTTCAAACTGCACGTCCTGATTCTCCATGGCTTGCACACTATTGGCACCCACCTCTTTTAGGAAATCCTGATAGGTGATGTCGCCCGATGGATAATTTCGCATGACCAGCGTATTGACAAACATACCGATAATTCCCTGAAGGTCCGCGTGCGGCCTTCCGGCCACACCGCTTCCGATAAGGATGTCTTCCTGTCCGGTGTATTTATAAAAAAGCGTGTTCAGCAACGTCAGAAAATTCATGAAAAGCGTCACCCCATTTCGAACACTTAACTCTTTGAACGTTTGCGCGTCTTCACCGTTAATCTCAAAATCATGATAATCGCCGGCAAAAGTAAATACTTCCGGTCGTTTTTCATCCGCCGGAAGATCCAGCCTGGGGATTTCGCCGGATAACACATTCATCCAATACGCTTCCTGGGTCTTTATTTCCTCCTGTTGAAACATCCGGTTCTGCCACTGAGAAAAATCTTTGTACTGCAACGGAAGCGGCGGTAACTCCTGACCGTCATAAAGCGCCAGGAAATCCCGCGTGAGAATCACATTGGAGGTTCCATCAGTCACAATATGATGAATATCGATCATCCACGTATGATTGCCATCCGCATCCTTGATAATCGCTGAACGCAGTAACGGTGCTTTGGAAAGATCAAAAGGATGTATAAAAGACCAGGGGGCTTTTTTTGAAAAAACCGCCCCCTGGACCCCCGAAAAAACTTTTGGTAGGGTTTCCTGTGTATTTTTGAGTAAATCGATATACTCAATGTTGAATTCTACAGATTCATGAATCTTTTGAACCGGTTCGCCATTGACCGTTTCAAACGACGTGCGCAAACTGTCATGTCGGGCGATCAATTTCTTAAACGTTGATTCGAATCGTTCGATGTCCACGTCTTTTCCCAATGGCAACACCATGGGCATGTTGTAACCGGTACTCGTTACATCCATTTGTTGAAGGAAATACAAACGCTTTTGCGCGGATGATAACGCATAGTATTCCATTTCTTCGACGGGTTCGATTTCGATATACTGATACTCTTTCGCGTTACTGATATATGTCGCCAAATCATTGATCGTCGGGGTTCTGAATACTTCAACCAGGGGAACCTTGATATTCAATTCGCGATGAATTTTGGATACGAGAATGGTGGCTTTCAACGAGTGTCCCCCTAACCTGAAAAAATTATCCTTCGCTCCGATCGAAGACGGATCCATTCCCAATACCTGACCCCAGATTTGCGCCAATTTGAGTTCCAATGATCCTTGCGGCGCCGTGTATGCGCTCTCACGCCCGGTTCCGGATTTTGTCGGAGGATCCGGAAGCGCTTTACGGTCGGTTTTACCGTTGGGCGTTCGGGGCATGCGATCCAATTCCACAAAGGTCGAGGGAACCATGTAATCCGGTACGCGGAGGCTCAAATAATCCGTTACGGTTGCAATATCCACCTGTCCTTCATTGACAATGTAGGCGCAAAGATAAGCATCGCCCATGCTGTCTTCACGCATGGTGACCACCGCATCGGTTATTCCACTATATGACAGTAAATGGCTTTCGATTTCACTTAACTCGACACGAAACCCGCGAATCTTAACCTGGAAATCCCGCCGCCCCATGAATTCAATATTCCCATCGACCAATAAACGCCCCAGATCTCCGGTCCAATACAATCGACCGAATTCATCGTCATCCGCAAACGCCTTTTCTCCGGCTTCGGGATTCTTCCAATACCCGGGCGTAATATGCGGACATGCTACGAGTATTTCTCCGGTTTCCAGCGGCTGAACCGGATCACCGTCTTCATTAATGACAAATATCTGCGTATTATCGAATGGCGTTCCGATGATCGATCGCTTAAACGTTTGACCGGCACCGGCTCGGATTAAGGCAATCGAATCAACGGACGATTCGGTCTGACCATACACGGCTGCCAATGTCGCCTGCGGAAAACATTTTTCAAATAATTCGACTTCATATTTACGAACCTGCTCCCCTCCTAATGCCACAAACCGAATATGCGGGAAACGTTCTTTCCCGTCCAGCGTTTGACAAAACACCCGAAACAACGTGGGAACCGAATGCCATAGGGTGATCTGCTCCCGCGATAAAAATGCTACCATTTCCAGAACACTCTCTTGTTTTTTGACATCAAACGGCAGAATCGTAGCCCCGGCCAGTAATGCACCGAACATATCCTGAACCGAGCCATCATGCGAAAACGAAGAAAAAAGAGTCAGCCGGTCATTTTCGGTAATCGAAAAGACGCGCACCCAATTGCGAATGTAATACAAGACGTTTCCGTGATTCTGCATCACGCCTTTGGGTCTGCCGGTCGAACCGGACGTGTATAAGATATAAGCGATTTGATCCGGCGATACGGTTCGCTCGGGAAGCGTGACGGATGCTTCCGGTTCATCGATCATCCCATCGATATCCAGAACGGGAATGTTGTTTTCCCTGCCCAATTCCATGGCTAAGCGTCGGTTTGCCGTGTTGCTGATGATTAACGACGCCCCGGAGTGCGTCAGCATATAAGACAAACGCTCCTGCGGATAGTCCACTGACAGGGGAACATAAATTTTCCCGGCTTTCAATGCGCCCAGTATGGCCACAATCATCGGCAACCCATGTTCCAGTAAAAGACCGGCGATTTGACCGGAGGTGGTCTGACAAATCGCATGCGCGATCCGGTCGGTATATCGATCCAATTCCCGGTACGTTAAAACGGTATTTCCGGCTTTGATGGCCATACCTTCCGGCGTTCGTTCAACCTGTTCTTTGAATTGTTGTATCAACATGTTGGCATCCTTATCTATTGTGATCTATTGTGATGTTAGTATCGTAAAATAATCATGCGACGCGTTATCATCCGGCTTCTTCGGATTCGTGTTCGGGACGCTTCTCCGGGCGATTGAGTTGATCATGAATATATTCGCCGAGTTGATGAATGGTGAGACGCTCGAAAAACACATGGATGGGAACTTCGGTTTTAAACTCATTTCGAATTTTTTCAAGGATGGTGATGGCTTTCAATGAATCGCCGCCCAATTCGAAGAAGTCATCCATGACACCGATTTTGCCGATGCCAAAAAAACTTTCCAAAATGCGTACAAGTTTCTTCTCAATAGGCGTCGATGCTTCGACATACGGCGTGCTCAATTCAGGGCGGTTCATGACAAATGAAGGCGGGTGTTGATCCGGATCGCAGGATTGGCGTTGCGAGTGTTCCATCAAAGGTCCCATGCGCGACAGGATGTGGTTGATATTGGCAGGCGGTGCATACCGAATCCGTTCAAAGGGATAAGTAGGAAGCGAAACTTTTCGTCTTCTTTCCTCACCGTATAATTTCGTCCAGTCGATATCCTGACCATGGAGCCACAGATGCCCGACTTGATCCGGGTCATACCGATCCGACATATTCTCATTCGATTCCTGGATGGGATTCACGGTCAGGGCGTCTTCTGTTTTTTGTGAATGAATCGAGAAGCGTTTGATCTTTCCTGAATCCGGAGTTGAAAGAATTTCCTTTGCTTCATTCAAATCCTTGCAAACGAAGAAAGCGCGGTGGGGAAACGATGCGCGACCGACTTGAAGGGTATAAGCGACATCTGCTAAATCGATTTCTTTATTTCTCTCAAAGAAATCATGATATGCCGCAATCATTCGATCCAATACTGCCGGCGTCTTCGCAGACAATAAAATCAAATAAAAACCAAAACCAAACGTTTTTGCGGGGGTGCAGGGGGAGCTTTTTTCAAAAAGCTTCCCCTGCCCAAATTCTTCCAATACCACATGCGCGTTGGTGCCGCCGATACCAAACGAACTCACCCCGGCACGGCGCGGATGGGTGTCATTGAAAACCCAATCCTGCAAGTTCGGATTGATGTAAAAGGGACTATTGATCAAATCAATACTCGGATTAGGGGTTTCAAAATGAAGACTCGGGGGAATCTTCCGATATTTCAGGGATAGAACGGTTTTAATAAAACCGGCGATTCCTGAAGCGGCGTCCAGGTGTCCGAAATTTGTTTTAACAGAACCCAGGGCACAGAAATTTTTCTTTTTCGTATGAAATGCATATTTTAATCCTTCGATTTCAATCGGGTCGCCCAGTGAGGTCGCTGTGCCATGGGTTTCGATATACGTAATGGTTTCCGGATCCACATTGGCTGCATTCATGGCATTCCGAATCACGGCGGCCTGGCCCTGTGGGGCCGGGGCTGTGAAATTGGCTTTATTACTTCCGTCGTTGTTAATGGCCGTTCCTTTGATGATGGCCTGGATATTATCCCCGTCTGCCAGGGCAGCGCTCAGGGTTTTCAGCACTACCACACCCACCCCGTCGCCGCGAATGGTTCCGCTGGACTGCGCATCGAACGCCCGGCAATGACCGTCTCTGGAATTAATCATGCCGTCCTGGTATAAATATCCCGCCAAACGAGTCGGAGAAACCGAGACGCCGCCGGCCAGAGCGATTTCACATTCTCCGTTTAATAGAGCCCGACACGCCGTGTGAATAGCGACAAGAGACGTCGAACACGCGGTTTGAATCAAAACCGCGGGACCGTTTAAATTCAATTTATGGGATACGCGGGAACACAAGAAATCCCGGTCGATAAGTTGAGAGGAGGAAAAGCGACCCGGTTGATTCTCTTTTCCGGAAAACGAAATCATGGCTTTCCATTGAAAGTTCTCCGATGCACCCGCGTAAAGACCGATAGGGCCTGCAACGGTTTTCGGATTACAGCCGGCGTTTTCCAATGCGGTCCATACGCACTCATGAAGGACCCGCGCTTGAGGATCCATGATCGCCGCTTCTACCGGCGTGTAATCGAAAAAAGCAGAATCAAAGCAATCGGCATCTTCCAAAACGCCGCCGCCTGCTTTCACATAAGAAGGATTACGGAGCATCGCGTCGTCAATGCCGGCGGCTTTCAATTCGTCATCCGTGTAAAACGTGAGCGATTCGATCCCCTGTTCCAGGTTCGACCAGAAACGCTCTATATTTTCGGCACCGGGAAACCGACACGCCATACCGATCACAGCCACATCATTGGGTTTGGTTTGTTTTTCTGTTTTCTCTTTGGTCTTCGCATCCGCATCCGCTTCATTTTCCTTTTTGAGATAATCGACAAACGAACGAATGGTCAGATGTTCAAACATGGCGGCAACCGGTATCTCTCGTTTTAATGATTGAGTCAGCGCATCATTCAATTGAACGACATTCAGCGAATTTCCCCCCAGTTCAAAAAAGTTATCATTGACCCCGACTTTGTCGCGTTTCAATATTTTCATCCAAATTTCGGCGATGCGTTGTTCCAGACCGTCTTCCGGTGCTTTATAACGCCGGTCGATGCCGATATCCGGTGAAGGTAAATTCTTTCGATCCTGTTTTCCCCCGGGTGTCAATGGGATGTTATCCAACTGAATGAAATGCGACGGTACCATGTAAAACGGTAATACATGCGAGAGATAATCTCGCAGTGCGGATGAATCTAATTTTTTATCGGAAACAAAATAAGCGATTAATGACTCTTTTAGAATCACAATGGCTTCGTTGACATCCGGATGGTTGATCAATCGATGTTCGATTTCTCCCAATTCGATTCGGTAACCCCTTAATTTGACCTGATGATCGATACGACCTAAACATTCAATCGTGCCATCTTCCAGCCATCGGGCATGGTCACCGGTTTTATAAATTTCCCACCTTTTTGAAAAAAGGTGGGGCCAAAAACTTTTGGTTTTGAAAGAATATAAGAATTTGTCGACGGTGAGTTCGGGTTTGTTTAAGTAACCGGATGAAATACTTTCACCGGAAATATATAGCTCACCCGTCACACCAATCGGGCACAGGTTCATGTTCCGGTCCAATATTGCAAGCACGGCGTTTCCTGTCGGAATGCCGATCGGTACGCTGGCCAATTGATGGTATTGCTGAATCTTCCCGCGCTCGATCTCCAGTGTGGCCGAGATGATCGTGGCTTCGGTCGGGCCGTACATGTTAAAGATACGGCAATCGTCATTGACCGATTCGATGCTTCGACGGGTAAGATCCGCCGTTAATTTCTCTGCGCCGATAAACAGATATTTTAACGTATGGAGTTTTTTCCCAGTATTTAAGAGGTATCCGACCTGCGTGGGAGTGATATGAAGAACGGTGATGGCGTGCGTTAAAATGAAATCCACTTCTGATTCGGGGTTTAATACCGTTTCTTCCGTAATCATGTGAAGGGAAGCGCCGGTGGTTAATGCGATGAATATCTCCCACACGGACCAATCAAAATAATAGGAAAGGTTCTGGATTACCCGGTCTTTTGAATTTAACTCCAACTGGTTATATCCCCAATGCAGAAGGGGTGATACATTGGAATGGGTAATCGGAACCCCTTTGGGGTTTCCCGTTGTTCCGGAGGTATAAATGATATACGCGAGAGAAGCCGGTAAGGGAAAGAAGTTAAGGGGTTGAGAAATGAAGAGGTTTGGATGATCTAAAAAGAACACGTTCTTACCTTCCCAACTTCTGAACTTCTCAACTTCTTCATTATAGGTGGTAACCAATAATGCGGCGCCGCTGTCTTTGATCATGTAATCGGTCCGCGATTCCGGCTGATTGGGATTTATCGGCAAATACGCGGCTCCTGTTTTGAGGATTCCCAGGATACCGATGATCATTTCAACGGATCGTTCGATCCGGATTCCCACAATCATGCCGGGTGTTACGCCGTGTCGGATCAATTTTGAAGCCAGCGCATCGGATTGTTCATTCAGTTTTTGATATGTGAGTTGTAGGGAAGATTCGTGAATTGCCCCATCCGATTTTTTGAAGGGCGCTTCTCGAAGCGCCCCTACCGAAGCAATTGACCCTGTATTGAAACCGACAACCGCAATACAATCCGGCGATTTGCCGGCTTGGTCTTCGAACAATCGATGAATGGTTTGATTAATCGGAAATCTCTCGCCGATATCATTAAAATCGATTAGCAACTGTTTTTTCTCTTCCGGGAGTAACAGATCGATTTCAGAGAACTTGATATCGGGATTGGCTAAAATGGTTTCCGTGAGGTGATGAAAATGACCGGAAATCCGTTCAACGACATCTCCGGAATAGAAATGCGTATCGTATTTGATTTTGCCTTCGACCGAATGTTCCGATCTGAAAAATGAGAAGATTATTTTCGATTCGATCTCCGAAAGATGATCGATATCCTGGATATTTTCCAAAGCGATTGCCGTATCGAAGAGGGGAAAATCATCCCCTTCTTTCCATGCCAATTGATCCAGTTGTCGGATTAACACATCGATGGGATAGTTCTGATTGTCGATCGCTTCGATGATCGTTTGCCTGACCTGTAGGAGCAGTTCTTTAAACGACGTATCGCCGGTGAATTGATTTCTCAACGTCAATACTGTATTGATGAACGCTTCCTGTCGTTCGTTACCAAATATCGGATTCAATATTGGGGTGCCAATCAGGATATCATCGTTTCCCGTGTATTTTCCGAGTAGAAGGGTTAGCAGGGAAACCAGTATCATATGAAGACGGATATTGGAATCGCCGCTGAGTTTGATTAAATCCGAACACGTTTGTTTGTTGTACGTAATTGAAACCGTATCCCAAATGGTTTCGTTTTTTTCGGCCTTTCCTTTGGCGGAAGTAGTCGGAAAACTGCTTTTGACCCATTCGCCCGATAATTTTTCCAGCCAATACTCTTTTTCTTTAACCCTCTTGCCGGCAGCAATCCACAACTGATCGAAATAAGACGAATCCCGAACGCTCATACCTTATCCTTTACTTACATTTTAAAAATTTGTTGGAGTTTTTACTTCTTTGCCGGCAAAGTGTTAACTGTTACTAACGGAAGGAATTTATAGAACTATCGAAAATACTTCTTAATGGTACAAAGAATAATACCACATAGCCGCTGGTTTTTCAATCACCAAAAATGTTGACTCGGCAATTCGCATTGCCCAACACGAAAACCACATTGAACACACGGGCAGACACGCAGGTCTGCCCCTACAGAAAAATGTACCTCTACTTATTGACTCGAGATCTCCTTTTATTTTGAATTTTCGACTCCTTCTGCTGATGGTTCGGCCAGGTTTGCCTCCCTTGACTGAAAGTAAGTGCACTTGTTGCAAAAGTAAGTCTCTTTGGACTGAAAGTAAGTCTTCTCTGACTAAAAGTTAGTCTCCCTGTTGCAAAAGTGAGTCTCCTTTGACTAAAAGTTAGTCTCCCTGTTGCAAAAGTAAGTCTCCTTTGACTAAAGGTTAGTCTCCCTGTTTCAAAAGTTTGTCTATCTTTGACTAAAGTTAGTCTCTTTTTGCGCGAAGTTTGTCTCCTTCCGCGTCAAGATCGTCTCCTTCTGCCCGAAGTTTGTCTCCTTCCGCGTCAGGATCGTCTCTTTCTGCCCGAAGTTTGTCTCCTTCCGCGTCAGGTTTGGCTCTTTTTACGTCAGGTTTGGCTCCTTCTGCGTCAAAATCGGCTCCTGCAGTGCGAGGTTTGACTCCTTGTGCCCAAAGTTTGGCTCGCTCGTGATGAGAGAACGTCAAGTATTTTGTGTTGAATTATTTTTTGAAGAAGAATTTTCTCAATAACCAGAAACCGACTAACGTTCCGGTAAGCCCGACTAAGAATCCAAGAAAGAAATCCATATTTTTCTCCTGATCGATAAATATCATTGATGTTAAATAGTACTAAAAAAGAGTAATGATTTCAAGTATGAGTTCCCTTACCGCAATTCGCATTCTGTCCCCCAACACGAAAACCACATCGAGCACACGGGCAGACACGCGGGTCTGCCCCTACAGAAATTTAAACAGAATTATTGGTGTTATATCGAGAGGCGCACCCATGTGTGCGCCCCCATTCTGTTCATGTACTTCTATTGTCCCCTATCACGGCGAGATTAAAAGGATATCTCGCCTCAATTCCTGGTGAAGAAATCTTAAAAAGCCTAATCCGGATTAGTACTAATTCGGATTAGGCTTTTGGATTAAACGTTTATTCTCATTTCATAATGGTTATTTCAGACAAATAAAAAACACGACGATTGGAAAGGTTTTTTTCAAAATAAAGATTTTTTGAAATTTGTGTGTTATAATTAAGTACCATGATAATACGCGGAAGGTTGAAATAATGATCCAATTCATCAATAGACATAACGAGCTTGAATTGCTGGAAAGCGAATGGAATCGTTCCGGAGGCCGATTTATTGTCGTTCATGGACGCCGACGAATAGGGAAAACCCGATTAATCAAAGAATTTACTAAAAATAAAACCGGTATTTTTTACGTTGCCGCTGATTCCAACAGTAAAATCCAACTGGACGAATTCAAAGTCGCAGTCGCAAATTATTACAATGATAATTTATTAAGAAATCTTGACATCTCTTCCTGGAAAATGATGTTCGAGTATATGGAACGAATCATCGACACCAAAGAGAGAATTTATATATGGATCGATGAGTTTTCCTATCTGATCAAAAACGACAAAACCGTGGTCGGTTCGCTCCAGGTATTTATCGATCATTTTGTTCGGGAGAAATCCAATTTATTTCTTATTATCAGCGGCTCTTTATTCGGAATGATGAGTGAGAAAGTGTTGTCATCGTCTTCGCCTCTTTACGGAAGACGAAACAGGGATATCTTTTTGAGTGCGCTCTCATTCAAACACAGCCTTGAATTTTTGCCACAAACGCCGTTTGAAGAGGCGTTAAAGATATTTTTGTTTATCGGTGGGATCCCCGAATATTTGCAAACAGCGGAAGTGTATCATAAGGGCTTAACTTTCCTTGAGAAAGAGTTTCTGGGACGCAATGGGTATTTTTACCGGGAACCTTATTTCCTCTTATCCCAGGAATTCAAGGAAATCAAAACCTATTTTTCCATATTGAACGCTATTGCGTATGGGAATATCAAGCCATCGGAGATTGCTTCATTTGTAGGGCTAAATGCGCGAGAGATATATCCTTATCTTGAATTATTGATTAATTACGGATTTATTAAACGAGAGATGCCCGGTTTGGGAACAGATAAGAAAGGGATTTACCTGATCGAAGATGCTTTTTTCGATACCTGGTTTAATTTTGTTTACCGAAATAAAAACCAATTGGAACAGGAAAGTTTTTCTCCGGAGGTGGACCAATTAAATCTGTTTTTGGGTAAGCGTTTTGAGAAGTTTATCCGAGATAATCTGATATTTTTCTTCAGGGATTTCAAGGATGCGCGGCGGTGGTGGTATCGGGATATCGAAATCGATATTATTTCGAAAAACATCGAAAAAAAGGAACTGTTGATTGGTGAGTGCAAATGGAAGACCGGGGTTCAGGCAAAAGCGCTGTTAAAGGAGTTAAAAGAAAAAGCCGGGATGGTAGGTTGGGAGAAAGAAGAAAGAAGGGAAATATTTGCGATATTTGCCAAATCATTTAAGGAAAAAATTGATGAATGGGAAGGGCATCCGGTATATTGTTTTGATTTAAAAGATATTGAGATGATTTTGATGGGAAAAAAATAGTCACAATATTTTAAATTGCGAATTGCTGTTTAAACATCAATCAGTTGAAAAATTTGAAGGGTTGAATTATAATAAATTTATGAAGAACATAATCGATAAGGTGAACGATAAGTTTTTTAAGAAGGCCCTTGAAAACCCCAAAAATGCAGCCACATTTTTGCAAATCGCTCTTCCCGAAAGTATATCCAAACGGATCAATTACTCAGATATCAGAGTTGACCCCACCGATTATGTTTCCGAAGAATACAAAGAGTTTTTCTCGGACGTCGTGATCAAGACAAACATCAAAACGGGAAAAGAAAAAATTCCTACGGATAT
>JBLMYT010000076.1:0-29324 GCA_050258455.1 Candidatus Omnitrophota bacterium | reverse complement strand
CCAAAGGAATCAAAAAAACAAAAAAAGCGTTGCCGCGAAGCGGTTTTGTTCATCAGTTTTTGCGTCGGCTCGCAACCCTTCGGTATTCTCTTTTAAAGAATACACCGACCCTCAATCCTTCCGGATTTTCGGGTCACCCTTCCGTTTCAGGTCACTTGGATTGTTTGTTTGCGCTCGCTCGCAAAAACTTATAATACTATCGATTGCAAAAGTACGTCATTATAAATTTTCGGTTTTTCGTGAATAGTCTTCCAGAGCACGGATGATTTTTTCTTTTTCCTCATCGGAGAATTCATCCCCGTAGAATCTCAGAAACATCTCTTTTCGCCAGTGCTTTTTATCTTTTATCGTTGATAGAACAATCCGCCGTGCGGCATTGAGCATGGAGAAGCCCATTTTAACCCTTTCCTCAGGGCTCTTCCTCATGATCATTTCATTGTATATTTGCTCCATCTTTTCATTGGTGTCTTTCATCCAAAACCCTCGCTAAAATCGGATCCAACCCTAACCGGTGGCCCCATTCTTTGACATAATCCATATCAAAATTTAAGTTCATCAGGCTGGTGATATCTCTGATCTGGATTTCAGAAAAACTATCTTTGGCCCAGTAAAGCTTGGAAATAATAAGATCTTCAAGCGAAACAACGGAAATATCTTGACCTTCCAATTTCATTCTTTTTCTGTTGTTGAATTCAAGAATGCGGTAGTCCTGGCTCTTACGAATAATAAAATCGACTTTAATAACCGTTTCAAAGTGAACGATATTGAACATGGATTTATATTTAATTGCGTCTTCGACCATGTCTTTGTCAATATAGAAATCCGATTCAAAGAGATGTACCAATTCATCGGCCCTCTCAATCGGAATCATAATCACAATATCGATATCGCGAGTCATTCTGGGTTTGCCATAAAATGTTAGCGCTACCGAGCCGCTGAGCATGTAATCGATTTGAGCATCATTCAAGCGAGTGGCAACAAGCTTTAATATATCCAGTTCGTTCATGACGTTATGATACCATCACAAAGGATGTTTTGCAATCTCTTTTCGGAAAGGAGTTATAGGAAAACTGATTAGTTCCTTTATTTATCCCCAATGTCAACTTTTATACCCAATAATTTTTCGGAATCTGATTCATCCGTGAGCGTTAATACTGTGTTTTGATTAATTATAATTCTGAATTCTTCAGTTAAATATTTTTTGATTTCATCAAGCTGATTTTGATTTACCGTTGCAATATATTGTTTGTTTGAATTTGAAAACCTCTGAATAATAATTTTAAATATATCAGATTTCTGCCTTTCATCAATGCCATCAAACAGCCTACTGTCATGGAAAACAAAATTTATTTTGTGGTTATGGCCCTTAAATAGGACTGTTAAATCATAGCAAAAAATTTTTACATTATTAATACCATCAGATGCATCTGATTCAATTTTAACTTTTATGTCAAAACATAACTGGTTATCCCGACTATTACTTTCAATTGTGAGGCCAGAAACACTGTCCGGGTAAAATACCTTCGCCAGGCTTCTAAAGTAATCCCGTAATTCCGATATATCGGATTCAATCTCCTTTAAATAATTTTCTGCAATTTCGGATAACTCAGAAAGTTCTTTATCAATTTGGTTTTTTTTATTTTTATATTCAGTTTGAAGCTGCTGATACTTTTTTATATCGTTATACTCTGATTTTAATTCAGAGCTCTTTGTGCTGAGATTTACAAAGACATCCAGGGCCTGATGCTCTCCAAGATACTTCATTAGGCTATCAAATTGGCTCTGAAGTTTCCCAATTTTTGTTTGAATATTCTGCTGTTTTAATTCCAATATACTTTTTTGTTCAAGGAGTTTTCTCTTACGGTTGGAAATTAGTCGTTCATAAAAATTTTCTATATCATTCAAGGTTCTGGTCATATTTTCAGAGAAATGTATTTTGGACTCATTATAAATAGTTTGAATCCTCTCCTTATTTATGTCAGGAGAAAATTCAAGAGATTTATCAATATTTTCTATATTATTCTTCAATAATATCAAATCATTACTCAATGCAAATAATTCCTTTTCTATTTTATCCGCTTCTAACTGGACTTCATAATAATTCTCTGCAACTTTAAAATTTCTTAAATCTGAATCAAGTCGATTTATTCGCTCTTCTAAATCAATGAGAGTCAGGGAAACATCTTTATCTCCAGTCAGGAAGCCTTTTAACAATTCATCGTTTTTGAAGTTTTTTTCTAACTGCTTTATCCGCTCTTTTTCTTCTTTGGTTTTATATTTTTTCTCGGCCAAACCGACATTAAGCCCCAATAATAATGCATTATTAACCAGTGTTTGATAATCAGATTTGGCTTGAAAAGGTTTGTTATACTCATTATATGATTCTTTTTTGGCTCTGATAAAAAAAGGAATGAGAGATCGAAAGGAAAGAAAAGAAATATTGCTTGGAATATCAAAACACCTTTCTTCCATTGATTTTTTGAAATTATCAATACTTAATACATCATCATTCAGTATAATTTTCCCAGGATCATCAGTTGATCTCTGGGCCGTAAATTTTTTATTTCCCAATTCAAAATCAAGATAAAATTCCCATCCGGGCAACTTCTCACAGAAAGTTTTATAATCTCCCTTTTGAGCACCCAGACAAAAATGAATAATACGAATCAATAAAGATTTACCGACGCCATTATAAGTTTTTCCCTCCTCATTTATCCCTGGATTCTTTTGCTTTGCAACAATAAAACTAGGTCCAGACCGGTTAAATTTCACAATTTTAAAACTTTTCTGGTTTGAGTAAACTTTTATTAATCGCATTTTACAATCATCCCATCATTTTCATTAATTGCCCCTATCAAATGGAGAAAAACAATTGTTAGTAATAGATTGTCAAAGCTTTGTTTTGCAAAATACTTTTTTTTATAATCATTTTCATACATTTTCCATAAATCATCAATTGATTCGGGGGATTGCAATCGCGATAAAACATAACTGCCAAAACCGAGTAAGGATTCCGAAAAATTAGTATGTTTTGTTGGCATTATCATATTTATTTCTCCTCTGGATTTTCAAAAATATCACAAGTCTCAAAATATTTGGCCATGATAACAATGACTGCGGACTGATATGCCTGACTTTTTCTCGGGCTTGCCGAGTTCAAGATAGAACAGAATAATTGATCGCCACTATATTTTTCTTTCTCTTGCAAATAAAGTTTATTCAATTGGTCTCGTAAGGAATCCGAAAGAAAATTACTATTATTTTTTAAATATTCTTCCAGTGAATGTATTTGAATGTAACCAGCTTCAAGAAAGCTTGCTATTTGTCTTGTTAAACCATTAAATTTTATTTTATTTCCCCAATCAGGTAGAGTTAAATTTGGATCAGGCTCTATGGGTCGGGATAATTGCATTACATGATCGATTACTTCTTTTAATACAGAATAGTCAAGTGACTTAATTTTATCAGGGGCTGGAATAGACCCGGTTACAATGAATATTTCATCATCATTAAGCCTAAAAAGTATATTTTCTAAATCTTTTGCAGTCAACAATCGTGCCTCGTTAAGACCATAAGAGGATTTTATCTGTTGCATAATCTTCGCACATTGGGGATTTACCCCGTTAAATTTGTCGTTTAAAACAAAATAGAATTCTCTTACAGGGTTCCAATATTCGATTAATCCGCAAAAATCTCTCTGTATTTTTTCTACTACTGAATGGTATGACTTTTGATTGTCTTCAGGGGCATAAACTTGGTAATATATGTTTTCGGTTGTTCTATGACCATCGCTTTTTCTATCCCCAAGTTTCCCCCAGGGTTTTATTTGTTGAAAATCGTCATAAGCGTAACTCATAATCTGAGTAAACAAATCCTCAAACGCCTGGCCATCTGCTGAATAGATTTTATTTCTAAAAAAAATCCGTGCTAAATATTTTTCTTCAGTATTCATTTATTTCACTTTTATTACCTTCCGAGAAGGATAAATTTGGAGGAAGGCAATTTATATTAGCCTTTTACAAGAAGACAAGATCTTTAAATAAGATTATATATTATAATAAATAAATAACGATTGTCAATACTTAATTTGGATATTTATTCATCATATTTTTCCGAAAATTTTTAGGGTTCGGAATTGGATGGCAATGCCCAGAAAAAAACAAACCCTGTTCAATTAAATAAAGATTGAATAGTAATTTAACCTATAGTTTTTAAATCCTACCGGTCTGAATAAAGAACGGTTTCACGGTGACTCCCCATTGCGAATCCTGATAAACCGTTTCATACATCCCCCGGGTCTTCTCATCGATCGATTCGATGAAACTGACCAGAAATATTTCACTCAACCCCAGGTGCTTTCCATATTGAGCGGTTTGACCCAATGCACTCTTATAAGCCGCACTATCCCGAAAACTCTTCAATTCGATTTCATACTGTTGATCCCGGTATTGAATGAGGATATCGATTTTTCCGTTTCCGGTGGGAAATTCCGGCAACACATTGGCCTTTTTACTCCGTAAAAATTCATTGAGGTACGCATAAATACTGAAATGAAAGACCGCTTCATACACCCGCTGATCACTCCGACGGGGCGCATGGTTAATATCCCGGAATACATCCGCGAAGCTATTAATGAACTCTTCGTTGAGGGAATCGAATTCATCGATGATCAAAATGACCGGCTTTTGGAAATACTGCCTTGTAAACAACGACGCAATATCGCTAATCGAATCCATTCGAGGAAATTCGATTCGGAAAGCCTGGCTCATTTTACGGAGGAAGATTTCAAGGACCTTCTCCTCGCTTGTTTTATTCTTAGCGGTTTGCATCGAGATCATTGCGACGCTATACTGATCCGTTTGCCTTATCTTTTTAACCACTTCCTGCATTGCCCAAGTTTTTCCGAACTGGCGGGGCGCCCAAACCGTAAAAAACGCCCTACGACATGTTCCCGGTGGTCCCTATCATGGCAAACCTTATACTGAAAATCGAACAATCGGTTGACTTATTTTCAAACAAATATTATACTGTCTGTGTCAGGAGAAACAAGATGAATGATTTCAACCGGCATTTGGGAAAAAAAATTAAAACGGTAAGAGAATCGATCAATCTGAGCCAGGAGAAATTGGCGGAAATGCTGGCCATCCCCCGGGCAGCAGTGTCGCAAATCGAAAACGGAAGACGGGAACTTAAAAGCGTTGAATTAATAGAAATCGCAAAAGTATTTAATTGCTCCGTGGATGAACTTCTGGATCTCAAAAAGGAACCGGGAATTATTGTAACCGGAGATGAAGCTTCCTCGGAAGTGCATGAAATCCGGATTAATGTTCCAAGAAAGAATCTCGCAAAATTCAAAGAGGTGCTGCTCTATATATTAAATAAAGTCGGATCAAAACCGAATATCGGAGAAACCGTGTTGTATAAGCTGTTATATTTCATTGATTTCGATTTCTATGAAAAATATGAGGAACAGTTAATGGGGGCATCTTACATCAAAAATCATTTTGGGCCTACGCCATTGGAATTCAAAAAAATCGTTCAAGAGATGATAAAGGACAAGGAACTCATAAAAATCGATGACCGGTATTTCAAGTACCCACAGACGAAATATTTACCGTTGCGTGAGCCGGATTTAAAATACTTAAAAGCCAGTGAAATCGAAATGATCAATGATGTATTGAATCGGTTATCTCGCATGAACGCGTCGCAGATCAGCAAGTATTCGCATCATGATGTGCCCTGGCTCACGGCAGAGAATCAAGCCGTAATCGAATATGAATCGGTTTTTTATCGAACGCCGCCCTACTCTGTTCGGTCGAATTCCAATGACGACGTTTAAGCAGATCAGGTACACCGAACCATTCCAAAAGGATCTGAAAAAACTTCTGAAACGGTTTCCTTCGCTCGAAGAAGATTTGAAGATATTTATCGACATTCAATTGAAATTATATCACAAAATAAGATTGGATAATGACGGTATTAAGCAGATAACGGGGTTAAAAGAAGAGTACCCGAAAGTTTATAAAGCCAAAAAATTTGCGTGTAAAAGTTTAAGGGGGAAAGGCGCGCAATCCGGGATAAGAATTATTTATGTCTATCATGAGCAGGAAGATATCATTGAGTTTATTGAGATGTATTATAAGGGAGACCAGGAAAATGAGAATTTGGAGAGGATAAAACGCCTCTTTTCTGGGTTTACTAATTGAAAGATCTGGGGGGCAAAATTCGAATTACTGTTTCCGCGCGAAAGCTGGTAACTCCCCTCCCCTACCTTCGTAACTCGGTTATTTTCGTGCATTGGGCACCTTTGGAGTGAATGTCGGGATTGGGATAAATCACCGATAGCCATCCGTTACCGGTCCACCGGAAGTCCCGATTATCCCCGCGAACAACGATCCCGATGACCTCATGGGTCTGACTGTCAAAAATCGGAGAACCGCTGTTTCCGCTGTAAATATCCAGATCGGACGTGAACCAGGCATCGGCGATATCATGGACGCAGCCACCAGGGGCAACCTTTAACGGCAGTCCGACCGGATACCCGATTACATACACGGGTTGATTGCAATACACCTCTTTCTCGGATAAAACCACAGGTGAAATCGCTTTCACGTTGCGGTCCAGTTGGATCAATGCCCAATCCGAGCCATTACCCAGTCGGTCATATACCCGGCCTAGAAATTTCACTCCTTTATATATATGCTCATTGGGAATATCGATAACCGGAGTCATCGGACCGGTCATGCGATAACCAAAGACGATACGGAGGTCGGTGACTTCGGTTTCATGGGCGACATGACCCGCCGTCGCAATGACATCTTCTTCCACGAGAAAACCGGTCAGCAAGCGACCGGCGGCAATGGGTTGGTCACGGAAGGGTTCGCAGTCGCAGAGTTTAAACGTATCGCCGTAGTGTTTGATCTTTAAGGACGACAATCCGCTTTTTCCCTCCGGAAGGTAATCTTTCGTATAAATGGCAGCGGTTCGACAGGCGTTATCTCGGATCGGGTCTTCCGTGATTTCATAAAAATCCCTTCGGTAGTCGCAGAGCCATACGCCTCTGTCGTTCGATGTCCCGGAAACCCCGAATTTTAGCATCAGTAATTGGATCAATTCCGGTGTGGAAATATGACGCAGTTCTTCATTAACGGGAAACGAGGCGGCGGATTCATAGAGTTCCTTGACCCCTTGCATCATCCTATCCCGTTCCGGGCATCCTTCTTTGTCTTTAAAATCGAATTGGTTTTCCGGGGACATTTTCCTGCCTCGGGCAATCAATTCTCGGTCGATATCTTCGATTGTAAACTCGAATATGGATTGGTTTTGGTTGTTCATGTGTTTTCCTCTTTTTGATAAAAAGCAGCGGGCAAATGCTGTTCACATTCACCCGCCGCAGAAGGTTTTTTTACAAAATCATGCTAACGCGGTACATCGGATCCCACATCCACATTCACGGTGGTGGGCGCATCGGGGGGCAAGGTATTGGGTTCGATTCGGATCTTCCATTGGGAATAGGTCCGAGAATATACCACAGCCAGATCGATATCCGCTTTGACCGTTAACGGGTAATATTTGGTATCCACACCGCCAGGAGCGCTAATGATGAGGAGTACATCGGTTCCTATGAGCGTAATTTTTTCTTCATTATTACTGAGAATAACGGTTTCCAGATCATTGGTTCCATCCGGGAGTCTGCGGACAACCTGGATGGAATCGGTCATCAAATTCTTCACATAAAAATCGGCTTGTTCTGCCATATGGGGTAACCTCCTATATTTTTTTGTCTATCTTTTGTCTGTTAACTTTTATCTAACGCATGCTATGGGTTCATGGTCAACGCGTTGACCATGTAGAGAGTATATCCGAATGCCGTTTATTGCGCATTAAAAATGGTACCAAAATCATTAAAAATAGTCTCGATTGGTTCTTGGGGCATTGGTTTTCAGTTTTCGTTGATTTCTTCAAGGAAAACAAAGATGTCTTTATCTCGAACGTTATTTTCCCGGAGTGTTTTGCTGTCGTCCAGGAGTTGGTCGGTGGTTTTATTGAGGAGGTAATAAATGGCGGTTTCGCCGTTATCGGAGGTGCGGGGGAGTTGTAATCGATCGATTAAAGAATTTTTAATGGCGGTTGTTCGTTCGTCGAGGGATAGGCGGTAGTCGAACGCGTCGCCGGTGGTTTCCAGGAGGATTCGGATATTTACCGTATTGGGTTTCACTTTCAAAACCGGAATTAGGTGTTCGGGTATATCGGGGAATGCGGCGTGGATGGCGCTGCAACCGAAGTCGAAGGCGTCTTCGATGGATTTACCGCTGCCCAGGGCCTCGTAGAAACCGACTGCAAATTCGATGGATGCTTTATCGTTGATTTCTCTTTTCATACCGATTACATAATCGATGTAGCGGTTGATTTCGGATGCCTGGATGGCGGTATAGCAGGCGTTGAGGATCACGCATTCGACGTGGCCGGTGCAGAGTTTAAAGAGTCCGGCGATTGCCTGGGCTGAGATATGTTTGGGGAATCCGATTTCGTCTTCCAGGATAATGCCGTCTTCTTTTCCGTGGCCCATGAAATGAACGATATGGGGTTCGCAGTCCAGGAGGGCTTTTCTCAAGTCGCGGGTACGTACGGCCCATTTGTAATGGATGTGGAACCGGTGGGCATATCGGGTTTGTTTTAGGCTCCCGTCGATTTCGCGCATTTCTTCATCCAGTCGTAAGTTGGGGGTCACTTTGGGGTTAGCGGCGAGGATAAGAATTTTTTTTGTTGGTTTTTTTGGATCGGGTTGGTTGATTGTTTCCATTGGTTACCTCTATGAGTTAAAAATTTGTTTGTAGATATCTGTGATAAACGATTTCAATTTTTCTTCATGTTTTACATTTTTTTCCTGAAACTGCCATTCATTGATGGAATCCCAGAGGGTATTTTTGAATTCATCATCGCCCAGATGGTAAAGGCGGACGATTAATTTTTTTACTCCGTTGCTGACTTTCGGATCGGAGAGGCTGGCAATTGCCCAATCTTGAATATGCTCAAAGAATTTCTTCTTCAATTCGATTCTTATCTTGATTTCAAACGCTTGAAAGCATTTATTGTACAACTCTCTCAGGAAATCAGCCATTTTTTTTACGGGTTCTTCGCCCCCGGACAATGAGTACAGTAAAAGGTTGGACCGTAATTTTTCATTTTGCTCGTCTTCATCTTCGTTTGGAGAAACCATTTTGATCTTTTCCAGCGACTCCAAAATTCCAAAGGAACCCATAAAAATTACCGCTATGCTTGCTCTTGTATTTTTGTTACCCTTGTAACTCCATTTCCTTAATTCATATAGGATATCGATCGGATCAAGGCTAATGGGTTCAAATATGCTGGAGGCCGATAGTGCAACAATGGAATATTGGATATATGTGAGAATATCATCGATTTCATTATAAATACGTTGCAGGTTTCCCACTATATTCGATTCATCCAAATCGTAAATTTCAGAATAGATAAATTTCTCAACGTTTTCTTCTCTTTTTTTTAGAAAACGATCGATGGCGTCTTCTTGTATTTTTCTTAATTCATTCATCGCAAACTCCAGATCATGGAGACCGATTTGCTTATATGCAGTGATGGCGGTCCATTTTTTATCGATATTACCGCTAAACGCCATTTCTTTTAAAATATCCATACAATATTTTTTATAGTCCTTATCCTCGCTATTTAAAACACCTTCATAAAAGAAACCGACATTCTCCCATCCATTATCCTGGATGTTGGTCCACTCGGTAATGATTGAAGCTGTAATGGATTTTGGTGCCAATATACCAATACGGGCCAGGCTGATGGCGGGATGCCTCCGTTGTTCGTCCCCGTGACTTTCAATATATTTTTTGAGAAACGGAATAATGGGTAGCAATATTTTCCTGTTATTATTAAATATTATCTTCAAAAGTTCCTTCTGATATCTCGGATCGATAAATTGAATGCGTTCGGTATAAGGTTCCCATTCCCATTCCTTTTCCCGATATTTTACAATCTCGGCCTTGCATTTTTCCAGAAGTTCACTCTCAGACAGACTGAAAACAAAATTATTTAATGTTTTGAAAGGATCCAATACTCTTAATAGCAGTCTGGTAATTTCCCTGTGAATTTCATAAAAATCGATATAATTGATGCCATTAAACATCGTCAGGCAAAAGGCAAAGGTCCAGGTCTCAAATTCTTTCGCATTCATTCCCAATTCCTTCAGGAACCAATGTTGCAGATGCCTTCGAATATCGATGACTTCTTCGATGGCTTCAGCCAGAGGTTTTTTTCCGTCCAAAACGTTATCCAAGAATTGATCGATAAACCGTGATACATTAGACATGGTGCCTAATTTATGGATGGTCTCTGTTTTTATATTGGCAAAAAACTGAGCGGTTTTTTCCAAATCTCTTTCCGGGGAAAGAGAACAAAAATGCCTCAGTTTAATATCAAATCCTTTATCCAATAAATGAGCGTCTAATGGGAATATTATACGTTGAGTAATTTTGAGGTTCATGAATCGGTATTCATCAAAGGTTCCCGTATCTGCCGTAAAAAGCAAAAACGCATCCAATTCTTTCAATACGGGTACGATTTGTTCGGATGCGCAAGAATCCAAAAAATCCATCAAGGATTGATCTTTTTTGGCAGAGACATCTTTAAAGATGACGATCTTTTCTTTTAGGGACTTTTTACTAATCAATCGGGTTAGCGAAATATTACTTTTTTTTGAAAGAGGATTAACGCAGTGAACGGCATACTCTTTTTGCATGTACTCCATTAACCTAAAGCAAAGATTTTTGGTAATGAGGAATTTTCCGGAATCCGCAGGACCGGTTAAAAAGAAGACCCGGCGTTCTTTCAAGAAACTCACCCATTCTTTTAGGGAATCTTCCGGATAAACAACAAGATGTTCGACAGCATCGATATCTTCTTTTAATAAGGGAAATGAATCGGTTTCTATTGAAAAATAGCTAATCTCATAACTTTTACCGGATTGATAATTATTGATTATGTTATTTATAATTTCCGTTTGCTGGGTGATATGATCACCCACCGCCATCGGACTATGATCGAGCTGAGAAGCGTGGCTTTCATATTTCTTTTCTTTTTCCGTTTCTTTTTTAGGTTCTTCCCCCTTTTGGGGGCATTCCTCGGTTTCGGCTTTCGTTTCGTCTTCTTTATGATCGTCTGTAGGTTCGCTCATGATCGAATCTCCTTAAACGACACGGAATTTTTTCGTTACTCCAATCCAGGGTATTTTTCTTGTAATCATCTTACCCGGCTTTGGGATGGGTTGTTCAATTTCTGTTTTTTTAACTTCGCCATTCAGAATCGATGTTTTTTGGTTAATATTATTACCCAAGGCAATTGGTGAATTAGATAAATTACTAATATTAATGGATTCCTGACCGAAATTTTTTTTTGCTTTCATGGTTTCTCCTCTAACACTATAATTTTTTATTGGATATTTGGTCGACTAAATCGTCTCGAATAGCGGCTAATTGCTCCATAATGCTTCGTGTAAAAATTCTCCGATGATTAGCGGTAAAATCGATTAATTCTTTAAAATGTTTCTCAATTATCTTGGGATCGGCTTTCTTCTCCAGATAAATTTCACCCACTAAATGAGTGATGCAAGAACTTATGTTTCTTTTCTCTTCCGGCTCAAATGATCCATCATCGATTTTAGAGAGAAGGGAAATGAGGAATGATTTCGCATCTTCAAAGAATCCGGTACTTTCGGGCGCGATGATTTTGGGTTTAGGGGCAAACGTGGGCGCCGAATTAACTGCGGATAATTGGTCCGGGTTTTGAATCGGATTAACGGTGTTTTTGATGATTCTCATTGTTGTTTCTGCCATATTCTCTAAACTGTTCGGCCCATTGATATTTTCCATGCCCTTAACAACCCCATCAATTAACAATTCGGGTATTTTCCTCTGAAACGCATTGAAACTTTCAATATTCTTCTTTTTCTGCTCATGGCGGGTTTTCATTTCATCCAATTCATGCTTGAAAATTTGATCGTCTTTTTCATTTTCTTGTCCCTTCCGTTTTTCTGCCTCATCAACAAATTCCGCTTCTTTCCTAAGGTAATAATCTTCTATCTTTCGGTCCGGCGCTAAGTATTTTTCCGGAATGGTGTGCGTCAGGGTGATTTCTTTGATCGTAATTCCGAATTCCTCGGAAAATAGGCGCAACCGATTGAGCGTATTATCCGGGAGTATTCTATCCTTTATATCATGAAATTGGCTCTGAATGCTGTCAAACTCGATCTTTCTCTCCAGAATATTCTGCTGCAACCTTTTTTTAATTTCCAATTCAATACGCGTGACCGGATCCGTTTCATAAGTGATGGCCATACGCTCAGGGTTGGAAACGTAAAAATATACCGTTCCATTGATGCTAAAAGATTTAATCTGCTTTCCCATTTTCATGGACTCAGAAAAATCGAAATTTAACCGGCAGTCGGCATTAACGGCGCAACAACAGTAGTTAACGGACGAAGAAAAGAAGGAAAGCTTTGGCTTTACCGGGCTATCGCCGGGATTCAGTACCGCTTTAAAAGCTTTTCCTCCCTGCCTCTCTTCAAATACCACGACTCTGTACCCTTCCAGGGGCGCAGGCGGGACATTGATCTTTACCACATTCAACGTTAGCGTTTTATTATTCATTTGCGTCTCCTCTAATTTTGGTTAATCAGCCCTTGAATCCGGGCCATAATCATATCCCGGGCCCGCTCGGAATCCATGCCCGCTCTGGCGGAGATCACATACCGTTTCCCCGTCCGTCCATCGATTTCACTGCATAACCGGGTGGTGTATACTTTAAACTGATAATCACTTCGAATCCGAATCCGATCACTCATATCCGGAGATTCCATTTCCGGGTCGAACGCATATCCCGGATGATCGCCTTCGCCCCCTTCAAACTCGATATCGATGTAAGCCAGAACAGACTCAAATCGAAATGCCCGAAAATCGATGGATACACGTTTGAGAAATCCCTGCCCAACCACAACCAATACCATCCCTTTGGCAATCGCCCCCACATACCCGATGACAATGGCGGGAACACCGAGAACCGAAATGTTGTCCGGGGGAAGCGCCGTCAAAAAAATAAAACCGATGACGGATGAGACAACGGCAAATAGTAAATAAAAGAACAGAATGGGATCCATGCGACGGAGACTATGCCGGGGAAAGGTTTCGATAAAAAATTTCTTTTGGATTCCCAGAGAGTTTTTAACCGTGTACCCGGACCCGATCGCAACCGGGGGATACACCAGCGGGAAATTCCCATCCTGCTGAAATGGGAAAAGCGATTGTTGAATTTCCGATGAGAACGTAAACGGATTCGCCTCTCCTTTAATTAACTTCGCGACCTCCAGAGCGTCTACTTTGGGGTTTCCTCCCCATTCACAAAAGGAAAGCGATGCCCTCCTTAATCCCACGCCGGCAGCCAGAATACCCATAAAAAAGAGCGGAAACGAAAATTCATCGGGGATGAGCCCCAAACGCCAAAATAATTCAACCGGCAGGATATATTTGATCGTTAACCCGAAAACAATGAGGCCAAAGAAGACCGAAACGTTTTTTATGAATGACCGATCATCTCGAAACGCCAGCGCCGTGGGAGCATCATTGGCATGAATGTCGATCTGCCGCTTGACCATGATGCCTTCCAATTTCCCCCAATCCTCGAGCCTCGACGGGGCAGGTATCTCCCGCCGAATTATTTTTCTTCGCATCGACTCAGACGTCCGATAAACCGAAATCAAAATGAAGAGACCGATGAGTGAGGTCAGAATTAGCGCCACGAGATACGGTTCGTTTCCCGCAGCCGATCGGTCGGCTAACAGGCGATGGAGCGCAGGAAACGTCCCTTTTAACGAAAGCAGAGAAAAAAGAACACCCGCGATCAAAATGATGATTTGAGCCCATTTCAAAAGGGATGCTGTTCCGGTCGATTCAAAAATATCCGAATAATAATCCTTAAGCATGGATGACCTCCCCCGACTCATTCGTCGACATCGTTCATGTCCTCATCTTTTCCGGTTGAATTTTTTCTGTCTTCTGCCATGACGTTTACGGTTTGACTGAGTTCATTGAACTTGATGGTCAACATGTTTAGTTGCTCCTTGATCCATTTCAACTCGTTTTTTAAATCGGAAAGTTCGACAGACGCAGATCCGTCTTTCCTCGTTACGGCCGATGGGACCATCTGTTGGGGCAGCGCAATCTCCATAACAATTTCGACCTGATAGTCGGAAACATAGCGTTGAGAGAGGATTTGCGCACCTTTTAAAAGCTGAGGCGTTTGTTTATTTTTACCCAGCGCTTCGACTAATTTTTGGTACCCTTCAACCCTGGCTGCCCGCAGGGCAAGCGCCCTGGCTTTCGATATCGGGGTGACATCGGGAGAAGCATGCCCCATGGCTGTGACACGGATCACCGGCTCGGCACTGACGATCACCCCAACCCACAAAAAAAGGATAAGAATCGATATATTGCGACATATCATGGGCAATCCCCTACATCAAGATCGAGAACTTTTTGTTTCCCAGGAGGCCGCTGATCCATTCAATTTTCTGGGCATCTTCATTACTAATCATGAGGTCCGATTGATTGACCGGCTTGATACACTTGACAACCAATGGGTTAGGACCTATTTTTTCATTCTTATTCTTTTTTACCCATTCGACATTCCCACGCAAATAGGTATCTTTCCCGGTTTTGCCGGGTGAGTTACCTATTCCGCACATTTTTCCATTATTTTCGGTGTATATGGAAGTAGCCATTGCGGGCTTCAAATCGAGCCCCCGAGCATCGACCAGTATCCCCGTGTAATTCGCTTTCTCGATGGACTCTTTCTTTTCAAGTAATGCCGTCATTTTGACATGTTGATCGTTTAATTCCTTTTTCAGAATGGCCACTTCCTGATTGGCCTGATTCATCATGTCATTACGTTCATTCAATTCGGCCGATTGCGACGCATACTGACGTTTCAGACGATTGAGTTCCTTTCGCTGCGCCACCCAGTCGATAGTGGGGTAATTATCCTTGACCTTGACGTTCCTGTCATTGAGCGCGGCAAGGAGAAAATTTCCGCTCTCATCGAGGTTTATTTCGACGGTGACCGTACAGCCGCCATCATTGGCATACGCAACTTTAACCACTTGCATTCCTTTGACCATTCCTTCGGCGCTTGCTCGGATGGAATCATCGGAAAGCATCAGGTCTTCCACGGTGGTGTCGGATGTCACCCGAACGCCTTTGACCGCTTCCAACAGGTTGCGATACGCATCCAGTTGCGCGGCACGCTGAGCCAATTTTTTCCTTCGTCCCAAATCCGCTACACGTTCAGTCCCAAACCCGTTTCCGGTCACTCGCAAAACCATTTTGGTCCAGTTCATCGAAGCGCCATTACCCAAATCCGAGATTAAATCCGTACTGTCATCCGGTCCCGGATTCGGGGACTCGGCAAAATCGACCACCGGAACCCAAATCATGATGCTCATTAACACCATGTTAATGATCCTATACCAAACCGCGGTTCGACTAAAACCATTTCGTTTCGTCTTCATTTCGTTATCTCCGTTTCGTGTGATTACATCTCAATCCGGATGCTGTCCCCGGACGTGGTTAGGTTCTTCGGCTTTAAGCCTATTTTTTTTAAAACCGTACAAATATTCACCTGCAAGGTTCCGGTATCGCCCACAACCATTAATTCGTAGGTTGCAGATTGAACACCGGAATCTCGCCGGATCATGCGTTTAATCCCGTAAACTTTTTTTAATTCGGCATCAAACCGATCCGAAATGGAGGATTTTTTAATGTTTATGAGTTGAAGAACCACAACCCGTCCGGAGACAGTTTCCGCCTGCCATCTCTCCACCAATTTTTCTTCCAAAAATTGCCCGGCCCATTTCCCTGCTTTTCGGGCTGCTTTTCGGAAGGCAAAATCAACGGTCTCCCTATCCGCGCCCATTATTTTTTTATTTTCACTCGCAACCGGCTGACCGGTGGCGGTTTGAATGATTTTAGAGGAGATCATGATCCAACCGATTTTAAAGATATCGCTGGATTCTTCTTTTCCCCGCTTAATACTGAACATAAGGATATACTCGGCCGGAGCATCGGATTTTTCCGAGGGTTTTTCCATTGTAGTGAAATCAATGGCAGTAACCACCGGAAATTCGCGTTCGGTGAGGTACTCGTTAATGCCTTCGGATGCTTGCGCGATTAAGGGTTGGTATTCCCGGGGGATATCCTCCGTGATGTCCGGGTCATAGATGACCTTAATTCGGGGGTTTCCCATCTTATCCCGTAAAATACCGATTGCATCGAGGCTATCTTTGATGCCATCGGCAGCCACATCGCACGCGATGGTGACTTGCCAGTTTCCATCACCGAGTTTTTTTTCGGAAAGAACGGTGACATTTTTCACGTATCCCCTGGATTTGGAAAAAATCGTGTCTTCGATCAGTTCCAGGTTTTTAGACAGTGATTGCGAGTCCAGAAAAACGCCGACGCCTTGTTCCACGGCTTTTCGCTGGGCAGCCATCAGCGCTTCACGCTGAGTTGGTCCAACGCCGCTGGCGGTGATCCGGTTTTCCCCGGCCCATGCCACGGTAAACCCAACCATCAGGAAATAGATTATGATCATGATCGATATCATCCGTTTCATTTGCCTTACCTCATCGTTTTATTTTTTTCTCAGGTTCTTGAAAAAACGCAGCGTGTTTCCAAGAATCACCGGATCTTCCTTGAGTTTCAAATCGATTCGCCCGGGTACTTCAAAAAGAAGGGTATCCAGAGGCCCTTTGTACCAGACGATAAACGCCGTCAGGTTGCCGATTTTTTGATGCAACTTGATCTGCGGCGAAAGCTCATTTAACGCCTGGCGAATTCCGGCCAGTTCATTGAAATTAAAATCGTAAAAAACCAGTTTGTACGGTCTGCCGTCTTTCACATAATCTTTCCAGAACTGGCGCATTCGGTTCATGATATCGGGCATGGCACTGTTGACCGCCTCTTCGATTCCGGCAGCAATGGAGTTCTCCTTGGAACTTAAACTGATCAGCCGACTGAACCCGGTTTGCGATGCCATATTTTCACCTGTCATGACGGTATAAACCGTGATAGAGGCGCTCACCTTCACACATGGGACCCCTTCGACCGGCGTTTCCTCGACATGCCCGACGATTTTGATATAAAAATCGGCTCGGGTATTCCTGGCCAATTGAATCAGGATATCGTCCTCACCTCCCTGGGCCGAGGACGACTTTTCCAGGGCGATAACCTCTTCATTACTCTCGATGTTTTTGATTTCTTCTTCGCCGATAAAAGGGATATGTTGAGATTGAAGAAAAGAACCGATCCTGGCATAAGCGATATCCTTTTTTTCCGAAAAGGCAGGGGAGGATTTCTTTTCATCCACATAAGGCATGATCGTAAAATTATCCAAGCTTTTCCTTAATTCGCTTGAGGTAACCACGATATGTTGAGCCTCCAGCGATTGTTGGATTTGCTCCTTGTTAACATTCATTTCCAGCATCATGGTCAAGTGGTACTTTTCTCCGTTATGGATCCCTTTCTGCTCTATTTTTCGTTTGATGGTAAAATCGGATACGTATTTATCGGCGTCCATCAGGAAAGCGTTTCGCTGCCGGTCGAATTTTGCCCGTTCGTCCGGAGTTGAGAGCATGTCCCGGACAATGGCCTCAACCCCGGACTTCATGGCATTTAATTTGGTATCGCCGACGTCTTTTCCATATCCGAGAGCGGTTAACGAAACAATTTTTTCATCGATATAATGCACCTGGGAAAGAACCCGGGAAGCGATACACAGGCTGCACACTAAAAAAATGATTCGAATAATTCGTCTTCTCATCGGATATCCTTGAATGATAATGGATTATAGCGTAACCTTTAAGCCGAAGTTAAGACCGAGGCCGACCGCTTTCCACGAGGCGCCTTTGGGAAAATCGTAAGTATCCCCATCGACGTCCAATTCTGCGGGGTTGGGATACACATCCAGGTTAATCCCACCATAGGCGCTAACCGAAGGAGCAATCATGATTTCCAACTGCGAATTGAGCGTAAAGCCTATGCTACCTCCGGTTATTTTGTCGTAATCCGAATGGAGTTCCGCAATGGATGCCGCATGAACCCCGAGAAAGCCGCCCAATTGGAGAGCGAAACGCCGGAAATAGAATTTTTTGATAACCCCTGCGTTTACAATCACCTGGGCAACATACTTATCTCCATAAATAATAAAACTGGTGGGGGCGAATGCCGGAGAGCCCAGCCGAAGATTGAGACCGGCATAAAGTTCGGATGCCCCGATTACCGGGCCCAATTCGTATTCAAGGCCTAATAGCAAACACATGTGAGAACCGGTGACCGCATAATCGTTATAAGAATCACTGAGTGCAATGTTGCACGGCATGACGCCTAAACCCGCGGTGACATTGATCCCCACCTTGGGTTCTTCCATGACCTGATCGCCTTCGGTCGGGTGTCCGATTAAGATTTGAGCTTCGGAAGAGGAATCGGCGACCGTTCGAATCTTGCCGAACCCGGTCATCTTTTGCTTGCCATCAGCGGTGGTGACATAGGTTTTATACCGATGGTCGATTTTAATACTGGAATCTTTTCCCATATCGAATCCGAACGAGGTATGGTTGACTTTGGATAGAGCGGCCGTGATTCGAAATTCCGGCATTTCTTTTAATTGCTTTTTGAGTACGACAAATAAACCGGTACTGGAGCTTCGAAACGTTTCTTCATCTTTTTGGGTTTCTTCGGGGAGACCTGCCAGGTCGCTGTTATCCACCTCGAAACCACCCGAAATCGAGGCCAGGCTTCCGAGCAAATTGGTCTTATTATTGATTTGAAGGGTTTTTAGTTTCTCCTTTGTTTTGGTGCTGTAAATATCAAAGTGCACATACATAGTATAAATGTAATCCGTGGAATTTTTCTTACAAACCGCTTCTTTTTTTAGCGAATCGATGACGGGTACCAGCACAAAGGCGTTTTCGGTTGTTTTTAACAGGTCTTCGGCCGTGACCATCTCTTCCTTGAATTTCCCGTCCGGCTGCAAGCGTTTGGTCGTAATACTTTTGATATTCTTTAAAATATACGCGTGCGCATCCTGCAGGAAGGAATCGATCGTATCCTCTGCTTTGATCGAACAATAATCGATTCGTTTAAAATCGATCACAAACATTTTGTACAATTGGTTTTCGAGGAAATCTTTCCGTTCGCTGCTGATATGATTATTACAAACCATGGGAAAGATAAACAACTGCTTTTTTTCATAGACGTTGATATCGCCATTACTCTTGGATTCGACGCCCATTAGCGCATGAGAAAAAAAACAACACGATAATACCAACAACAAACAAACCGTCACTTGTTTACGGCGAAACAACTCAACATTTAATAACTTCATATGCATTCTCCTTTTTAATTTTAGTTTTCCGGATTAAAAATCGTCTTAAATATCTCGATTTTGGGATCGGGATGAGAGAGCCGGTCGCTGGTTCGATACTTCATTCAGGAACGGCCCTGTTTGTACTCGCGGTACTTCCCCGGCGCAATCCCATAATACGACTTGAACTTTCGAATAAAATAATCCGCGGTGCTGTACCCGATTTTTTTCGATACCTCTTCCACGGTGATCCGTTCCTGAGCTTTTAAGAGAAACGCGGCACGGGTCATCTTCTCCCGGATTAAAAAATCTTCCAGGGTCATGTGAACCCCGCGCTTAAAATGCCGCGATAACTTCGTTCGATCCATACAAAACGAATGCGCGAGTACCGCTGCGGTTAATTCGGCAAATTCATGATCCGGTACGGTCAACACGTATTCGACCACCCGGTCGGAAATCGTCTTCTCCTTCATGGGATACCTCCGTCGGATCAACCCGATCGTTGATCCGGAGGTATTATATAAAAATGGCCGCTGGGCCGCCTTCAACCGCGTCCCAAATTCCTTAAAAATCGTACCAAAATATTAAGAGTCTACGCCAACGACGCCGGAGGCTCCGGTTCCATCGCGGTTTCGGAATCACCCAACGCAATATATTGCCACAATGATTTAGTCTCCAATAAATGAATACGCCAACGCCAAAAATTGATTTCATCATTGTGGATGATCACCAGACTCAAGATCCCCTTGAGTACCGGGAGGCGTACCTCATTGTCAATCTCCTTCCATACTTTATCCAATAACACGATCCCTTCTCGAAAACTGAATTCCATGATCTTGGTTAATAAGAAATTTCGGTCCTCATTGTTTAAATACTTATCCAATACGTCTTTATTCCTTTCCACAAACTTTTTCAACGAGTCACGAAAGGAAACGGCCAGCTCTTCTTCTTTCGGGATTCTAATCCGCTGCGATAACGCCGACTCGATGATGATCTGGGCCGCATCCTCTTTATTCTCATCAAAACCGTATTCCTCAAACAGGGTATCGATCAAGTCTTCACCCTCAGTCTCCGAACCGGCCTGCTCCTCGATCTCCTTTTGCTTCTTGATCTCTTCGATTTGAGACCTTAAATTATTTAAATAATCCCGATTTTCCGCCTCACTGGTTTGAATGATGGTGAGTAATTCATTTCTCTTTGCCGGATCAGACTCAAACTCGCTGAAAACATCGAAAAGCTCTGCCGGACTGATATAATAATCGACGTCATTCCTGGCCCCTCCCATCAACATGAAAGTCTGGGTAAACCAATCGCCGATCGTATGCAGACGCTTTTCATTCATGCTGAAGATAAACAACGGTTCACGCTCTTCAACCGGAATATGGATAAACATGGCGCAAAGCACGTTTAATAAATCGTCCAATTTAAATTTGCCCGCCCGTCCCTGAGGCGTTTTAACAAACCGGATCAATTTTTTCAAATCTCGGGTGGTGGTGATCCACTGCTTGATCAACCGTTTGGCTCCCAATTGCGAGAGACTTTCCCACCGGTTTAGCTCCTTGCAAAAATAGGTCTCCACCACATCCGGATCGGCATGGTTGAGAAGCGTTTCAAGCATTTCACAATCGGACCCCCGAAATACCGCCTTAAAACGGGTAATCATCTCTTCTTTATCGGTATACAACCCATCGAGCCGTTTCCACAAACTCACCCCATCCATGCAAATGGGTTTGATTATGGGTCCGTTTAGGAAACTGCATTGGTTCATCCACTTGAGAATGACGTTGACCTGCCACGGTTCGATATCGCCATTGATGTATGCATTCCCGGGAAACCGACTTTCGAATAACATCGATACGGCGAGCATGGCAAAATGATAGGGGTACCCCTGGGTTTTACTCCCAAATAAATCATAGCCGTTACCGCCGGGATACTCCAGAGAATCCGGCGGCGCCCATAACACGTCCTTATCGGGCAGTAAATCCCCGCTGTCCTTCATGTACTCTTTTTTATAGAGCATGAAGGTTTCCGCCTTCTTGCCGCTCACCGAATCGCCTTCCACCCGCCAATGCTCATCGTCCTGACCCGGATTTTTGACGATGTTCGGCGTAAATATCCGCCGCTCCACATCGTATTTTTTCTCGATCGTGTAGCGCACCAGTTGAATGGGGAAATGATTCAACAGCGTTTTGCTCTCCTCATAGACGGTTTCGTACTGCTCGGGGGTGATTCCGTTAAAATTGAAATATAGACTGATAAAGAGTCCCATTCCATACCTCCATCTCCAATCGTTTACGTTCTCAAAAATTAATTCAATGATACCATAAACGAATAAGAGAAAACAAAGGAAATTTTATTTTATTATGAAGATTGCGATGGAGGAGGCATTCAGTCAGGATTTGGTTTTGCTCTCGGACGCCTGGAACGTGGACGGCGATTGATGAAACTTTTCTTTAAAGCACGTGGCAAAGTAGGTGGGGCTGGAAAATCCCACTTCCATGGCCACCTCGGTGACATTGCCGAAGTTCTTTTTTAACAACTGAGCCCCGCGCTCCAACCGATACGAGAGGATGAATTGATTGGGGGTTTCACCGGTTAATGCCTTCACTTTGCGAAAGAGGGTCGAACGTCCCATGATCAATTTCCGACACAAGTGGTCGACATCAAAATCCGGATCCGAGAGGTTTTTATCGATCAGTTCCTGAAACTCCTTGAGGAATGTCTCATCCAGAGAGGAGACGGGGATTTCGGAAGGCAGAAGCGTTTTCTGGCGCTGAATCTTCAATTGCAGTTGCCGCCGCAAATCGATGAGGTTCTTGATCCGGGTCAGTAAGACTTTGGTATTGAACGGTTTGGTGACATAATCATCGGCTCCGGTTTCAAGACCTTGAATGATGCTCTCTTCCGACGCTTTGGCCGTTAACAGAATAATCGGAATGTGACTCGTTTTAATGTCTTTTTTTAACTCATGACACAACTGATACCCATCGACATCGGGCATCATGATGTCGCTGATGATCAAATCGGGAATGACTTCTTTGGCTTTTTCAATGCCTTCTCTGCCTTCACCGGCTTCCATCACGACATAATCGGGTTCCAGGGCGCTCCGAATGTATCGTCGCACATCCGCATGGTCTTCGACAACCAGGACCACGGTCCCGGATTGCTCGGTCTTCTCCTGATCCGGTTCGGAGCTGTCCGAAAGAGATTCCCCGCCCTGGCTATCGGCGGTATCGCCCGGATCGAGCGTTCGGCTTTCACCGGAAGGAGGCGCCGTCCATTCGCTAGGCACGATTTCATCGGGTTGAAGATGTTCCGAGCCCATGGGGAGTTGAATCACAAATTCGGTTCCCTTTCCCTCTTCGCTGTGAACATCGATTTTACCATGATGCAGCAGGATGATTTCTTTGGTCAACGATAATCCGATACCGGTTCCTTTCTGGATTCCCCCGGTGGTTTCCGGATGGGAAAACCGGTCGAAAATATGCGGGAGGCGTTCCCTGGAAATACCGGGCCCTGTGTCTTTGATCGAGACATGGATAAAGCCATCGGTTTCAAACACATAAACCGTGATGGTTCCTTCGGGCGGCGTGAATTTAACGGCATTGATCAGCAGGTTATTCATCACTTCTTCCAGTCGTTGGGAATCGAAGTAAAGGGTCACGCCTTCGATTTCGGAACGGAAGGTCAGTTCCAATCGATTCTTAACGGCAATATTGGAAAACGCGGACACAATGCCTTTTAAAAAGGGAATGATATCTCGAAAACCGGCCCGGAGTTTCATTCTGCCGCTGTCAAAACGCGCCAGGTCCAGCAGTTGATTGATTAACACCAGCAATTGCCGCGAATTGCGAAGCATGACATGAAAGGTTTCTCGTTGTTTTTTGTCGCGGGTTTCCGAAAGGATTTCTTCCAGGGGGCTCATGATCAGGGTGAGCGGGGTGCGAAACTCATGGGAAATGTTGGCAAAGAACCGCGACTTAATCTGATCCATTTCTTTTAACTTTTCGGATTGGCTTTTTAATTGAAGGGTTTGTTCTTCCAGCCGGGAACTTTTATCCTGAATCTCCTGGGTGCGTTCCTTGACGATTTCTTCCAGCTTGTGTTTTTCGGTTTGCAATTTACCGGCGCGCCATTTCACGATGAAAAAGACAAACACGACAAAACCCGAAACATAGATTAAATAGGCCCACCAGGTTTTGTAAACCGGGGGCAGCACCACAAACCGGTAGACATCTTCGTTTCCCCAATACCCGTAAATGTTTTGGGCCTGCACCCGAAAGGTGTACGTTCCTTCGTCCAGGTTGGTGTAATTGCGTTTGGAATCAATGGTCGGGTTCGACCATTGCTTATCGTATCCTTCCATGATGGATCGATATTGGGGATGGGTTTCACTCTCCCCGGAAGGCGCCGTGAATTCAAAATGGAAATTTCGATTTTTATATTCAAACGTGGGATACGAGGCCGCGGCGGTTTGGGATGGACTGGATTTGACATGATATTTGAAACCGTCGAAAATCAATTGATCGTTGACGGTGATTCGTCGGATCAGGGTCTCAAAGCGTTGGGCATAATTTTTTTTAATCGTGCGATCGTAGCGAATGAGGCCGTCGTAACTTGCAAACCAGACGGCATTGCCGTCGGGATCCGGATAAATGGCGTTGACCTGAATGAGCGGGATGCGGCGAAAAGGCGCGGCAGAAATGGTAAATAACTGTTTATTATTCTTATCGGGAATGGCGCAGAAATTTCGGGATTCGGAGTTAAACCAAATTTGGTTATCGGCATCCTGAACCAGGAAAAAGACCGGTTGGGATGAGCCGCCGCTAAATTCCGGTCCCAGGGTGTCATCGGGGACAAACCGGTGGGTCGGCTCATCGAAGCGGTATATCCCTTTTTCGGTCGCAAACACCGTGTGTCCCGCCGCTTCGCTCACAAAGACCCGGTCTTTCGGGATTCCGGATGCCTCGTCATAGTAAATCGTTTCCGGATGATCGATTCCCGAAGGGAAACGCAGTTTTGAAACGCCGCCGGTTGAAGCACCCAGCCAGAGGGTTCCCCGTTCGTCTTCGGCGATGCTTCGGACTTCATGGGCGATCGTGGTCAATTCCGGGCCTTCGACCCACCGGTTGTTTTTAAGGGACAACGCAGTTAACCCATTGACGGTTCCACACCAGACGGTTCCGGGAAAACGTCGGGAGGGCACGAGCACATAGGCCCGTTTTTGGAGAAAACACTCGGCTTTCTTGTTTTTAATTTCAAAAACCCCGGAGTCTGTGGCTGCCAGAAGCGAATCGTGGACCGATAACAGCCCCCAGCATGAGGCGTTGATGCCCGGAACCGGGCGAAAGTGTTGCGGCGACTCCAGGACGTACAAGCCGTTGGAGGTTCCGGCGAATAACTCCTGGTGATGGCGGATAACGGAGATGGCCAGACCGGGTAAATCGGCGCGTTCGTCATGAAGGGAAAGCGGCGAATTGTATTCGATTTTGGATAGCCCCTGATTGAGGCACAGCCACAAATTGGCGCGGTCATCTTCGAACACGAATTTGACGTTGTCATCCTGAATGCCGTATTTCTTATCGAATACGGATTTAAGTTTCCCCTGCGAATCCATTATAACGACACCGCCCTGAAGGGTTGCCAGGGCAAAATCGCCGTTGGAGAGACCGATGCCATGGGAAAAGAGTTTCTCCTTTAAATAGGGGTCCACCTCGTTGGGGAAACGGGTCATGGTTTTTCCGTCATAGAGGAAAAATCCGATCTCGCAGGTTCCGATCAGAAACGTTGACGTTCCGGTTTTCTTGTTCTGATTATAGGGTGCGAATAAATAAATTCGGTCAGTCGAAAAGGTTTCCCCGCCCGGAACCGGAACCCATGACCCGTGGGTCAGGCGAAGGAGTCCTTTATCTTTTTCCTGGACAACCAGCGATCCATTAACGATAAAGGACGATTTGAATTGCGTGGCGGTTTTAAAAGTTTTTATTTTTTTCGAATGCGGATCGCAGCAGAACAAAAATTTCGAAGCACAGAAATAGATGCCGGTTGAAGCGGCGTGGGTGCTCCAGACGTCTGCGAAATTTTTCGCGTCCGGTTCGGTAATTTGATCCGTGAGCGAGACGTAATGCAAAGAACCTTTGGTATCGGGTGCCAGGTATCCGATTTCATTTTTTCCACCGACATACACGGTTCCGGTTTCATCGATGGAGAGGGAGCGCACGATTTTGTTCGGAACATAAATCACGCGCCACGACACGCCGTCGAATTCCAATATCCCGCCGTGATTGGCCACGTAGAGGATGCCGTTTCGTGCCTGAGCCATTCCCCAGTTTTGGGGTTGATGCTCGTATTCTTTATAATTGTAATTTCGAAAGAATTTGAAGCCGGTTTCATCGCCTTGAAGCATGGGCGTCAAGAGGTTAATGAAGAAAAAGGCAAGACTCAGAATCAACAGGATGGAAGGCAAGGTTGCCCGGCTTCGGAAGTGTCCGGGTATATAAGGATGATGGGATAATGCCGTGTGTGGGGGCACGATGGACTCCTTGATTAAAGAGGATATTTTACAGGAATGGGATTAAATTTTCAATATGTCTACAAATTGGGCAGAGAATTTGGGTTCCGTAGGGGCAGACCCGCGTATCTGCCCGTGGAAAGACGGGTAGGGAAAAAGGGGGCGATTCGCGAATCGCCCCTACGAATGATGCATCGAAGATCCTTAAGGATAAACAATTATTGCCAATTGGGGACCAGGGATCAAATAAGGCAAATTTTGTAGGGGCGGTTCGGGAACCGCCCTCAGAATTATTTCTTGGCGGTGATCGTGGTTGGGCACACGTGGAAAATGGGGGCGATTCGTCCGCGATCATCCCAGATATCAAAATTATATAATTTCATTCTACATTATTTCAAATTTTTTGAAAATTAAACGAAACTTTTGTTACAAGAACCGAGAGTTTCCGTTTCAATAGTTACAATCATTGAAAAATTATTCGTTATGATATAAAATAAATGGCATGAATGAAAACGATATCCCACGGAATAGTAAAACGTCTCTCTTGTTAAATGGAATCTATCCGCCGCTTCCGACTCCCTTTGACGAAAAAGGTGCCCTTGCACTAAATGCGCTGAAGAGCAATATTGCGATATTATCCGAGTTTGATTTACGCGGCTTTGTGGTTCTGGGGTCAAACGGCGAATA
Source organism: Candidatus Omnitrophota bacterium (assembly GCA_050258455.1). Lineage (GTDB taxonomy): Bacteria > Acidobacteriota > Aminicenantia > UBA2199 > UBA2199 > JAKAGC01. Next base: position 2,674 of record JBLMYT010000076.1, on the reverse strand, counting down.
CGTGATGCTGAGTCAAGCTGAAAAAATTCTGATCATGGAAACCGCACGCGAGGTGATTCCTTCCAATAAATTGATGATTGCCGGAACCGGGTGCCAGTCCACGGTGGAAACGATTTTCTTAACGCAGAAAGCAGCCGAAATCGGTGCGGATGCGGCATTGGTGATTAATCCGTCCTACTACAAAGGGCAGATGAACCCGGACGCAATCATCTCCCATTACTTTGAAGTCGCCGATAATTCCCCGATTCCGATTTTACTCTACAACATGCCGGCGAACACCGGTATCGACCTGGACGTGGAAACGTTATCCGCAATTGCCAAGCATGCGAACGTGCTCGGGTTGAAAGATTCCAGTGGGAACGTGGTCAAAATGGGAACCCTTCGCAGTCAGGAAGGGCCGGCGTTTCAGATTCTGGCCGGATCGGGCGGCTTTTTGTTACCGTCGCTTTCGATCGGAGCCATCGGCGGCATCCTGGCACTCGCCAACATTGCGCCGGATCATTGCGTTGCCATTCATCAACTCTACTTCAACGGCCGAATCAAAGAAGCCCAGGCGCTTCAATTGAGTCTTATTTCATTGAATACGGCAATTACCTCCAGATGGGGCGTGCCTGCTCTTAAAGCGGCCATGGATTCGCTCGGCCTTTATGGAGGTCCGACGCGCGCACCGTTGATGCCGCTTTCCAACGATAACAAAAAAATCGTCAATTCGATGCTGATTAAAGCCGGCTTAAAAAAATAAACCGAGCAGCGAACATCTCATCGAAGAAAACAGGACGGATCTTCGGCAAAAAGATCCCCGGTGCAAGCCAGGGCTCGTCCCCGGCATCCGCCGCACATCTTCCGGTAATTACACTCCCCGCATTTTCCTTTGAGTAAAAACTCCCGCTTCCGTAACCGCTGAAACAACTCCGCTCCGGGATAAATATCCGTGAAACGCTTTTCGCGAATATTTCCCGCACTGACTTCCACAAACGGACAGGGCCACACCTCACCGTTGGCTTTGATATACACGAACCCGCGACCGGCCGCACAACCGAAAAACACCGTCTCGGCGCGCCGGATCCATGAAGGGGACGTTTTACCTCGTTTCTCCAAAAGAAACGGCCAGTATTGGGGACCGGCTACCGGTTCCACAATCGAGGAAAGGGTTCCCTGGACTCGGGATAAAAAACGCAACAGTTTTTCATTGTCTCCGACATTGAGCGCGGCGGTCTCGATCCCGCTGCCGCGGCCCACCGGTACCAGTTGATACATCAGAATGATTCCCGAACCGTTCGCTTCGATCAGAGCGATCAATTCCTCCAGATGGTCGAAATTGTATTCCATGGCCGTGACATTGACTTGAAGGAGGATTCCCGCTTTTCTCACGGCCCGCATCCCGCGCAGGGCCAGATCGAACGCGGTTTCGTGGCGACGGATTTGATTGTGAATCGTCGGCGACGCCGAATCCAGGCTAATCGCAGCACCGACCACGCCGGCTTTTCGCAAGTCGCGCGCCATGGGTTCATCGATCATCGTGCCATTGGTTGCCACCACATTAATCAGACCCTGTTTTTTCGAATACGTCAGCAAGTCGAAAATATCGGGTCGGATCAGGGGTTCGCCGCCGGTAAAAACCAGCATCCGAAATTCGCGGGTCGCAGCGACGCCGTCGATCACCCGTTTGGCTTCGGCCGTGGTCAATTCGTTGGGGTCGGGTTTGCCGCTGGACGCGTGGCAATGAATGCAGCGCAGGTTGCAGGTGTTGGTGACTTCAAAAACCGGATGCGCGGGATAACCGATGCAACCCATACCCACAGCGCCCGCAGCAACCGGAAAAGAGGGAAGGCTATGACGAACCAGCCAGGGAACGAAGTGTTTCCATCCCACGAGGTGTTTAAAGAGTAAAACGCTGCCGAATTGTCGGATCAGTAATGAAGGGGGCCATGCAATGTTTCGGAGGCGGTAATCTTTAAATGGAAGGGGGAACATGATATCAGGGAATAAAATACGAATGTCGGAGATTTAAATTTAAAATCCGGATTTTATTCGAAATTTCGAATTTATACCTGATCATAGCGGAAGCAGTCGATCGTGTGGTCGTTGACCATGCCCACGGCTTGCATAAATGCGTAACAGATCGTGGAGCCGACAAAAGTGAAGCCGCGTTTTTTCAGGTCTTTGCTCATCGTGTCGGATTCTGTCGTACTCGGGGGAACCTCTTTGATACTTTTCCGGTGATTGACCTTGGTTTTTCCGCCGACGAAACCCCAGATATAGGAGTCGAAGGTTCCGAATTCCTCCTGAATCTTTAAAAACGCCTGAGCATTTTTAACCGAAGACCGGATTTTCATTTGGTTTCGGACGATACCGGGATTTATCAGAAGTTCCTGGATTTTTTTCTCATCGTAAGAAGCGACGATTTCCGGATGAAAGTTATCGTACGCGTTGCGGTAATTTTCTCGTTTATTGAGTACGGCCCACCAGCTTAAGCCGGCTTGAGCGCCGTCCAATACAATTGCTTCGAATAAGTGTCGGTCGTCATGAACCGGCACGCCCCATTCTTCGTCGTGATACTTGATATATAACGGTTTGTCCAAAGGAACCCAGGCGCAGCGAATCTTGTCTGTCATTTTCTATTCTCCGGGAGTTTAAGTTTTAAAATATTCTATCACTTAAACCGTTTTTGTCA
>JBLMYT010000075.1:0-8000 GCA_050258455.1 Candidatus Omnitrophota bacterium | reverse complement strand
TCTGTTGATTATCGGAGCCCTGGACTTCAAGACTCTTCAACTGCGCTTTCACTACCATGACCATCGGATTGTCCGATGTCTCCAATTTTTCTTTTAATTCTTTGTCCGATTTATAATCCAGTATTTTGACAATCGGAATCGTCATCCGAATGTCAAACCCGCAAAAATTAAAATGAAACGTATCTGGTCTGAAGTTGGGGTTATTATCTGTTAATATTGCCAGACTGATAACCGGTATTTTCTCTTTCTTCTCTTTATCGTATGCCCGGTAATAATAGGTAAACATCCGATCCATGAATTCGGATTCTTGCCGACCCTGGACTTCGACATGAAGAATCAAACCGATATAAACCAGGCCCTTATCTTTGAGCAGATGCACCTTCGCCAGGATATCCGCCACGCGATCGCTCTGATTGCTGTCCGGGGAAATCTCTTTGAGTTCTTTATCCAGAAAAACGACTTCTTTGGTAAAATCGATGGCGTCATGGATATTGGGAAAAAAGAATTGTAGGCAATCTTTAAAGAGTTTTTTGAGAACTTCTTTCCAGGCGGAGTCATATTGATTCTTCAACTTTTTTTTGCCTTTTCTTTCCTTTTTAAACCGGCATTGGACAACGCTCCTCAATATTCAATCATATCAAAAAAATGTAATTTATTCAAGTATCTTGTTTTATCTTCTCGGCCAATTTTTCGATGACGATCCTGGGCATCCATAATGTGGACCTTACGATAAGATGCGCCCGCAATCGCTGGAGTTTTCCCTTTCAATCCATCTTTAATGAAGGTGAACTTAGTAACAAAGTAACGCACCGAGCACGACTTGCGACTTTCCCTACCGAGTTTCCGACTCCAAATGAAAGATAGGGGCAAGATACCAGGGATAAGAATAATTGGCGTATTTCAACCTTGCTTCCAGTGAATTTATAAAATTTATCAATTTTCGTATTTTATCATTATTACGGTCAAGCCTTAATTTATCGATCAATATGTACACAAAAAAAACGGTTGTTCCCAGATCGGGGGCGGCTACTCGACTCCCTTTCATAAACGGTAAGCCGGCTTTATTGCCGTCTAAATGAATCAAGACATTGTCCAGGAGATGGGTAGCGGCCTTTTCCAATTGATCTCTTAATTCGACATCGATGATCGAATAATAATCCAATATATGGATTATCGTTAACGCATTATCGATGCATGTTTTGGTGACTTTATCGTCATTCAACCAACCCCAGCAGTAATGACGGCTATTGAATTTATTGATAAGTTCCGCTTCAATACGTTTCATTTCATTGCGAATCTTGTGCGGTGAAATGTCTAATCGGTAGGGGAGGCTCTTTTCGGACAAAAACCTGTGGAGCGCGGCATTGGTTACCGGAAATTGTTCGGCCGGGTTCATGGTTGAGATTTGTTCCCATAATTTCCCACTTGCGTTTCGAATGATTCTTGAGGTTTCATTATCTTCTATATCGATTCTCGTCAATGCCATGACAGCCCAGGCCGTATGGCGAAGATCGAATATAATCGTTGATTGTCCCACGGAATCGGTAGGGCCTGACAGCCCAAATCCACTGATCTGGTCTTCATAATGCCTTATCAGGTAATCCCTGAATCGATGAATCTTTTTCCAGATTTCATCTTTTATTTCTTTGTTTTCGCAGCGAGCCCAATAGGTCATTAACGCATCCGCAATCCAGGTAGAGAATGTGATCGTTTCCTTTCCGTTGCTTGGATCTTCTTGAAAAAGAACATTTAAATAACCGGGATACATTCTGGACCATGCGCCCCGCGCATTTCCTTCATCGTATTGATCCTGGAAAATCCTTTCCAAACACCACTCCAATAAGTTGCTTGTAATCTCAATCTTTGGTTTAGAAGTTCTGTCGGGAACATGTTTTGCCTGGTTGAATGAAATTCGCTTAGCGATTTCATCGGCCACTTTGGGCGCGCCCTCCCATTTGATATAACGGCCTAATAACGGAAGGCTCGGTAATGTATCCTTGGGTTCAAGTAAAATGGGAATCACTACGTTTTCAGGCCTCTCCAATTCCTTTGCAGCCCAAAACTCTTCTTCGGTCCATTTTTTTTGGAAATATCGCTGACTGAGAAACGCAACGACATATTCCGAATTGGCAAGCCCTTCATTAATTTTTTTTGCAAACGATTCATCAATTATTTCATTTTGATCGAGCCAATAAGTAATATTTTTTCTTTTTAGTTCTTCTATAATAGGGTCGATATACCGTTCTTTATCTTCCGATGCATAGGATATAAATACGTTCCATTTTTTATCGGTCATGAAAAATCCTCCTTTCTTATCGAATGATATCTGAAAGTACTTGCGTTATTTCAGTCGCTATTTCGGGAAAAAGCTTGTACCCGTCCGCCGTTACACTTTTGAAATAGATTTTCTTGAAAATCATTCCTTCCGGGGCAACGGTCACATAATTTCGGGGCAATCCCTTATAATCCTCCGTTAATTTATCCACTTCACGGGAATTCAGATGAACATCCCGGGGAAGGGAATTGTAAACGACGACTTGCGCCATCGCTTCCATTCGATTTACTCGCTCCCACAATGGGGGAACCACGGGAGATTCCATTCCCATGAACGCGGCCATGTGTTCCCCATAGGGATCCGGATCCTCAATACGTTCTGCTAGTTTGCACGAAAGCATTGTCGAACCCTGAAATCGGGGATTGATTTCTACCATGTAGACTTTACCGCCTTCAACCAGCAAATCCAACCCGAATATTCCCAGGTATTCTTTTTTCGCCAGCCACAAACCCACCTGGGTTGTGATTTGTTCGATTTGATTGATGATTTCCTTATCCAATTTTTTTAGTGCGCCGAAATCATTGCCGCAGTAACCGAGGGGCCGACCGGTAAGCTCTTTCACACCAATCAATTGAAACGAAGGTAAGAATACCCCCACGCATTTATCGACATAAACGCAGGCGTTGATGTTGATCGGTATGGATTTTTCAAAGAAAGGTGCAACTGAGAAAAATCCATCATCGGAGGCACTGACTGGGTTGGTATAGATATCTTCGATTTCCCGGATGATTGCGTAGCCTGCACCACCGCTGCTGTAGGGGGGCCGGATCAATATAGCTTTTCCATTTGCTATCTTTCCCTTTACCATGTCACGCTCGATGTTTCGGACGTATTCCCAGGGGATGCCGTTAATTCCTGCTTCTCGGATCGATTTTTCAACCCAGGGTTTGTGTTCGAAGGCTCTCTGAAATTCGTGGAATAATCCATAATAATGGAAGATGTCACCGTGCGTGAAATAGATGGAGGAAAGAAACTCCTGGGGTCTATAGGGAACCAGTACGGTTTCTTTTTTGACACCGAAAAGAACGGTTCGTTTGAATTCTCTGGTATGGATATCCTGATCGAAATCGACATCGTACATATTCAGGTCGACGCGGTGCATGAGAATGCTTTCCAGACTCTTTTCGTATATTTCCAGGCTTTTATAAGAGGGCGCCGTCTGACCATAAATATGTGTGAGGTCGCCGTATTTTGCCAGAGGGTCCGCATCGATTCCGCGTACCCCGAACCAACACAGTTGCCTTTTACCGATACGTTCGCGAATTTGCCGTGTTCTTTCATTTAATTTCATTATCATGTTTCACCTGTTAATAAAAGAAATAGCCTCTGTTCTCGAGGGGGAATGTGAGTGTGTTGTGCTGGCAGGGGATACATCGCGGCCCCAGGAGCACCCCGTGATGTTCTGCGATTTTTTCCGCTTGTTCATACACCGCTTCCTGGAAAACTACATCGGGGGATAGGATATTTTCCAGGATGGTTCCCTTTAGTGGTTTGAAGGAGCTCAACACCGGATCGCACCCGATTTGAGCCAAACGCTCGACCCCGTTGAGGGTGGCTTTTTCATCCTCCAAACCGAGAATGATGCATGACCGCACCTTGCCCCTTCCAAATACGGCGACTGCTTTTTCGATAAACTCGAGATATTTTGCTCTACCGATACGGTATTTTTCCGGGATAATTTTTTGGGCCGATGCCTCATCCTCGATTTCCAGATTGATAGAAAGTCCTTCGCATCCCCAATCGTGCAATCGGTGAAGGATACGGGTGTCTTCTCTCGGGGCCATCATGACGTCAACAGGAACCGGGCATTTTTTTATGACATGTTCGTAAACGCCGTCCAGGTAGGCTTCGTCTTGTTTATAGGGAGTCCCGCCGCTAATCAGTATATGTTTGGGTTTGGCTGCGGAGTCTTGCCAGGCGATGTCCATGGCTGCATCGATATCTTCGATACTTGCCTTTTGATAAGGATGGGAGGTTCCCAGGTCACAGAACTGACAACGGTTGCTGCATCCCCGAATGGGCGATATGCGTGCCCGGTCTGCGTGGGTCATGATCACTTCGGTTGCGGGTTTTCCCGATGGTAATGTTTTATTATGGTAGGAAGGTACGGGCAGCCAAGACACATCAACATTTCCGAAGGGAGATCGGATCATCGGTTTGTTGCTGAAATCCAGGATGTTTGGGGATCGTTTACAAAAATCTTCCATGAAATTGGCATTGACGTAAACATTGCCGGGTAGAATGAGAAGTAGACCGGAGGTGGTGACATAGTCGAAAACGGAAAGGGGATTATTTTCATCTCCGGTCAGGAAATGGAGGGCTTCGGGTGTGATTTGAACGCCGTTACTCATCAGGGAAATTTTTAATTTGTAAACGTCTTTCATGATTTAATCGCCACTGGTTAAAATCTTTTCTTGAATGGGCATTTCGTCAATAAATTTAGAGTCATCCTTATGGTAAGTACAAACAAAACTGGTGAGCCCGAAATTCCCCATTGGTGTTGTTGCCATGTCATTCCCGTTTGAAGACAACTTTTGAATCACATAACAGTTAAACGAGGGGGAAAATCCCTCACTGTCTACCCCATGCTCGGTATCGGTGAATCTCCCAGCGCCATTCATCAGAATTGTTTTTAAATAAGGTACTTCCTTTTCATACAACTTTTCCTTTATGAATATTGGTTTTCGCTGATGACCATGCAGTATCACGCCGAATTGATTGAGCAAAAGCGTCTTCTTTGCATCAAACGCATTCAATGTGTCTACGGTATACGATGTTGCGTTTTTGCGCACTTCATAGGGATTCAGGTTGTGGTGAGTAACGGCGATTCGTAATATTTCATTGTTGATACCGATTTTACATTTGTCTTTTTCGATACCATCCAGGTTGATAATCCCGATTTCTTCCCCGATCAAATGGTCCAGCGCTTCTTTTATTTTTTCGGAATTTCCACCATGAATGTAACCTTTTAAATCTTTTAAAAATTCCCAGCGCTTTTTATTATGATTTTTGTCCCATTCCATGGTTGCGGAATTGAATAGAAGGAATTGCAACTTATATCCGGGCTCTCTCTGGATCGATGGTATTTCGATCGATATCCCATTTTCCAGGGAGTTCTCGGAAGGATTTTCTTGCGGCAGAGCATAGTCTTTGAATTCGTTAAAAAAGTAGTGAAAACACTCTTTATCCAGTTTTTTTAAATCCTCCTTGGTTTTACACCCTTCCTCTTTATATTTGAAAATATCCATTTCACCGGGAACCAAAAGAATTTGCTTTTTCGGAATAAAATTGGTTTCACCCGGGAGCGGATTAATATTTTTTTGAACTTCGTTTATGAATTCTTTTAAACCCTTGTAGTAATATTTATGGTCATCTTGAGCGATATCTCCGGAAAACACAATGATATGAGGCCTGTTTGATGGGAGCTTGATGTACTCAAGGTACGCTTTAAATGGGTTATTCCCTTTATTCAGTAATGTTAATTCCATGGGCGAGTCTTCATCATATTTGCAGTTTACAACCAGCGCTCCCAGGGCAAGATCCGAGAGGTGATGAATTCTGATTTTACCATCCCAATTGTTGGCCAAGCTCATTTTTTTAGTTCCGTTTTCTTCCTGGGGAATATAAACATTTTTCAATTCTCTATGGTATATTTCATCTTCAACAATGGCAGACATTTCCTGCAATTCCACACACAAAATGTACCGAATAGGTTCCGATGAAAATTTAATATTACCGGCGTCATTTTTAGTTAGGAGTCCGAAATTTTTTAATTCATGAAATAATTCGACACCATTCTTCGATAAATGCTGAATATTGAGCTCTCCGGTTTTCTCACATTCGGTCACAAGCCTGATTAAAACCTTCTGTCTTGAATTCATTGTTTTAATGATGCTGCCCTTTACAACACCACCAAATGATTTTATTATTTCTTTCAAAATATCTTCCAAATCCCTTTCGGGATTTCTAAAATAAATTTCTCCTGCATACTGTACTTCTAAAGGAATCCCACTGATACGATCTAGTAAGGATCTGATTTTACTCTGGTCCGAATTTGCGCCATAATTATGGGTTTTTCTAAGGCAAAACAGGTCATGCTTTTCCTGGGGGGACAAACCGTTAAGTTCAAATAATTTACGGGACTGAATTGCTTCTGCAATATCGTTTATTGTTGGATTCAGGGAATTGTAACCTTCAAAAACAGAAAATATCGAAGGTGGTTCCGAAATGATAAACACAATATCTTTGCTTACAATATTTCTCGCGGACTTGTAGAGTTTTAAAAAAAATTCCCTCTTCCTTTCGCATTGAGCGCTTTGGCCTGAAAGTTCGGAAAACTCATCCATCAAAATAAATACTTTGGGAGGTAGTGAGTCCGCTATTCCTTCAAAACTGATTTTATTATACTTTTTTAACCCGGATATTTGTCTGAAAAAAAATATTGTTTTTTCTTCGCATCTTTCAATCTCATCCAGAAATGAAATTTGAAGTGCTATCCCATTCAGCGTTTTCATTTCTTCAAAAAACTCTTTGCTCGGTGGGTTTCCGTCACGGGCCATATCCCAATTCTCTAGCCCTTTTTCCAGGAATTCGCGGTATTCCTCCGGCTTATTGACAAATCCTTCAATTCTATTAAGCAGTGATGTCTTTCCAAACCTTCTTAATCCCAACACCAATACTTCCGACCACCGGCATGATAAGATATCCATTATCATTTCATAATCATTTCGGTAATAATCGGTGATATGCCTAATCGCTTCTTTTGTTTTAAATCCTGTCATTTTTATTTCTCCATCTAAATTTGATCATTCTTTTTGATCCATTCCTGGAAGTACATGGGGACGACAAGCCGAGCTTCTTCCGAGTCTGAAAATCCATAATTTTGAAGTTCTTCTATATCATTCTGGGGTAAGTTTTTCATTTCGAGATTTCCATACTCCAAGTCAAGCGGATCTATTGAACTATTTTTATTGATATTCAATTTAGTTATGATAAATTTTTTTCCTCTTTCTGAAATTTTTCCCCATATCTCAGGGCATAGATCACCTCTTAGTTTAATCAGGGCTTCAAAGCCTTCCTTTACATGGTTTTCATTGATTTTTATATGGTTTTCAGAGCGTTTTTCCGCATCGCCAATTGCAGTATTGAGTGCTGTTTCCATGATTATCTGGAAATCCTCAGGCCGCCTGGACGATAAAAAAATTACAGAATTTATAATATCTTCATCAATTTGCACACGGTTTGACAAATTGTCTCTTATAAGTATCTTGCATTCCTCCTTGGTCAGGGGGCCGAGAGAGACTTTGTTCGTTAAATAAGAAATAAAACCGCTGTCCTTAGTTGCATCATGATATATCGTTAATTCGTGAAAATTGTGGGGTATTCCTGCAAGCACAATAATAATTTGTTCTTTCCCGATCATCTCACGAAAAGGGTTTAAAAGCTCGTTTAGCGCCACATGTTTTTTCATAGCCTCGCCTATTTCATCGATTATAAATATGATCGAGGGAGGTTTGTCCAGCTTTTTTAAATAGTTAAAAAATGTGCTTCCTCAAAAAAATGTATGGGTTGATTTAGGCTCGGGTAAATCTCCTAAAGCGTGATATAAGAGGTTTTTCGTGGCTTCAATAGTTCTCAACCCATAAGATTTTCTGAATGTCAATTT